>NZ_JACTVI010000074.1 GCF_014495685.1 Streptomyces sp. TRM68367 | reverse complement strand
GCCAGCACGGCAGGACTCACCCACCCACCGGAGATCAAGACAGCGAGTTATTAATCGGCAAGCCCTAACTACACGGCATTGGGCCTAGTCCCGGCGGCGGCCCCGTCTCTCGGGGAGTTGCTGGAAGCCGGCTGACTTGTAGGTGGCGAGGGCGCCGGCATTGGAGGTCGGGGTGCAGACGAGCGCGCTCGACGAGCCCAGCGACTGGAGTGCCGCCGCCGCAGCGACGGTGATCGCCTTGCCGTAGCCGTAACCGCGATGTTCCCGGTGCACGCCCATCGGCTCGAGCAGCCCGGGCTTCCCCGGACCGGCCGACCACACCGTCACCGCCGCCACCGCGTTGCCCTCGTCGTCGTACGCGACCAGACACCGGGCGTCGGCGTACGGCAATCCGGCCGCCATCGCGCACCGGCGATCGACCGTGAACGTCGACCCGTCGAACGATGCCCGCAGCACGGCGGTCCACACGTGCGCCTGCTCCGGCCCGATCACCTCGATCCGCACGCCTGGGTCCTTCACCGGCTCCGCGAGGGCGCGGCGCAGCGGCGTCCATGGCTCGTCGGTGTTCCAGCCGACCTCGGACAGCAGATCCTGGGCCAGCGCGCCCGTGGGCGCCTCGACGTACCCCTTCCCCTCCATCAAGGTCCCCCGGATGCAGTTGCATCGGCGCCGCGTCGTACTGCCACTCCCGCAGCACGCCCACAGCCTCGCTCAACCCGTCGGCTCCCGGCTTGCCCAACCCCATCGTCATCGCCCCATCACATCCCACCGCGCCGACAGTGCGCACCCGGTTTCCGGCCGGCCGACGTCGGGGGATCGGGGATTCGGGAAGGGGGCAAACAGCGGGCTCAATGATCTCCATCGACCGGTCCGGTGAGGCCGGCTGACCACCTCTCCTCGATGCGGCCGAGTTTCCACACCAGCAGGGCGATCAGCCAGGTGGCGGCGAAGAGGCCGACCACCGCGTAGCCGAGGGTGTTGAGGTCGAGGCCCGCGATCCAGTCCCAGAACGGGCCGTGCAGACCGAGCCGCTGCGCGAGCAGGCCGAGGAGTTCGGCGGTGCCGATGAGCAGGGCGACGGCGACGGACAGGCCGGTGATGGTGAGGTTGTAGTAGACCTTGCGGACCGGGCGGGAGAACGCCCAGCCGTAGGCGAAGTTCATGAACGAGCCGTCGATGGTGTCGAGCAGGGACATGCCCGCGGCGAACAGCACGGGCAGGCACAGGATCGCGTACCAGGGCAGGCCGGAGGCGGCGCCGGACCCGGCGAGGACGAGCAGCGCGATCTCGGTGGCGGTGTCGAAGCCGAGGCCGAAGAGCAGGCCCAGCGAGTACATCTGCCAGGGCCTGGTGATCGACCTGGTCACCCGGCCGAGGAGGCGGTTCATCAGGCCCCGGCTGTTCAGCTGCGCCTCCAGGGCGGCCTCGTCGAAGTGCCCGGAGCGCATCCGGCGCAGCACCTTCCAGATGCCGGCCAGGACCACGAGGTTGACGGCCGCGATGACGTACAGGAAGGTCCCGGAGACGGTCGTGCCGATCAGGCCGGTGATGTCGTGCAGGGCGGAGCCGTCGTCGCGGACCGGTCCCGCCACGGCCTTCACGCCGAGGGCGAGCAGCAGGGCCAGGACGAAGACCACGCTGGAGTGGCCGAGCGAGAACCAGAAGCCGACCGACAGGGGCCGCTGCCCCTCTCCCATCAGTTTCCGGGTCGTGTTGTCGATCGCGGCGATGTGGTCGGCGTCGAAGGCGTGCCGCATGCCGAGCGTGTACGCGGTGACGCCGATGCCGACGCCGAAGGTCTGCGTGCCGATGCTGTGGTGCTGCGGGGCGACGACGGCGACGAGCGTGAACCAGCCGATCAGGTGCAGTCCGAGGACGACGGCGGCCATCCCGCCCGCCCTGATCCACTCCTGCCGCGTCATGGAGGTGCGGACGCGGTGCCAGACCGTGCGGTGTGCGGCGGTCCGGGCGGGGAGGGTCGGAGCGGAGTCAGGGGCGGCCGTCATCGGGGAGGGACTTTCTCTCGGCTGAGCGGCTGCGTGTACAGCCTTGTGCCATCCTCCAGTACCTGCAACTCATGTGCAGTAAAAGCCCTGACAGGTCTTGCCCACGGAAGCGGAAACTCCGGCAGCTTCCGGCAGCTCCTGGTGGGTGTGGTGATCACACGTCGGCGTTCGGCCCGTCCGGGCGGCCGTGACGCTGCTCCACCATCTCGTGGCTCAGCTCGGCCGTCTCCGCCTCCGGCAGCCGCTCGAAGCCGCCCTCGGTGATGACGGACACGACGGGGAAGATTCGGCGGCTGAGATCCGGGCCACCGGTCGCGGAGTCGTCGTCGGCGGCGTCGTACAGCGCGTGCAGGGCGGTGAGGGTGGCCTCGCGGCGGGACAGGCCGGGGCGGAAGAGCTTCTTGAGCGCTCCCCGGGCGTACGGGGAGCCGGAGCCCTCGGCGTGGAAGTCCGTCTTCTCGTACCGCCCGCCGGCCACGTCGAAGCCGACGATACGGCCGTGTGCGCCGTCGGGGGCGTGCACGTCGTAGGCGGCCATCAGCGGGACGACGGCCAGGCCCTGCATGGCCTGCCCGAGGTTCTGCCGGGTCATGCCGGCCAGCCGGGTCGCCTTGGCGCCGAGGGTCATGGGGACGCCCTCGATCTTCTCGAAGTGCGCCAGTTCGACCTGGTAGAGCTTCACCAGGTCCAGTGCGAGGCCGACGGAGCCGGCGAAGGCCACGGCGGTGTGGTCGTCGGCGGGGTGCACCTTCTCCAGGTCGCGCTGGGCGATCAGATTGCCCGCCGTGGCCCTGCGGTCGCCGGCGATCAGCACGCCGTCGCGGTAGGTGAGGGCGAGGACGGTGGTGCCGTGCGGGACCCGGGCGGGCGGTGCCTGCATGCCGTCGGGGAGGATCCAGTTGGTGTTCAGCGACTCGGGGCGGTGCGCCGCGAGGAACTCAGTGAAGGACGACGTGCCGGGCGTGAAGAACTCCTCCCCCAGCCGGCCCTCGCTGTCGTGCACGGTCATCCGGTTACCCCCTCGTCCGTCGAACACCTGACGGTCCGTCTCCTACCTGAACCGGCCGGAGGGGAAACGCCCTTCGGGGATCACGGTGCCCTGCGGCGGATCAGTACGGCCGCGAGCGACGGCTCCGGAGTCACGCGGCGCCGTCCTCCCGCGCCGTCGGGGCGACGTGGACGGTCAGTTCGCCGACGCGGTGGGCGGGCCAGGTGCGGGCGTAGGCGGGCGGGGTGCCGCCCGGCGCGACGAGGGCGGCGGCGGGGATGCGATGTGCGGTGCGCACGATGTCCGCCACCGTGGAGTTCTCGTTGTGGCCGCCGGTCGCCGCGGAGGAGCAGCCGGTGTAGTAGCCGACAGGGATGGCCTCGTGGCCGGTGAGCAGGCAGGGCGGGCTGACGCCGAGGCGGTGCAGTGTCTCGGCGGCGCGGGTCCAGTCCCGGCGGGCTTCGGTGTTGCGGTCGACGGTGCGCGCGAGCACGGCGTACTGCACCGCCAGATGTCCGGCGAGCCCGACCGCGACGAGAGCCGCGACCGCGGGCCTCCACTTCCCGTTCGGCGCTTTGGCCAGGGACCACAGCGCGTCGGCGACGGGCAGGGCCAGCAGGGCGTAGGCGGGCAGCAGGAAGCGGGGCGCCGCGTATCCGATCATGAACAGGTAGGGCACGGCGGCGGTCGTGGCGCAGGCGAGCGCGAGCACCGTGGGTGCGGCGCGGCGGGCCCGGACCGCGACGGCCAGGCCGAGGACGGCCAGCACCGGCAGGACGTACCACCACACGGTGAGCAGCGGGTTCGGCATCGACCCGGTGCACGGGCGGCACAGGGCCCGTCCGCCCAGGCTGCGCAGTTGGTCGTCGACGGCGAAGTACCAGCCCAGTCCCCCCTGGATGCGCGAGGCCTCGCGCAGCCGCTCCCCCAGCCCTCCGAAGCCTAGATACGCCTCGATCACCCACTCCACCGCCCCGGCCGCGAGGCCCGCCGCCAGCGCGAGCAGCGGTCGCCAGTACCGGCGTACGAGCGCGAGGACGACGAGCGGCACGGTCACCCAGACCGCGTCGGTCGGCCGCATCCACGCCATGAGGCAGCCGCCGGCCGCGACACCCCACAGGGCGGCCCGCGCGGAGCGGTCCGTGCGGGCCCGCAGGAAGCAGCCGACGCAGATCAGGGCGCCGACCGCGACCCAGTAGTTGGGCATGGCCTGCGGGCCGTAGAACAGGGTCACCCACAGGGAGGCGAACAGGGCGCCCGCCACGACCAGGACGCGGGTCGGGAACAGGCCGCGCCAGGCGCGCAGGGCCACGTAGAGGCCGAGGCCGGCCAGGACGGCGAGGTAGATCCGGAGCAGGGGCGTGGACGTCGACCACGATGCGATGGGCGCGACGAGCAGGGAGACGCCGCGGGAGCGCGGGGCGCTGAAGAAGGCCGCGGGCCCCTGGGTGCCGACCTGGCTGACGTACACGGTCTCGTCCCAGCCGAGCCCCAGGCCGGGGCGTACGAGGACGAGCTGGGCCAGCGTGAACACTCCGGCGAGTGCCGCGAGCGGCGCGGTGCCGCGCGCACGCCGGGACGCGTCGGCGCCGGGCGTCTGCTCACGCCCTCGCATACCTGTGAGGATGGCGCTCGCGCTGTGGGCCATCGTCCACCCCTTACCCCTACAAGTCGTTGGATTTCTGAGACGTTTCAGCTTGACGCATTTAATATGAAAGTACGGCAAAACGGAAAAACATTGACAAACTAACCCGTGAAGTGTCAGCACGCCGTGCGGAATTCCGCCGAATGCGCGGCAGGACCAGGCCGTCAGGTCCGGTGGGTCACTCCGGTCAGGTCGGCCAGGCTGGCCACGACCCGGTCCGCGCCGTGTGCGTACAGGGCGGCGGCCTGTCCGGTGCGGTCGACGCCGACGACGTAGCCGAAGTGGCCCGCGCGGCCCGCGTCCATGCCGGCGAGTGCGTCCTCGAAGACGGCAGCCTCCCGCGGCGCGACGCCGAGCTCGTGGGCGGCGGCGAGGAAGGTGTCGGGGCGCGGTTTGCCGGGGAGGTGGCGCTCGGCGGCGACGATGCCGTCGACGGTCACGTCGAACAGGTGCCCGGCGCCGACGGCGCGCAGTACGTCGCGGCAGTTGGCGCTGGCCGAGACGATCGCGGTGCGCAGGCCGCGGGCGCGGACCGCCTCGATGTAGCGCAGGGTGCCGTCGTAGGCCTCGACGCCTCCGGTGCGGATCTTCTCCCGCAGCAGGGCGTTCTTGCGGTTGCCGACGCCGTGCACGGTGGGGGCGTCCGGCGGGTCGTCGGGGTCGCCCTCGGGCAGGTGGATGCCGCGGGCGGCGAGGAAGGTGCGTACGCCGTCGGCGCGGGGGAGGCCGTCGACGTACGCGGCGTAGTCGGCGCCGGCGTCGAACGGCCGGAACCGCTGGCCCTCACGCTCGCGCAGGAAGGCGTCGAACGTCTCCTTCCAGGCGGCGGCGTGCACGACGGCCGTCCGGGTGACGACGCCGTCGAGGTCGAACAGGCAGGCCCGGATGTGTGCGGGGAGTCCGAGGTGCGTCATACGTCGCCGGGTTCCCCCATATGCGGGACGGGCTCCCTGCGCCGCGCAGACGCGGTCAGTCGTGCGGGAACGAGTGGTGCTCGTGGGCGACCACCCAGCGGCCCCCTTCCTTGCGCAGGCCGAAGGTCAGGCGCAGGCGGAGGGTGGGGCGTTCGGCCAGTTCCTCCGGGGTGCCGCAGCGCAGCAGCGCGTGGGCGTAGGCGACGTCGGTGCCGGCGGTGACGTGGAGGGACGTGATGTCGAAGCAGGCGCCCTGGGCCTGCCAGGCGAAGAAGGGCGGCCAGGTCACGCAGTAGGCGGCGAGGCCATGGATGCCCTCGTGGGGCGGGGGGACGTCGTACATGACGATGTCCCCGGCGTGCTGGGCGAGGACGCCGTCGAGGTCGCCGCGGTGGACGGCTTCGGCCCATCGGGTGATCAGGGTGCGGATCTGCGCCTCGTCGTCGGGTGTGGTGTCGGGCATGGTGCGGTTCCCTCCCCCCCCGGTCCTGGCGCGCTCCGGCCCGGGAGACTCCCCGCCTGGCCGGAAGCCGCCGCCTGCGCGCAGGGTGACACACTCTCCTGTGTGCCGCTGACTTTCGACGACCTCCTCGACCGCGCCCGGGCCCTCGCACACGGCGGGCGGCGCGCGCTTCTCGGCATCTCCGGCAGCCCCGGCGCGGGCAAGTCGACGCTTGCCGAGCACCTGGTGCAAGAACTGAACGGCGACGCGCAGCCGTGGGTCGCGCACGTCCCCATGGACGGCTTCCACCTGGCCGACGCGGAACTGGAGCGGCTCGGCCGCCGGGACCGCAAGGGCGCGCCGGACACCTTCGACGCGGCCGGGTACGCGGCGCTGCTGCGCCGACTGCGCGAGGACGAGAAGGACGACGGGAAGGAGGTCGTCTACGCGCCCGGCTTCGAACGTGTGCTGGAGCAGCCGATCGCCGGGGCGATTCCGGTGCCGCCGACGGCCCGGCTGATCGTGACGGAGGGCAACTACCTGCTGCTCGACACCGGCGCGTGGGCCCGCGTCCGGCCGCTGCTGGACGAGGTGTGGTTCTGCGAACTCGACGAGGAGGAGCGGATCCGGCGCCTGGTCGCCCGCCACGAGCGGTTCGGCAAGCCGCACGACGAGGCGGTGACCTGGGTCCTGCGCTCCGACCAGCGCAACGCCGACGTGATCGCCACGACGCGGCACCGCGCGGACCTGATCGTCCCGACGGCGACGCTGCCGTCGCCGGACGAGGCCCGTAGTCCTACGCCCGCAGCGCCAGCTCCGGTTCCCCGTAGGGGCCGCCCGCCGCCGCTCCGATGACCGCGGTGAAGGCCTCCGTGCGGACCGTGAGGTCGTCCCCCTCGCGTGCGAAGGAGGGCGTGAACCCACCGTCCTCGCCGTAGCGGACGGCGAAGACGTGCAGGTTCTCCGGGGCGCCCGGGGCCGGTTCGGCTTCCAGGGCCGTGGAGGAGACCAGGTGGCGCCAGCCCTCGTCGGGGTTGCCGTAGCCGCGCGGGTCGGCGGCCAGGGCGAAGGCGGCCTGCTCCTGGGTCGTGTCGGCGCGGGCGTCGAAGTGGTCCACGGTGTCCGAGGACGGATGCGTCAGCCGCAACGAGCCGGCCGACGTCACCTCGGCCTCCGCGGTCCGGCGCACCCGGTCGCCGTCGTCGGCCGCGTACGGCAACCCGGCCAGCAGGTACGGCGTACGGGGGAGGCGTTGCACTGCGACCGTCATCCACAGGCGGGTGCCGTCGGTGACGTACAGGGACTGCAGGTGACGCAGGACGTGGTCGCGGCCGACCACCGGCTTGGTGACCAGCTTGGCGGTCAGTCCGTCAGCCCTCAGGTCGCGGACGCGGACCTCGCCCATGGGGCGACACATCAGGAAGCCGTCGGTGACCGGGCCGAAGCCGTGCTGGCGGTTGACGGCGGCGGGCAGGTAGTAGGTGCCGGCGGCCTCCACCAGGGAAGGGGTCATCCGGTCGTCGAAGGCCACCGACACGCTGCCCGCGCGCAGTTGGTGCCGGGCCGGCGCCGTGGACGGTGTGCGGTGCCAGGACGTCGTGTCCTGGATCTGCCAGACCAGCATGAACGCGAAGTGGCCGTCGATGCCGCCGTCCGGCTTGACCGCGTGCCGGGCCCACCGGCTGTCGCCCCGGTAGCGGCCGAGGTCGGAGCCGATGCGGCGGCTGAAGTAGCGCAGGCCCAGGACCGACTCGAAGGCGGAGTGCTGCTCGCTGTAGCGCGGACCGCCGTTGTCGAAGCCGCCGCCCGTCAGGCGCGCGTCGATGTAGCGGGCGAGCGCGTCGCCGTCCTCCGCGAAGATCTCCTCGCCGCTGACCCGGTGCGCCTGGGCGAGGAAGGACAGGGAGATCGGGCCGTAGTTGTTGTCGTAGGCGCCGCCGTGCTCGGGCGGCAGCAGGGCACCACGGTCGGCGACCCGGTGGGCGCGGATCTTCTCCTCGTAGAGCCGCAGGGCCTCGCGCCGCACCGACTCGCCCTCGGCGGGCGGCAGGTGCCGGGCCAGCATCAGGCCGCCGACGACGCAGCCGATGGCCTGGTTGCCGGCCTCCTGCGGGTTGTAGAACGTCGCCTCCGTCAGCCAGCGCCAGTAGCCGTGCGCCACCTCCAGCAGTTCTGCGCGCTGTCCTTCGTCGACGAGGCCGTCGGCCGCGTCCAGCACGTTGACCGCCTGGAGCAGGGCCCACACGGTGCTCGGCCAGTCGCCGATGGGGTGGGCGCCGGCCGCCAGGGTGTAACGGGCGTACGGCAGCCCGGAGTCGCGTACCCGCAGGTTGGGGTAGCCGGGATTGTCCTCGGTGTACACCCGCTCGCTCAGGTGGAAGGCGAGGCTGCCGCGCACCGCCTCCGGCAGCCGCGGGTCCTTGTTCCGCTGCCAGGCGAGGGCGAGCAGGGAGGTGAGGCCGAGGGAGGTGTCGCCGATGTCGTCGACGCAGTCCGGGTGTTCGAGGTTGCCCTCCGGCGTCATCCGGGCCAGGGCCTGCTCGGTGACGTCGGCGAGGACGGCGTCGTAGGCCTCCGGGGTGTCCGGGAGGTCGTGCAACGGGCCGCGCTGGTGAGGGAGATGCACGGGTGGGTCAGTCCTTCAGTCCGGCGTTGATGTCGGCGTTCATGACGTAACGCTGGAACACCAGGAAGACGACGATCAGCGGAATCATGGAGATGACCGATCCGCCGAGCACCACCGACCAGTTGATGTTCTGCGCGCCGACGAGGCTCTGGATGCCGATTTGCACGGTGAACTTGTTGGGGTCGTTGAGCATCAGCAGCGGCCAGATGTAGTCGTTCCACCGCCACTGGAACGACAGGATGGCGAGCGTCAGCATGATGGGCCGGGAGATCGGCACCATGATCCTCAGAAAGATCGACAGTTCACGCGCCCCGTCGATGCGGGCGGCCTCGATGAGCTCGTCGGGGACCGTCAGGAAGAACTGGCGGAACATGAAACACCCGGTCGCGGTGAGCAGGGCCGGGAGGATGATGCCGGCGAGCGAGTTGTAGAGGCCGATGTCGCGGACCACCAGGAACTGCGGGGCGAGCATGACCTCGGAGGGCAGCATCGTCGTGGCCAGGATGCCCATGAAGAACACCTTGAGCCACTTGTTGTCGTACTTGGCCAGCGCGTACCCCGTGCAGCAGCTGACTCCCACCGTGAGGATCGTCGCGATCACACACACGATGGTCGTGTTGATGAAGTACTGGGAGAAGTTGGCGCTGTCCCACGCCGTCTTGTAACCCGACAGGGTGGGGTCGTGCGGAAGCAGCGTCAGCGGAAGGGAGAACAGGTCTCCCGCCGGCTTGAAGGAGCTGAGTACGAACCACAGCACCGGCAGCCCGTAGAGGGCCGCCAGGACCCACAGCAGTGTCGTCGCGGGCACCGCGCGCCGAAGCCCACCGCTGGCCGCGCTGCGGGGCCGCTTCTTGGGAACAACCGGTCCGAGCTCGGCGTCGACCGGGCGTGGCATGTCTGTGGTTGTCATCGGTTCTCCACCCGCCGGTTGACGATCAGCTGGATGATCGCGACGGCCATCAGGATGAGCATGAGCACGAACGACGCGGCGCTCGCGTAGCCGATCTGGCCCGATTTGAAGCCGGTCTGGTAGATGTACTGGACAAGCAGGTTGTTCGACGTTCCGGGTCCGCCGTTGTTGAGGGAGGCGAACAGCGGGTATTCCTTCATCGCGTGGATCGTGTTGAGCAGGATGACGATGAAGGAAGTGGGCGCGATGCTCGGCAGTGTGATGCTGATGAACTGGCGCCACGGACCGGCGCCGTCGAGCGATGCCGCCTCGTAGTACGACACCGGTACGTTCTTGATCGCCGCGATGAACAGCAGCATCGAGAAGCCCGTCCAGGCCCAGGATGCCGCCGCCACCACCACCATCAGCGACAGGTCCGCGTTCGACTGCCACGGAACGGCACTTCCGCCGAACTTCTCGATGACGTAGTTGACCAGTCCGAAGTTCTCACCGAACAGCCACCGCCACAGGACACCCACGACGATGGGTGACAGTAGCCACGGGATGAAGAAGAAGACGCGGGCGACCGACACGCCCTTGGCGTGCTTGCTCACCAGCACGTTGGCGATGAGCAGCGAGAACACGAAGTTCAGCGGAACGAAGAGCACGGTGTACAGCAGCGTCCGGGTCAGCGCGCTGTAGAAGGTGGAGTCCCCGAACAGGTTGTGGTAATTGTCCAGTCCGACGAACTGGAACGCCCCCACGCCCGTGTAGTTCGTGAAGGAGTAGACGAGCCCGATCACCGCCGGCCAGACGAAGAACAGCGCGAAGAGCACGACATTGGCCGCGATGAGGACGAGCGGCGCAAGGATGTACTTACTGCGTCTCCTGGGCGGGCTCGCGGACACGTCCGGGGCGCGTTTGGTCATCTTCCTGACTCCGTGCTGGTGGAATAGGTTCCTGTGGGCTCAGGGCCGTGAGCCCGGCATCACGTGGGGGCCCGAGGCCGGGCGGCGGTGTCTCGACCCCGCCGCCCGGCCCTGTCGGCCTGGGCTCAGCCGCCGACCTGCTGGTTGTAGCCGGCCACGATGTTGTCCAGCGCCTTGTCGGCCGACTGCTGGCCGTTGATCGCCTTGCCGAGCTCCGTCTTGGTCGGGTCCTCGGTGAGGCTCTTGCCCTTCAGCACCCAGTTCGTCTGCGCGGTGTTGAAGTAGCCGGAGATCGGGGCGTACAGCGGGATCGACTCGTTGTACAGCTTGAACGCCGCCTGCGCCGCCTCGGACTTGAAGGGGTACTTCGGGTTCAGACCGCTCTCGACCGGCAGGAACCCGGACGCCTCACACAGCGCCTGGTAGTGGGCCGGCTCGTACAGCCAGGACAGGAACTTCGTCGCGGCGGCGGCCGCGTCGCCGTTGTTGTTGAAGCCCACCGTCATGCCGCCGCTGTTGACGTCGCTGGCCTGCACCGGCTCGGCGGGAGTCGGGACGCTCGCCCAGTCGAACTTCTTGATGCTCTCCGCGAAGGCGGGAACCTGCCACACGCCGGACCAGTAGGCGACCACGTCACCGCTCTGGAACATGGCCGACGGGTCGGCGCCGCTGGTCCACACCGACTTCGGCATGGTCTTGTCGTCGTTCATCGCGACGAAGCGCTTCACAGCCTTCCTGGTCGCGGCGTCCACCGAGAACTTGCCGGAGGAGTCCGCGTGGACGTACTTCCCGCCGAGTTCGTACACCATGGCGCGGAGCCGGGACGGCGACTGGTCGAAGGTGAGGGAGTACTTGGCGCCGGTCTTCTCCCGGACCTGGTCCGCCGCCTTGATGAATTCGGTCCAGGTCCAGGTCTTCTGGGGCGAGGTCGGGAAGGAGACACCGGCCTTCTTGAACAGCGTCTCGTTGATGAACAGGCCGGACGCGGTGATGTCCGAGGGGATGGACAGCACCTTCCCGGACGAGTCCTTGGCGACGAAGTTGCCGTTGATCTTGTTGCTCTTCTTGTTGGCGATGGAGCTGAGGTCGATCAGCTTGTTCGCCCAGATCGGGTCCAGCTTCGGCACTGCCGCCACGTCGGGCAGGGAGTTCGCCTGCGCGGCGTTGCGCAGCTTCGCGTCGTAGCCGTCGTAGGGGATGTTGACGAGCTTGACCTTGACGCCGGTTTCCTTCTTGTACTGCGCCACCATCTTCTTCCAGCCCGCGTCCTGCCCCGGAACCGTGGAGATCCAGAACGTCAGCGACTTGGAGGTCCCGCCCGAGCCGGATTCCGACCCGCAGGCGGAGAGCAGGAGGGCACCTGCCGTGGCCACGGCAGCGAGGGGAACAACGCGGCGTATGCCGCCGCGGCCGAGTCGGCGGGAGCGCCGCACACCCACACTGGTCATCTTCAGTCCCTTTTCGTCGTAGCGGAAGAAGCACGGCGCCAGCCGAGGCGGCACAGGTGCATTTTGCGGGAAATTTCGCTTTCCGGGGGCACGGCCTCGCCCGGCCGCGTCGCCTTTGACGGTGGGGTCCCCGGCCATGACGGCCCACGTCGCACAAGCTCACCCTCGTGCGGCTGCCGTACTTCGTGTACGGGCGGGAGGCTCACCCGGAGTCGGTGTCCCGACCGACTCAGAAAGCGCTTGTCCGGACATTGGCAGACCGATGGCGCGCCCGTCAATGCTTCGCCCGTACAGCTCCGGTCACGGTTTGAATTCCATGGGCCACGGCCAGCCTGCTGGCGCCCGCCACCGTGCCGGTGTCCCCCACGACGCTGCTGACCACCTCGGTGGGCCAGCTCAGCCGGGCCAGCTCGTTCCGCACCCCGGGCAGCAGCTGCGGGTCCGCGCCGGTGGCGCCGCCCAGCACGATCAGCCCGGGGTCCAGTACGGCGGCCACGGCGGCAGCCAGCCGGCCCACGTCGGCGGCGTGCGCGGCGATCACCGCGTGGGCGGTGCCGTGCCCCTGCCGGGCCAGGGCGAAGAGCCGCTCGGCGCTGCGCGGGCACGGTCCGTCGCCGTCCTGCCAGGCGTCGGCCGCCCGGCGCAGCAGGGAGCGGGCGCCCATGTGCTCCTCCAGGCCCTCGTAGCGCGGATCGCGGTCGTCGGTCCAGGGGTAGGGCAGCCGGGCCACCTCACCGGCGGCGCCGTTCGCGCCGCGCAGCACCCGGCCGCGGATGACGACGCCGAGGCCGACGCCCACGCCGATGCGCAGGTAGCCGAAGGTGTCCCGGCCGCGTGCGGCGCCCTCGTGCAGTTCGGCGAGCGCGGCGCAGTTGACGTTGTTCTCCAGGTGGACGGGCACGCCCTCGGGCAGGGCGACGGCCATGGCGTCGAAGACGGGCCCGGCCTTGGCGGTCGCGGGGCGCTGCCCGGTGCCTTCCCGGTCCTGGGTGGTGACGTCGCCGACGGCGACGACGACGGCGCGCAGCGGGGCGCCGCCGGGCAGCGCCTTGAGGACCTCGCGGACGGTGTCGGCCGCGTCGGGCCGGGTCCCGCTGCCCTCGGCGAGCAGCGCGCCGTCCAGGGCGCAGCCGCGCACCCGGGTGCGGGCGGGGCCGAGATCGACGGCGAGGACGGCGCCGGCGGCCGGTCCGAGGCGGTAGACGGCAGCGCTGCGGCCGGTGCCGCCGGAGGCCGTCCCGGAGTGGGCGGCGAGGTCGACGGCCTCCAGCTCGGCCACCGCCGTGGAGACGGTCGGTTTGGAAAGGCCCGCACCGGCTGCCAGCTGGGGGCGGGTGGCGGTGCCCGCCCCGGCCAGAACGTCGAACACCACACGGGCACTCTCACTCAGGTGCATGCTCTCCCCAGGTCGTGCTGCGGCCGCGGAAGGTCGCGAGGGTCGCGCGGCATCGGGGTTTCCGTGCCTCTTGACGCACCCTACTTCGTTAGTTAACTTCCTAACGAACTTCACGGTACTCGCCTGCCGTGGCCCGCACGAGGCCCGTCCCGGGGCTTCCCGAACCTGTCAACTCCCGTACTCCGACGCATGGTTCGCCCGCCGTTCGCCGACTTGCCGCAGTGCGCCTGCGCGACGACGAAAGAGGACCCGTGCACTACTCCACGCCCTCCGTGGTCGGTATCGACGTGGGCGGCACCAAGACGCAGCTGCGCGCCCTCGCGGGCGACGGCCGCGTCGCCGATCACGTGCGTCCGAGCGGCGGCTGGCGGCCGCACGACCCCGTGGCGGCCGCCGACTGGCTGGCCGCGCTGGTCGGTGACGCCCTGCCGGCGGACACTCGCCCGTCCGCCGTCGCCGTGGGCGGCCATGCCTGTGAGACCCCGCGCCAGTGCGCCGTGATCCGGGCCGCGCTCGAGGACCTGCTCGGCGTGCCCGCGCTGGTCGTGGGCGACGCCGAACTCCTCGTTCCCGCAGCTGGTTTGGACAAGGGGGTCGGTCTGGTCGCCGGCACCGGCTCGGTCGCGGTGGGCCGGCTGCCCGACGGCAGACCCGTGCAGGTCGGCGGCTGGGGTGCGGTCCTCGGCGACGAGGGCGGCGCGGCCGGGATCGTCCGCGAGGCCGCGCGGGCCGCGTGGGCGGCGCACGACCGCGGTGAGGAGCCGGACGCGCTGGCCGCGGGGCTCGTCGCCGCGTTCGACGTGGGCGAGGTACCGGCGCTCGGCGCGGCGCTGGAGAGCGCCACGGACGTCTCCGCCGAGTGGGGCCGGCACGCACAGGTGGTCTTCGAGGCCGCGGAGGCCGGTTCGGAGCTCGCCCGTGCGGTGATCGCCGACGGCGGCCGGGCGCTGGCCGGGCTCGTCGTCCGGCTCGCCGCGCGCGGGGTCGCCGTGGACGACGTCGTGGTGGCGGGCGGCACGGTCCTCGCCCAGCCCGCGCTGTACGCGGCGTTCACCTCCTCGCTCGCCGACGCCCTGCACGGTGCCCGGCCGCAGCCGCTGCGCGCGGCGCCGGTCGAGGGCGCGGTGGCGCTGGCTCGCTCGCTGCGGTGAACGCCGCGGCGCTCGTTCACCCACCGGACACGTGCCGGTCGACCGGCCCTCCCCGACGGGACACGCCCCGGCCGTAGATCTTCGCTCGTACGCACCATGTGGCTCACAAAGACCCAACGCACCAACAGAAGTCCGAAGGCACCACAGGAGAGTCCCTGATATCCACGGGAAGCTCCCAGCCACCACGAGTCGCACACGATCGCACGACCGCCCCCGGCCGCACCGCCGAAGAACTCAAGAGAGGCGCACACGCATGCCGTCACCCTCCCCCGGCCGACTCGCCCTGAACCGGCGGGGTTTCCTCAAGAGTTCCGTCGGTGCCTCGGCCGGTGTGCTGGCCGCCCCGACGTTCGTGTCCTGGCTGTCCGCCGCGGACGCGAAGGCCGCGACCGGCGCCGCCGCGTTCGTCGACGACTACAAGACCAACGTCGTGGCGAACCAGACGCCCGAGACCAACGCGGTCATCCGGATCCTCGGTGGCTTCGCCGAGGTGTGGAAGACCGGCGACGACTGGAACACCGGGGCCCCGCTGCGGCCCGAGGTGCTGCGCGCCAACCTGCGCTACAGCGAGCGGATCACGGCGCGGCGCACCGAGGCGGAGGCGAAGCAGGCGTTCATCACCGACCGCCGGCACCAGAGTTACTCGGTGATCGGCGGCCTGGGTCCGCTGGCCGAGCTGTACAAGGCGGGCGCCAAGGCGGTCACGTCCATCACCAGCGCGCCCGACGGCACCCCCGCCGGCAAGATCAGCGACTCGGTGCCCGCCGACGCCCCGGCCGGTTCCGCGCTCGGCGCGGGCTCCCACGACTCGGACCTCGGCGAGGTGGCCAAGCTGGTCGACACCGTGCGCGGCCCGTTCGCCTCCAGCAACCCGGCCAAGTTCGCCTTCCAGTACCCGCGTCCGTGGCGCATGAACGAGGACAGCGAGGTCGTCGACACGGGCAGGAAGGACGAGTTCGGCTACCCGGTGTACGACTCGACGGTGGTCGTCGCCCCGCAGCTGCTGCGCCAGCGGTCCGAGGACCCGGCCGAGGACGGCGGCTTCCCCAGCGGTCACACCAACGCCCTGCACCTCGCGGCGCTGGCGTACGCGTACGCCGTACCCGAGCGGTTCCAGGAGATGGTGACGCGGGCCTTCGCGCTCAGCCACGACCGCATCGTGTCCGGCATGCACTCCGCCGTCGACGTCATCGGCGGCCGCGTCATGGCAACGGCGCTGGCCGCCGCCGCGCTGGCCGACCCGGCGAACGCCGGCCTCAAGGCAGCCGCCCGCAAGCAGGCCCTCGCCTACTTCCTGGAGAAGACAGGCACCACCGCCGACACCCTGTACGAGTACGCCCACTCGGCGGGACTGGACAGCGACCCGTACGCCGACCGGGACGCCAACGCCCGGGAGGTCGAGCCCAAGCTGACGTACACCTGAACCGGCAGGGCCGCAAGGTGCCCCTGACCGTGCCGAAGGGCGCCGAGGCGCTGGTGGAGACGCGGCTGCCGTACCTGGACGCGGAGCAGCGCCGCGAGGTGCTGCGCACCACCGCACTGCCCTCGGGGTACGTCCTGCTGGACGGCTTCGAGCAGTGGGGCCGGCTCGACCTGTTCGCCGCGGCGGACGGGTACGGAGCCTTCGACTCGGACGTGACGGTGACGCTGGACGCGGCGGCCGGCGGTTTTGACGCGGCCGACGCCTGGCGCAACGACATCGAGGGCGACGGCGGTCTGACCAAGCGGGGCACCGGCACGCTGACGCTGACCGGGCACAACCGCTACCACGGCGGCACCGTGGTCGAGGACGGCACGCTGGTCGCCGGGCATGCATGCGCGCTCGGCCAGGGTGACGTGCGGGTCACGGGCGGCACGCTGCGCGCGGAGAAGGTCCTGCGGGTGCACGGCAGTTACGTCCAGGAGGGCGACGCGACCCTGGAGCTGCTGCTGCGGGGGCACCACGGACCGGCGCTCACCGTGTCCCGGCGGGTCCTGCTGGGCCGGGGCAGCGTGCTGGCGCTGCGCCTGGACGAGGAGCGGCGGCCGGTGGCGGGGTCCACGGTGCCGGTGCTGGAGGCCGCGCAGCTGCGCGGCAGGTTCGACCGGGTGGAGCTGAACTCGGACTCGCTGCGGGCCGTACCTGTCTACACCGCGGAAGGTCTGTCGGTACGACTCGTGAGGCGGTGACGCCCGCGCGGCGGGAGCGGTGCGAGAGTAGCCCCGTGAGGTGGCTCTGGATCGCTCCCGCCGCCCCGCGGTGGATGTCACCGCGGGGCGGATGATGGCGCGCGCACAGCACTCGGTGTTCCTGGACCCGGACGCGCTCCCCCGGGCGCCCGCGGGGCGCCCCGCGCGCCGGCTGGTGAAGCCGTGGCTCGTGCCGCTGCTCGTCGTGCTGCTGCTCGTGCACATGGCGGTGGCGATGGTGACCACCGCCGTCCAGCAGACGCCGACGATCGACGAACCCGTGTACGTCGGTTCGGCCGCCGACTACTGGCACGAGCACAACCTGCGCTACAACCCGGAGCACCCGCCGCTCGGGAAGCTGGTCATCGGCGTGGGCGTGGCGCTTGCCGATCCCCACGTCGACGCGTCCTTCACGGGCGACCAGGGCGCGCTGGGCCGGCACCTGCTCTACGAGTCCGGCAACGACCCTGGGCACCTGATGCTGTGGGCGCGGCTGCCGGTGATCGCGCTGACGCTGCTGTTCGGGCTCGTGGTTTTCGCCTTTGCCCGTGAACTGGCCGGGAGAGCTGGGGCGTTGGCGGCGCTGGCCCTGTACTGCTTCTCCCCCGACGTCATCGCGCACGGCTCCCTGGCCACGCTCGACGTGCCCGCTGCCGGGTTCGTGCTGACGTCGGTGTGGCTGCTGTGGCGGTCGCGGCTCCGGCCGCGCCGGTATGTGCCGCTGGCCGGGGTGGCGTTCGGTGCGGCCCTGGCCACGAAGATGAGCGCGCTGCCCGCGGTGCCGGTGCTGCTCGCGCTGGCCGCCGTGTCGGTGTGGTGCGCGTCGGCGAGTGCCGGCCGGCGCAGGGCACTGCTGCGGGCGGGCGCGGGCGCGGCCCTCGTGGCGGTGGTCGCCGTGGCGGTCGTATGGGCGACGTATCTGGTGGTCGATCCGCGGCTGCGCTGGCAGCCCCAGCAGCATGTGCCCGTGGTGCACGGGCCGCGGGGGCTGCTGGTCGAGCTGGTGCCGTTCCCGGAGCCGTACCGGGACGGCATGCGGATCCAGTTCGGCTTCGAGAACCACCCCTGGGAGGGCTTCCTCTTCGGCCGGCTGTACACCGGCTCCCTCTGGTACTACCTCCCGGCCGCGCTGCTGGTGAAGACCCCGCTCGGCATGCTCGCGCTGTGGGCCGCCGGTGCCGTGGCGGTGGTGGCGCTGCGACGGCTGCGGCCCGCGTCGCCGTATCTGCTCGCGCCGGCCGCCGTGCTGCTGCTGGCGGCCATGGAGGGGTCGCGGAACTTCGGGACCCGGTACGCGGTCTTCCTGCCGATGTTCCTGGCAGTGGCGGCAGGCTGTGTGCTGGTGGTGCGGTGGCGGTGGACGCCGGCCGTGACGGGGGCACTGGTGGCGTTCGTCGCGGTCAGCTCGCTGCGGACGTATCCCTACTATCTGCCGTACTCCAACGAGGCGTTCGGCGGACCTGCCCGGACGCATCAGCGGCTGCACGACTCCAACGTGGACTGGGGCCAGGACCTGGGCCGGCTCGCGGACCGGCTGCGCGAACGCTACCCGCGCGAGCGGGTCTGGCTCGTGTACAAGGGCAGCGCAGTGCCGTCCTTCTACGGCATCGACGCCACCGATCCGCGGCGGGTGCCGGCCCGTCAGGTGCACGGGCTGCTGGTGGTGTCGGACTCCGCGGCCGCCAAGGCGACCGGGCGGCTGGCCGCGCTGATCGACAGCAGCCGTCCGGTGGAGTCGGTGGGCCACTCGATCACGATCTACCGCCGGTGAGCCCTCGCCCCTCATCTCTGTTGCAAGCCCTGGTCAGCACGGTCCGTGAGCTATGTTGAGCGACTGTGGGAGACAAAGGAGGCGCACCGGTGCCATCGCCCCAGCAGGCTCGCGCGCAGGCATCCGCCATCACCTCGGGAAAGACGGACCCGGAAGCTGAGGCCTCCCCGACGTCCCAGCTCAGGGAGCTCTTCGACCAGCCACGTCTGTCGCCGGGGCAGCGGCGCATCGCCCAGTACCTGATCGAGCACCTCACCGAAGCGGCGTTCCTGTCGATCACGGATCTCGCGGACCGTGTCGGGGTGAGCCAGCCATCGGTGACGCGTTTCGCCGCGGCGGTCGGCTTCAGCGGTTACCCCGCGCTGCGGGAGCGGCTCCAGTCGATCGCGCTCGGGGCGCGCGGCGGGGGCCCGGCCGAGGAGTGCCGGGGCAACGAGCTGCAGGCGGCGGTGGACGCCGAGATCGAGAACCTGGAGAACCTGCGGCGGGACTTCGCCGACCCCGACCGGGTGATCGCCGTCGGCCGCGAGCTGTCGGCGTCGGCGCCGCTGACCGTGCTCGGGCTGCGGATCTCCGTCTCGCTGGCCGAGTACTTCGCCTACGCCGCCCGCCGGATCCACCCGGACGTCAGGCTGGTGACCCGGGGCGGCAGCGTCGCCTACGACGCGCTGCTGCAGTCCCGCGAGGCCGGGGGCACCTGGGTGCTGGCGTTCTCCTTGCCCCGGCACGCGCACGAGACGCTCACCGCGGTGCGGGTCGCGCGCCGCGCCGGACTCAAGGTCGCGCTGATCACCGACCTGGCGTTGGGGCCGATGGCGGACGAGGCCGACGTCACCTTCGCCACCGGGACCGGGTCGCGCCTGGTCTTCGACTCCTACGCCGCGCCCGGCGTGATGTGCGCGGCGCTGCTGCAGGCCATGACCGACGCGGATCCCGAGCGGACGCAGGGCCGGCTGGAGGAGTACGAGCAAGTCGCCGACCGGCTCCAGTTCTTCCTCAAGGACTGAGGACCGGCACCACCCTCCCCCATGCCGTCACAGTGGTACCGTCCGCACCCCATCACACATGAATGTTTTCATGCTGCTTGAAAACCGGACAGCATATATAAATACTGCTCACGGATCGCGACCCGGACGTTTCCGGTTCGCGCTCCGCACCGTGGTCAACCCTCATCCCGCTCCGCACGGAGAAAGCCGACGGTCCGCCCATGCGCACGTTGCACCGCTCACCGCGCGGGCGACATCTGCCGTCGCCGGGCTCCTGCGCGACGGCCCCGGTCATCCCCCAGGCCGGGGCCGCCCCACCTCCGTCGCACACCCCCGACGACGCCGCACACCGGGAGCGATGATCATGCCCCTGACGTCCACGCGCATCAGCCCGGACTGGCCGTGCCAGGTCAAGGCCCCGGGCAGCTACGACTGGGAGCGTTCGGCCGCCAAGTGGCTGCGCGAGCTGGTGCCCGCGCGCTACGCCAGTTATCCCGCGCTGATCCGCCACCCCGTGCTGCTCGCCCGGCACGCGCAGATCCAGGTCCAGCAGGAGATCCGGGTGGCCCGCACCGCCCTGCAGACCGCGCGCGCCGACCTGCCGCGCCTCGGCCTGCCCGAGTCGGTCATCGAGCACACGATCAAGCTGTACGCGGCGGAGGTCATGCAGCTGCAGCACATCGCGCGGAGCGTGCGGGCGGTCACGCAGGCGCTGGTGGAGCAGAACGCCGGGCGCTGATAGCAGGGGCACGGGCCGCAGTACGACCGGGCATGACCGGCGCCACGCGTGGCACACGAGGCTGGATGAGCACCACCCAGGCACGGCGGGACGAGCCGGTGACCACGGTCCTCACCTGGCAGGTTCGCCCCGGCCACGAGAGGCAGTTCGAGGAGTGGACGCACGGGATCAGCCGCTGCGCCCGAAATTTCCAGGGCAACGAGGGTTTCTCCTGGCTGCGGCCCGAGGACGGCCACCGCTACCACGCGGTGCTGCGCTGGTCCGACCCGCACCGGCTCGCCGCCTGGCTGGACTCCCCGGAGCGCGCGCAGTGGCACGCGCGGATCGAGGGCGTCGCCACCGAGGTCGGCAGTGAGCGGCAGTCGACGACCGGGATGGAGACCTGGTTCAGCCTCGCAGCGGCACGTCGTACGCCGTGGCCACCCGGTAGGTCAGCAGCGCTCCCCAGTCGTGCCCGACCAGATCGACCGGCCCCGGCACGGAACGCAGCCGGTCCACCAGCCACTCGACGTGATCGTCCTTCCCGCCGCCGAACCCGGCCGGCCGCACGGCACCGAACCCCGGCAGGTCCAGCGCGACGCCCTCCCGGCCGAGGTGCCGACGCAGCTTGTCCCAGACCTCCCCGGTCTCGGGCACACCGTGGACGAATACAACGGTCATGGTCTTCTCCCGTCAACTACCCGCCCCGGGAGGACCGAGCAGGTTGACCCGGTCCGGACGGAGCTCTGCTCATGCTCCCAACTTCCCCCTGAGGCAGGGCGGTTACAGGTCACATGTACCCGTTCCGGCGAACACCTGAGTGCCTCCACGAGGGCCGCTCGCGGGCGTGGCGGCAGCCGGCCGCACGGCGTAAACGCGCGCGAAGTTCACCGCGAACGACAGCCCGAATCACTGGCGATCTCATTTTGCACTGTGCAAGCATCGTATTATCCGTGAGTACTTGACGAAGAGAGGGCCATGACCACCGTGGGGCCAGGCAGCAGTGGGGCGGACGACGGGGACGGCGCACCGCCCGTTCCGGAGGAGGTCTGGCACCGCTTCCTCGCCGACAGCGAGCGCGCCATCCGCGCTTCCGCCGCCCCCAGGGAACCCGCCGCGCGGGAGCGGGCACGAGGTCGGCACCCGCGGCCCCGGGACATGCGGCGGTGGATACGCCGCTCGGACGACGAGACCGACGCGGTGGGCGAGTTGTGGCAGCGGGAGGAGCCGCCGGCCGGGCCGAAGTGGCGGGATCTGGACCGCCGCGCCAGGTTCCGGCGAGCGGGCCGGGTGGCCGGAACAGCAGCCGCGGTAGCCCTGGCCATGGCGGCGTGGTCCCAGCTGTCCACGGGCGCGGGCACACCGGCCGGCGGACCGGGCGGCACGAGCGAGCAGAAGCTGGAGGTCGCCCCCGACGGCCTGTCCGCGGTGACGCCCCGTCCGCCCGGCGAGAGATCCGCGCGGCCGTCCTCGTCGGCGGTCCGCCCGGGGTGAGTCACGTACCGCGGAAGGCCGCCGGTACTCAGCTGAACGGCACGTTCACGCAGGCCAGTCGGGCGCCCGCCATGCCCGCGTGGCCGGGCCCGGTCTCGGTCGCGTGCTCGTGGACGACCACCGAGCGTGCCGCGCCCTCGCGGAACCGCCAGTCGACCGTGGCCACGGCACCGCCGCTGCCACGGGTGTTGGTGGTGAAGTCCAGCCACACCTCGTTGTCGGGGTTGGCGTAGGCGGGATCCACCGAGGGCTGCACCGGGTCCACGGTGTTCTGGTAGTGCGGGCCGGAGTCCGCGGGCTCGGGGCCGCACGGCTTGGTGTGCACGTGGGCGCCATAGGTGCGGTCCGGCTGGAGTCCCTTCAGGCCGACGGCGACCGTGGTCCCGCCTCCCTTGTGCGGCTTCTCCACGACCACGACGCGGCTGCCTTCCGGTACGGCGTCCCGGTCATGCGTGATGGCGGTCCCGGGCGAGCTTCCGAAACGCTCGGCGACGATCACACCCGGACAGTGCGTCTCGGCGGTCGGCAGCGCGGCCACCGCCGCGGCCAGAACCGTCGTCACGACTGCGGACATCGGCAACCCTTCCTCATACGACTCGTCCGTCCGTCTGAGCTCCTGTCCGGCCGATGTCGAGTCACACCGCTCGTATCCGGCCAACCGCGGTTGCTCGCCCACCGGGAAGCCGACCGGCCCTGCGGGGAGAGCGTGTTGGGCCTTACCCGCAGGGCCGCCCGCGACGGTCCCGGTCAGCTGCCGACGTAGGCCGCGAGGTGCTCGCCGGTGAGGGTGGAGCGCGCGGCGACGAGGTCGGCGGGGGTGCCCTCGAAGACGACCTTGCCGCCGTCGTGGCCGGCGCCGGGGCCGAGGTCGATGATCCAGTCGGCGTGCGCCATGACCGCCTGGTGGTGCTCGATGACGATGACCGACTTGCCGGAGTCGACGAGCCGGTCGAGCAGGCCCAGCAACTGCTCGACGTCGGCGAGGTGGAGGCCGGTGGTCGGCTCGTCGAGTACGAAGACGGACCGGACGCCGCCCTTCTCGGCCATGTGTGTGGCCAGCTTCAGCCGCTGCCGCTCACCGCCCGACAGCGTGGTGAGCGGCTGGCCGAGGGTGAGGTAGCCGAGCCCGACGTCCGCCATCCCCTCCAGGATCTTGTGGGCTGCCGGCGTGCGCGCCTCCCCCGCGCCGAAGAACGCCTCTGCCTCGGCCACCGACATCGCCAGCACCTCGCTGATGTCGCGACCGCCGAGACGGTACTCCAGCACCGCGGCCTCGAATCGCTTGCCGCCGCAGTCCTCGCACGGCGTGGCCACCGTCTCCATGAATCCGAGCTCGGTGTAGATGACCCCGTTTCCGTTGCACGTCGGGCACGCGCCCTCGGAGTTGGCCGAGAAGAGCGCCGGCTTCACGCCGTTGGCCTTCGCGAACGCCTTGCGGATGGGCTCGAGCAGTCCGGTGTACGTCGCGGGGTTGCTCCGCCGTGAGCCGCGGATCGCGGTCTGGTCGATCGTCACCACGCCGTCCCGCCCGGCCACCGAGCCGTGGATCAGCGAGCTCTTGCCCGAGCCCGCCACCCCGGTGACGGCGACGAGTACGCCGAGCGGGATGTCGACGTCGACGTCCCGCAGGTTGTGCAGGCCGGCGCCGCGCACCTGCAGCACGCCCGACGGCGTGCGCGCCTTCGGCTTCAGGGCGGCCCGGTCGTCCAGGTGCCGGCCGCTGACCGTGTCGCTCTTGCGCAACGCCTCCACGGTGCCCTCGAAGCAGATGACGCCGCCCGCCGTGCCCGCGCCGGGACCGAGGTCGACGACATGGTCGGCGATCGCGATCGTCTCCGGCTTGTGCTCGACCACGAGCACGGTGTTGCCCTTGTCGCGCAGGCGCAGCAGCAGGCCGTTCATCCGCTGGATGTCGTGCGGGTGCAGCCCGATGGTCGGCTCGTCGAAGACGTAGGTGACGTCGGTGAGTGACGAGCCGAGGTGCCGGAGCATCCTGATGCGCTGCGCCTCGCCGCCCGACAGCGTCCCGGACGGGCGGTCGAGGCTGAGGTAGCCGAGCCCGAGCTCCACGAACGAGTCGAGGTTCTCCCCCAGCGCCTTCAACAGCGGCGCCACCGTCGGCTCGTCGAGGCCGCGGATCCACTCGGCGAGGTCGGTGATCTGCATTGCGCACGCGTCGGCGATGCTGATCCCCTTGATCTTCGCCGACCGGGCGGACTCACTGAGCCGGGTCCCGTCGCAGTCGGGGCAGGCGGTGAACGTCGCGATCCGCTCGACGAACGCGCGGATGTGCGGCTGCAACGCCTCCTTGTCCTTGGAGAGGAACGCCTTCTGGATCCGAGGGATCAGCCCCTCGTACGTCATGTTGACGCCGTTGATCACCACCTTGCCGGGCTCGCGGTGCAGGAAGTCGTGCAGCTCGGTCTCGGTGAAGTCGCGGACCGGCTTGTCCGGGTCGAAGAGGCCCGACTCGGCGTAGAACCGCACCGACCAGCCGCCCGCCTTGTAGCCGGGGACGGTGATCGCGCCCTCGTTGATCGACTTGCTCTCGTCGTAGATCTGGGTCAGGTCGATGTCGGAGACCGTGCCGCGGCCTTCGCAGCGGGGGCACATGCCGCCGTGGTAGACGGCGTTGCGCACAATGGTCTTTTCACCGGTGGCGCTGGTCATCACCCCACTGGCCTTCCGCGCCGGCACATTGAACGCGAAGGCGGTGGGCGGGCCGACGTGCGGCGCACCGAGCCGGCTGAACAGGACGCGCAGGATCGCGTTGGCGTCGGTCACGGTGCCGACCGTCGAGCGGGGGTTGGCGCCCATCGGCTCCTGGCCGACGATGATCGCGGTGGTCAGCCCGTCGAGGACGTCGACCTCGGGCCGGGCCAGCGTCGGCATGAAGCCCTGCACGAAGGCGCTGTAGGTCTCGTTGATCATCCGCTGCGACTCCGCGGCGATCGTGTCGAACACCAGGGAGCTCTTGCCCGAGCCGGAGACACCGGTGAACACCGTCAGCCGGCGCTTCGGGATCTCGATGCTGACGTCCTTGAGGTTGTTCTCGCGGGCGCCGTGCACGCGGATCAGATCGTGTCTGTCGGCTGCGTGCGGCTCGCGCGACTGCGTGTCCGTCGTCGTGGCCCTGCTCATCGTCTCTCCATATGTCGGTCGGGGCCGCCCCCCGCGGCCTCGGTCGAACGTCTCCGGTTCGATCAGAGGGATACGAAAACCGGCGCCACGGCGTGGCGCGGCCTCCTTCACGGTGCCGTCCGTGCAGGCCGGGCCTGCGACAGCCGGACGGCTCAGCGCAGCTCCTGGATACGGACCATGTTGCCCGCGGGATCACGGAAGGCGCAGTCGCGGACCCCGTACGGCTGCTCGGTCGGCTCCTGGACGACCTCGGCGCCGCTGGCCTCCACCCGCTCGAAGGTGCCGTCGAGGTCGGGGGCGGCCAGGAGGATTCCGGCGTAGGTGCCCTTGGCCATCATCTCGGCGATGGTCTTGCGCTCGTCGTCGGTGATGCCGGGGTCGGCGGCGGGCGGTGACAGGACGATGGAGGTGCCGGGCTGGCCGGCGGGGCCGACCGTGAGCCAGCGCATCCCGCCGTATCCGACGTCGCGCCGGACCTCGAAGCCGAGGGTGTCGCGGTAGAAGGCGAGAGCGGCCTCCGGGTCGTCGTGCGGGAGGAAGCTCGCGTGAATCGTGATGTCCATGGCCGTCACGCTAGCCGCGGCTCGGGGAGGGCGCTTCTCGATTCCTGATCGGTCTGGTGACCTGTTTCGACACGCACGACGGCATGCCGGCCGTCGCGTCCGCCGCCTGCCTCCGGTAGGCGCTGGGCGGCATCCCGACCAGCTCGGTGAAACGGGTGCTGAAGGTGCCGAGCGACTGGCAGCCGACCGCGAAGCAGACCTCGGTGACGCTGAGATCGCCGCGCCGCAGCAGCGCCATGGCGCGCTCGATGCGCCGCGTCATCAGATAGCCGTACGGTGATTCTCCGTAGGCGTGCCGGAACTCCCGGCTGAGGTGCCCGGCCGACATGTGCACACCGCGGGCCAGCGCCTCGACGTCCAGTGGCTGCGCGTACTCCCGGTCGATCCGGTCCCGGACGCGCCGCAGCCGCGCGAGGCCGCGCAGGTACTGGGTGTCGTCGGATCTGCTGGCCACGTGCGCGATCGTGCCACATCGCGGGGGCCGTCGCGAGCAGAGCGACGAGCGTGATGCGTTCGTGCTCCGCCACGATATGTTTAGAGCTAAACGCAACAGTGATCAGGAGGATCCTTTGCCTCGCACAGTTCTCATCACCGGAGGCACCAGCGGCATCGGCCGTGCCGTCGCCGCACGGTTCGCCGCCGACCAGGCAGAGGTCTTCATCACCGGACGCACCCCCGACACCGTCGAACAGACCGCCGCAGAGCTCGGGGCGCACGGCGTCGTCTGCGACGCGAGCGACTCCGGGCAGGTCTCGGCGCTCGCCGCCCGGATCGACGAGTTGGACGTCCTGGTCAACGCCGCCGGCGGCCTGCCCCAGGTCACGCCCGGCGACGGACCGGCCCTGGACGCGCTGCTCGACGAGTGGCAGGCCAGCCTGGGGCAGAACCTGCTCACCGCGGTCCTGACCACGGCCTCGGTCCAGGACAAGCTCACCGGCGACAGCTCCGTCATCAGCATCGGCTCGATCGGCGCCGAACGCCGGGGCGGCTCCTACGGCGCGGCCAAAGCCGCCCTGGGCGCGTGGAACGCCGCACTGTCCGCCGAGCTGGCTCCCCGGGGTGCCACCTGCAACGTCATCTCCGCGGGGTACATCGCCGGCACCAACTTCTTCGGCGGCGGGCTGAGCGACGAACGCTATCGCGCGCTGGTGGAGGAGACGCACAACAAGCGGCCGGGCACGGTCGACGACATCGCCCGGACCGCCTGCTTCCTCGCGTCGCCAGGCGCCCGGCACATCACCGGCCAGACCATCCATGTCAACGGGGGCGCCTTCACCACGCGATAGCGGGCCGAGGCCGCCGCGTCAAGCAGAACCGAGGAGAAGAAGGCAGGCCCGAACACGGTGAACAATGCGCGAACTACCTGTGTGCGACAGCAACTTGACCGTGACGTGACCGTCAGCCGTGAGGTAATATCCGGCCAAAGAGACGGTCGCACCTCGCCAGGTCGGCCGCCATCGCGCTGACGCAGTGGCCGGCATGCGGTCCGGCCAAGGACATGACCCGGGGGGTGTTCCGATGGAGCGGCGACGGAAACCGCACGAATCGGGACGCCGGCCGGCACAGGCAGACGCACTCCCGGATCGCGGTCGCTCACGATCCCAGCACGCCTGACCGGCCCCTCTCGCGAACGCGTCATCCACGTCATCCACGGACGGTTCGGCCTCGCGGCCGAGTCGCGGGGCTCGGCCCTCAGTCGCCTCTCGCCCTCTCTCGGGCGAAGAGCGGAAAACCCCGGCTCTCCTGCAGCAACCCACGGCAGGACAGAACCCTAAGGAGGAATCGGTGTTTGATCTCCGGAAAGAGGCAGAGATGCGGCTGCACTCGGAAAAGCTGGCCAAGGAACTCGCCCTCGCAAAGCAGCGCGAAGAGAGCGAAGAGCAGACGGCCCCTGAAAACGCGGCCGCGGCCGACGCCGACCCCAGTGGCTGACCTCCGGCCGTGTCAGCTCTGCGCACGGTGTTCCCCGGACACCGCGCGCAGGTAGGCGCCGGGGCGGGAGATGGCCGATGGATTGCGGGGGCTCTCGACCAGATCGACGTAGTCGAGGGTGACGATCTGCCGGTCCTGATCGCGGAGACGTTGCGCAGCGGCGCGTAGGAGAGGAGGAACTTCTTCTTCTGCTTGGCGCTCACGTCGCCGTAGTCGCAGATGACGATGACGTCCGTGTTCCGCTCCACGACGCTCTCCCAGCCGCCGGTGGTCCAGGAGTCGTCGACGTCGTGCATGACGTTGGTCCCGCCCGCCTCGCTGAACCCTATGGGTTCGGGTTACCGGGCGTCCCGAACCGCGGCGGCTCAACGCCAATGAGCACTGCGCATCGTGAAGTTGCAGTTCACGATGCACAGTGCTCAATGAGGGAATCGCCTGTTGAAGGCGGCGGCCAGGGCCGACGGGTGGTCAGGAGGACGGGTACGGGTGGTGCGTCGCGTGGTCGCGCGTGTGGTAGTGGTAGAACAGCAGCGCGAAGACGCCCGCCGCGATCGGCAGCGTCGTGGCAACGATGCGCCGGAGGCTGGCGTCGCCGGTCTGGTCGTAGAGGAAGCCCACCGCGGCGCCGGTGAAGGCGGCCCAGGCCACGGCGCGCAGGGCGTGCAGATCACGCCGCATGCGCCGGACCAGCCGGTTGACCGCGAGGCAGATCACCAGGAAGGCGAGCGCGCTCAGGATGCCCAGCGAGAGGTCGGCGCCGGTGATCGCGTGCCCGTGGCGCCGGTTGACCGCGGCCCAGTCCCCGTAGAGCAGGCCAAGGCCCACGGCCAGGACCCACCGCAGGACCGTGTGCGTCCGTTCGCTGAAGACATCGGGTACCGCCTGTGCCATCGCAGCGCTCCGTTCCGCGTCACTCGTCTCCTACCGGCCCAATCTGGCACGGAGCGCATAGGGACGGCGTGAGGATCAGCTGTGTGCCCGCCGCTGGCCGGGGCGCTTTTCTGGAGAGGCGGCACGGCTCAGTCCTGGAGGGCATTGGTCGCCTCTCAGAGAATCTCAGCCTTCCGCGTGGCCCAGCCACAGGTCGGGCCCGAAGACCTCGTAGCGGATGTGCCGGGCGGGGGCAGTGGGTGCGGGGGTGAGGTTCCGTACCAGCGCAGGCAGCGGGGCGCTCAGTCGGGCGGTGGTGGTGGCGGGGGCACCGGATCGCAGCGCGGGAGGTGCTGGACGCGGTCACCATCCGGCGGGTGGCGTCGGATCTCGGTGTGGTGCTGATGGTTCTGTACCTGCATGTCGCGGACAAGCGTGAGCTGGTCGTCGCGATGCTCGACGACGTGGCGTCTCCGGCGACTGAGCGCGGCGCACGCGCCCGCGTATGCATCGCTCGTACGGCGCATGCACCCACTGGTGTCCCCTTGCGCCGTACGGCGGTTGCGTCAGCCGTCGGTACAGTGTAAAGGGGCAGCGGACGCACATTTCCGCCATCAACCTGGCCACCATCGCCGCCCGGTGGCAGCTGCGTGCTCTGCCCGGCCAGGATCTCCGTATGGCGTTGTCGGCCGCCCTGCGGCCACGCGAACTCCGCATGCACGCCACCCCCAGGACGCCGAGCCGGAAGGCGGGTACGTCATGACGCTTTCCCTTCCGAGCCCGGATGCCTCGGATCCCGGCCACACCGGACATTCCCCGGATGATCCAACGTGCCTCCACCTGACCGGTGTTGCCGCGGTCCGGCCGACCACCCGGGCCCGGGCCCCAGGCCGCCGGACATGACGAGAAGGCGGCGGGGACCGGCGCAGCCGCGCACCACCCTCCACCGCCCCGGCACTCCCGGCTATGCGAACTGCCCGGGCTCGTAGTCGCCGGCGGGCTGCCGGACGATGACGTTCATCCGGTTGAAGGCGTTGATGAGGGCGATCAGGGACACCAGGGCAGCGAGCTGGTCCTCGTCGTAGTGCTTGGCGGCCTTCCCCCAGACCTCGTCCGTGACTCCCCCGGCCGCGTCCGCGATGCGGGTGCCCTGCTCCGTCAACTCCAGCGCGGCGCGCTCGGCCTCGGTGAAGACCGTGGCCTCCCGCCAGGTCGCGACCAGGTTGAGGCGCACCGACGACACACCGGCGGCAGCGGCCTCCTTGCTGTGCATGTCGGTGCAGAAACCGCACCCGTTGATCTGGCTCGCGCGGAGCTTCACCAGCTCCTGTGTCGCGGCAGCCAGCGTCGAGTCCGTGACCACTTGGCCCGCCGAGACGATGCCCTTCACGAACTTGCCCGCGGTCGCGTTGGTGAAGAAGTTCAAACGAGCATCCACCGTGTACTCCTCTTTCATCGTCGGCGCCTACACACCCATGACGGACGGACGCGACACGATGTGACAGGGACGCACGTGACGTGCGTCTCCCCGGCCGGCTACGGAGCGACGGGGCGTTCGAAGAAGGTCTCCAGTACGACGGTGGCGTGGGTGCCGCTGACTCCTTCGATGGCGTACAAACGGCGCAGCGCGTCCTGGAGTTGCTCCGTCGTCGCGGTCCTGACCTTGACCAGGACCGCTGCGCTGCCGGCGATGACATGCGCTTCCTGGATCTCCGCGATGGCGGCGAACCGTTCGCCGGAGTCACCCACCCACTGCGTCGACTCCACCATGACGAAGGCGAGCACGCCCCGCCCCACCGCAACGCGGTCGACCTCGACGGCCGTCCGGCGGATGACGCCCCGCTCGCGCAGCTTCCGCACGCGTTCATGTGTGGCCCCCGGGGACAGCCCCTCGGCCTCCCCCAGCGCCGCGTACGACTGTGAGGCGTCCTGCTGGAGGAGGACGAGCAGCTGCCGGTCGATGTCGTCCAACGGATCTCCATCCTGAGGAAAACTTGATCTGCCGAATGTCATTCAGCAGAGTCTGGATCTGTCAGATCGGGATTCGGCGGAGAAGGGGAAGGTGACAGCATGCCCGGCGAGCAGCCGCATTTGTACCAGGTCATCGATGAGCGGTTCCGCACGGGCAGGTGCGCCGCGGGCGACTCGAAGCTGGAGCCCCTCTTCGAGGCCTGCCGCTGGGCCGAGGGCCCGGTCTACGTCCCGGCCGGGCGGTACCTGGTGTGGAGCGACATCCCCAACGACCGCCTGCTGCGCTGGGACGAGACCACCGGCACGGTCGGCGTGTTCCGCTCCCCCGCCGGTCACCCCAACGGCAACACTCTGGACAACGAGGGCCGCCTCGTCACCTGCGAGCAGGGCAACCACCGGGTCACCCGCACCGAGCACGACGGATCGGTCACCGTGATCGCCGAGCGCTTCGAGGGCAAGCGGCTCAACAGCCCGAACGACGCCGCCGTAAAGTCCGACGGCTCGATCTGGTTCTCCGACCCGGACTTCGGCATCACCAGCGACTACGAGGGCCACCGCGCCGACAGTGAGATCGGCGCCTGCAACGTCTACCGCGTGGACCCCGACAGCGGCGAGGTGCGGCTGGTCGCCGACGGCTTCGACGGCCCCAACGGCCTGGTCTTCTCCCCCGACGAGCGCCGGCTGTACGTCTCGGACAGCCGGGCCAACCGCATCCGCGTCTTCGACGTCCACGACGGCGGCACCCTCAGCGGCGGCGAGATCTTCGCCGAGGGCAGGACCGGCAGCTTCGACAACATCCGCTTCGACGACGCCGGTCGGCTCTGGGCCGCCGCCATGCACGACGGCGTGCACTGCTACGACCCGGACGGCACCCTCATCGGCCGCATCCTGGTCCCCGGCACCGTCGCCAACATCCGCTTCGGCGGCGCCAAACGGAACCGCATGTTCATCGCCGCCGACACCACGCTCTACTCCCTCGTCATGTCGGTCACCGGCACACCGCCGCTGCCGACGGCCCGCCGGAAGGATCAGACGTGACCGGCCTGGCGACATCCTGAGCGCCCGTCGGCCGGATCTCATCCCCGGCGTTGCATGATCATGCATTATGGCGCATAATCTTCCCATGTCCAAGGTTCTCACCTCCCTGCCCACCGGCGAGCGCGTCGGCATCGCCTTCTCCGGCGGACTCGACACGTCCGTCGCCGTCGCGTGGATGCGCGACAAGGGCGCCGTCCCGTGCACCTACACCGCCGACATCGGCCAGTACGACGAGCCCGACATCGCGTCCGTCCCCGGCCGGGCGTCGGCGTACGGCGCCGAGATCGCGCGTCTGGTCGACTGCCGCGCGGCGCTGGTCGAGGAGGGCCTGGCGGCGCTCGCGTGCGGCGCGTTCCACATCCGTTCCGGCGGGCGCGCGTACTTCAACACGACGCCGCTCGGCCGCGCCGTCACCGGCACCTTGCTGGTCCGCGCGATGCTCGAGGACGACGTGCAGATCTGGGGCGACGGCTCGACGTTCAAGGGCAACGACATCGAGCGGTTCTACCGCTACGGCCTGCTCGCCAACCCGCACCTGCGCATCTACAAGCCGTGGCTCGACGCGGACTTCGTCTCCGAGCTGGGCGGCCGCAAGGAGATGTCGGAGTGGCTGCTCGCCCACGGCCTCCCCTACCGCGACAGCACCGAGAAGGCCTACTCCACGGACGCCAACATCTGGGGCGCCACCCACGAGGCCAAAACCCTGGAGCACCTCGACACCGGCGTCGAGACCGTCACCCCGATCATGGGCGTGCGGTTCTGGGACCCGGAGGTCGAGATCGCCGCCGAGGACGTGACGATCGGCTTCGCGCAGGGCCGCCCCGTGACGATCAACGGCAAGGACTTCGCCACCCCGGTCGACCTGGTGATGGAGGCCAACGCCATCGGCGGCCGCCACGGCATGGGCATGTCCGACCAGATCGAGAACCGGGTGATCGAGGCCAAGAGCCGCGGCATCTACGAGGCGCCGGGCATGGCGCTGCTGCACGCCGCGTACGAGCGTCTGGTCAACGCGATCCACAACGAGGACACCGTCGCCCAGTACCACACCGAGGGCCGCCGCCTCGGCCGCCTGATGTACGAGGGCCGCTGGCTGGACCCGCAGGCGCTGATGATCCGCGAGTCGCTGCAGCGCTGGGTGGGCGCGGCGGTCACCGGAGAGGTGACGCTTCGGCTGCGGCGCGGCGAGGACTACTCGATCATGGACACCTGCGGCCCGGCGTTCAGTTACCACCCGGACAAGCTGTCCATGGAGCGCACCGAGGACTCGGCGTTCGGCCCGGTGGACCGGATCGGTCAGCTCACCATGCGCAACCTCGACATCGCCGACTCCCGCGCCCGGCTGGAGCAGTACGCCGATCTCGGCATCGTCGGCAACACGCAGGCGGCGCTCGTCGGTGCCGCCCAGGCCGCCTCGACGGGGCTGATCGGCGCGATGCCGCAGGGCGGCGCCGAGGTCATCGCCTCCCGCGGCAGGGTCGAGGGCGACGACGACCAGATGCTCGACCGCGCGGCGATGGAGTTCGGCACCGACTGAGCGGGACAACGGACCACGCGCCCTCTCCAGGGCCCCGCGCGAGGGACCGCGCCCCCAGGCCCCGCGGGAGGACCGAGCGCCCCCAGCGCCCGGGCGGGGGCTGACCTTACCCAGCCGCCATGCGGGGGCTGCCCCTCCCCGACCCCCGTGCGGAATACCAGGCGCCCCCAGGCCCCGTACAACCACCGGAGGCCCGCAGACCCACCACGAGGACCGAGCCCCCCCAGCACCCGCACGGGGAGACCGACCCTCCCCAGCCCGTGCGGGAGACCGGGCGCCCTCAGGCCCCGTGCGGGGACGCTGGGCACCCCCAGTCCCCGCGGGTGGTCGGGGGGCGCGTCCGGGGCGGGCCGACGGCCGGCAAGGCCGATGGGCCGCTCAGGGCATGACGCTGAATGTCGTCGGGACCGCAAACCCGGGTAGGACCACGACGTCACTGCAAGACTGCGCACCCGGGTGAGCGCGCTTGCCCATGCCCACTCGCGGCGCCGGGGGGCTATGCTCCCGCGACGGCGTGAGAGTTGACCTGAAGCACGCGTTGTACCGATCGAAGGAGTGGTGAGCCGTGTTCCGCAAGGTGCTGGTCGCCAACCGCGGCGAGATCGCGATCCGGGCGTTCCGCGCCGGCTATGAGCTGGGCGCGCGGACCGTCGCCGTCTTCCCGTACGAGGACCGCAACTCGCTGCACCGGCTGAAGGCCGACGAGGCCTACGAGATCGGCCGGCCGGGGCATCCGGTGCGGGCCTATCTCTCCGTCGAGGAGATCGTGCGCGCGGCGCGGCGAGCCGGAGCGGACGCGGTGTACCCGGGCTACGGGTTCCTGTCGGAGAATCCCGATCTGGCGCGCGCCTGTGAGGAGGCGGGCATCACCTTCGTCGGGCCGAGCGCCGAGACGCTGGAGCTGACCGGCAACAAGGCGCGTGCGGTGGCCGCCGCCCGCGCGGCGGGCGTGCCGGTGCTGGGCTCCTCGGCGCCGTCCACCGACGTGGACGAGTTGATCCGTGCCGCCGAGGGCATCGGCTTCCCCGTGTTCGTCAAGGCGGTCGCCGGTGGCGGCGGGCGTGGTATGCGACGGGTCGAGGACCCGGGACAGCTGCGTGAGTCGATCGAGGCTGCGTCCCGCGAGGCGGCCTCCGCGTTCGGCGACCCGACGGTCTTCCTGGAGAAGGCTGTTGTCGACCCCCGTCACATCGAGGTGCAGATCCTCGCCGACGGCCACGGCGACGTCATTCATCTCTTCGAGCGCGACTGCTCGGTCCAGCGCCGCCACCAGAAGGTCATCGAGCTGGCGCCCGCGCCGAACCTCGACCCGGCGCTGCGCGAGCGGATCTGCTCGGATGCCGTGCGGTTCGCCCGGGAGATCGGCTACCGCAACGCCGGCACCGTGGAGTTCCTGCTCGACCGCGACGGCAACCACGTCTTCATCGAGATGAACCCACGCATCCAGGTCGAGCACACGGTGACCGAGGAGGTCACCGACGTGGACCTGGTGCAGGCGCAGCTGCGCATCGCGGCCGATGAGAGGCTGGCCGACCTCGGGCTGTCGCAGGAGACGGTCACCCTGCGCGGCGCTGCCCTGCAGTGCCGTATCACCACCGAGGACCCGGCCAACGGCTTCCGCCCGGACACGGGCCGGATCAGTGCCTACCGCTCGCCGGGCGGTTCGGGCATCCGCCTGGACGGCGGTACCACGCACGCGGGTACGGAGATCAGCGCGCACTTCGACTCGATGCTGGTGAAACTCACGTGCCGGGGCCGGGATTTCCAGGCCGCGATCGGCCGGGCCCGGCGTGCCGTCGCCGAGTTCCGTATCCGCGGTGTCGCCACGAACATCCCGTTTCTGCAGGCCGTCCTGGACGATGCGGACTTCCGGGCAGGGCGGGTGACGACGTCGTTCATCGAGCAGCGTCCGCATCTGCTGACGGCGCGGAGTTCCGCCGACCGTGGCACCAAGCTGCTCACCTACCTCGCCGATGTGACGGTGAACAAGCCGCACGGCGAGCGCCCCGACCTCATCGAACCGGTCACCAAACTGCCGCCGCTGCCCGCCGGTGAGCCGCCCGCCGGCTCCCGGCAGCGGCTCGTCGCGCTCGGCCCGGAGGGCTTCGCCCGGTGGCTGCGCGAGTCGCCGACCATCGGCATCACCGACACCACCTTCCGCGACGCCCACCAGTCACTGCTCGCCACCCGGGTCCGCACCAAGGACCTCCTCGCCGTCGCCCCGGTCGTGGCACGGACCCTGCCCGAACTCCTCTCCCTGGAATGCTGGGGCGGCGCCACCTACGACGTCGCGCTGCGCTTCCTCGCCGAGGACCCCTGGGAACGCCTGGCCGCCCTGCGCGAGGCCGTGCCCAACGTCTGCCTCCAGATGCTGCTGCGCGGCCGCAACACCGTGGGCTACACGCCGTACCCGACCGAGGTCACCGACGCCTTCGTCCAGGAGGCCGCAACCACCGGCATCGACGTCTTCCGCATCTTCGACGCCCTCAACGACGTCGGCCAGATGCGCCCCGCCATCGACGCCGTACGGGAGACGGGCACGGCCGTCGCCGAGGTCGCTCTCTGCTACACCTCCGACCTGTCCGACCCGTCCGAACGCCTCTACACGCTCGACTACTACCTGCGCCTGGCCGAGCAGATCGTGAACGCGGGCGCCCATGTGCTCGCCGTCAAGGACATGGCCGGCCTGCTGCGCGCCCCGGCCGCCGCGACGCTGGTAGCGGCGCTGCGCAGCGAGTTCGACCTGCCGGTGCACATCCACACCCACGACACCGCGGGCGGCCAGCTCGCCACCTACCTCGCCGCGATCCAGGCGGGCGCGGACGCGGTGGACGGAGCGGTGGCCTCCATGGCGGGCACCACCTCGCAGCCGTCGCTGTCGGCGATCGTGGCCGCGACCGATCACTCCGCGCGGCCGACCGGCCTCGACCTCCAAGCGGTCGGCGACCTGGAGCCGTACTGGGAGAGCGTGCGCCGCGTCTACGCTCCGTTCGAGGCAGGCCTGGCCTCGCCGACTGGACGCGTCTACCACCACGAGATCCCCGGCGGGCAGCTCTCCAACCTGCGCACCCAGGCCGTCGCGCTGGGCCTCGGTGACCGCTTCGAGGAGATCGAGGCGATGTACGCCGCCGCCGACCGCATCCTCGGCCGTCTGGTGAAGGTCACCCCCTCCTCCAAGGTGGTCGGCGACCTCGCCCTGCACCTGGTCGGCGCCGGCGTCTCCCCCGAGGACTTCGAGGCGGACCCGGACCGCTACGACATCCCCGACTCCGTCGTCGGCTTCCTGCGCGGCGAGCTGGGCACCCCGCCCGGCGGCTGGCCGGAGCCGTTCCGCAGCAAGGCACTTCAGGGCCGGGCCGAGCCCAGGCCCGTGCAGGAACTGACCGCGGACGACCGCACGGGCCTGGTGAAGGACCGGCGGGCGACGCTCAACCGGCTGCTCTTCCCCGGGCCGACGCGCGAGTACGACAAGCACCGGCAGGCCTACGGCGACACCAGCGTGCTGGACAGCAAGGACTTCTTCTACGGCCTGCGCCCCGGCAAGGAGTACGCCGTCGACCTCGAACCGGGCGTGCGGCTGCTCATCGAGCTGGAGGCCGTCGCTGAGGCTGACGAGCGCGGGATGCGCACCGTGATGTCCACCCTGAACGGCCAGCTGCGGCCCATCCAGGTCCGAGACAACGCCGTGGCCTCCGACATCCCCGCGACGGAGAAGGCCGACCGGACCGATCCCGGCCATGTCGCCGCGCCGTTCGCCGGAGTGGTGACCCTCGCGGTCGTGGAGGGCGACGAGGTGGCGGCCGGCGCCACGGTGGCCACCATCGAGGCGATGAAGATGGAGGCCGCGATCACCGCCCCGAGGGCCGGGACGGTGTCGAGGCTGGCCATCAACCCCATCCAGCAGGTGGAGGGCGGTGACCTGCTCCTCCAGCTCACCTAGTGCCCGCCACTTCTTGTGCGCACCGTGGTCCAGCAGCACCAGGGGCGCGCGATCGGCGCCGGACGCGGGCGACCTGCTGGGCCGCCACCAACCTGGCCAACCACAACACCGCCCTCCCCGTCGGCCTCGCCCTGGACGTGAACCAGCGCTGCCACGCGCAGGACAGCCAGCGCGGCGCCCTGCCGACGCTGTATGCCGCCGAGGAGCTGACCGGCGTCACCTTCCCCGAACGGCTCCGGGTGAGACGAACGTCTGAACCTGCCGCGCGCGCAGTACCGTGAGCCCATGTGCGCTTTCTCGGTGCGGGACTTCTACGACGGCCTGGCCCCCGACTACCACCTGATCTTCCGGGACTGGGACACGAGCATGGCGCACCAGGCGACAGTCCTGAACGAGGTGGTGCGCCAGCGTCTGGGAACCGGACCTCATACGGTCCTGGACTGCTCGTGCGGGATCGGCACTCAGGCGATCGGGCTTGCCCTGCGCGGGCACGAGGTCGTCGGCAGCGACCTGAGCCCGCTCGCCGCCGCACGCGCCGCGGCCGAGGCGGCCGCCCGGGGCGCCCATCTCCCGGCGGCTGCCGCAGACATGCGTCGGCTGCCCTTTGCGTCATCCGCCTTCGACATCGTCGTCTGCGCCGACAACTCGCTCCTGCATCTGCTGACCGCGCAGGACGTCGAGGCGGCCCTTCTCGGCATGCGACGGGTACTCCGCGACGACGGACTGCTGATGATCACTGTGCGCGCTTACGACGAAGCCCGCACGACCAGACCCACAGCGACACCTCCACAGGTCACGGAGACTCCCGACGGCAAGGTGATCAGCTTTCAGCTGTGGCACTGGCACGAGGACGGCGAACACTACGACCTGGAGCACTTCCAGCTCGTCCCCGAGGCTGGCACCTGGACGGTCCGGCACCGCCGGACCACCTACTGGGCACTGACCCGCGCAGAGGTGACCCAGTTCGCGGCTGACGCCGGCTTCACCGACATCACCTGGCACAGCCCGGACTCCACCGGGTTCCACCAGCCCGTCCTCACCGCACACAGCGAGCGAACCGAATCCGTTTCAGGTGCGCTCCCCTGCCCCGGACCGCCGTGAAAACCTCGCCCCGCCACGGGTCCGCCACCACACCCACCAGCGGCTTCCCGTCGGGCTCCGCCAGCCCCAGCGAGAAGGAACACCAGCCGATTCCGTGCGCGTAGTTGGTCGTTCCGTCCACGGGATCGATCAGCCAGCGCGGCGCATCCGACGTCCCCTCCTCCACGCCGTACTCCTCGCCGTCGATCCCCCAGCCCGGGAACTCCCGCCGCAACACCGCCCGTACGCGCGCCTCGACCTCCTCGTCGGTGTCCGTGACGATGTCCGCGGGACTCGCCTTCTCCCGGACCGCACCCACCGGGCCCACGCCCGTGCCGCTCGCGCCGCGGATCGTCTCGGACGCCCACTCGGCCAGCTCCACGGCCACCCACAGAGCACGCTCGGCCGCATCCTCGGTCACAGCTCTTCACCACCCCGATCCCATCCTCACTGACGATCGCATGCACACCCCAGAGAGTGCAGAGTGCGCCCCCAGTGCGCTGGGCGCACGCCTGGCCGCCCGAACCACAGGTGTCGGCCCGAACGGAAGCCGACCGTCTTCAGCAGCAGGAGTGCGGGATGTGCTCCTGCCGGTGCCACCAGAAGCGGTCGTGGGCCGGTTGTCGGGGTACGTCGGGCAGGGCGGCGTTGCGGACGGTCGGCCCGCTCCGCTTCACCGCTGTCTCCAGCAGGTCCGCGACGGTATGCGGGGTGCCGCCGACGACGACCTGGCGTACGGCGGCCGCGGCCGCGATGTCCTTCGTCGGGTCGCCCTCCACCAGGACGAGGTCGGCGAGTTTGCCCGGCTCGACGGTGCCCAGGTGGTCGGACAGGCCCAGGGCGCGGGCGCCCTGGACGGTGGCGGAGCGCAGTGCCTCGTACGGGCTGACGCCGTGGCGGATCATGGTCTGCAGGTTGAGGTGGTAGTAGACGCCGGGCGGGACGAGCGGGCTGTCGGTGCCGACGGCGATGTGGGCGCCCTGGTCGATCAGGCGACACACGGTCTCGCCGTGCCGGGCGACGAAGGCGAGTTCGGCGGTCGGTTCGTCGGCCCGCGCCGCCTCGACGCCGTCGCGGAGCTCCGTGTACTCGGCGGCGGTCAGCAGTGAGGTGAGCCGCGGGTCGTCCAGGGCCCACTCGGCGTGGCGGTACAGGGCGGCACGGACTGCGGGCAGGCCGAGGCCGGACAGGCCGAAGGTGGGCGTGAACGCCATGCCGGACGCGGCGAGCGGGACGGTGACGTCCTGGTAGCTGTGGCCGAGATGGGTCTCCTTCTGCCGGCGGCCGTAGCGGCTGGTGCCTCCGATGTGCTCGACGCCGTCGGCGCCCATGCCGAGCGGGCCGAACAGGTAGTGGGACGTGGTGCGCAGGCCGACGCGGTGGGCGGCCTGGATCGCCCTGCGCTGCCGGGAGTACGGCAGCCGGACGTACGTCTTGACCATGTCGTGGCCGAGAGCGAGGGCCTTGCGGATCTCGCGGCGCAGTTGGTCGTCGTCGGTGATCGGGCGGGCGGAGGAGTAGTAGATGCGGGATCCGTCGACCATCTCGCCGGCGGTGAAGACGCGGGGCCCGGTGCGGCGGCCAGCGGCGAGGGTCTCCTTGGCCTCGACGGCGGCGTAGTGGGCGGTGCCGGGCGAGCGCAGCGCGGTGATGCCGAAGGACAGCCACAGGCGCATGAGTTCGTTCCGCTCCCAGGGGCCGTGCTCGTGCACGGCGACGAGGCCGGGCAGCACGGTGAGCCCGCGGGCGTCGACCACCTTGTCGCCGGGGCGCGTGCGGTGGGCCCCGCACGTGGTGACGGCGGCGATGCGGTGGCCGTCGAGGACGATGTCGACTTCGTGCCGCAGGACGGGGCCGGTGCCGTCCCAGAGGGCGCCGGCCTGGATGACCGTACGGCCGGTGGGCAGGGCCGGGCGCCAGGTGAGCCGGAGCGGGACCGCGGCGGGCCGGGCCCCGGGCTCGGCGGCCACCAGCCGGAGGTGGCCGTCGCAGAGGTAGAGCAGGGAGCCGGAGTCGCCGCTCCAGCTGGGAGCGTCGGCGGTCTCGGCGCTCACCTGGCGGGCGGTGCCGATGGTCCGGCCGGTGGCGTCGAGATCGCTGATGTGCAGGGTGCCGTTGGCTATGTACGCCGTCCTGGTGCCGTCGGGTGCGTGCACGGGGCCCGCGTCGATGCGGTTGGTGAGGGAGCCGCCGGGGAGGGGCTCGCTGTAGTGGGCCTCGCCGGTGGTGAGGTCGACGGTGAGGATCTGGTTGCGGCCCTCCCGGAAGCGCGGAGTGGCAGGGACGAGGACGGCGGCGGACAGCCGTTTGCCGTCGGCGGTGAAGGTGGGCCGGCCTGGGGCCTTCAATGGGCCGGCCACCTTGCGGACGGCGCCGCTGGTCAGGTCCAGGGTGGAGAGGGTGGTGCCGTCGGAGATGAAGGCGACGGCAGTGCCGTCCGGGCTGACGGTGGGTGCGGCGGCGGCCAGCCCGGTGTCGGTGAGGCGGCGCCGGGCTCCGGTGGCGAGATCGTGGCTCCACAGGGCGATGCCGCCGTCGCGGTCGCTGACATGGATGAGGGTGCGGCCGTCCGGGGACCACGCCGGATCCGTGTTGCGGTGGCCGTCGGCGACGACGGCCTCGGGGGCCCTGCCGCGGCGCATGAGCCACAGGTCGCCGAGGGCGCCGAAGGCGACGGCAGTGCCGTCCGGGGAGAGCGCGGGGCCGACGATGCCCTTGACCTGGCGGCTGCGGGTGCCGTCGAAGTCGCGCGCGGCGGGCCGTTCGGCGACCTTCGGCACGGTGACGCGGGCGCTGAACGGCACGTCTTTGACGGCGCCTTGGAGCGTACGGCGGCGGAGCTTGCCGTCGGCGGTGTAGAGGAGTTCCTCCGGCCCGGCCCAGCGGGCGGCGAACGGGAACACGTCCTCGCCGTCGTCGGTCAGCCGCTCGCCGTCGACGACCAAGGCCGTGCCGGTAGTGGTGAGGTGAACGTAGGCGAGGCGGCTGCCGTCGGGCGAGAGCGAGGGCCCCGCGAGGCGGCCCTCGGTGACGGTGGCGAGAGTGCGGCGACTGCCGTCGGCGCTGACCTGGTCGATGGCCTGCGGCGCGTCATCGGTCCCGGTGGTGAAGGCGATCGCCGTGCCGTCGGGCGTCCAGCACGGCTGGCCCTCCTGCGCGGTACCGGTGGTCCACACCGTGGTCACGCCGGCCTCGATGTCGATGACGTGGATCGCGTACCGGCCGCCGGTCTCGGCCGCGCAGGCGAGCCGGTCGCCGCCCGGCGAGAAGCGCGGCTCACGGTGGTCGGCGAAGCCGGAGGTGAGCTGCCGGCGTCCGCTGCCGTCGGCGTTCATCAGCCAGAGCTGGAAGGTGCCGCCGGTGTACGCCGTGTACACGATCCGCTCGCCGTCCGGCGAAAAGTCCGGCTCGCTCGCTTCCTCCTCCACGCTGGTCAGCGGTACGGCCTCGCCGCCGTCGGCGGGCAGCGCCCACACGATGTTCAGCAGGTCCAGGACGACGCGCTGCCCGTCCCGGGCAACTGCAACGGACGCGTTGGTCGCCTCCGTGACGGTCACGCCGACCGTCTGCGCGCCCGTCTCACCGTCCCCGGCCAAGGATGCCCACGCCGGGCTCCCCTGACCGCCCAACGCCCCTGCCGTCGCGGCGAGTCCGGCTCCCCGCTTGATGAGCGCACGCCGCGTCAGCCCCATTGGTCCACGCCTCTCCGTAGGGTTCGATGCACCCTACAGATGAGTACGGACCGGCGGAACAGGCCGTTCCGCTGTGTTCGCAGCGCGCAAACACCGCAAACACCTGTTTACACAGGTGAGTTGACGGCTCGCGGGCGGCCGCCGTGCCGCCGGCCGCCCTCTCTTCTCAAGGGGTCGCGTTGCCGGTACGAGCCTTCTTGGCGGTCTGGCGCGGCACCTCGGAGCCTTCCTTGAGGTCGGAAGCAAATACTTCGGCGGTTGCCTCGGCGGCAATGCCGCTCAGGTCTTCGTTGATTTCGTGGGCTACTCGCCTGGCGTCCAGCGCCAGCTTTACGGACTACTTGACAGTCCCTCGAATAACCTTCTTGATAAGGGGCGCGGAAGCTTAGCCCCCAAAAGGGTCGCCTCACCAGGATGATCCATGATTTTCACTCTTTCGGGTACACCCTTACTTCAGTCGATCTTTACCGCCACAACGTGACCTACTGTGCAGTTCGGGCAGGATATGCGCCATCCTCCGAGTTTGCATTGAGCCAGGAGTTCATCATGGAAAATTCTGCAACTGGCGAGGCAGCTGCTGCGAGTGAACCCACGATGGAGAAAATTCTGTACTCCGCTGAATTGCGGCATGAAAAAGGAAAGTGCACGCTCACCATCAACGACCACCTGCACGGCAACGTGGAGGTCTACGTGGTGCCGAAGAGCGCCGTGCAAAAACTCCCGTTCTATCTTGCGATGGTCAGGAGCAAACTCGCTTGAGCAGTAATTCGGGTCTTCGAATTTAGGCGGGGAGGGGTCCTCGCTGGCCGTGCCGCTGACTGCGGAGCGTGACTGCCGCGCGGGAGGCCGGACCTGA
>NZ_JACTVI010000073.1 GCF_014495685.1 Streptomyces sp. TRM68367 | reverse complement strand
GTCTCCCCATACCACAACAACGAGGACCAAGGCCCGAAGCCACGGCTTGTTTCCCGGCAAGCCCTAACTACACGGCATTGGGACTAGCGCTCCACGGGGCGCTCCTTCCTCACGGTAGGCGGGGCGCAGCCCTGAGGAACGCGTGCAATGACTCGACCGGCTCGGCGCTTCGACCGGGCGGTGAACGGGACGAATGACGTAGACCCGGGTCGAATCCGCGGGGCTACGATGCTGTGACCGGCCACGAGGCGCCCCCTGCCCGCTCACCACCGACTCGTTCAAGCATCCGGCTGCTGTGCGGAGCGGAGCTGGACGCCGTCGAACCGGACCTGGCCGAGGACATGTACCGGATCGTCGCGGAGGCCATCCACAACGTGGTCAAGCACGCGGAGGCCACCAGCGTCACCATCCGCCTCGGCGTACGCGACCACACCCTGACCGCGAGCGTCCAGGACGACGGTCGCGGGCTCGCGGCATCCGGCGGGCGCGGGCCCGGGCCGGAAGGGGAGGACAGCCGGACGACCGGCCCGGCCTGGGGCCACGGCTACGGACTGACGACCATGCGGGAAAGGGCGGAGCGATGGGGCGGCACCATGAGGATCAGATACGGGAAGAGCGGTGCGGCCGTATGGGTCGTCATACCCCTCCCCGTACGGGTACCGGAGTCGCCTCCCGCGGACTCGGAGTCCCGGAGCGCCCCGACGGCGGTCCCGCTCCGGGAGACGGCGGACCCCGCCCGATCCGGGTCCTGATCGTCGACGACCACGCCGTCGTACGCCGGGGCATCCGCGCCTACCTCAAGGTCCTGGACGACATGGAGGTGGCCGCTGAGGCCACCGACGGTGAGGAGGCGCTCACCAGACTGGACGCGATGGCCGCGCATCGGGAACTGCCGGACGTGGTGCTGATCGACCTGCTCATGCCCAGGATGGACGGGGCGACTGCGATCGGAGTGATCAAGCAGCGCCACCCCGGTCTCCGGGTCGTGGTGCTCACCAGCTTCGGCGAGATGGAACGCGTCCACGCCGCGCTCGCGCAGGGAGCCGCCGGCTACCTGCTCAAGGACGCCGAGGCGGGTGAGGTGGTCGCCGCGATCCGCGCGGCCGCCCGGGGCGAGGTGTTCCTGGACCCCGCGGTCGCCAGGGGGCTCACCCAGGAGATCGTCTCGCCACCGACCGGGCTCGCCTCGCTCACCGGCCGGGAACGTGACGTCCTCGTCCTCGTCGCCGAGGGGCGGTCGAACCAGCAGATCGCCGACGAGCTGGTGATCAGCGAGCGCACCGCCCGCACCCACGTGAGCAACGTGCTGCGCAAACTCCGGCTCACCTCCCGGACCCAGGCCGCGCTGTTCGCGGTGCGGCAAGGGCTGGTGCCGCCGAGGGGCTGACGGCCCGGCCGGCTGACTGCCGTGCCGACCGCGACGGATGTCCCGGACCGACCGGGACACAGGTCGGCGGCAGATGCCGCTCGATGCCGAGGTGGCCGCGGAAACGGTCGGTCTGATCACGGACGCGGGCGGAGCGGCCGTCGCCCATGTCGGCGCGGTCGGCGGTTCCGAGTTCGCCGACGCGCTGGTGCGGCGTGCGGCCGACGAGTTCGGCCGGCTGGACGTGATGATCACCAACGCCGGGGCGCTGCGCGACAGGCCCCTGCGCAACACCACCGACGACGACTTCGACCTCGTCGTCACCAGCCATCTGCGCGGTACGTTCACCTGCGGCCGCGCGGCGGCGGCCCGCTTCCGTGAACAGGGCGAGGGCGGCGGCTCCGTGGTGACCCAGGTCAACAACGACTGGTCGGGACTGTGCTCTTCGGAGAACCCGGCCGCACCCGTCAGGCACGTCCGGTAGCCGCCCCAATACTGTGTCTGAACAGGTTGTCAACGCTCCGGTGCTGATCCGAGTGACGGATGACCGGACGGCAAGGTCCGGTGTCCGCGTTTGAGGGGAGTTCGAGCGCGATGTCGTCTCAGTCCTGCAACGCCGCGCACGGCATCGCCGCGACCGGCCGCGTCTACGGCCGCTCCACCGGCGCCGGCGCCAACGGGGAGGAACTGCCGGCCCGGGAAGCGCGCGCCATGCTCGCCGCACGGGCGAACCAGGTGCCGGCCGGGGGCGCGGGGCTGCGGCCCGGTGTCGTGACCGCCCTGTGCGAGGCGCTGGAGAGCGGGGCATATCCGGTCGTCCACGAGTTCGGGCCGGTCGGCACCGGGGACATCGCGGCGCTGATGAGCAACAACACCCTCACCCTCGGCCAGTCCGCGCTCGCCCCGCACGAACCCGCCCACACCCGCCGCGTGACGGCGGCGGCACGATTGCTCGACCGGTTCACGGACATCTGGAGAGGGAGTACGGCATGAGCGTGAGCGACAGCCCGGCCGCCCGGCTGCAGGCGCTCTTCGAGGGGCACCGGCTCACGCCGACCCAGCGGCGCATCGCGCACAGCATGGTCCGGCGCGCCGCCGACGTGCCGTTCCTGTCCAGCGTGGAGCTCGCCGAACTGGCCGGGGTCAGCCAGCCGTCCGTGACCCGCTTCGCCGTCGCCCTCGGCTTCGACGGCTACCCGGCCCTGCGCCGGCACCTGCGCGAGGTCGCTCCCGCGGAACCGGCGGCCGAGGCGGGCTCGTACAACGAGTACCAGCAGGCCGTCGAGGCCGAGATCGAGAATCTCAGGCACCTCGCGGAGGTACTGGCCGATCCGCAGCACGTGGAGAAGGCGGGGCGGCTGCTCGCGAGGAGCCGTCCGCTCCCGGTCCTCGGCCTGCGCGCGGCCGCCGCTCAGGCGTACGGCTTCGCGTACTTCGCCGCCAAGGTCCACCCGGACGTACGGCTCCTCGGCGAGGGCGGCAGCATGCTGCACGACCGCATCGACGCCGCCGTGCACGCCGGCGCGAGGTCCCTGCTGTGCTTCGCGCTGCCCCGGCACCCCCGCGAAGTCGTCGACACGCTCGCCTACGCCAGGGAGGCCGGGCTGACCGTCGTCACCGTCGCCGACTCCGCGTTCGCGCCCGTCGCCAAGGTGTCCGACCTGCTGCTGCCCGCCGCCGTCGGCACGGGCCTCGCCTTCGACACGGCCTGCGCGCCGATGCTGCTGGGCCGGGTCCTGCTGGAGGCGATGTGCGACGACCTGCCGGACGCGCAGGCCCGCCTGGAGGAGTTCGACGCGAAGGCGGCGGCCCGGGGCCTGTTCGTGGAGTGATGTGGGGACGGGGCGCGGTGCGTCCGGCGTTCTCAGACTCGTCTCAGCTTGCCTTACTACCGTGCGTCTCCTATAAGACACCCTTCAGAGGCATTGCAGACCTTGAGGCGGGAGGCTGAACGTGGCACGCGGTGGACAGGGGTTGGCTCGGGTGGCCGTCGTCGTACGGGCCGGTGCGGCACCGCTGTGGTGGCTGGGCGTGTTCGCGGCGGGTATCGGTGTGCTGATGCCGGGACTGACCGGGCGCCGGATCGGCGTGCTGGCCGGGGCGGCGCTGTTCGTCGTCGGCGCGGTGGTCGTGGCGTACGCGCGGCGCAGACGGTACGTCGCGCTGTCCCGGTCGGTGGCCCGGGCCGGCAAGCACGATGTGCTTCAGGACCGGGCGGTGAGTGTCCGCAACTGGCGGCGGGGGCATAGGTGGTGGCTGCTGCTGGCGTTTCTGGCGGCGCTGGGCAGTGCGGTTGCCTTGCCGGCGGCGGGCGGGATGCTGATGGCTGGGGCCGGGGTTGGGTTGTGGCTCAAGGCGGCGTGGATCGGGCGGCTGGAGCGGGCCGAGGAGGAGCTGCTGTGGGTGCGTGTGGACTGGTTGCGATCGGGGGGCCGGCCGGTGGGTAAGGCGGTCAAGGGGTATCGCAGTACCGGGATCTCTGCGGGGGATGCGGCGCCGGGGGGTAAGCGGCGGAAGAGTGCGGCGTTGGTTTGAGGCTACGCGCCGTGGGGGTTTCGGTCGTTGCCGGGTGAGTGCACGTTGTGGCCTGTCGCGCCCACGCGGCGGAGCCGCGTATCGATACAGCCCCGCCCCTTCAGGGGCGTTGCAGTTCCGTGAGAGCAGAGGCTTGGGCTCCGCCTGACTCGGCGACTATCTCCTCCAGCCTCTGTGGTTCCCGCACCATCGCGAACGTGACAGATCCCGTCCCGTCGGAGGCGAAGCCGTAAACGCCGGGTCGGGCGAGGGAGTTGTAGCCGTAGTGGTGGGCGAAGTAGTACGCGCCCGTGTCCAGGGCCGCCACATAGTCGCCCTGCTCCACCAGCGGCAGCGCTCGCCTCTCCGCCAGCAGGTCGCCCGCGAAGCAGGCCGGCCCTGCCACGTCCTGGACCACGGGCGGGCCCTCCTTCGGGCGGCCCTTCGCTCCGTACACGGCGATCCGGAGCGGCCAGCTCGCCGGTGCGTACACCGTGCGCGTCGCCACCTGGACGCCCGCGTGGGTCACCGCTACCGGGCGGCCGCCGGAGGTCTTCGCGTACTCGACCCGGGCCACCACCGTCCCGTGCTTGGCCAGCAGTGACCGTCCGAACTCGGTGACCAGCCCGTACCGCCCGTCGAACAGCCCCGGCACGGCCTCCCGCAGCATGCGCGCGTACTGCGCGTATGTGGGCGTCGTCGCGTCCGACGCGAAGTTCACCGGCAGCCCGCCGCCGATGTCGACCGTGTCGATCTGACGGCGCCCCGCCCGCCCGTTGATTTCCTCGGCCAGCGCGTACGTCTCCGCCACGCCCCGCACCAGCAGCGACAGTGGGACGCCCTGCGACCCGGTGTGCGCGTGCAGCCGGGTCAGCCACGGCCGGTCCAGATACGCCCGTACGACCCACTCCCGCGCGCCCTCGTCCCGCAGTGCCACCCCGAACTTCGAGGTCGCGGTGGCCGTGGACGTGGCCTCGATGGAACCGCCGCCGACCTGTGGGTTCACCCGGATCCCGAGCGGAGAGCGGCTGACCGCGGACCCCATTAGGGCGTCGATACGGTCCAGCTCCTGCGGATTGTCCGCGTTGACCGCGATCCCGAGCGCCAGCGCCTCCCGCAGCTCGGCCGGCGTCTTGGCCGGCGAGTCCAGCACCGTCCGCTCCACCGGCACCCCCGCCGCCCGCGCCAGGGCCAGCTCCCCGGGGCTCGCCACCTCCGCGCCGATGCCCTCGTCGCGCAGCAGCCGCAGCACCGGCACCAGCGGGGTCGCCTTCACCGCGAAGGCGTGCAGCGCCGGCGTGCCGGGCTCCGTCACCGCGTCGAACGCCGCGCGCAGCTCCACCGCCGACTCCCGGATGCCGGTGACGTCGAGCAGCCCCACGATGGGGGTGCCGGGCCCCAGCAGCCCCTGCTCCACGGCCGCCCGCACCGCCTCGTCCCGCCGGGCCGCCCGCCCGGCACCGGGGTAGCTCACGTCCCCGTCGTAGCCGATGTCCACACCGAACCCCCGTCGTGTCGTCGTCCTCGCGTCCCGGACCCGCATTCAGCCAAACAGTCCGTGTCCTACCCACGCTGGCACATCATCGTATTGACTAGTTTTATTCATCGAGTAAGGATGTGAATATCCGCAGCAATAACTCGCCGGGAGCCAGCCCACCAGGAGGCAGACGATGTCAGGACCCCGCCCGCCCGTCTCCCGCCACCACCCTCAACCGAGGCCCTCCGGGCCGCCCTCTGGTCTTGTCCGAGCGCCGCGCGGCACGGAACCGAGCGCCCTGGGATGGCAGCAGGAAGCCGCCCTGCGGATGCTGCAGAACAACCTCGACCCCGACGTCGCCGAGCACCCCGACAAGCTCGTCGTGTACGGCGGCACCGGCAAGGCGGCCCGCGACTGGCGGTCGTTCGACGCGATGGTGCGGACGCTGAAGACCCTTAAGGCCGACGAGACGATGCTCGTGCAGTCCGGCCGCCCCGTCGGCGTCATGCAGACCCACGAGTGGGCCCCCCGCGTCCTGATCGCCAACTCCAACCTCGTCGGCGACTGGGCGAACTGGGAGGAGTTCCGCCGCCTGGAGGCCCTCGGCCTGACCATGTACGGCCAGATGACCGCCGGCTCCTGGATCTACATCGGCACCCAGGGCATCCTCCAGGGCACATACGAGACCTTCGCCGCCGTCGCCGCGAAGAAGTTCGGCGGCTCCCTCGCTGGGACCATCACACTGACCGCCGGGCTCGGCGGCATGGGCGGCGCCCAGCCGCTCGCCGTCACCATGAACGACGGCGTCGCGATCTGCATCGACTGCGACCCGCGCGCGATCGAGCGCCGCATCGAGCACCGGTATCTCGACGTGCGCGCCGACTCCCTCGACCACGCCCTCCAGCTGGCCGTGGAGGCTCGGGACGCCCGCCGGCCGCTGTCCATCGGCGTGCTCGGCAACGCCGCGGAGCTGGTCCCGCAGCTGCTGGCCATGGGCGCACCCATCGACGTCGTCACCGACCAGACCTCCGCCCACGACCCGCTGGCGTACCTGCCACTGGGCGTGGAGTTCGAGGACATGGCCTCCTACGCCGCGAAGGACCCGGCCGGGTTCACCACGCGTGCGCGTGAGTCCATGGCCCGGCACGTCGAGGCGATGGTCGGCTTCATGGACGCCGGCGCGGAGGTCTTCGACTACGGCAACTCCATCCGCGGGGAGGCCCAACTCGACGGCTACGAGCGGGCGTTCGCCTTCCCCGGCTTCGTCCCCGCCTACATCCGGCCCCTCTTCTGCGAGGGCAAGGGCCCCTTCCGCTGGGCGGCCCTGTCCGGCGACCCCGCCGACATCGCGAGGACGGACCGGGCGGTTCTGGAGCTGTTCCCCGAGAACGCGTCCCTGGCCCGCTGGATCCGCATGGCCGGAGAGCGGGTGCACTTCCAGGGGCTGCCCGCCCGGATCTGCTGGCTCGGCTATGGCGAGCGGGACAAGGCCGGTGAGCGGTTCAACGACATGGTGGCGAGCGGTGAGCTGTCCGCGCCGGTCGTCATCGGGCGCGACCACCTCGACTGCGGGTCCGTCGCCTCTCCGTACCGGGAGACCGAGGCCATGCTCGACGGCTCCGACGCGATCGCCGACTGGCCGTTGCTGAACGCCATGGTGAACGTCGCGTCCGGGGCGTCCTGGGTGTCCATTCACCATGGCGGTGGGGTGGGGATGGGGCGGTCCATCCATGCCGGACAGGTGACGGTGGCCGACGGTACGAAGATCGGCGGCGAGAAGATCCGCCGGGTGCTGACGAACGACCCGGGGATGGGCGTCATCCGTCACGTGGACGCCGGGTACGACATCGCCGAGTCGGTGGCGGCCGAGCGGGGCGTGCGTGTCCCGATGCGTGAGGGGGACGACGCGTGAGCGAAGCGAGCGGCAACCGTCCGGTGCAGGCCGGCGCTTCGTCGCCGTCCCCGGGTCCGGTCGTGCCCACCCTCCCCCATTGCCTTGAGGGCCCGGGAGGTGCCCCCATCGCCCTGCGGAACGACTGCCCACGGCCTGTACGGCCGGAAAGGACTGAGGCGTCCAACGGCCCTTCCCGCAAGGAAAAGTCGCCCAACGCGCCCTCCTTCCAGGAGATGTGGCGCGAGCTGAACCCCATCGGGCGGCACCCCGGCTCGCACGGCTACCGCCGGTTTGCGTGGACCGGTGCCGACGCCGAATGCCGGGCCTGGTTCCAGGTGCAGGCCGAGGGGCGGGGGCTGCGGTACGAGGTGGACCGGAACGGCAACCAGTGGGCCTGGCTGGGGGACCCGGTTGCCGGGGACGCCGTCGTCACCGGGTCGCATCTGGACTCGGTGCCGGACGGGGGTGCCTTCGACGGGCCCCTCGGCGTCGTGTCCGCCTTCGCCGCCCTGGACGAACTGCGCGCGAGCGGAGCGCAGTTCGCCAAGCCGGTCGGCATCGTCAACTTCGGGGACGAGGAGGGCGCCCGGTTCGGGCTCGCCTGCGTCGGGTCGCGGCTGGCCGCCGGGCAGCTCACCGTCGAGCAGGCGCACCGGCTCACCGACGGCAACGGGGTCACGCTCCCGCAGGCCATGGCCGCCGCCGGTTACGACCCGGACGCCATCGGGCCGGACCCGGAGCGGCTCGCCCGCATCGGCGCCTTCGTCGAGCTGCACGTCGAGCAGGGCCGCGCCCTCGACCTCACCGGGGACGCCGTCGGCATCGCCAGCGCCATCTGGCCGCACGGACGCTGGCGGTTCGACTTCCGCGGTGAGGCCAACCACGCTGGCACCACGCGGCTCACCGACCGGCGCGACCCGATGCTGCCGTACGCCGAGACCGTGCTCGCCGCCCGCCGCGAGGCCCGGCTCGCCGGTGCCGTCGCGACCTTCGGCAAGATCGCCGTCGAGCCGAACGGCGTCAACGCCATCCCGTCCCTGGTACGCGGCTGGCTCGACTCCCGCGCGCCCGGGCAGGACACCCTCGACACCGTGATCGACGGCATCGAGACGGCCGCACGCGCGTATGCGCAGGAACACGGTGTCGACCTCGACGTCGTCCGCGAGTCGTTCACGCCCGTCGTCGAGTTCGACCACGCCCTGCGCGACGAACTCGCCCGCATCCTCGGCAAGGACACCGGCCTCACCGTGCCCGTCCTCGGCACCGGTGCGGGACACGACGCCGGGATTCTCTCCGGGAGCGTCCCGACCGCCATGCTGTTCGTGCGCAACCCCACGGGCGTCTCGCACTCCCCGGCCGAGTCCGCCACCGAGGACGACTGCGTGGCCGGGGCGCTCGCCCTCGCCGACGTACTGGAAGGACTGGCGTGCAGGTGACACCGAGGACCTGCTGGCTGGAGCACGCCTGGCTCGGCACGCACGTCGAGCCGGGAGTCCTCCTGGAGATCGCCGACGGCCGTGTCGCCGCCGTCCACACGGACACGCCCACACCGCCACCCGGCGCCGAGATTCTGCGCGGGCTCACGATCCCCGGGCTCGCCAACGCCCACAGCCACGCCTTCCACCGTGCCCTGCGCGGCACCGTCCAGGTCGGTTCCGGCACCTTCTGGACCTGGCGCGAGGTCATGTACTCCGTCGCCGGCCGGCTGACCCCGGAGACGTACCACGACCTCGCCCGCGCCGTGTACGCCGAGATGGCCCTCGCCGGCATCACGACGGTCGGCGAGTTCCACTACGTGCACCACGCCCCCGGCGGCGCCCCCTACGCCGACCCCAACGCCATGGGCGAGGCGCTCATCGCGGCCGCCGCCGAAGCCGGTGTCCGCATCACCCTCCTCGACACCGCCTACCTCTCCGCCGGCTTCGGACAGCCGCCAGGCGCCCACCAGCTCCGCTTCTCCGACGGGACGGCGCAGGCCTGGGCCGAACGCTGTTCAGTTCTCAAGGACCGGGATCACGCACGGATCGGGGCGGCGATCCACTCCGTACGGGCCGTGCCCGCCGGCCAGCTCGCCACGGTCGCCCGGTGGGCCGGGGAGCGGCGGGCCCCGCTGCATGTGCACCTGTCCGAGCAGACCGCCGAGAACGACGCCTGCCGGGCAGCGCACGGGTGCACGCCCACCCGCCTCCTCGCCGACCACGGCGTGCTCGGGCCGCGCACCACCGGCGTCCACCACACGCACCTCACGGACGAGGACATCGCCCTGATCGGCGGCAGCGGCACCGGCACCTGCATGTGCCCGACCACCGAGCGGGACCTCGCCGACGGCATCGGACCCGCCCTCGCCCTCCAGCACGCGGGCTCCCCGCTCTCCTTCGGCTCCGACAGCCACGCCGTGATCGACCTGCTCGAAGAGGCCCGCGCGATGGAACTCGACGAGCGCCTGCGCACCCGCACCCGCGGTCACTGGACCGCCGCCGCCCTGCTGCGCGCCGCCACCGCCGACGGCCACGCCGCCCTCGCCTGGCCGGACGCGGGCACCATCGAGGCCGGCGCGCTCGCCGACCTCACGACGATCGCGCTCGACTCGGTCAGAACGGCGGGGCCGCCGCCACGGCTCGGCGCCGAGACGGCCGTATTCGCCGCGACGGCAGCGGACGTACGGCACACGATCGTGGGAGGGCGGCACGTCGTACGCGACGGGGCGCACACGCTCGTACCCGATGTGCCGCAGGCACTGACGGAAGCCGTCCGGGCCCTGCGCCGATGACGACCGCCCCTGCCACCCACGAGGACGCCATGAGCAGCACCGTCATCACCAACATCGCCACGCTGGTCACCAACGACCCCTCCCTCGGTGACGGATCCCCCCTCGGCCTGGTCCAGGACGCGGCCGTCGTCATCGACGGCGACCGCGTCGCGTGGACCGGTGAATCAAGCAAAGCACCCGCCACTGACAATCGGGTCGACGCGGGCGGCCGGGCGGTCCTGCCCGGCTTCGTCGACTCCCACTCCCACCTGGTCTTCGCGGGCGACCGCACCGCCGAGTTCAACGCCCGCATGTCCGGCCGGGCCTACAGCGCGGGCGGCATCCGCACGACGGTCGCCGCGACCCGGGCCGCGACGGACGCCGAGCTCGAAGCCAACCTCACCCGGTACCTCGCCGAGGCGCTCCACCAGGGCACCACGACGATGGAGACGAAGTCCGGCTACGGCCTCACAGCCGAGGACGAGTCCCGCGCCCTGCGCATCGCCGCCCAGCACACCGACGAGGTCACGTACCTCGGCGCCCACATCGTCGCTCCCGAGCACGCCGGCGACCCCGCCGCCTACGTCGCCCTCGTCACCGGCGAGATGCTCGACGCGTGCGCCCCGTACGCCCGTTGGGTCGACGTCTTCTGCGAGAAGGGCGCCTTCGACGGCGACCAGGCCCGCGCGATCCTCACCGCCGGCAAGGCCAGGGGCCTGCACCCCCGCGTCCACGCCAACCAGCTCACCCACGGCCCCGGCGTCCAGCTCGCCGTGGAACTCGACGCGGCCAGCGCCGACCACTGCACCCATCTCACGGACCAGGACGTGGACGCCCTGGCCAACAGCCGTACCGTCGCCACGCTCCTGCCCGGCGCCGAGTTCTCCACCCGCGCCCAGTGGCCGAACGCGCGCCGCCTCCTCGACGCCGGCGCGACCGTCGCCCTGTCCACCGACTGCAACCCGGGCTCGTCGTTCACGTCGTCCGTGCCGTTCTGCATCGCCCTCGCCGTACGGGACATGCACATGACCCCCGACGAGGCCGTCTGGTCGGCCACGGCGGGCGGCGCGGCAGCCCTCCGCCGCGACGACATCGGCCGCCTCACCCCGGGCGCGTCCGCCGACCTGACCCTCCTGGACGCCCCGAGCCACGTCCACCTGGCCTATCGACCCGGGGTTCCGCTGGTCAGCGGGGTGTGGCGGCGAGGACTGCGGGTCGTCTGATCAGGAGGCCCCGGCCCGCCACCGCTGGTCCCCCCGCCCCGCCTCGCGCACCAGGGACAGCGAGTCGCCCTCGCTCGCAGTCACCGCGCGGTCCGTGGCGATGCCCGGGCGGATCACTCCGCTGGAGTCCACCGCGAACCTCAGGTTCCGGCCGTTGGGCCCGTCCACCGCGTCGCACTCCCAGATGCCGATGCCCAGGTCCACGGAGCCGCGGCTGTCCAGGCAGTAGCCGGGGTCGGCGTACGACTGCAGCACGCCCCGTGCGGAGTCGACCCGCCACCGTTGGTCACGGGAGGACGTGCAGGCGGCCGTGACCACGTCCCTGCCGTTCTCCGGGGCGCCGTCGATGTCCAGGCACCGGCCCGAAGTGAGGTTGACCACCTGGGCGTAGGCGGCGCCCGGCGGCTGGTACGCAGGTGCGGTGGGCGTGAGCGTGGGGGTGGGCTTTGGTCGCGGTGTCCGAGGAGAGGGCGAACTCGGCGACGGCGACGGGGATTTGCTCGTCGCCGAAGGGGAGGGCGTGGGAGTGGGGGACGGGGTGACGGCCGGGATCGTCACCCTCACCGGCGGTGTGCTCGCCGGGGCCGCCGTGTGCTGGGACGGCGAACCGCCCTGCGACAGCAGGAAGACCAGTAGCGGCGCCAGCGCCACCCCGAGGGCCGCGGAGGCCAGGACGAAGCGGCGGGACGGCGGCCAAGTGACCGCCACCGCACGGGCGTTGCGGCGCGGTTCGCCCACCGCCGCGCCCGCCGACACGTACGCCGTGCCCGCCCACGGCAGCAGACCCTCCGCCAGGGCCGTGCGCGGGGAGTCCCGCAGGGCGCACAGTTCCTCGTGGGCCGCCGAGCAGCGGGCGCACTGCGCCATGTGGACGCGCAGGTCGGCGCTGTCCCGGGGGTTGCCGGGCCGTGCCGACTCCTCGATGAGCCGGCGGAAGTCACCGCAGCGGGGTTCGTCGGAGGCGGCGAGGCGGGCGCGCAGGCAGGCCTGGGCCAGGCACTGGAGCGCGGCGCCGGTGCCGTAGGCCACGTCGTCGCGGGTGAGGCCGAGCAGGGTGGCCGTGTGGTCCGCCGGCACCCCCTCCACGAGGCCGTACCAGACGAGGCCCTGGGTGCGGTACGGCAGGGTCCGGAAGGCCGCGAGCAGGGGCGGTACCGGGCCGCCGGGGCCCGCCGCGTTCAGGACGAGGAGCAGACCGGGGTCGAGGCCCGTGGCCCGCTCGTCCGCGGCCCACTGCTCGGCCACCCGGCCGACCAGCAGCAGGAGGTGGTGCCGCAGCGGGCCGTCGGCATCGGAGCCGCGGGCCGCCTCACGGGCGGCGAACGTGACGGTCTGCGCGGCCAGTTGCCGGGCCACGGAATCGCTCACCGTGCACTGGCGGGCGTAGGCGAGCACCGACGGGCCGTGCCGCCCCCGGAGTTCGCGCAGCGCCGATTGCGTGGCGGAGGTGTCGGCACGCAGCAACTCGGCCAGCCGCGCGTCGGACGCACCGGCGAGCACCCCGCCCACGCCGCCGGCGTCGTCGTCGGTCCCGTCGGCCCGAGCCATCCACCTGCCTCCTCGCACCCCGCTGCATCCATGCCGCAGCCCTGACGGACCGTCCGGTATGGGAGTGCCCCATAGTGGTGGAACGGGCACCGTGAGAAAAGAGGTTTCCGCGAGTAATCAAACAGTGCCCTGGCAAACGAAACCGCGCCCGGCGCCCGATGGACGCCCTGCGCCCGGAGGGCACTCGGCGTCGACGGGGCGCCGGGCGCGAACCCGGCCGACGGTCAACGGTCCGTCTGTTCGTAATACCCGGGATACCCGGGATACCCGGGATACCCGGGATACCCGGGATACCCGGGATACCCGGGATACCCGGGATACCCGGGATACCCGGGATACCCGCCATACCTGTGATGTCCGCAATACCTGCACAGGCCGTGAGCGACCGTCACTCCTCGAGTGTCAACCCCTTGCGCAACCGCACCAACGTCCGTGACAGCAACCGCGACACATGCATCTGAGAGATGCCCAGTTCGTCACCGATCTCCGACTGGGTCATGTTGGCGACGAACCGGAGGGAGAGGATCTTCCGGTCCCGATGCGGGAGTTCGGCGATCAGCGGCTTCAACGACTCGACGTACTCGATGCCTTCGAGCCCGTGGTCCTCGTACCCGATCCGGTCCGCGAGCGCGCCCTCGGCGTCGTCCTCCTCGGGCTGGGCGTCCAGCGACGACGCCGTGTAGGCGTTCGACGCCGCCATGCCCTCGACGACCTCGTCGTTGGAGAGTCCGAGCCGCTCGGCCAGTTCGTTCACCGTCGGTGCGCGGTCGAGCTTCTGGGCCAGTTCGTCGCCGGCCTTCGCCAGGTCGAGCCGGAGTTCCTGAAGGCGGCGCGGGACGCGCACGGACCACGAGGTGTCGCGGAAGAAGCGCTTGATCTCGCCGACGATGGTCGGCATCGCGAATGTGGGGAACTCGACGCCGCGCGAGAGTTCGAAACGGTCGATCGCCTTGATCAGGCCGATCGTGCCGACCTGGATGATGTCCTCCATCGGCTCGCTGCGCGAGCGGAAGCGGGAGGCGGCGAACTTGACCAGCGCGAGGTTGAGTTCGACGAGCGTGTTCCGGACGTACGAATACTCGTGGGTGCCTTCCTCCAGTGATTCGAGCCGCTCGAAGAGGGTCTTGGACAGGGCTCGTGCGTCTACCGGCCCCACCTCGTCGTACGGGGGGATCTCCGGTAGTCCGGCGAGTATGTCGTCCTGCTCGATGGGATCCAGATGTTCCGGAGGGGGTGTCGACGTCGCCTTGTGGGTACGCGATGCGTCGAGCCGGGGTGACATGATGTCCTCCATCGTTCACGGCATATGGCTGCCGAAGCCAATTACGTGCACTGCGGTGTGCGGCGCCTCCAAAGCCGGCCGTGTCGGTTACGTGTCCTTACTAGCCCTACCCGCTTTCCTGAGCCCACCGCAAGTGCGTTCTGTGTTCATATGTCCGTTTGTGGGTGGTTGTTCGGGTGTCGGACCGCGGAGGGAAGGCGTAGTGTTCGAGGGCGTCAGCAAGCAGCCACGACGTCGGGAGAGAGAGGCGGTATGGACCGCGGGACGGTCGGCAGCACACAGTCTGGCCGGCTTCTGGTGGAGGTTCGGGAAGAGGGCACCAGTGCCGTCGTGACCCCGGTGGGTGAGTTGGATCACCACACCGCCGATTTGTTGCGTGAGCCACTCGACGACTGCCTTGCCAAGGGATTCAACCGGCTCGTCCTCGACTGTTCGCGGCTGGAGTTCTGCGACTCGACGGGGCTGAACGTGTTGCTCGGTGCGCGCCTCAAGGCGGAGTCCGCCGGAGGCGGGGTCCACCTCGCGGGAATGCAGCCGGTGGTGGCACGTGTGTTCGAAATCACAGGGGCGGAGGCGGTCTTCACCGTCCACGACTCGGTCGAGGCGGCACTGGGCGGCGAAACCGGCTGACCTGGTTCGGCGTGCCACTGCCACGCCTCGGATCTCCCTCGTTTGACCAGCACTTTCCCCTCGCTATGCCGTTCGCGCCGAAGAAGGGGGTGTTCTGCCCGGCGGCCAGGGCAGGAGTCATGCTGGACATGTCGCTGACATGTCGGCCGCCCGCTGTGACCGGGTCGTCACGAACCGGCGGGCGGCGTACCGCGTGACTGACTGTGTACTGACTTTTGAATCATGAACTGGTGAATCGGTGAGGTGAAGCGCTGATGAGCACCACCCGGCCTTACTCGCCGGGCGACCGCGGTCCGGAGCCCAGCGGCGCTTCCGGAGCGTCCGAGAGAGGCGGACCCGGGGCGGGAGCGTCCGGAGAGGGCGTACGGCCGGCCGGGGCGTCCGAGGGCGGCGTACGGCCGGGCGGGGCGTCCGAGGGCGGCGTACGGCCGGGCGGGGCGTCCGTCACGGCCGAGTCGTCCGCGGCGGGAGAGCCGTCGGCCGAGTCGTCCGCGCCGCCGGGGGGCCGGCAGATCCGCCGCCTGAGCTTCGACGGCCAGAGTGGTGTCGTTCCGCTCGCCCGTGACTTCACCCGTCAGGCCCTGTACGCCTGGGGCTGGCTGCCGGCGGTCGGCGCGGACCAGCGGGCCGCCGCCGAGGATGTGCTGCTCGTCGTCTCCGAGCTGGTCACCAACGCGTGTCTGCATGCCGAGGGGCCGGACCAGCTGTGGATCACCTGTGACAACAAGGTGATCCGTCTTGAGGTCTCCGACCGGGGTGCGGGGCAGCCTGCGCCGCGGACGCCGCACCGTGCGGGGCGGCCCGGCGGGCATGGCATGTTTATCGTGCAGCGGTTGTGTCTGGACTGGGGGGTTGTGCGGAACCCTGGTGCTGCGGGAAAGACCGTGTGGGCGGAGTTGGGGGCGCCGGCGTAGCGCCGTAGGGGCGCCTGTCGTTTGCGGTCGGCGTGCTGTCTGTGGCTTGTCGCGCCCACGCGGCGGAGCCGCACATCGAGCACAGCCCCGCGCCCTTTGGGCGGATCACCTCCCACATTTGGCATGCACTGTGTCTTCCTTCCTTTCGACCCCGGGCGTACCTTGACGGCCGATCTGATGTGCCGTCAGGAAACGCGTACCAGGAACTCGAAAGGGAGCGGAACCGTGTCGTACCGGAAACGAACCGCCGCGCTCGCGTCCGCCGCGGCCCTGGCCGGTTCGGCGGTGCTGATGGCCGCCCCCGCAGCCCACGCCGAGGTCGTCGACGTCAACTACCAGTGCAAGACACCGATCGGCGACAAGAGCGCCGTCTCACCCATCGACATCAAGGGGGTCGAGAGCGGCGGTGGCTACAAGATCACCATGTCGTGGCAGAAGGGCGTCTCGTCCAGCCCGGTCGAACTGGGCAAGGGCGCGATGAACCCCAGCGCCACCATCGAGCTCGGCGGTGCCGACAGCGGCACCATGACCGTGACCGGCCCGCCCAACGCCGAGGCCATCCCCGCCAACACGCCCATCAAGATCAGCGACCTGAGCGGGACGTACACACCGAAGAAGACCGGCAAGGTCACCTTCACGGCGGGCGTGCTCACCATCAAGGCCCTCGGTACGACGACGACCTGCACACCGACCAACGACCCGAAGCCGTCCCTCACCCTCGACGTGAAGGCCGCGGCGGGCGGCGGCTCCGCACAGGGCGCGGGCACCGGTAGCGGCTCCGGCGCCGAACTCCCGCAGACCGGCCCCGAGGACTCGGCCATCGCCCTCGGCACCCTCGGCGGCACGGTCCTGCTCGCGGGCGCGACCGGCGTCCTGTGGCTGACCCGGCGGAACCAGCCGGCGCGGGTACGCCGCTGACCCGACGGCGGTACGACCGCTCGCCGGAGCTGGGCCGTCCGCCGCACGAGCGCATCGCCGCCGTAAACCCACGGAAGCCGCCGCACGACCTCAGCGCCGCCCTACGCCAGTGGAGCCGCCGCACGACCATGGAGCCGCCCATGCCGTCACCCGTCCGCGCCCTGATTCTGTTCCTGTCGCCGGTGGCGCTGCTCGCCCTGATCGGGGCGGCGCCGGCGGGTGGCGGCTGGTCGCTGGCGCCCTCCGGCGGCGGGCGGCCGTCCTTCTACGCCGAGGGTGCGCCCGGGGCGGTCCTGGAGGACACGGTCTCCGTGACCAACCGCGGCGGGCGCCCGGTCACCGTCCGGCTGAGCGGCACCGACGTCCCGCTCGCCTTCGCCGAGCCGGCCGTGCGCGTCCCGGCCCGCACCCGCGCCGACGTGCCGTTCACGGTGACCGTCCGGGCGGGCGCCGCGCCCGGCGACCAGACCGGCACGCTCGTCGCGCGCGACACCGAGGGCCGGTCCACGGCCGTACCGCTGCGCCTGCGCGTCGGCGGCCCGGCGCTGTCCGCGCTGACCGTCGAGCACGTGGCCGTACGCGCTGACCGCATCACGTACGAGCTGGTCAACCGTGGCACCACGGTCCTCGCGCCGAGGCTCGCCGTGCGCGCGGACGGCGTCTTCGGCCGGCTCCTCGACCGCGCTCCGCGCACCCTGCCCGTGCAGCTGCCGCCGGGCCGCCGCGTGCAGCTCGCCGAACCGTGGCCCGGCCGGCCCGCCCTCGACGCGGTCGACGTCCGGCTGACCGTCACGGCGGCGGGCGGGGCGCACGACACGGCGGGCGCGTCGGCGCGGTTCGTGCCGTGGGGCGCGGTGACGGGGGCCGGGGGAGGAGCGGTGGCCGTGGCGGCCGCCGCCTTCGCCGTCGTACGGCGTCGCAGGCGTCGTACGGCGGAGGGCATCGCGGTCGAACCGCCGCGTAGGGGCGTCGAGTTGACGGGAGCGGTGCCGTGAACGGCAGGCTGCGGATTCCGGCGGCGGTGCTCACGCTGCTGCTCGCGCTGGTGGGCCCCTGGGCGGCGGGAACGCCCGCCGGAGCGGCGGAGGGGCCGCAGGTGAAGCTGTCCAAGTCCCAGGCGGGAACCGGCGGTTCGATCACCGTCACGGGCAGCGGCTGGCGGCCGGGTGCCCTGCTGATGCTGCTGATCTGCGGCCGGTCCGTGCCCTCGAGGGGCGTGGTCGGCGGCACCAACTCCTGTGCCAACGCCGACGGCCGGGCCGTCACCACCGACGCCGAGGGCCGGTTCAGCCGGAAACTGCCGGTCGCCGAGCCGCCGGTGCCGTGCCCGTGCGTGGTCCATGTCGCGACGGTCACCGGGGCGAAGGCCGCGGCCGACGCGATCTTCCAGGTCGCCGGGCACGCGGTCGAACCGCTGCCCGCCGAGGCGGCCGGCGGGCGGCTGTCCGTCCTCACCGACACCCGGCTCGACGGCTCCAGCGGGCTGCTGACCTGGTTCGGCGCGGCGCAGGCCCGCACGCTCGTCTTCACCGTCGGCAACGTCGGCACGTCGACGGTGAAGAACCCGGTCTTCCAGGTCGGCACCTCCCACGGCGTGTTCGCCCCTCAGTGGCAGGACCAGCAGTGGCGCGGCACGATCGAGCCCGGCCGGAAGGCCCGCATCGAGCTGCCGGTGGAGCTCGCCGCCGGGGCGCACGGCGACTACACCGTGTCGCTGAAGTACGGCGGGAAGGTCCTCGCCGAACAGCCCTGGGGCGTGGGCCGTCCCTGGGGCGTGACCCTGTTCTGGATCCTGGTGGCCCTGGTCGTACCGGCCGCCGTCTTCCGCGCCGGGCTGGCCGTCCTGGACCGCGTACGGCCGCGCACGACGAGCGGTCTGCGGCATCGCGGCGCGCGGCACCGCGGGCTGCGGCTGCCCGAACTGACGCCGCGCAGCCCCAAGTTCACCTCCTTCGGCACCACCGATCCAGCTACGACTTCGAACCTGCCGTGGTTCACCCCGGACGCGGATCCGGGCGCGGCGGATCGGCTCTCCGCACCGCACGAGAAGAACCCGACGACGAGGACGACGAAGGGAAACACGTGAGAACGCAGGGGAGAGCACCCACGAAGGCGAGCCGGAGAGCACCGGCAAGAGTGAGCGCGGCCACGCGCGCGCGTGCCGCGGGCGTCGCGTTGATGCTCGGCGGTGCGGGGATGCTGGTCGGCGTGACCGCCGCGCCCGCCCAGGCCGCCGAGGTGGCCTACGCGACCGAGTGCATCCCGCCCGCGATCTCCGGGCTGCCCCCGGTCCAGGGCACCACGAAGGTCGAGATCAGCGCGCCCGCCGAGGCGAAGGTCGGCGACGAGGTCGAGATCGTCTGGAAGTTCGTCCAGGCCGCGTCCAAGAACCCCGACATCCTCGACCTGGAGCAGAACACCGTCCAGCCGGCCGGCACGCTCAAGGCAGCCGGCGGGCAGACCGCCGACATCGCCATGCAGGGGGCACGGCAGAACCCGCCGATTCCCAAGGGCGGTGACATGAAGCTGGCCGACATGAAAGGGAAGCTGAAGCTGACGGCGCCCGGCGAGGTGACGCTGACTCCGCACGCGTACACCATCAACGTCAGCAAGCCGATCCCGACCGACACCAAGTGCGCGCCCAAGGAGGCGGTGCAGAAGGCCGCGACCATCAAGGTGACGGACGGGGGCGGGAGTTCGGGCGGCACTACGGGCGGGCTGCCGACGGTCGTACCCACGCTCCCGACCGAGCTGCCGACCGGCCTGCCGACGGGATCGCAGACCCCCACGCACACCCCCGGCCCGACCGACACCGGCGGTGACGGCGGCGGTTCGAGCACCGGGGGCACGGGAGGTACCGGAGGAACCGGTGGTGGCGGCGACGGCGGGCAGACCGACTTCACCGGCGAGGAGGTCCAGATCCCGTACGAGTGCAAGACCCCGATCGGCGACAGGGACGCGACCTCGCCCGTGCAGATCAACGCCAAGAAGAACGGCGGTAGTTACGACCTCACCGTGCAGTTCAAGAAGTCCGTCATGGACAGCCCCGCCGACATCCCCGAGGACTCCGTGAAACCGTCGATGGAGGTGGTGCTGGGCGGCGCCGACAAGGGCACGGTGCATGTGGAGGGTCCGACCAACTCCGAGGACATCAAATCGGGCCAGCCGATCGAGATCCCGGACCTGAAGGGCACCTACAAACCGGGCGCCAGCGGCAAGTCGACGCTCTCCCCGGGCGTTCTGACGGTGCAGGCCCTCGGCACGACCACGACCTGCACCCCGGCCAAGACGGAGGTCTCCCTCACCCTCGACACCTCCGAACAGCCGGGCGGCGCCGCGGGCGGCTCGGGATCGGCCGCGGGCGGCTCCGCGGGCGGCTCCTCGGGCGGCTCCGCCGGCGGAGCCGGTACGGCCCCCGACGGCGGCCTCGCCGAAACGGGCGCCGACGACCAGGGCACCCTCAAGGCCCTGGGCCTGGTGGCCGGCACGGCGATCCTGCTGGGCGGCGCGGTGTTCACCTTCATGCCGGGCCGGCTCATGCGGTAGCGCTCCGCCGAAGGCGCCCCGGAAACGGCCGGGGGCCGCCGCATCGGACGATGCGGCGGCCCTCCGTGCTGCCCGTGGACGGACGTCAGCGGACGTCGCCCATCAAAGACCTGACCTTCTTGCGGTACATCCACACCGCGGTGGCGGCCATCACGGCGAGTGCGGCCTCCATGGCCACGACGCCCATGCGGTTCAGCTCGACGCCGGCGATGGACAGCAGGCCGGTCGTGGCGTCACCGGCGGTGACGGCCAGGAACCAGACGCCCATCATCTGCGAGGCGTACTTCGCGGGCGCCATCTTCGTGGTGACCGACAGGCCGACCGGGGAGAGCATCAGCTCGCCGACGGTCTGCACGAAGTAGATCGCCACCAGCCACAGCGCCGCCGCCTTGTGCCCGCCGTCGGCGATCGAGAGCGGGGCGAGGAAGAGGAAGAAGGACGCGCCGACCAGGACCAGGCCCGAGGCGAACTTCACGATCGTGCTCGGCTCCTTGCCGCGCCGGTTCAGCGCCAGCCAGACCCAGGCGAAGACCGGAGCCAGCGCCATGATCAGGACCGGGTTGACCGACTGGTACCAGGCGACCGGGAAGTCCCAGCCGAGGACGCTGTTCTCGGCTGACGACGAGGCGAAGATCGCCAGGGTCGAGCCGCCCTGATCGTAGATCATCCAGAACACGGCCGCGGCGACGAAGAACCAGATGTACGCGGACATCTTCGACTGCTCGGCCCGGTCCAGCTCCCGGTCGCGCTTGATGCGGGCCAGGACCAGGGTCGGGATGATCACCCCGAGCAGGGTCAGCGGGACCAGGATCCAGTTCAGCGTGTAGTGGCCGGAGAAGCCGACGATCGCGTAGAACACGACGGCGATGCCGGCCCAGATCGCGGCCTTGCGCAGGGTGGCGACCTTCTCGTCGGCGGACATCGGCTTCGGTACGACGCTGGAGTGCGCGGCGAGGTGGCGGCGGCCGAAGAGGAACTGGGCGAGGCCCAGCGCCATACCGAGGGCGGCCAGCGCGAAGCCCAGGTGCCAGCTGACGTTCTCACCGACGGTGCCGATCACCAGCGGCGCGGCGAAGGCGCCGAGGTTGATGCCCATGTAGAAGACCGTGAAGCCGCCGTCGCGGCGCGGGTCGTCCGGACCGTCGTAGAGCTGGCCGACCATCGTGGAGATGTTGGCCTTCAGCAGGCCCGAGCCGATGGCGACCAGCCCGAGACCGGCGTAGAAGGTGCCGGACGAGGGCAGCGCCAGCGTGAGGTGGCCGAGCATGATGACCGTGGCGGCGACGGCGACGGTCCTGCGCGGGCCCCAGAGCCGGTCGCCGAACCAGCCGCCCGGCATGGTGAGCAGGTACACCAGCGACAGGTACACCGAGTAGATCGCCGTCGCGGCGGTCGCGCTCAGGTGCAGGCCGCCCGGGGCGACGAGGTACAGCGGGAGCAGAGCCCTCATGCCGTAGTAGGAGAATCGCTCCCACATCTCGGTCATGAACAGGGTGGCCAGTCCGCGGGGGTGGCCGAAGAAGGTCTTCTCGGTACCGGGGGTGCCCGGACGGGCCGAGTCCTTCGTCAGTCTGGACGCCATAGGTCGTTCCTTGCTGGTCGGGACGCGTTGCCTGCGCGGTGCGCTCCCGGTTGTGGGGGTCGGCACACAAAAGAGACCTTCAGCGTCAAGCCGGTGCCAAAGGTCCCTGTGGTGCTACAGGCGTAGATTCACCATACGGCAGGATATGGCGGGATATGAAAGGGCATGAGATGCGGATCACAGGTATCGGCGCAACCATGCAACCGTTTCGAAGGTCCTTACCTGGATCGCACCCTATACCTGCGGAGTTCGCCCTCGCGCGAGCGAAGGTAAGAGGCAGTGCTGAGCGCGATAAGAACCAAGGTGAGCGGTCACACCCCAGCTCTTGTGTTTGCAGGACTACCATCACCTCATGACCCGTGTACTGCTCGCCGAGGACGACGCGTCCATCTCGGAGCCGCTGGCCCGCGCACTGCGCCGGGAAGGGTACGAGGTCGAGGTGCGCGAGGACGGACCCACCGCGCTCGACGCCGGAACGCAGGGCGGCGTGGATCTCGTCGTGCTGGACCTCGGCCTGCCCGGCATGGACGGCCTGGAGGTCGCCCGCCGGCTCCGCGCCGAGGGGCTTTCCGTCCCCATCCTGATCCTGACCGCGCGGGCGGACGAGGTGGACACCGTCGTGGGCCTCGACGCCGGCGCCGACGACTACGTCACCAAGCCGTTCCGGCTCGCCGAGCTGCTCGCCCGTGTCCGGGCGCTGCTGCGGCGGGGTGCCGCGGAGCCGCAGCAACCGCCTGCCACGCACGGGGTGCGGATCGATGTCGAGTCGCACCGGGCGTGGATGGGTGACGAGGAGTTGCAGCTCACTGCCAAGGAGTTCGATCTGCTGCGGGTGCTCGTGCGGGACGCGGGGCGGGTCGTTACGCGTGACCAGCTGATGCGTGAGGTGTGGGACACCACGTGGTGGTCCTCCACGAAGACGCTGGACATGCATATCTCCTGGTTGCGCAAGAAGCTCGGGGACGATGCGGCGAATCCTCGGTACATCGCCACCGTGCGGGGTGTTGGGTTCCGGTTCGAGAAGAGCTGAGTTCCTGTTCGCCGTAGGGTTTGTGTTCGGCGGCGGCTGCGGGTGCTCTGTGGCTGGTCGCGCCCACGCGGCCAAGCCGCATATCGACGACGCCCCGCGCCCCTTTCGGGGCTGCACAACTGGTTGGCATAGAGGAACTGCCCGGAGGGGCCCGTGCGTCGTCGTCTTATTCAGTCCACGCTTGCCGTGGTGCTCGTGGTCATCGCCGTTTTCGGGGTGTCCCTGGTGATCGTCGAGTCCAAGACGATCAGTTCGAGTGCGCAGGAGCGGGTGGAGTCCGAGGCGGTGCGGCTGGCCAGCATCGTGGACAGCCGGCTGCTGGGGGCGCAGTCGGTGGATGCAACGGCGCTGCGGGGGAAGATCACGGAGGACGGTTACTACGCGGTGATCCGGATCCCGGGACACGCGCCGATCGAGATCGGCACCAAGCCGATCGGTGACGTCATCAGCGCCACGGAACCGGGCGAGGAGGGCGAGACGGTCACCGTGCAGGAGCCGCGCTCCTCGGTGACCCGGGAAGTCGGCCGTACGCTGCTGATCATCGGGCTGGTGGCGATGCTGGCGGTGGTGGCCGCCGTACTGCTGGCGATCCGGCAGGCCAACCGGCTGGCCTCGCCGCTGACCGACCTCGCGGAGACCGCCGAACGCCTCGGCTCCGGCGACCCGCGCCCGCGGCACAAGCGGTACGGCGTCCCCGAGCTGGACCGGGTCGCGGACGTGCTGGACTCCTCCGCCGAGCGCATCGCCCGGATGCTCACCGCCGAGCGGCGGCTGGCCGCCGACGCCTCCCACCAGCTCCGTACGCCGCTGACCGCGCTGTCCATGCGGCTGGAGGAGATCACCCTCACCGACGACCCGGACACGGTGAAGGACGAGGCGACGATCGCGCTGACGCAGGTGGAGCGCCTGACGGACGTCGTCAACCGGCTGCTGACCAACTCGCGCGACCCGCGCAACGGCTCCGCCGTCACCTTCGACCTGGACGAGGTCCTGCAGCAGCAGATCGCCGAGTGGCGGCCGGCGTACCGCAGCGCGGGGCGCGCGATCGTGAGCTCCGGCAAGCGGCACCTGGAGGCCGTGGGCACGCCGGGCGCGGTCGCCCAGGTGCTGGCGGCGCTGATCGAGAACTCGCTGATGCACGGTGGCGGGACGGTCGCGCTGCGTACGCGCGTCATCGGCAACCAGGCCGTCGTGGAGGTGACCGACGAGGGGCCGGGGGTCCCGGCCGACCTGGGGGCGCGCATCTTCGAGCGCACGATCAGCGGGCGGAACTCCACAGGCATCGGCCTGGCCGTCGCCCGCGACCTGGCCGAGGCCGACGGCGGGCGTCTGGAGCTGCTCCAGACCAAGCCGGCGGTGTTCGGCCTGTTCCTGTCGCGCACGCCGCTGGCGAACGCCACGGTGGGCGACGAGGGAGGGCCGATGGTCCGGTAGGCGCCCGGGCTCAGCCCACCCGCTGCTTCGGCTTCGGCTTCGGCATCGGCTTGTGCGCCTTGAGGAACGCGGAGTCCGCCACCGCCTCCCGCGCCGGCAGGGCCCGGAACACCCACGTCCGGTACGACCAGAACCGGAACAGCGTGGCGACGCCGATGCCGAGGAACTTGAAGATGTTGTTCTGCAGCGGGCTGTCCCAGCCGAAGCCGTACGTCGCCACGTACAGCACGCCGTTCTCGATCACCAGCCCGACCACGCTGAACAGCAGGAACAGGGTCATCTCCCGGGTCCGGCCGGTCTTGTCGCGGTCACGGTAGGTGAAGTAGCGGAAGCCGACGTAGTTGAAGATGATCGCGACGACGGTCGCGATGACGCTCGCGCGCACCACCTGGAGGTCGGTCACCTGCCGTACCAGGTTGAACACGCCGAGATTGACCAGCAGTCCGGCTCCGCCCACCGCGCCGAACTTGGCGACTTCGTGAACGAGCCGTCGGAGCCCCGAGGAACCGCGTCCCATATGCGTACCGGCCCCTGTCCGTCGGTTGCGTCAACTCAGCCATGCTAACCATCCACACGTGTGATCTTCCTGTGGACGAGCGTGGCGGCCCGGAAATGCGTCGGGCGAGGCCGGGGAATCGGCCACCGTGGCGTGGCCGATACCCTGGGGGCGTGACGTTCCCGGTAGTCGGCATGGTCGGCGGGGGTCAGCTCGCGCGTATGACGCACGAGGCGGGCATCCCGTTGGGCATCAAATTCAAGCTCCTCAGTGACACCCCTCAGGACTCGGCGGCCCAGGTCGTGAGCGATGTCGTCATCGGCGACTATCGCGACCTGGACACGCTGCGTGAGTTCGTGCGCGGCTGTGACGTGATCACCTTCGATCACGAGCACGTGCCCACCGAGCACCTACGGGCCCTGGAGGCGGACGGCATACCCGTGCGCCCCGGCCCCGACGCGCTCGTGCACGCCCAGGACAAGGGCGTGATGCGCGCGAGACTCGACGCGATCGGCGTGCCGTGCCCGCGGCACCGGATCGTCTCCGATCCGGCCGATGTCGCGGCCTTCGCCGCCGAGCTCGAAGGGGGCGGAAACGAAGTGCCCTCCGGCAAGGGCGGCGGTGGGCGACGGGCGGGCGGCTTCCCCGTCGTGCTCAAGACGGTGCGCGGTGGCTACGACGGCAAGGGCGTGTGGGTCGTGGACTCCGCCGACGAGGCCGCCGCCCCCTTCCGCGCGGGCGTCCCCGTCCTCGCCGAGGAGAAGGTCGACTTCGTCCGGGAGCTCGCCGCGAACGTCGTACGCTCCCCGCACGGCCAGGCCGTGGCGTACCCGGTCGTGGAGTCCCGCCAGGTGAACGGCGTCTGCGACACGGTCATCGCCCCCGCGCCCGACCTCGACCAGGACCTCGCCCTGAAGGCCGAGGAGATGGCCCTGACCATCGCCAGGGAACTCGGCGTCGTCGGCCACCTCGCCGTGGAGCTGTTCCAGACCCGCGACGGTCGCATCCTCGTCAACGAACTGGCGATGCGACCGCACAACTCCGGTCACTGGACCCAGGACGGCGCGATCACCAGCCAGTTCGCCAACCACGTCAGGGCCGTCCTCGACCTCCCGCTCGGCGACCCGCGCCCGCGCGTGAAGTGGACCGTCATGGTCAACGTCCTCGGCGGCGACTTCCCGGACATGTACTCCGCATACCTGCACTGCATGGCCCGCGACCCCCAGCTCAAGATCCACATGTACGGCAAGGACGTGAAGCCCGGCCGCAAGGTCGGCCACGTCAACACCTACGGCGACGACCTGGACGAGGTGCTGGAGCGCGCCCGTCACGCAGCCGGCTACCTGAGAGGCACGATCACCGAATGAGCCCTGTTGTTGGCATCGTCATGGGGTCGGACTCGGACTGGCCCGTCATGGAGGCCGCCGCCAAGGCCCTCGACGAGTTCGAGATCGGCTACGAGGTCGACGTCGTCTCCGCGCACCGCATGCCGCGCGAGATGATCGCGTACGGCGAGCAGGCCGACAAACGCGGCATCAAGGTGATCATCGCGGGTGCGGGCGGCGCCGCCCACCTGCCCGGCATGCTCGCCTCCGTCACCCCGCTCCCGGTGATCGGCGTACCCGTTCCGCTGAAGTACCTCGACGGCATGGACTCGCTGCTGTCGATCGTGCAGATGCCGGCCGGCGTGCCCGTAGCGACGGTGTCGGTCGCCGGTGCCCGCAACGCCGGTCTCCTCGCGGCCCGCATCCTCGCCGCGCACGACGAGGAACTGTTGCAGAAGATGCGCGAGTTCCAGCAGGACCTGAACGACCAGGCCACCGAGAAGGGCAAGCGCCTGCGCTCCAAGGTCGAGGGCACGGGCGGCGGCTTCGGCTTCGGGAAGTGACCGGCATGACGTCCCTCGACGACGCCCGCACGCTCCTCGCCGAGTTCCCCGTCGCCGACGGGCACAACGACCTGCCCTGGGCCCTGCGCGAGCAGGTCCGCTACGACCTCGGTGCCCGCGACATCGCCACCGACCAGCGCGCCCACCTGCACACCGACCTGCCGCGGCTGCGCGAGGGCGGCGTCGGTGCCCAGTTCTGGTCGGTGTTCGTCCGCGCGGACCTGCCCGACCCGGTCCCGGCCACGCTCGAACAGATCGACTGCGTACGGCAGTTGCAGGACCGCTACCCGCAGGTCCTCCGGCCCGCGCTCACCGCCGCCGACATGGCCGCCGCGCGCGGCGAGGGCCGGATCGCCTCCCTCATGGGCGCCGAGGGCGGCCACTCCATCGGCTGCTCGCTGGGCACCCTGCGCGGCCTGTACGCGCTCGGCGTCCGCTACCTGACGCTCACCCACAACGACAACGTGCCGTGGGCGGACTCGGCGACCGACAAGCCGGGCGTCGGCGGGCTGTCGGCCTTCGGCCGCGAGGTGGTCCGGGAGATGAACCGCCTCGGCATGCTCGTCGACCTCTCCCACGTCGCCGCCTCGACCATGCGGGACGCCCTGGACGCCACCTCCGCGCCGGTGATCTTCTCGCACTCCTCCGCGCGGGCCGTGTGCGAGCACCCCCGCAACATCCCGGACGACGTGCTGGAGCGCCTGCCCGCCAACGGGGGCGTCGCGATGGTGACGTTCGTACCGAAGTTCGTGCTCCAGGCCGCCGTCGACTGGACCTCCGCGGCCGACGAGAACATGCGCGCGCACGGCTTCCACCACCTCGACACCACCCCCGAGGCGATGAAGGTGCACCGCGCCTTCGAGGAGCGGCACCCGCGCCCGGTCGCCACGGTGTCCACGGTTGCCGACCACCTCGACCACATGCGCGAGGTCGCCGGCGTCGACCATCTCGGCATCGGCGGCGACTACGACGGCACGGCCTTCACCCCGGACGGCCTGAACGACGTCTCCGGCTACCCGAACCTGATCGCCGAGCTGCTGGACCGCGGCTGGTCGAGGCCCGACCTGGCCAAGCTGACCTGGCGGAACGCGGTGCGGGTGCTGGGCGCGGCCGAGGACGTGGCCCGCGGCCTTCAGGCCACGCGCTCGCCGTCCAACGCGACGTTCGAGTCGCTGGACAGCTGATCGAGGGTGGTCAGGTCGGCCCCGGCGGCCGGCAGCCGCGCGGACTCCCGGTGCACCGCCTCGGCGGAGATCTCCGGCAGCACGGGGTTGGCGACGAGGGCCCCCGGCCAGTCCGCGCGGATCCGCCGGACGACAGGCGAGTCCGGGTCGGCATACACCAGGTGGAGATTCGCCAGTCCCGGGTCCGTCAGCGCCTCGACGAGCGAAACTCGTCGCCGACCTCACCGCCGAGCGCGCCCGCACCGACGGGATGATCGCCGACCTGGACCGCTCGCGGGACACCCTCGACGAGGTGATCGAGGCGGCGCGGCGCGGCTGAGCAGTGCCGCGGTGCGGGACGCCGTACCCCCGAACGCCCCGCCCACCAGGAAGACCTCGGGGGCTCCGTGCGACGGTGACCCTACCGCCGTAGATCACGACGTACGGAGCGCCATGGCAGATCTCCAGCACGGCCTGCACCCCGCCACCGAGGTCGGCGAGCTCGACGACCTGACCGGGCCGCTGGCCGCCGGGCCCGTTACGGCCGAGCCCTACACCCCCGTCTCCGACCCGGACGACGAGCCGCTCCAGCGGGCCCACGCCATCCTCGCCGCCCACCCCGTCGCCGACGGCTACAGCGGACTGCCCTGGGCGCTGCGGCACCTGCACTGGTACGACCTGGAACTCGGCGAGAGCGCCGTCGCCACGGACGTGCCCCGGCTGCGGCGCGGTCACGTGGGCGCGCTGTTCTGGTCGCTGCACCTGCCCGGCGGCCTCGACGGCGACCGGGCCGTCGGCGCCACCCTGGACCAGTTGGACCTGGTCAAGACGGTCACCCGCACGCACCCCGAGGGCCTGCGCCTGGCGTACAGCGCCGGGCAGGCCACCGACGCCCGCAACTGCGGCCGGGTCGCCGTGCTGCTCGGCCCGGCCGGCGCCACCGCCCTCAGCGACTCCCTCGGCATCCTGCGCTCCCTGCACGCCCTCGGCCTGCGCGTGCTGACCCTGTCCGGCGCGTCCTGGGCCGGCGAGGCCGGGCTGACCCGGTTCGGCACGGAGGTCGTACGGGAGATGAACCGGCTCGGCGTGCTCGCCGACCTCTCCGGCGCCTCGCCCGAGACCATGCGCCGCGTGTTCGCCGTCTCCAGGGCGCCGGCGCTGTGCACCCGCTCCGCCGCCCGCGCGCTGCGCCCCCACCCGGCCAACCTCCCCGACGACCTGCTCGCCGAGCTGGGCGCCGCGGGCGGCCTGTGCATGGTGCCGCTGACCGCCGAGCAGACCGGTCCGACGGTCCGGGACGTCGCCGACCACCTCGACCATGTGCGCGCGGTCGCGGGGTCGCAGTGCGTCGGCCTGTCCGGCACGTACGACTCCGGGGCCGCCCATCCGCAGGAGCTGGGCGACGCCTCCTGCTACCCGCGGCTCATCGCCGAGCTGATCGGACGCGGCTGGGCCGAGGCCGACATCGCCCTGCTGACCTGGGGCAACGTCCAGCGAATGCTGCGCAGCGGCGACTTCACGGCGCGGGCGGCCCAGCAGCGCCGGGAGCCGTCGACGAAGACGATCGCCGAGCTGGACGGCTGATCGGGGGTCAAGAGGTGCGGTTGACCAGGTGTGCTCGCCCCAGGAATCAGTCGTGCTCGATCCGGCAGAGGCAGAACGGGTGCCCTGCCGGGTCGGCGTACACCCGGAAGTCCTCCTTGTCCTCCGCGTGCAGCGGCCGCGCGCCCAGCCCCAGCACCTTCTCCTGGGCCACCTCGACCTCCTCCCAGGTGGACCCGGCGTCGAGGTCGATGTGGAACTGCTGCGAGTTGCGGTCGGCCCGCGGCCACTCCGGCGGCGTGTACCCGGGGGCCGGCTGGAAGCAGAGCCGGGGACCGCCGGGCACCTGGAGCACGACCCATTCGGGATCCTCGGTGTCGGGCTCGCCGCCGACGATCGCGGCGTAGAAGCGGGCCAGTGCGGCGGGGTCGGGGCAGTCGACGACGACGCTGCGGAAACGTGCCACGGGTGCCATGGGTTCCTCCGTCCTCAGCAGGCGCACAGGCAGAACGGGTGCCCCGCCGGGTCCGCGTACACCCGCCAGTTACGAGAGCGGTCCTCCGTGTCCAGCGGCTTCGCGCCGAGCGCCAGCACGCCCCGCTCGGACGCGTCCAGGTCCTGGACGGTCAGGTCCAGGTGGAACTGCTGCGAGTGGTCGGGCGCGGGCCAGCGCGGCGGTACGAACCCTGGGGCGGCCTGGAAGGCGAGCGCCGGCCCGCCCGGCACCTTCAGGTCCACCCAGGCGGGATCTTCGGAGTTCACCTCGGCGGTGCCGCCGAGCACCTCGGCGTAGAACCCTGCCAGCGCGCGTGGATCAGGACAGTCCAGGACGACGACGCCCAGTTCGGCGAGAGCCATGACTTCCTCCTCGAAGCGACTGTTACCGATAAATGATATCTACCGGTAACGCGGTTACTGCATACTCCCCCATCGGCGGTAACGTCGCAACCATGAGTGAGAGATCGCCCGCGCCCGGCGGACTGGCGCTGATCGAGCGCCTGGTCAACACGCTGGACCTCGAGTCGGGCGCCGACTCGCTCGACACGGCGGACGGACGGGCGCCCTTCGGCATAGCCGAGGCGGACCTGGCGGACGTACGCGAGCTGCGCGAGTCGCTGCGCGCGGCCCTGCTCGCCCACGCCGGCCACGCCCCGCACCGCGAGGTGACCCCGCTGGGCGAGCTGCTGGCGCGGGCTCCGCTGCGCGTCACGGTCGACGAACGCGACGGCTCGGCCGCCCTCGCCCTCGCCCCCGCCGACGGCCGCCCGCTGCTCGGCCGGGTCGCGGCGGCCGTCGCCGAGTCACTGGTCGCGGGCACCTGGACGCGGCTGAAGGCCTGCGAGGCCGGCGACTGCCACTGGGCGTACTACGACCGCAGCCCGGCGGGCCGCGGTCGCTGGTGCTCGATGCAGGTGTGCGGGGCGCGCGCCAAGATGCGCCGCTACCGCGCCAAGGACTGACCGGCCAACGGCGTCCGGGAGGGCATGGGGGTCGTGGGACGGCGTGTCACGCTCGGCCGTTGAACCGGCGCCTCCGCGTGGTGCTCGTGCGTCGGCGCCGCGGAGGTCGCCGCGGCCCGCCGCCCGGACGACGATCCGGGCTGTCACCCCGGTGTCGAACTCACCTCACGGCCATTTCCCGAACTCGGCCCGACGGCCGGAGTTCAGGCCTTCGGCCGCCCCATCGCCCGGTACGTCCACCCGGCCTTCCGCCACGTCTCCGGGTCCAGGGCGTTGCGCCCGTCCAGAACGAGCCGGCTCGACGCCACCGTGCCCAGCTCCGCCGGGTCCAGCTCGCGGAACTCCCGCCACTCCGTCAGGTGCAGCACGATGTCGGTGCCCCGCACGGCATCCAGCGCGGAGTCGGCGTAGCCCAGCGTCGGGAAGACGCTGCGGGCGTTGTCCATGCCCTTCGGGTCGTACACCGTGACCTGGCCGCCCTGGAGGTGGATCTGCCCGGCGACGTTCAGCGCGGGCGAGTCCCGTACGTCGTCGGAGTCGGGCTTGAAGGTCGCGCCGAGCACGGCGACCCGCTTGCCGAGGAACGGCCCGCCGCCCAGGGCGTGCCGCGCCAGCTCCACCATCTGCCCGCGCTGGCGCATGTTGATGGAGTCGATCTCGCGCAGGAAGGTCAGCGCCTGGTCGGCCCCCAGCTCACCGGCGCGGGCCATGAACGCCCGGATGTCCTTGGGCAGACAGCCGCCGCCGAAACCGATCCCGGCGCGCAGGAACTTCCGCCCGATCCGGTCGTCGTACCCGATGGCCTCCGCCAGCTTGGCCACGTCACCGCCCGCCGCCTCGCACACCTCGGCCATGGCGTTGATGAACGAGATCTTCGTGGCGAGGAAGGAGTTCGCGGAGGTCTTCACCAGCTCGGCGGTCGGGAAGTCGGTGACGACGAACGGCGAGCCCTCCGCGATCGGCGTCGCGTACACCTCGCGCAGCAGCTTCTCGGCCCGCTCACTGCGCACGCCGACCACGAGCCGGTCCGGGTGCAGCGTGTCCTTGACGGCGAAGCCCTCGCGCAGGAACTCCGGGTTCCAGGCCAGCTCCGCGTCCTCGCCGACGGGCGCGTTCGCGGCGAGGTAGGCGGCGAGCCGGTCGGCCGTGCCGACGGGCACGGTGGACTTGCCGACGACCAGGGCGGGGCCGTTCAGGTGCGGCGCGAGCGAGGCGATCGCGGCGTCGACGTAACTCATGTCGGCCGCGTACTCGCCGTGCCGCTGCGGGGTGTTCACGCACATGAAGTGCACGTCGCCGAAGGCGCCGACCTCCGCCCAGTCCTGGGTGAAGCGCAGCCGGCCCGTCGATCCCGCGAACCCGGCGACATGGCCGCGCAGCAGCTCTTCAAGGCCGGGCTCGTACATCGGAGCCTCGCCGCGCTCCAGCTTCTCGATCTTCTCCGGCACGATGTCGAGGGCGAGCACCTCGAACCCCAGCTCCGCCATGGCCGCGGCGTGTGTCGCGCCGAGATAACCGGTGCCGATGACGGTGATCTTGAGGGCCATGGGTGCTCCAGGGGGTCTACGGCAGGCAGTGCGCGCCCGAGCATAACGGGGGCATGCGGGCGCGCTTCGCAGGGCAACTTCCCGTTGTCGTCAAGCTCACGTATCACTGGCTTGGGCGGAGCTCTAGAATTTGAGTTACTTAACGGTAATTAGCGCCAGCACCGCAGCTTTGGAGCGTGATCGACCTTGGCCGGATCGGCTGACTTCGACCTGTACCGCCCGTCCGAGGAGCACGACATGCTCCGTGACGCCGTCCGCTCGATGGCCGAGGCGAAGATCGCGCCGTACGCTGCCGCGGTGGACGAGGAGGCGCGGTTCCCGCGGGAGGCGCGGGACGCGCTGGTCGCGGGCGACCTGCACGCGGTCCACGTCCCCGAGGAGTACGGCGGCGCGGGCGCCGACGCGCTCGCCACGGTGATCGTGATCGAGGAGGTGGCGCGCGTGTGCGCGTCCTCCTCTCTCATACCCGCCGTGAACAAGCTGGGCTCCCTCCCGGTGATCCTCTCCGGCTCGGAGGCCCTGAAGAAGAGGTACATGACTCTGCTCGCCAAGGGCGACGCGATGTTCTCGTACTGCCTCTCCGAGCCCGACGCGGGCTCGGACGCGGCCGGCATGAAGACGAAGGCGGTCCGCGACGGCGACGACTACGTCCTCAACGGCGTCAAGCGCTGGATCACCAACGCGGGCGAGTCCGAGTACTACACGGTGATGGCGGTGACGGACCCGTCGAAGCGCTCGAAGGGCATCTCGGCCTTCGTCGTCGAGAAGTCGGACCCCGGGGTCTCCTTCGGCGCCCCCGAGAAGAAGCTCGGCATCAAGGGTTCCCCGACCCGCGAGGTCTACCTCGACAACGTCCGCATCCCCGCCGACCGCATGATCGGCGAGGAGGGCACCGGCTTCGCCACGGCGATGAAGACCCTGGACCACACCCGCATCACCATCGCGGCCCAGGCGCTGGGCATTGCGCAGGGCGCTCTGGACTACGCCAAGGGCTATGTCAAGGAGCGCAAGCAGTTCGGCAAGCCGATCGCCGACTTCCAGGGCATCCAGTTCATGCTCGCCGACATGGCCATGAAGACCTCGGCCGCCCGCGCCCTGACCTACCAGGCGGCAGCGGCCTCGGAGCGGGGCGACGCGGACCTCACGTACCAGGGGGCAGCGGCGAAGTGCTTCGCTTCGGACGTGGCCATGGAGGTCACGACGGACGCGGTCCAACTGCTGGGCGGGTACGGGTATACGCGGGACTATCCGGTGGAGCGGATGATGCGCGACGCCAAGATCACGCAGATTTATGAAGGCACGAACCAGGTCCAGCGGATCGTGATGGCGAGGAACCTGCCGTAACGCGCCATGCACAAGCCCCGGCCCAGGCAGGCCGGGGCTTCTGCGTCGGACGTCCAGCCCCTCGTCAGTACTGATCCGGCACCGCTCTCGATCACGCGGGAGAGGAGAGCTGTGCGCGCACCCATTCAGGGTCCGGGTTGACGTGCGGCTGGCCGGCCACGACCACAGTCGGCACGGTCTCATACGGCAGAAAGGCCCGCCGCTCCGATGGCAAGCTGCCCCCGCACGTGGTGGTCTACCTACGCCGACACCCACCTGGCGAGCGCCGGCCTGGTCTCCGACCGCGCCGCCCGACGGCCCACCCGCCCCGAGACGAGCACCGAACTCGTCCTCGCCCGCGGCACCGCTTGCTGATCACAACAGCCGAACCGCCAGGCCAGCACGCCCAGACCTCAATTTCCCCCGAGGTCGTTACCCGAAGAGCACCATGTGCGTGGGGGGTTGTCCTGGCGCCGGAGACGGACCGCGAAGCTCACCTTCAGCGAGTACATCACGCACCGCGTCGCGTACCGCCCTGACAGCTTCACCCCGATACTGCTGGAACGAGGGGGTGGCCTGGAGCAACAGGGAACCGTTCGGAAGAATGCGGACCGAGTCGAAGGCTCCAGAGGACTGGAGAGCTTCCGAGCCTCCGAGGAGCTCGGCAATGTCACCGGAAACCACCATCAGCCAGGAGTACCCCCTGAGGCGTTCACGCCACTGCGGCGTGTTCCGTGAAGGAACTCGCGCGGGCCCTCGCAAGTAGCGCTCGAGTTCGGTCGCCCCCCCGGAGCGTTCATATGAGAAGTGCCCGAAAACAACGTTGTATCGCATGCAGGCCCAACTGACCACGGTCCGCAGGCGCATGTGTTCGTCCCGCGCAGTGGCAGTGCCGGTCAACATTGCCTCGTCGACATGATAGGAAAGCTTCACATAGTTCGGGAGTTCCTCGTCAAAAGAGACAGAAAGTCGAATGATCGGGTTCCCGGTCTCGCCGTCTGTCGAGAATCCTCCGATGTCAACTGCGGCAGATTCAGGCGCCTCCTCGATGCGACTCCTCAGCCAGGGAACCACTTCCGGGCTATACGGGTTGTACAGAACATCGAGTGACCCTTGGGGGCAGACCGACACAAATCCCCAGTTACTCCCTGGAGTCGGTTCTTGTAGGCATTGCCGCACATGGGAGTACCCACCACCCGACACGGCCGGGTGGTTCGGCGCAAGGTGATTCAACTCGTTATGCATGGCAGCTTGCGCCACGCCGTCCGTGAGCCAACCGAGTGCTGCCGAGACCAGGTCCGACTGCTCCTCCCCATACACGGTGAGTTCTGCCGCCAAGCCATGGCTCAGGGAGGAATTGATCGATACGAAGGCATCCATTGCATTCACCCGAAGATCAGAACGTTACGCGGTGGGGCGCCGGAGGCTCTCCGACCACCCCACCGCGTATCCTATCGGGTCCGATGGCCTGTGGTCACTTGCAGATCAGTTTCTTTGCCGAAGTCCCCGAGGGGTACGTCAGCCACTCACTCCGAAGGGATCGGTCAGCATCTTGCCGAACACGTACAGCGTTCCCGTGGCAATCGCACCCCATGCGATTTGCTTCTGCTGCTCCGGTGTCGGCTGTCATGCCTGAATCGTCACCGGCGCATGCACCGGCACGGGTTCCATTCCCCTGGGAGCCCTGTTCTGTTGCTTACGTGTCCACCAACCGACCACACCCTGGAACTTCGAGCTGGTGCGCGTTGAGCCAGGTCGAGTACGTGTGGACTGAGCAACCAGTTGTTGCCTGACGATCAGCGGGTCAATGGTCGCGATCTGAGGAAGCTCCCAGCCGCGCTGCACGGTCCTGCCGAACGTCTTCTTCTCCTCGATCTTGCGCATCGCATTGATGTACCGATCGAGCGTGGCCGGGCCGTCCTCCTCAGCGGTTTTGACCGACTTCATCTCCCAGACGAACATGTCGTCGCCCCAGATCAGAACGATGTCGGCCCTGCCGCCCTTACCGTTCTTGCGTTGGGCGCCTGGAATGTAGTATTCCGTGAGCACCTGCACGTCAGGTATCTGCGCATACTGAGCCCGCAGAAAGGCCGCCGTAGCCTGCACGGCAGCGTCGTGTCGAATCCGGTCGGCGGCCAGTTCTTCAGCGGCACGCCCTTGCTTCTTCGCTTCTTCCGTTGCCTCGACGCGACCGCTGGTCACGGCATTGCAACCGGGGACGCCATCGCACAGGGCATCAACCGACGTATGACCGTCGACTTCGATACCCGAAATGGGGTTGCCCCCGGCGAAGGCGTACCGATTGCTGGTGTACGGGTCGGTGCCGAGATCCATGTCGGCGAGGGCACCGGTGTACATGTCCCGGGTGGTGAAGCGGTTCAGGCCCGGGTCGTAGTTGCGGAAGCCCATGTCGTACGTACCCGACTGGGCATCCCAGCGCTTCGCGTTGAAGCGGTAGGGGTTGTACGCCTCCTTCCTGGGATCGGCCGTATCCGGCTTGTCGATGCCGGTGAACTCGGACTTGTCGTCGGAGCCGTAGGCGGTGTAGCCGTACGTCGCCTTTGTGTCGCCGTTCTTGTCCGTGAGGGTCTCGACGTCGGTGTGGCTGTTGTAGCCGTAGTAACCGTCCTCGGTCGTGCCGTCGCTGTTGTACTTGACCTGCGACAGGCGCTCACCCCACGGGCTGTACTGGTACGACTTGGTCAGCGTGCCGGCGACCTTCTCGTCCAGGACCTCGTTCGACAGGCCCAGGTACTCGTAGTCCGTCGTCTTGCCGTCGGCGGTCTCCGAGATGGTGCGGTCAAGGGGGTCGAAGGTGTACGTGGTGGACTTCATCGCGCCGGTGGAGTCCATCTTCTGGGACTCGATGACGTGGTCGAAGCCGTCGTACACGCTCCGGGAGATGACCTGCCCGCCCGAGGTCACCGACTCCTGGCGGCCGAACGGGTCGTAGTTGTAGTTGGCAGTGGAACCACCGATCGTGGCGGTCAGCAGGCGGTTGCGGTCGTAGTTGTAGGTGCTTGTAGTGCCGCCCACCGTTTGGCTGATGACGTTGGCGTTGTTGTCGTGGACATAGGTCTCGGTGCTCGCGCCGTTGCCCGTCTTCACCGACTTCGCCAGGCGGTCGGCCGGGTCGTAGGTGTAGTCCGTCGTCGACGACAGGTAGGCCGTGTGGTCGTCGGCGTTCATCTTCTTCGCGACGTCCTGCGCCTTGTTGCCGTTGGGGTCGTAGGCGTAGGTGTGCGAGGAGACGAGAGTGCCGTTGGGCTTCTTCTCGGTCGACGTCTTGAGCGCCGCGTCCAGGAAGTACGTGTAGTCGACGGTGTTGCCGTTGGCCTTGGTCTTCTGGAGCGCCTGGCCGCGGTCGGTGTACGTGTAGGACGTCAGCTTCGGCGAGGCGTCCGTGGGCGTTTTACCCACCGACACCGTCTTCACCAGGTCACGCAGGTCATACGTGTACTTGGAGAACTGATCCGGGTGGGTGACCGTGTCCAACAGGCCGTTGGCGTCGTACGTGTACGACGTTGACTTCTCCTCCGCCCCGGCCAGGTTCTCGGTGACCTTCTGGACCTGGTTGAGGCCCGTGTAGGTGATCGCGTAGTTGTCGATCTTCGCCGTCGACGAGGAGTCGTCGATCTGGGTCAGGTTGCCGTTGAGGTCGTAGGAGTAGGCGAAGTTGTCCTTCTCCGTGTCGGCCGGGTCGCCGCTCGTGTCACGGACGAGCTTGACGCCGTCCGCGACCACGACTCCGCCGCTGTTCTGGAACAGCTGGAGCTTGGCCGTGTTGCCCTGCTTGAAGGCGAAGGAACCCAGTGAGACCCAGGTGCCCTGGTTGGCGGTGGCGTTCTGGTCGATCGTCTTGTCGGCCGTCCCGCCGTCGTAGGTCACCGTGTATTTGGCCGTGGTCGCGGCGCCCGTCACCTTGGGGAACTTCATTCTGGGTGTCGGAGTTGTCCACCAGGACGACCGACTTACCGGCCGGGACACCGTCGTCCGCGCGGGACCTCAGCGAGCCGTCGGGGTGGTACGACCACGTCATCGTGCGATCCGAGGAGCCGCCCGCCGAGGTCAGGGTGCGCTTGGTCTGCTGGCCCAGCTCGTTGTAGTCGTAGGTCGTGGTGATGTCCCACGGGTCCGCGGAGGACCTCACCCAGCCGTTGTCGAAGTAGCCGTAGGTAGTGTCGTTGCGGACGGTTTCGCCGTCCGACGGCGGCAGCGAGGTCTTGGCGACCCGGCCGACCTTGTCGTACGTCGTCTCCGTGTAGACGTTCGGGTCGTTGTAGCGGGAGTCCGCCGGGTCGTAGGGCTGGTACTGCTTGACCGGGCGGTTCAGCTCGTCGTACGACGTGCGGAACGTGAAAGCGTCGGTGGAACCGGCCGCCGTCGCCCGCGGCGTGAGCACCTTGGTGGTGTTGCCGACCTGGTCGTACTCGTACTTCGTCGTGCGGTATGTGATGGTCGAGGTGCCGTCGTGCGGGACCTTGACCTCGGTCTGCTTGCCCCGCTCGTCGTAGGTGACGGTGGTGCTGTTGTTCTCGGCGTCCGTCGCCGAGGTGACCAGGCCGTCCTTGTCGTATCCCTTCTTGTTGGTCTTGCCGGCCGCGTCCGTGACGACTGTGACTCGGTGGTCCAGGTCGTAGTCGGTCTTGGTCGTGTAGTCGGTGGTGTCGGCAGTGGCGTTCTTCTTCGGGTCGATGACCTTGGTGGCGTTGCCGACGTTGTCGTACTCGTACGAGAGCTTGTCGCCCTTCGCGTTGACCACGGAGGTGGGCTGGTAGATCTCGTCGTAGTTGTTCGTCGTGACGTAGTCGGTCGCATCCGTTGTCGCCGTGCCCTTGGGCTCGGTCGTCGTCTTCGGATTGCCGACCTTGTCGTAGGTGTACGTCGTGGTGCGCGGGCTGGTCTGGTTGTTCGCCGGTGCCGTCGCCGAGGTGACCTGGTCCGCGTTGTCGTATACCGCTGTCGAGACCGCGCCGTTTGGTGCCGTCGACTTGGTGACGTTGTCGTTCTCGTCGTACACCGGCGCCGGGGTGGTGAACACGACGCCGGTTTCCTTGGGCACGGTGTGGACCAGCGGACGCCCGAACGTGTCGTATGTCTGCGTGGTCACCTTGTTGTTGGCGTCGGTGACCTGGGTGACCTGGCCCCGCTCGTCATAGACGAACGTCGTCGCAAAGGTCTTCGGATCCGTGATCGTCGTCGGGTAGCCGGTTGGCTCGAAGCCGCTGTAAGTGGTCCAGTGGCTGTTGGCGTCGGTCGCCTTGGTCAACTCACCGTAGGAGTCGTACTCGTACGACGTCGTGTAGTCACCCGCCGTCGTCGTCGCGACACCGTTCGGGTCGGTGACCGTCTTCAGGTTGCCGAAGCTGTCGTAGCCGAACTGCCAGGCGCGGCCCTACGGGGAGGTCTTGCGGAACAGGTCGGCTGAGAAACCGTCCGCGCGGGTCTGGTACTCGTACTTCGCCGCGTTCGCTGGCCACTTGGAGGTGTCCGTGACACAGGTGGTCGTCTGGTCAGGGACGCCGGTCTTGTTGTTTTCCGCGTCGCGCTGCCAGAGCGGGTAGCCCGTCTTCTGGTCGTAGCAGTACGCGGTCTTGGCGCCGTTGTCCTCCTCCAGGTACGTGACATTGTTGTCCGCGTCCCAGGCCAGCTTGGTGGTCTGCGCCTTGGCGTTGGTCGTCTCCACCGGGCGGGCGAAGTCGTCGCTGACGTGCTTCGTCGCGTGGGTCTCGGCGTCGGTGACCGTGGTGTCGGTGAACTTCGTGTTCGTGGCGTTGGCCGCGTACGCGAAGTCCGTCGCGCCACCGAGACGGTCGGTGATCGTCTTCGTCCACCAGTGGTACTTGGGATCGTCACCCGTCTGCGGGGCATAGTACGCCAGGTCGGTGCCGTTGCCGCGCGGGTCGGTGGCGGTCACCAGCTTGACGTTCTTGTTGCCCTGGGTGGCGTCGTAGGTGAACTTGAAGACCTTCGGCTGGGACGAGTCCTCGCCGTCGACCATGCGGCCCATCAGGCCCTTGGTCGTGTAGTAGAAGGTGATCTTGCGACCCGAGATGTCCGTGACAGACTTGATGTGGTCGTAGATCTTGGGGTTGGTCAGGTTGGTGTCGCTGACCTTGGCGCCCGTGTCGTCGATGTACTCGTAGGTGGCGTCACCCTCCTTGTAGTAGTCGACGACCAGGGACTGACGGCCGACCGGGTCCGTGAATGTAGCGCAGGAACTTGGTCGGCTTGTTGTTGGACCTGCGCTCCTCGTACGTGAACGTCTGCGTGTTGCCGTCGTTGTCGACGACCGACGTCAGATAGCCGTCACAGCCGAAGAAGAAGCGCGTGCCGTCGGGGCGGGTCAGCGACCATGCGTCCGGAGTGTTGTCCTTGTCCGGGGTGCACTCCGTGCCGTGCCCGGTGTCACGGGTGCGGTCCTGAAGCGGGATCTCGGCCCAGGGCAGCGCGCCCAGCTGCGCGCGGAGCTTCTTCTGGTTGCCCTTCACGATCACGATGCAGTGGGCCCTCCGGCTGCTCACCAGGTATTCCGCGTGCTCACGCTGCGTGTGCAGGGCATCGGAGGTGACAACCGTCCCGGTCAGATCGATGCTATCCAGCAGCGGCTGGAACAAGGCGACTTCACCCTGCTTCTCACCGACATCGAGCTGGGCCAGGACCACCGAGGCGGCATGGTCGACAGCGGCCAGCAGGTGAATCCGACGGTCGTGCGCCTTCGCCGCACCTCGCAGGCTCTTGCCGTCCACCGCCACGGCCCGCAGCCCGGTGCCCGGGGTGGGACGGCGGTCGGCCAGCCAGGCACCGACCGCCCGGTCGAGGGCATCGGCGTCGATGCGCGCCAGCCGGCGACGGATCGCGGCTTCCGACGGAACTGGGACCTCATCCGAGAACGGATCACGTACACCGCCCAGCGCGCCCCGTACGGGGGCCGGGGTGTCGGCCGCCCACTCCGCGATGGCGAGCACCGATCGGGCTCCGGCCAGCACGGCCGCGGCGCTCAGGGCGAGTACGTACACGGCGGCATGCCGCAGCCCGCGCGCCGCACGCGGGTCGGGTACCTGAGCCAGCCGCCGCAGACGGCCGACCCGCTCATCAGGCGTGACCGGTAGCTGATCGCGTAACTGGCCAAGAGCTGCGGGAACTTGAGAGGATGCGTCAGCAGGCACGGACCTCCGTAGCGATCATGGGACGTAGACACTCACATGATCTCGGATGACCGTGCCTGCACTATTTCCGCCCCCACCGCCCCAACCTCGGCAAGCCCGGCATCACGCGAGAACGCCGAAGCCCTGGGGCCTGCCGATCAATAACTCGTCGATCTTGGTGGGGATTACGGGAGGGTGGGGTAGTGCCCGGCGATCGCGGCGAGTTGTTGTGCCGTGGTCACGGTGAGGGCGCCGGCCGGGACCTTGTGCCCGAGCGCGGTGAGCACGGGGGTGACCTCCTGGAGGGTCGCGCCGATTCTGCTCTTGGCCAGGCTGGTCGCCTCGGCGAGAACGGCGTTCGTCATGGACCAGCGCCTCTTGAGGAGGAAGACGACAAGCTGGTCGGAGACGGAGAGCCGTCTGCCGCCGGCGCCGGGGCCGCCGTCGGGGCGTTTCCCGGGCAGGAAGATCGGCGGGTGCTCGGCACGCCAGGCTCGGTAGCGGACGGCGAGATCGTCAAAGGCGGCGGGCTCGAGTCCGGTGAGGCTGGGGTGCCGCAGCCAGGCGGGGAGCTTGTCCCCGGTGGGAAAGCGCCCGAACTCGGTGCTGGGCGGGGGCGGTTCGGGAGCGAGCGGTTCGGGGCGCAACGTGTAGTTCCACGTGCCGTGCCACTCGTGCGGCGTCAGGGGCAGGCGCTCCATGACGGTGTCGGGGACGGTGACGCCGGTGGGGCAGGCGCCGGGGTCGAGCTCGGCGTGGACGGACAGTCCGCTGCGTGTCGTGGTCGCTCCGATGGTGCTGACGACGACTTCGTGGCTGTTCAGGGGCCTGCCACGCCAGTTGATACTGATCTGTGAGAAAAGCCGGTGCTCTATTTTGTTCCACTTCGATGTTCCCGGTGGAAAGTGACAGACAGTCACATCAAGGCCCGACTCATAGGCGAAATCGGCGAGTTCCTTCTTCCAGGCACGCACACGGTAGCCGTTGGAGCCTCCGGCGGCGGCGGTGACCAACAGACGAGAAGAGTGCGGGTAGCGGCGGCGCCCCTCACCGTTCCACCAGCGGCGCAAAGTGCCCACCGCGAAGGCAGAGGTATCCCCGTCGCAGCCCACCGACACCCAGCCGGTATCCGCGCCGATGTCGTAGATCCCGTACGGCACCGCTTTCTGGGCACCCTTCTCGGGGAAGTCGTGCGCGCGGACCTGCACCGGCTGCCCGGCGCGATGCCACTCGCGTCCGATGACCGCGTAGTTTCCCAGCGTCTCCTTCTTCTTGGCATCCACGCTGATGACCGGCTGCCCGTCGGCGAGGTACGCCGTGACCTGGTCGTTGATGTAGCGGAACTGGGCGTCCCGGTCCGGATGCCGGGCCCCCTCGGTGGTCCTCGAGGTGCCCTGCAGGGAGAAGCCCTCCGCCTTCAACAGCGTGGCCACCGTGTCCGAAGCGACCCGGTGCCCCTGGCGCGTCAGCTCGGCCGCCAGATTCCGGGTGGACTTCACCGTCCACAGCAGCGGAGATTCCGGGTCGCCGCGCTGGTCCGGCTCGACCAGCGCCAGCAACGCGGGCACCAGCCCCGGATCCGCCTCCCGCAAGGGCTTCCGACCCGCGCCCGGTGCCCGGACCCGGCCAGCGGGTTCCTCCGCGTGCTCCAGCTCCCGCTTCCCGCGCGACACCGTGGACTCCGCCACCCCGGCCGCTCCGGCCACCATGCGGATCCCGCCGTGGCCCAGAACGCGGGCCGCGGCGCCCAGCGCCAGCCTCACGAATTCACGGCACCAGGAGCTTCAGTGACAGCCAGTCACTTCATGGAGGAAGGGTGCTTCCGACCTGCGATGATTCAG
>NZ_JACTVI010000072.1 GCF_014495685.1 Streptomyces sp. TRM68367 | reverse complement strand
CCGCGAGCCGCGAGCCGCGAGCCGCGAGCCGCGAGCCGCGAGCCGCGAGCCGCGAGCCGCGAGCCGCGAGCCGCGAGCCGCGAGCCGCTGACGCCGGGAACGCGCGCTGCATGGGGTGCACGTGCGGTTCCTTCGGGTGGTTGCCGTGTTCCGTAGTGGCGACCGGCCGCTTCGTGTTCCGGTGGGCCCCGACGCCCACCGCTGGAGTACGTTCCAGGGCGAGCGGACTCTGGTCGTCGCCGCCCGTACGGTCACTTCGACCGTTCGCGCACTCGAAATCCTGCCCGCCCTCCTGCGGGACGACGACCGGGTCACCGTCGTCTTTGCCCACGACCCCACCTCTGCCTTCGGCGACGGTGTCCTGGACGTCCTACGCGAGGCCGGGTGCCGGGTCATGCCCTGGGAGCAGCTGGCGCACATCGAGCCCGATCTGATCCTCTCCGCCAGTGAGAACATCGATGTGCCGGAGGGCGACTGCCCGGTGCTAGTGCTGCCTCACGGCATAGGGTTCCAGAAGCTCGTGCCGGATTCGCGCAGTGCAGGCGTGCGGCTGTCCGGGGTCGTGTCGGACGCGCTGCTGGAGTCGGGACGTGCCTGGCTCGCCGTCTCCCATCCGGCTCAGGAGGAGCAGCTGCTCGCCACTCATCCGAAGACCTCCGGCCGCACCCTGCTGGTCGGTGACCCCTGCTTCGACGAGCTGATCGCCGCCCGGTCCTGGCAGAGGGAATACCGAGAAGCCCTCGGGGTCGCGGAGCACCAGAGGCTGGTCGTCGTCAGCTCCACCTGGGGCCCCACCTCACTTCTGGGCCGTCACCCGGATCTGCCTGCCCGGCTCCTGGCCCAATTGCCATGGGACGAGTACCGCATCGCCGCGATCGTCCATCCCAACGTCTGGTCGGCGCACGGTGCGTGGCAGCTTCGTACTGTGCTGGCCTCCGCCCTGGACGCGGGCCTCCTCCTGATGCCGTCCGTCCACGCCTGGCGAGCAGCCCTCGTCGCGGCCCAGGTCGTCATCGGCGACCACGGATCAGTCTCGCTGTACGGGGCGTCGGTCGGCACGCCTCTCCTGCTGGCCGCGTTCGGCACCGACGCGGTGCCGGGGACGGCGGTGCACGACCTGGAGGCCCTCGCACCCCGGCTCGATCTCCGGGGGGATCTGCTCCGGCAGGTCGAGGAGGTCGTACGGCACCACACACCCCAGCAGTACGCTCCGGTCACCGCGCGCGCCTTCGCCGACGCCGGGCACGCGCTCGCCCGCCTCCGCACCGCCCTTTACCGCCTGCTGGCGCTCCCGGAGCCGCCCTCGACTCCACCCGCCCCGTTGGCACTGCCGGTGCCGGACCGGCCGGTCGCGCCGGTCACCTCGTGGCAGGTGGTCACCCAGGTCGCCGACGTCGACGGACAGGTGACCGTCAGCGTGCGCCGCTTTCCCGCCGTGGCTCTCGCGCCGCGCGAGAGGGCGACCGCCTCGTCCAAGACCTACGCCCACCTCGCGTGCACGGACGACGAGCGGGACACCCGGCTGGCCGAGAGCGCCTCGGTACTCGTCCACCCCCATCCGGCATCCAATGCCACGACAGCGCTTGGCCGTGTCCGCGACGCCCTCGCCCGGCTCCCCGGCAGCCTCCTCGCGGCCTCCGGCGTCCGGGGCGGGGGCGTTCTGGTGGGGCTGCGGGACGGGCGGGTGGTGGAGGCGACCGTCACAGGAGACGCCGTCGACGCCGGTCTGCCCGCAGCGGTCGTGTACGGCTGTCTCAGAGCCGGACACCCACTGGACGACGCCTCCGTGACGTTGCAGGTCGGCCGCACTCGAGTGGAGGACGTCCTCCTGCGACTGCGCCCGGGACTGCGCTGAGGACGCCTCCTCACCCCATGCCGTCGAGCCGCCGCCGCAGTTCATCCGCCAGAGGGCTGCCCTCATGCTCGTAGATCGCGTGGGCACGCGTGAGACAGTCACGTACCAGGTCCGACCGGTCGCCGGCCGCTTCCGCGATGTCGGCCCTGTCCACCAGCGCCTGCGCCTCGTAGTGCAGCCCGTTGACCGCATGCAGGTCGTCCGCCGCCTTGCCCAGCACGCGCAGCGCCTCCTCCACCTCCCCCAGTTGGCCGTGGACGACGCCGATGGCGGCCATGGTCCTGGCCGCCATCCGCAGATCGGGTTTGCCGAGAGCGAGCAAGTCGCGGCGCGCCTCGCGCAGGGTCGTCAGGGCTACGGCGTGATCCTCCAGGGCATCCTGAGCGCAGCCGAGAAAGTAGGACGCGATGGCCGCGCCGCGCGCCTCCCCGGAACGCGTGTTGAGGTCCAAGGAACGCCTGTACGCATCCACGGCACTGCGCGGGTCGACGCGGTCCAGGTACCGTCCGAAGAACTCCTGGACCGACGCCTGAAGTCTGAGGTCACCGGTCGTGTCGGCACGAGCGACGGCTGTCTCCAGGTGCTGCAGCGCCAGATCGTTCTCGTCGAGGTCCAGCAGCGGACGGGACCGCAGGCTGAGCAGCCGCGCCTCGACCGCCGTGGCCTCGGCTACCGCACCGGCCGTTTCCGCCGATGCCGCCGCGGCGACGGCCGCATCGATGCCCAGTTGGAGGGACTCCTTCCACGCGGCCAGATAGCGGCGGTGCAGAAACAGAACGGTGAACGCCTCGGACAACTGGTACGTCCGGACGTGCAACCCGTGCCCGGCCGCCGCGCGCAGGACGGCCAGGATGGCAGGGTGTTCGGCGTCCAGCCAGGGAAGGGGGGCCGGACCGCCGACGGCGGAGAAGGGATCATCAGCGCCACTCAGCAAGGACGACAGATCGGCACAGCGCAGCCGATCCTCGCGGATCGCCCGGTCGGCGAGCGCGACGAGGGCGACATAGTGCGTGACCACCCGCTCGACGACGGCCTTCTCCTCACCCGCCGGCTCCTCCTGAGCCGCACACGCACGTGCGTGCAGACGGATCAGGTCGTGCATGCGATAACGGTCGTCCCCTGTCTTCTCCACCAGGCCCGCCCCGACCAGCGTACGCAGCAGCCGCTTGACGGTCCGGATGTCGAAGGACCCGGCTACCGCCGCCACCCCTGCGTCGAACAGGCCGTACGGTGCCCAGCCGAGCCGACGGTAGAGCCGGGCGGCATCCGGCGGCAGGAGCCGGTAGGAGGGTCCAAGGGCAGTCGACACGGAATACTCCTCACCCGGCACCAACGCCGGCAGGGACAGCTCCGCGAGCCGTCCTGCCTCGTCCTCCAGTTCCACGGCCAACGACGCCATGTCCAGCCCTTCGCCACCGAGCAGGCGCGCGACCACGATCTGCAGGGCCACCGGCAGACCACCACACAGCTGCACGAGCCGCTCAGCCGCCGCCCGCTCCCGCTCCACGGCCTGCGCGCCGCAGCGGTCCGCGAGCAGCTCCAGCCCACCGGCCATGTCCAGCGGCTTGACCGGGATCGGACGGGCCCCGTCCGCGACCAGTTCACCCAGATCGAGAGGGCTGATGACGAGCACCCCGGAGCCCGGCCCCTTGGGAAGGAACGGCCGAACCTGCGCGGCCTGCGTCACTCCATCGAGGACGACCAGCACCCGCCGCCCCGCGGACCGCGAGCGCAACAGAGCGCTCCGCTCCGCGACCGAGTCAGGAATGCACACGTCGGCGACGCCCAGCCCCCTCAGACAACTGGCCAGGCCCTCGGACACATCCGTGCCGGGCGAGATACCGATGACCGACCGGCCGCGCAATCCCCCGAGGTCCACGTACAGCTGTCCGCCCGGGAAGAGTGCCTTCGCCCCGGCCGCCCACTTACAGGCCAACGCCCTCTTGCCGACCCCTGAAACCCCCCACAACATCGCGACATCGGGTTCCTCCCCCTCACAGTGCCCCGCCGTCGACATGAACACCGAGTTCAGACGGGCGAGTTCGGCCACACGGTTACTGTAGCGGACAGGTGGTGCGGGAACCTGGTCCGGCTTGACCGTCGCGCCGGTCGGATACGCCGACGGGACAGTGAAGTTGACACCTCCATGGACATGCCCCACCTGGAACGACGGACCGTTGTTCACGCCGCCCGTTGTGATGTTGTACGTCGTCCCGGGTTCCAGGTCGGCGAGCAGCAGCCGCAGCTCCTCCGCCATGCCCGGATCCCTCATCAGGGCATCGAGCAGGCGCCCACGCGCCGCAGTCTCCGCTGCCGCCACACCGGCGTCGTTCCCGGCGGCCCGCGCCGCCAACAACCGCTCCCGGTCCGCCTCGAGCTCGTCCACGGCGTCCTCACCGGCGCCCCTTCGGTTGAAGAACCGTGCCAGCCGCTCCTTCGCCTGCACCCAGACATCCGAAACGAACAGCCCGACCACAGTCGTCGCAACGGACGCCGCGAGCGCGGTCAACTCGCCTTCCACCAAGCCCCCTTCCGTCTTCCCGCCATCTGCTTGGGCGGGCATGCCAACCGTAGATCGCTCCGCCGGGCATGGACAGCCGGACCCGCGATCCACCCTGCCCGAAGCCGCCACCAGCACCCCTGATGAGTACGGACACCGCCGGGGCCGACGGCAACAGCCGCGTGCCTGTTCACTGAGATACTCCCGCCGACGCACCCGCTTCCAGGTGATCTCGCGCGCACTGCGCGTTGAAGGAAGCTGCCCCGGGTGGGCATGTCGAAGAGATCAGCGACGACTGGACGAGGTCGGGCGGCAGCGGCGCCGGGTTCACCGGGGCGCCCGCGTTGAGCGGGCTGCTCGGCGCTCGCCGCGCCATACGCCACGGCGCTCCCCGTAGACGGCAGCGTGTCGCCTGACATCACTGCAACGACCGAACGCTTGGCCGGTGCGGCAGCCGAGGTCGAGCGGCTCTGAGATGTGGGGAGTCAGCTCGGTGAGGGCTCGGGTATGAGTTGTTCCCGGCCGATCCTGCTGCCATACCGGGTGATGATGACCTCGTCTCCGCTGATGGTGTAGCGGTAGGGGTCGTTCCGCGCGACGTAGCCGTCGTTCGTCTCCTCGGCCTTCATGGCGAGGCCTGTACTGGGGCGACCGATGAACTCTCCGTAGTAGTACAGCTGGCCGTCCTCCGTGCGGCACAGGGTGATCTGCTTGTTGCTCGTACGGTAGGCCTCGATCAGCGCCGCCTCACGGCCCGGCAGCTTCTTCGCGATGCGGGCGGGGCACGGCGACCCTGACGGGGTGCCCGTGGGCGTCGGGATGCCGTCGAGGGCGGAGTCGAGCGCGGACACGCAGCTGGTGACGAGCCTGGGCCCGAGGAACAGGACGACGGCCGCGATCAGACAGCCCCTGAGCCAGCCGCGCCCCTGTCGCCTGGCGGTAGGAGTGCGTGCCGGTGTCGTCCGGGGGCGGGGTACGGCGTACGGCGAAGGAGGGGTGGCTGTCTCCTTGGGTGTCGGCTCCGGGGCCGTCGGCGGAGGGAAGAACAGCGATGGCGGCTCAGCGGCCGTTTCCTTCCGTGCGGAGGAGGACGGGCCGGTCTTCGTGCGCGATGGCGTGCTCTCCGGGCGGGCAGTGCCGGAGCCCGGTCTCTTCCCGCCGACCGGGCGGGAAGACGAAGACGTAGTGGTGGAACGTGAGGGCCCGGCGTCGGTCGCGGACGCGGAGCGCTTCGGCCCCGTGGCGCCCCCTGCACTGGACGAACCGGACGACGAGCCCCCTGGCCGCCTCTCTCCACCCGCCTTGGACGAGCCGGATCGCGACTGCGACGGCGGCGGACCACTCGTCCGGCCCGCCCCGCGGCGTGTCGATGCTTTCCAGGACGCGTCGCAGACCACGCAGGTGAGGCTGTCCTGGGCGTTGTGAGTGCCGCACTTGTCGCAGTCCCATCCCCTGGTGGGTGCGGTGGTCTGCCGGGGTGCATTGCGACGGACGGGTTTGGCCTCGTCGCAGATCAGGCAGGTCCGCCTGGATCGCGAGTTGTGCGTTCCACAGGCCTCGCACTGCCATGTGGGATTCGCCGCCATGTTCTTCTCAGTCCTGCCCTGTCCGCGTCCGTTTCGGTTCTGGTCCGTGCGACTCAGCTGTGTCGGCTCCCGGCCGGCTGTCGCAGGACGGTGTCGTAGAGAGCCTGCGTCTCTTCAGCGGGGCGGGAGATGAGCCAGTCGGGGTCTGATCCGGGGATGAGCCGCAGCCGAGGGGGCGGTGGGGACGGCGGGGCGGGGTCTGCGGATCGGCCCTCCAGCTCGGGACGTTGCGGCTGTTTCGGTTCCCTGGGTAGCCCGAGCTCCCGGCGGAGGATCTCGGTGAACTCGTGGGCCTGGAAGGAGCCGTCGCGGTCCGTGTGCAGGCGGACGATGACCAGTGACGTGCCGTCGGCGAGGGCGGCCCTCGACTGCGGCGGAGTGAACCGTACGACGATCTGGGCGCCGTCGGGCGTGTGATCGGCCCTGATGTTCTGGCACGAGGAGACGGGCATGCTGAGGACTGAGCCATCGTTCCAGCCGATCGTCAGCTTGTCGCCCTGCCGGCAGAGGATGGCGTCGGAGCACAGAATCCGCGCTTCGCGGTGGGCGGCGGATCCCTCGACGGCCGGTGCACACACCGTGAGCGGAGCTGCGCCGGCCTCGCCCTCGCGGTGCGCTGATTCTCCCGGAGTCGGCATGGTCAGAGACTGTTCGCGATCGTGTCGATGATCTCGTCCATCTCGAACTCCTCCAGACCGTGGCCGGCCTTTGAGGGGAAGTGGAGTGTCATGTCCCAGTCCTCCTGCATCTCGTTCCAGGGCTCCTCGTCCGGGGCGAAGAGCACCAGCCGCTTGGCGGACTGCTCCATGACGGCCTCCTGGCTACCGGAGTAACCCCACCGCTCGTACAGTTCGTCAGCGCTGCGGGGGACGATGGCGGGGTACCGCTGGAGAGCGGAGTGCGGTCCGCCGAGCGGGTGGGCGGGGGCGTCGGTGAACACGACGATCACGTGGCGGCGTCGGTCGAGTCCGGTCTCCCAAGGGGAGTTGACAGCCAGGGCGAGAGCTTCGAGACCGGACTCGGGCCGGTCACCGCCGCCACGGGCCTGGATACCGTCGAGGAAGGCGCGGAACTCCTCGGCCTGATCCGGCAGGGTGAGGAATCCGGTCTGCTCGATAGCGTCGTCCTCGTTGTCTCCGAAGTCGCGGAAGGCGATGGTACGGACGCGGAGCTGGCTGATCGCCTTCCCCTTGTCGTGCATGACGGCTTCAAGCCGCTGCTGGAAGGTGAGGGCGCTTTCCTTGACCGAGCCCAGTACGGGGTTCATGCTGCCGGTCGCATCGACGCACAGCACGATGTCGACGGCGTACTGGAGGTTTCCCTGGTAGGGGGAGACGGACGAGCTCATGGGGTTTTCCTCTCCTCATCGGTTGCCGGGGGCGGGTTGTCCTTGGTCTCCGTGCGGGGAACGGCGTGCCGCCGGGTCCCGAGATTGATCCGGACGCGGGACACCCGCGGTCCGCTACTGGTAGCGGCACTCGTCTCGCCGGTGCCGGCGCCCTCCGGTTTGGCCGCCGACCGGCCTGAGGCCGCGCTGCCGGTCGTACGAGGACGGGAGGACGTTCCCGCGATGTTGGTGCGCAGGCGGCTGGTGCGACCTGAGCCGTCGGAGCCTTCCGTGCCACTGGCGGCGGGACGTTCCGCGGGGGTGGTTCCGGCTTTGGTACCGGGTCGGCGGTGCTGGAGTGCGCACACGCTCGGGTCCTTCAGGGCAGAGACGACGTGAGAGGCGCGGGGCCGGTTGGAGGGCACGCGGGAGAGCATCTTGCGCAGCAGGTTCCGCATCGGTTCCGTCAGCCGGGGATCCAACCGCAGTTCGGAACGTGCGTTGACGGCATCGGCGGGTGAGCCGAAGCGATCGTCGTGGTGCGGCAGGGAGCCGGCGACATAGTAGTGAGTCATCAGCCCGAGAGCGAAGATGTCGACGGCGGTAGTCAATTGCCGTGGCTGCACGGACTCGTCGCCCTGCACATACCTGCGCCACTCGGGAGCACCGTAGAGCGAGTCGCCGGCAATGTCCTCGCGGCCCGGCGGGCTGCCCGAGAGGTAGGAGTCGTCGAAGTCGATCAGTTTGGCGATGTGGAAGGCGTTGCCGCCGAACCGCTGAACCAGGACGTTGGCCGGCTTGAGGTCGCCGTGTACGACATCGATGCCGTGCAGCAGGTTCACGCTCACCGCAAGGGTCTTGAGCAGGACGGCCTTGTGCCGGGGTTCGAGGAGCTGAGGCTTCTCCAGGGTTGAGGTGTCGATGCGAGCCGTCACCTTGTAGTACGTGGTGCCGTGTGCGAAGAAGTCCGTGGCCAGCACCAGATGACCGCCACCGTGCATGTCCGGCCTGAGGCGGTCCATGATCGAACGGTGCCGGTCTTCGAACTCCTGGCACAGCCGCAGGCGCGCCTGTCGGCTGCGCTCGCTACCGCCCCCGTCGGGACGCGGGCGCTTGGGCGCGAGGAACTGCTTGATGAAGTACTCCTCGCCGTCCTTCTCGGCGAACGCCCACATACATTTCCCGCCACCCGCGTTGGTCGGCTGCGTGATGACGCGGTAGCCGCCCACGACCTCGCCCTGCTTCACTTGCCGCCTCCCTCCGCCTGCGGTGCCTCACTCGCCGTTCCACTCGCTCCTGGTGCCACGCCGGGAAGGGGCGGCATCCACGCCTCGTACTCCGGCCGGTAACGGTCCCAGCTCACCGCGCGCCAGCGACGCATGGCGTCGTCGTCCCGCGGATCCGGCATGCCCGACGCCCAGTGGTCGAGCTGGGCGAAGCGCGGTGCCATGTGCTGCCGTACCTGCTCGAAGCCCTGGTATCCGAGGGCCACCAGGGCCAGTGACGCGTCATCGCCCGTGTATGAGGCGACCGTCGCGGCCAGCGAACGGGCCCAGGCGGCCGCGGAATCGGCGCGGACCAGGGTGGACAGCAGGACGTGCTCGAAGTCACCCGGAGTCTGCACGTATCCGAAGAACCCGTCGGTCGCGCACAGCAGCACGCATGGCCCGCCGGTGAACGCCCGGACGTGGCTTTGCACATGGAAGGCCCGGTCCGCGCACACCGCGTTGGTCATCTGAGGGTCCTGGACGAGTTGAGCGAGAGCGTCCGTCTCGTCGGTGTGGTCGCGGGTGACGGCCCGCAGTCCCGCATCGGCGGTGAGGACGTACGCCCGTGAGTCACCCGCCCACAGTGCCTCGCAGTCCAGGCCGTCGTCCCGCACCGCGTAACGCAGCGCGGCCAGGGTCGTCGGCAGCTGTCTGCGCATCGATCCCACGACCTTGCTGCGCCGGGCCGATGGTTCGAAGGAGCCGAACAGCCACCGCAGGTGCCCGGTGAGCGTGGAGGTGCGCGGATCAGCTGCTTCGTGGGGCGTGTACAGGCCTGCGAACCATGATTCGGTGCCCAGCCGTGCCAGCCTTGAGGCGACCCAGGCACTGGACCGCGCACGGCCGAGGGGATCGTGCCAGGCCGTGGAGGAGCCGGAGCCCCCCAGCCCGTCGAAGACGCTGAGCAGTCCTGTTGCCGTGGGCCGGTGGTGGATGAGGAGTGGCTCGGCGTCTTCGCCCTGGCCGGGGCGGCGCTCGGTCCATACGCTCAGTGCCATCAGCCCCGGCTCGTCGTGCGCGTATGTGCCGTGGGCCAGGGCCCGTTCGGCGGGAAGTGTCACTGTGCGCCACCTCGTGGGCCGGCGGATCCCAGGCCCCGGACTCGGCTGGCCTTCGGGGGCGTGCCACCCGCATCATCGGCCGGAGCGGGGTGGGACTTCTCCGGGGCTCGGAGGGACCGGGGGCGCGGGTCGTAGCGGTGGGAGGAGGGCGTGCCTGCGGACACGTCCGATCCGATGGGTTCGTCTTCCGGCGGTCCGTCGGCGATGGGCGTGTGCGGTGACGGTGTTTCAGGCGACATGGACGCCATGCCGTAGTCATAACTCTCGGACGCGCGCTTCTCCTCCGCCGTGGAGTCCTCCGAGCCGAGGTACTCGTACGCGTGTGAAGGAACCTCTCGCGGTTCCTCGGGGGTCGGTGCCGGTGGCAGCGCGGAACCCCGTACCCGGCTGCCGCGCATCCCGCCGAAGGGGGCGGCCGAGCCGCCCAGAACCCGTCCCAGGACGGCCCGTTCCGCTTCGGCGATCTCGAAGGGCTCGCGGTCTTTGTCGCCCCGCTTGAGAATCATCTCCAGTGTGGCGCGCAGTTCGGCACGTTCGGCCTCCTCAGCCTTCTCTATGTAGGTCCAGGCGGCGGTCGGGCCCTCCTTTTCCAGGATCTCGGCGATCAGCCCCTCCACGCCGTCGGCACGGAGCATGTCCAGATGACGTTGGCGGCGCATGCCCTCGAGCCGGGTTTCCCGTACGACGTCACGGAAGTGCCGCCCACTTGAGGCGACTTCGTCTGCGTCGACGAGCAGTTCCACCTGCATGCCGGAGAGCCGGATCGCGTCGTCGCCCGGGAACTCGCGTACGGCGTCGTTGAGCGCCTCCTCGGCCTCGTGGAACTCGGCGATGTCGAAGTGGCGCGAGACCTGCCGCAGCATCTTGCGCAGCGGATCCGACAGCGCGGCGGACATGTCCCGGATACCCCGCCGGACCACGGCCTCCGGCCCGATGACCCGGCAGGTGAGCGCCAGCGAGCTCTGGAACGCGAACGTGGCATCCCGGCTGAGCAGTGGCAAGGTCAGGATCAGACGGTGATCCCCGGTATCGACCGTGAACGCCGTCTGCCATGCGCCGAAGCGTGCCGACGGGATCGTGTCACCGGGCCACACGGTGACGGCGGCCCCCTCGTACGGAACCAGCACCAGGGCGCGGCCCGGTACGGGCGGACGCAGCGGGTTGAGCAACCGGAGGGGCGAGAGGTCCTGCACCTCCAGAACGGGGTCGTACGTGGTCTGTTGCACGGTGTCGGTGTCCTCGTGGGCGTGCGGGCGGTCAGGGGAGTTCGCGTACGGTGTGCAGCAGCCGTGCCGCGGCAGGCGACGGTCTGGCCGGGTCGGCGGCCCACCGGGCCAGCCAGTACTCCAGCCGCTGACGGTGCTTGCCGGGCCGAAGGGCGATCCCGCGCACGAGCAGCCGAAGCGACTCGAACGCGGAGCGGTCCCGGCTCGCGTACTGGTCGATCCAGACCCGCAAGGCCTCCAGCGCACGGTCTTGCACCGGTTTGCGGGCCAGGGCGCGGGCCCACAACTCCTCCAGCTCCGGCTGGAGTTCGCGCGCACGGGACAACAGGCGCGGCTGCCGGCCCGCCGACGGACCAGGGGTGTCGTCACCGGCGTACGGCTGGAGGGCGGTAAACAGGAACGCCGACAGAGTCTTCGACACCATGGGGGACACATCCTGCGGGGCGGACCAGGTCAGGAAGGCGTCGAGCACCTCCCGTTCCTGCCCGTTGTCGATCAGATGGACAGCGCTCCAGGCGACCGGCGCCAGGTTGCCCCAGTCGTCCCGCCAGTCGAGCGCCGCGGCCAGCATGGCCAGTGCTCGGCGGGGATCCTGCCGGCCGAGCAGGCCGCGCACGGCAGTGGCGGCCGTCTTGGCCAGCCGCCGGTCCATCGCCGTGCCGCCTGTGCTCACCCACTGCTCCAGCATCTCCCACACCCACGCGGTGAGCTCGGCACGCTGCGCGACAACGGCGAGCGCGGTCGCCGCACCCTGCCGGATCGGCACCGATTTGCTGCCCGCCCACGCGCGCAGGAATCGATGCAACGCGTGCTCCGGGTCGTTCCAGGCGAGGATGCCCGCCGCCACGGCTGCCTTGGCGCGCACTTCTGGATCCGGGTCACGCCACAAGCTCACCCGCAGCCAGTCGATCAGCGGGGCACGGTAGCCGTCCAGCCGGGTCCAGGCATACGAGAGGACAGCCTGCTTCAGGAGCGGGCTGCGGAACCGGACCTGTGACGCGGCATCCGTGCTCCCCTTCGGCGGAGCGACGGTGAGCCACGGCTGCTCGTGTACCAGCCGCTCCGCGAACCGGATCGTGCCCGCCCCGGGCGCGGTACCCGCCACCGCCGTGTGCAACTTCAACGCGGCGTCCGCAACGGTGAGATAGCCCGTTTCCTCGTGCACGGCAGCGGCCAGTGCGAAGCAGGTGTCGACGGGATCCTCGTGCCGCAGAAACCACTGGTGCACCTGCTCGCTCGGGTCCCGCACGCGCCCCACCTCGGCCGCCAGATCCCGCCCGGCGCGCAGCGCCATGGCGATCCGCACGGCCACTTCCGGTCGCGGCTGCTCGTGCAACGCGTCCACGGCCCCGGAATCGGCCAGGGCGCGTCGCAGCCGGGTCTCGGCCGGGGCCTCCGGAGCGGGCCCGAGGACATGGCTCTCCACGACGGCAACCAGGTCGACATCGCCCAGCTCCACACACACATACGACGACTCGTCGGCGGCCCGGGCCAGGGCGCCTTGTGGCATCCCGGTGACGACGACCATGAAGGAACGGACTTCCTTGAGCGCGGACCCCGTGGCGGTCAGCCAGTTGAGATCCAGGGTCCGGGCCGCTTCCCCGGCCGTGTCCTCCAGGAGCAGGAGGTAGCCCGCGTTCTTGTGCGGCGGGCTCCAGCCGTGCCCGGTCACCGCCGCCGGGTCGGTGATCCGGTGGCAGCCGCCGGGCGGTGCGTCCGTCGCGTGGAGTGCCAGGGCCTCGGCGAGCAGGTTGACGGCCGTGGCCTCACGCCCCGATCCGGGGGCGACGGCCAGTACGACGAGATACCGCTCCCCCAGCGACTCCAGGATCTCCAGGTAGCGGGACGGTGGTACGAAGTTCTCGACGTGCGCGTCCTGAACGTCCTCGGCAATCGGCACCAGGCCTCCGCCGGCACCCTCGGCCCCCTTGCCACCGCCTCGGCTCCGTGCGCCGCCGACCGCGAGACCACCGCTGAACGACACCGAGTCGTTGAAGACAGTCAGGTTGCGGATGCTCAGCCCTGACGTCTGCTCACGCAGACGCGCTGCGATCAGATCCGCGATCGAGGCCGCGCGTTCCGCCTCGGCTCGTTCCTCTGCGTCCTGGCCGCCCGAGGCGAGCAGTAGCAGGGCATCGGACTCGTTGACCGGGCCATCTTCGTCGACCACGGCCTGCGCGTTGTCGGGCGCGGTTTCGCCGGCTTCAGGAGTGTCGGTCTCGGAGGGAGAGGTCGAATCCTCAGGACCACTGATGTCGGGCAAGGGAGTGGGGCCTTTCGGGAACCGCGGATGTCCGGGAGCGATTCAGCCGCACATGGCTGAAACGTGTCAGCGAGCAAATGGCGCGTACGCGTACACAACTACACGGGACATCAATTGATGTTCAGGTCGCCCTGGAACTCAACCTTCTCGTTGAACGTCGTCGCGTTCTTGATGACTGTTGCGTTCACCGTTCCACGGCTGCCCGCCCCACCCAACGCGTTCGCCTCCGTTACGAGGGCCTTGATGTCCGCCTCGAACTGCGGATCACGCAGCACGTAGGAGTGGATCAGCCGTCGCAGAGCCTCGACCGCGGCTTCGTCGTCCGGGGCCAGCTGCACCTGGTCGAGCACGGCCGTTGCTTCCGTATCATCGCCGAAGCGGGTCCGCACACGCTCCACAAGACGTGCAGCTCCCGCCCACGACGAGCGCCCCGCTTCGCTGCCCGCAGACTCCAGGGCCCCCTTGGCCACCAGAGCCGCGGCAGCCACGACAGTTGCAGTCACCGGATCCATGAACGTTTCATCCCCCGCCATCGCCAAACCGGCCTCTGATCCTACGTGAGGCCCCCCGACCGTGAGGGCACGGAACCGGAAAACTTGACTGGAAAACAACCGTTCATGAATGCGATGCCTGGTGCCGCCTTGCCAGGAGTACGAGGGGAGGAAGCCTCAGGCAACAACTCCTCCAGTAAGGTCGCAATCGCGAAGCCTTGGCCTGTTCCATACCCTGGTCCGGCAGATCCTCGGTCTGCCGGCCACCTCGACAACGCAAGTTCACCGCCTGATCCGGAGTCGGTCAGAGAGGTCACGAGGCATCGGCAGTGGGTGGCAGAGCGGTGTCCACCACAGCACGCTGGTGCGGCTGATCGTGTACGTGGAGCCGGAGCGGTTCCAGGGAAACGTCGGGGGCTCCGTCTGCGAGCCGGCGGCCGGTGGGCTCCCGTGCACGGTCGACGAGTTCGTCGGCGTGGGCGAAATCGGCAAGGGAAACCGCCAGCGCACACAGCGGCGGCACCACCAGTGGCCGGGCCGTACCGCGGTGGGCGATGAGGCCGGTGACCAGCAGCTGCCGCTGGATCAGCGCCAGGGCCTGCAGGGCTGGTGAAGCCGGCCCACGGGGCCGGTGTGGAGGTCCTCCCCGAGCCCGGCACCGTCCGGACCGGGTGGGACGGATCACTACGTATGCGGCGGGCTGCCCTGGCCTCGGTCCCGGAGCTCGAAGCCGTGTTGCGGCCGCTCGGCCGCCCCGGTGAGTACGTCGACCACCAGCCCGGGCCGTCGATCCCCCGCCGCCTGGCCACCGGACGGCCCGTGATCGCCAACCTGCCGGACGACGAGGAACTCGGCCGTGCCGTCCCCGACCCGCACCGGGTCACCCCGTTCCGGGCCGCGGGCATCCACTCGGCACTGGTCGTGTCGTTGACCGCCCGAGGGCACGGCGTGGGAACGGTCACCATGATCCGGGCCAGCGACTCCCCGGTCTTCAGCGAGGCAAAGATCGCATGTGATTGCCTCGGTGGAGCCCAGGGCTCCACCGAGCACTCGTCGAACCAACGCAACACCCCGAGCGCATCACGTCGTCGGTGACTCGGTCTTCTCGCCCACAACGGAGCCCGGCGAAAGCGGCACCAGCCACGCCCGCCCCTCAACCGCCACCGTGACACAAATGCGCAGGTCAACGCCCTGCGCACGACCAGCCATGTTTTGTGGCTCCTGCCGGGGGGCACGAACCTGCGGCCAAGCCCACTACGGCAAGTCATAAGTCGCCGCCACGGTGACCCGCCCCCCACAAAACCGCTGATCGCCCCCGTTCCCATCTGTTGGGTACCCCGCCGGGGGCACTTCAGAAAAGGCTCCTGACCTGCAGAAATACAAGTCGGAAGTTTTTGCGTACATGCCAAAACACACACGGTCTTTTGACCGTTGCTCTTTTCGAGCAGCGCATTGCTCCTTGCGTCGGGCCCTACCCCCTCCCCTTGACATATTTCTGCAGGTCAAAGCACGTTCACTCGGCGCCCATTGACCCTGATCGCCAGCAAAACAGGGGTCGCGCCGCGGACCGGGGACTACAGCCTCACCGCCTCACTAAAACTCCTTCTGACCTGCCTGAATGTGCCGATGCCACGCTGAAGCGCAAACGGTCTGGTGGGTCGTTGCCGATGCGGCCCGACTGTGAGCAGATCAAGTCGGGCCTGATGGCCGCATCACACTGCTGGGGTCGGGGAAGATCTGGTCGGTGATGGCGACCGAACCGTCCTGGGTGAAGACCTCGACCGAGGACCAGTCGACCAGCACCCGCAGGGTCACCTTGCCGTTGGCGCCGACCGATATCGGGGCCCGCTGCACCCCGGGGAAGTCGAGGCTGAAGCCGACATCGCCCGACTTGGTCCGGTCGACGAAGACCTCACCGGCTGACCAGTCGTAGCCGATCCGGATCTCCTGACCGTTGCCGGTGCGCACCTTCACACCGACGGTGCTGGCCGTGCCGGGGGGCGAACGTTGCCGTCGGCTCGTATGCCTCGCCCGTGGCCCGCAGCGGTGCGGAGCCGTTGGTCACCGGCAGGTTCTTGGCATTGAGCACGGTGTCCTCGCGCAGGCTCCGCAGCTCGGAGACGGGCTGCTGTACCAGGCGGACGCCTTCACCGGTGCTGCGCAGGCCCAGCTCGCGCGGCACGGTCATCGCGCTACGCCACGGATCGGTCGGGATGGAGCCGGAGTAGTCCCAGTTGTTCATCCAACCGATCATCACCCAGCGGCCCGCAGGAGCGTTGTTGAACGTGACACCCGCGTAGTTGTCCTTGCCGTAGTCGACCCAGTGCGCCCGCTGGAAGCCGGACGTCGCGGGCGTGCCCCACAGGCTGAACTGGTCGGCGAGCAGGTGGCCCCAGCCGCCGGTGTTGTTGTCTGCCAGCACGATCCGGGCTGTCTTGCCCTGAAGGCTGCGCACGTCCCAACTGGTCCAATCGAGCGCCTCGACGTCCGAGCCGGTGGCGGTCTGCGTGGCGCCGGGCACGTAGGGGTACTTCCCGCCGCCTACCTTGAAGTTCAGGACCCGGCATCGAGGGTGAACTCGGGCGAGGTCAGCGTGCCGGTGCCCGCGTCACGGCCGTTGAAGCTGTTGGCCAGCCCAGCGCCGACCCACTCGGAGACACCGCTCTGATCGGGCAGGTTACCGGTGGCGGGTGCCGTACCGAAGGCGGTGCCGTCGGGCGTCCATCCGTCGTACGTGCCGTCGTCGAAGCTGCCGAGGTCACGGCCGGGCGGTGCGACGTACGGCTTGTCGTCGGAGACGAAGCGCTTGCCGTCGTAGGTTCCGGTGAAGTACTGGTTGACCGACCCGCCGGTGATGCCGCCGGGGTTGAGGTTGACCAGCAGCACCCACTTGGTCTTCTTCTTGTTGCCGTCCACCGGGAGCGGGACCAGGTCCGGGCACTCCCAGACTCCGGTGGTGGCGCCGGCCGGACCGAAGTCGCTGAGGTGTTCCCACGTCTCAGGTCGCTGGACCGGTAGGGGAAACGTTTCGAGGTGGGGTCGGGCCGGCCGGGCAGGGAAGGCAGGCCGGTCGGCCGGGAGTTACGCCTGGGCGGACAGCGGGGCGCCGGCGCTGTCGCGCACGATCAGGGACGGCTCCAGCAGGAGCCGCTCGGGCGGGGAGTCAGGGGCCGCGATCCGGGCCAGCAGCAGTCGTACGCACTCTCGGCCGGCCTCCTCCAGCGGCTGGGCGACGGAGGACAGGCCGGGCGAGAGGAGTCCGGCGGTCGGCGAGTCGTCGAAGCCGACCACAGCCACGTCACGGCCGGGAGCGGCGCCCTGTTCGCGCAGCATCTGATAGCAGCCCAGTGCCAGCATGTCGCTGGCGGCGATCACCGCGGTCGCGCCGCCGTCCAGCAACGGTTTCGCTGCCGCACGGGCCGCCTCGATGTCGTTCACGATGCTCTGCCCGCGCCGGCCGCGGGTCGGGAGTCCGTGCCGCCGCATGGCCCGCAGCCAGCCCTCGGCGCGGTCGTCACCCGCGCCGGAGGCGCCGCGCTCCCAGCCGAGGAAGGCGATCTTGCGATGTCCGAGGGCTACCAGGTGCTCGACCGCTCCATCAGCGCCACAGGCGCCGTCGACGTCGACCCAGTCACCGAGGGGCCGTCCCGACCGCATCCGGCCGAACCCGATGAACGGCACGCCCCGCTTGGCCAGCCATGCCTGGCGGGGGTCGCCGCGCTCGGTGCCGCTGAGCACGAAGCCGTCGACCTCGTGCTGCGCCAGCAGTTCCTCGTAGCCCTCCAGGCTCGGGCCGTCGGGCGGGGAGGCGAACAGCAGGATCCGGTACCCGGCCTCGTCGGCGGCATCCGACAGGGCATGCAGGAAGCGGTCCATCACCGCGCCCGCGGTGACGGGCGGAGCGGGCTGGATGCCGTAGCCGATGAGCTTGCTCGAACCGCTGCGCAGCGTCTGCGCCGCCCGGCTGGGCCGGTAGCCCATCTCGTCGATCGCGCGGCGGACCGTTCCAGGGTCTCGGGCCGCAGCATGTCCGGCGAGTTGATCGCGTTGGACACGGTCTGCTTCGAGACCCCGGCTCGGGCGGCGACCATGGCGAGGGTCACCGGTCCGCCCTTGGGTGAGGGGTTCTTGCTGGAGCGGGGCATGCGGCTCTCCGACTTGCAGAGGAGTTGTGTGCGAGTACGTGCCGCCCCAGGCCGCGGACACCGACTCCATCGGCCTGTCCTGGAGCTGTGACGGCTTCACCGCCCAGTTGGGCGAAGGCCATGACGGTGCGCGGCATTTACATATTTCGCTGAACTGTCGATCCGGGGAGCGCCGGGACAGCTTGGCGCCGATCGTGAGTAGGCCGCCCGGCACTCCGGGTGCGTCAGGCGGGCACGGCGGCCGAAACAATCTGGGTGCTGCCATCGGCGAGCGCGGCGAGGTACCTCTCGGGGAGGAACCTTCTGTTGCTCAGCCTGAGTTGCTGAAATCCTCGCTGCTCAGGCTGAGCAAACTCGGCCGTTCATGCGGCGGTAGGACCGCCGTCGAGCCGCCGCCGGCCTTGTTGGACCGGTCGTGGCATCGGCTGCCCGGGGTGATCCTCAGGCCCGCAGCTCCGCGGATTCCTCGACGGTCAGTCCCGCGGGGGCTGTTACCGATTCGACGCGGCCGCCGGAGTTGATGGTGACGTCGAGCTGTTCTCCCGCGATGGTGAGCCCTGTGACGGTGACTGCGCCGACGGGGAGTGGGCCTGTCGGTCGGAGGTGGAGGCGGCCGGCGGGGACGTCGGGATCCAGTCCGGTCATCGCGGTCATGAGGGCGATGGCTGCTGCCGCGGACCAGGCTTGTGGCTGGCAGGCGGCCGGGTAGGGGACGGGTGCGGGGGTGTCCGTGCGGGCGTCGCCGCCCCACAGTTCGGGCAGCCGGTAGTCGAAGGCCGGTGCCGCGTCGAGGATGCCCTCGATGAGGCGGGCGGCGGCGTCGGTGTGGCCGGTGCGGGCGAGGCCGGTGACGGCGATGGCGGTGTCGTGGGGCCAGACGGTGCCGCAGTGGTAGCGCAGCGGGCCGTAGCCGCCTGACTGGGATGACATGGTGCGCAGTCCGTAGGCGTCGGACATGTCGGGGGCGGCGAGCCGTGCGGCGACGGTGGCGGTCTCGTCGGCGTTGAGTATGCCGGTGGCCAGGAGGTGACCCATGTTGCTGGTGACGGAGTCGACGGGGCGCCCCGAGCCGTCGAGTGCCATGGCCGGGTAGGGGCCGTGCTGGTCGGAGACCCAGAACCGGCCGCGGAACCGGTCGGCGAGGGAGGACGCGAAGGTCCGCCAGCGTTCGCCGTCGGGCAGTCCGAAGGCGTCGAGGAGTGCCGCCCCGGCGAGGGCGGCCTCGTAGGCGTAGCCCTGTACTTCGGCGAGAGCGAGGGGGGCTTCGGCGAGGCGGCCGTCGGCGAACCGGGCGGCGTCGCCGGAGTCCTTCCAGCCCTGGTTGGCCAGACCGGTGCCGCTGTGATCGATGTAGGAGAGGAACCCGCCACCGGCCTGGGCTGCGGTCTCGATCCAGCCGAGCGCGGCCTGGAGCGCGGGCAGCAGCGGTGCAATGTCGTCGGCGGGCAGGCCCCAGCGCCATGCGTCGTGGAGCAGGCAGATCCACAGGGGTGTCGCGTCGACCGTGCCGTAGTAGACCGGCGGCAGACGGAGACCCATGCCGTCGTCGAAGACCCCGCGCCGCACCTCGTGGAGGATCTTGCCCGGCTCTTCCTCCGTCGCGGGATCGGTGCGGGTGCCCTGCTGGGCGGCCAGGGTGCGCAGGGTGCCCAGGGCGAGGTCGGTGCCCAGCGGCAGGAGCATCCGTGCGGCCCACAGGCTGTCCCGGCCGAAGAGCGTGAAGAACCAGGGGACGCCCGCGGCGAGGAAGGTGTCACCGGGCGATGTGGCCATGGCCATACGCAGCGACTGGAGGTCGTCCAGGCTCTGCGCGACGAGGGCGGGCAGGCGCCGGTCGTCGGCGGTGACGTCCGGGCGCTGCCAGGTGGGCCGGGGGTCGGCGGCCGTGACGACGGCGTCGGGTTCCGTGATCTCGACGGCCAGGTGCAGGTCGACGTTCTCGCCGGGCTCGACCGTGAGGGTCCAGGTCAGCGCGGAGTGCTCGGCGTCGGGCGTCGCGCCCGGGGCGCTGACGGTGACGGCGACCGTGTCGTCGCCCCAGCGCAACTCGCCGGTGCCGGAAGAGAGTTCGCCCGCTGGCTGAAGAGGAGACCGGGGCGCGAGGCCGGCTTTCGCGTGCTCCAGTGGCATGAGGTCTCCAGCGACTTCGACCCGGACGGCGAGATGCACCGGCGTCGTCGCGGTGGAGCGGACGGTCAGCTGTTCGGTGAGCAGGCCGGGGTTGAGGATGCGCCTCCGGTCGACTCGGACGGTCGGGTCGGGAATGGCGTCGCCGAGCGCCTGGGCCAGGCCGACGAAACGGCTGCGACCGGGTCCGTCCGCAGCGTTCATGACCGCAACGACCGGCAGCCAGCCCTCGCCGCCGACTGCCGGAGGCGCCTTCCCGGCGTGCTCGCCGGACGGGGCCCCGAGGGGGCGCAGGGTCACGCGCAGCAGGCTCACCGCGCGTGCGTCGGCGTGGAAGAGCCCCTGCACGCCGGCCCCGGGAGCGGCGGCGTCGAGGTTGCCGTCCGGCTCGGACAGTACGACGGTCGGGGCGGCGAGGGTGACCGCGAGGTCGTGCAGGAGCGGCTGCCGCTGGGGTGAAGTCATGGAAGCTCCGTCCGGTGCCCTCGTGTCTCGTGGGCGGTTGTGAGGGCGATTTGTAACCGCGCCGACTCTTGACAGTGCGGGCGGCGATCGCCACAGTAACCGATCAGAACGCTAAATTTAACGCTCAAATCCAAGCGCGATGGCGTGACGATGCGGCACCGCGACGGCGATACGATGCGGCGCAGTGAACTTGTGGAGGTGGCTTCGCGATGGCGCGAGTAACACTCGAGAGCGTGGCGCGGCATGCCTCCGTGTCGATGCAGACCGTGTCCAACGTCATCAACGCGCCGCACCGGGTGCGCCCGGAGACCCTGGCCCGCGTGCAGGCCGCCATCAAGGAACTCAACTACCGCCCGAACCAGGCTTCACGGACGCTGCGGACCCGGCGTTCACGTCTGATCGGCGCCCGCATCGAGCCGCTACGCGACGGCGTCAACGGCGCCGTCCTCGCCCACTTCCTCCAGTCACTGACCGCCCGAACCCAGGAAGCCGGCTACCGGATCGTGGTGTTCACGGCCCACGACGACGACCACGAATGCTCCCTGTACGAGCAACTTCTCGACGACCACGACCTCGACGCCTTCGTCCTGCACGCCACACACGCCGGCGACAGCCGGACGGAATGGCTCACCAAGCGCCGGGTACCGTTCGTGACCTTCGGCCGACCCTGGGGAGCTGAACCCGAGGCCCCCGAGCCGCACGGCTGGGTCGACGTCGACGGCGCGCAAGGGACCCTTGCCGCGACCCGGCACCTCATCGAGTCCGGCCACCAAAGGATCGCCTTCATCGGCTGGCCGGAAGGTTCAGAGGTCGGTGAGGACCGGCGCAGCGGCTGGTCCGCCCTTATGGCCGTGTCCGGGCTCGACACCCCGGACGGCTACGACATGGGCGTCCCCGACGGGCTCGACACCGGCCGTAAGGCCGCCGCGGCGATGCTCGACCTGCCCACCCCGCCGACCGCGATCGTCTGCGCGAGCGACTCCCTGGCCCTCGGGGCCTGGACCGAGATCACCGCGCGTGGACTGCGCCCCGGGGTCGATGTCGCGGTGGTCGGCTTCGACGACTCCCCGACCGCAGGGGTCGTCGGCCTGAGCAGCGTGGCGCAGCCGTACGACGAGGCCGCCGCCGCCTGCCTGGGGATGCTCCAGGAACTGCTGGCGACTCCCAAGCCGCCGGCCGTCCCGCCCACCCCTGTCCTGCTGCCGCCCCGGCTCGTCATCCGCGCAAGCGGCTGAGTCCCTCAGCGGCACCCGCACCCACCCCGCAGCGGCACCGTAGTCCGTTCAGCGAACACCCGCGATCCCGCTCGTAGCTGCAGTGCAGCGGACGGGATGCGGTCCCCTCTACCACCGGCGCGTCAGGCCGGCCTGCGCAAGGAGATTTATCATGCGAAATCCGCGTATACACTGGGCTGTTGGTGGCATCGCGCTGCTGTCGCTCAGCCTGTCGGCCTGTGGCGGCAGCGGGTTCGACAGCGGCACCGACAGCAAGCAGTCGGCCGGCCCTGCCTCGATCAAGGTCCTCATCGCCTCCAGCGGCGACGCCGAGACGAAAGCCGTCACGGACGCCGCCAACGCATGGGGGGCGAAGTCAGGCAACAAGGCGACCGTCACCCAGGCCCAGAACATGGAGCAGCAGCTGGGCCAGGGCTTCGCCTCGAACAACCCGCCGGACGTCTTCTACGTCGACGCCGCCCGCTTCGCGACGTACGCGAGCGCGGGCAGTCTCGAACCGTACGGCGACAGCTTCCCGGGTAAGGACGACTTCTACCCCGCGCTGCGTCAGGCGTTCACCTACAAGAGCAAGCTCTACTGCATCCCCAAGGACTTCTCCACGCTCGGCCTGCAGATCAACACCACGGCGTGGGCGAAGGCGGGCCTCACCGCCGCCGATTACCCCACCACCTGGCAGCAGCTGGCGACCGTGGCCAAGAAGCTGACGACGAGCAAGCAGGTCGGTCTGGCCCTCGGCGACACGCGCGACCGGATCGGTGCCTTCATGGTCGAGGCCGGCGGATGGGTGACGAACAAGGACGCCACCAAGGTCACCGCGGACTCACCGCAGAACCTCGAGGCCCTGAAGTTCGTCCAGTCACTGCTCGCCAACGGCTCGGCCAAGTACCCCAAGCAGCTCGACGCCGGCTGGCCGGGCGAAGCCTTCGGCAAGCAGAAGGCCGCCATGACGATCGAGGGCAACTGGATCGCCGGCGCCATGAAGAGCGACTACCCGAACGTCAAGTACAAGACGGTCCCGCTGCCGGCCGGCCCTACGGGCAAGAAGGGCACGCTCGCCTTCACCCAGTGCTGGGGCATCGCGGCCAAGAGCAAGCACAAGGCCGCCGCCATCGACTTCGTCAAGGCGATGACCGCGAAGGACGCCGAGCTGACCTTCGCCAAGGCCATCGGCGTGATGCCGTCGCGACAGTCCGCCCAGGCCGAGTACGTCGCCCAGTTCCCGCAGGACAAGGCGTTCATCGACGGCGCCGCGTACGCCCAGGCGCCGGTGAACGTCGCGAAGATCGACCAGGTGCTCGCCGACTTCGACACCGGCCTTCAGGGGCTGCCCAACGCCGACCCGAAGCAGATCCTCGCGCGGCTTCAGAAGAACGCGCAGGCGGTCGTAGGCCAGTAACCCGGATATCGCGGATAGTGCCGACACGAACGGAACGAGAGTGAACCTGCGATGAGTGAACCGAACCCCGGGCCCGCACAGGGCCCGGGTAGCGGCCCGGCACCGGCCCGCCCGGCAGGCACCGCCAAGGCCGACGCCCCGTCATCCGCGCTGCGCGGACGCCGCAAGGACACCGGCCCGGACGGCACCAAGGCCGGTGGAGGCCGCCCCGCCCGAGGCCCCCGCGGCGGTATCCGGGGCCGGGAAGGTCTCGCCGGCTGGCTGTTCGTCTCACCCGTCCTCGTCGTGCTCGGACTCTTTCTGGTCGTGCCGATCGTCATGGCGCTCTGGGTGAGCCTGTCCGACTGGAACGGCCAGGGCAGCCCCTTCTCGGCCGGCGTGCACTTCGTCGGCGGAGAGAACTACGGGCAGCTCGTCACCAAGCCCGGCCTGGCGCAGAGCGACTTCATGACGAGCCTGCGCAACAACGCCTACTACGTGCTCTTCGTCGTCCCGCTGCAGACCGCGCTCGCCCTGGGCCTGGCGCTCCTGGTCAACGGGCGACGGCTGAAGGGCAAAGGGTTCTTCCGCACCGCGTACTACTTCCCGTCGGTGACGAGCTCGGTAGCGATCTCGGTCGTCTTCCTGTTCATCTTCTCCTCCAGCGGAGTGGTCAACGCCCTGCTGGCGAAGGTCGGAGTCGACGGACCGGCCTGGTTCGCCGATCCGCGCGGCATTGTCCATCTCGCCCTCGGCGCCTTCGGCGTGAACAACGACGCGCCACCGGCCGCACTCGCCGACACAACCATCGGCGGACTGTCCCTGTGGGACTGGATATCCGGCCCCAGCGTCGCCATGACCGCGATCATCGTGCTGGTCGTGTGGACGACGGCGGGCACGTTCATGCTCATGTTCCTCGCCGCACTGCAGGACATCCCCCTGGAAGTCGAGGAGGCCGCCGAGATCGACGGGACCGGGCGCTGGCAGCGGTTCCGTCACGTCACGCTGCCGATGCTCAAGCCGACCCTCTTCCTCGTCCTGACTCTCGGACTCATCGGCTCCTGGCAGGTCTTCGACCAGATCTACATCATGAGCCAGGGCAGTCCGGGGAAGACGACACTGACTCCCGCGTACCTCTCGTACCAGTCCTCGTTCATCAACAACGAGTGGGGGCAGGGCAGTGCCATCGCCTTCATCCTCTTCGCGCTCATCGTCGCGATGACGCTGGTGCAGCGGTTCGTGCTGCGGGACAAGGACGAGGCCCGTGCCAGGGCCGCCACCCGGCGCGCGGCGAAAGCGGCCCGCTCTGGGTCCGGCCCGACCACGGAGACCGCCTGATGCCCCGCACCCCCGCAACGGCCCCCTGGCCACCACCCCGAACCGACGCAGCCGCGCCCACCACCGCAGCTGCCCCGGCGGCCACCCCCGACGTCCACAGAGGCACGCGATGAGCACACATCCCCAGCTTGCCGACACAGACACCGCAGCCCCCGCGGACGGCCCGCACACGCCCCGTGGGAAAGGCAACCGCACCCGGCGCGGCGCCCTCACCCGCGCGCTCGGCTACACGGCCCTCGTCCTCGTCGCGATGGTCTACATCTACCCCTTCCTCATCCAGCTCGCGACCAGCTTCAAAACCGATGCGGACGCCACCAACAACCCGCTGTCACTGTGGCCGCACCACTTCACGACAGCCGCCTTCAGCCGGCTCGCCGAAGCGGACTACCCGCGCTGGTTCGCGAACTCCGTCGTCGTCTCGCTGCTCGTCACCGCGGGCCGCGTCTTCTTCGACTCCCTGGCCGGATACGCACTGGCCCGGCTGCGCTTCCCCGGCCGGGGCGCACTGTTCGCCGCCGTCATCGCCGTCATGGCCGTGCCCGGCGTCGTCCTGCTCATCCCGAAGTTCCTCGTCCTCAACCAGCTGGGGATGTACGACTCCTACTCGGGGATGATCGTCCCGCTCCTCGCCGACGCCGCGGGGGTGTTCATCATGAAGCAGTTCTTCGAGTCGATCCCCATCAGCGTCGAGGAAGCAGCCCGAATAGACGGCGCGAGCACCTTCCGAACCTTCTGGTCCATCGTGCTGCCGATGGCCCGGCCCGCACTGCTCACCCTCACCATCCTGTCGTTCCAGGGATCATGGAACGAACTGGGCCACTTCATCGTGTCCCGCCAGAGCCCGGAACTGAACACCCTCACCACCGGGGTCGCCTCACTCGTCTCCGGACAACTCGGCTCGGGCAACCAGTACCCGCTCAAACTCGCGGCGACCCTCATCATGACCATCCCCGTGGCCCTGGTGTTCTTCGCCTTCCAGCGGCACTTCGTCCGCGGCGGCACGGCAGGCGCGACCAAGGGGTAGCCGGGCGAGGCACCCGAAGTTCGTTGTGATCGATAAGCGGGCGGTGTGGACCACGCACCCCCTCCGACAGGACCGAGCCACATGAGCAACCCAACCCCCTCGAACGACGCCACGAACGAAGTCACGGACGACTCCTGGTGGCGCTCCGCGGCCATCTACCAGGTGTACATACGCAGCTTCGCCGACGGCGACGGTGACGGAACCGGCGACATCGCCGGCCTCCGCTCCCGCCTCCAGTACCTCGCCCACCTCGGCATCGACGCCATCTGGATCAACCCCTGGTACCCGTCCCCGCTGGCCGACGGCGGCTACGACGTCTCCGACTTCCGCAACATCCACCCCACATACGGCACCCTCGACGAGGCACGCAAGCTGATCACCGAGGCCCACGGACTGGGCCTGCGGGTGATCCTGGACATCGTCCCGAACCACGTCTCCGACCAACACACCTGGTTCCAGGAGGCGTTGGCGGCGGCGCCCGGCTCCCCGGAAAGGGAGCGGTTCATCTTCCGCGACGGGAGAGGACAGAACGGCAGCGAGCCCCCGAACGACTGGCACGCGGCCTTCGGCGGCCCCACCTGGACCCGCACTCCGGACGGCCAGTGGTACCTCCACCTCTTCGCCCCTGAACAACCCGACCTCAACTGGGACAACGACGAGGTCCGAGCCGAGTTCGAGTCGATCCTGCGCTTCTGGTTCGACCTCGGCGTGGACGGCTTCCGCATCGACGTCGCCCACGGCATGGTCAAGGACCCGGCCCTCCCGGACCTCGGCCTGACGGAGTTCTCCGTCATCGCCTACGAGGACGACCACCCACACTGGGACCGCGAGGGCGTCCACGACATCTTCCGCAGCTGGCGGGCCATCGCCGACAGCTACCCCGACCCCCGCGTCTTCGTCGCCGAGGCCCACGTCCGCCCCGGCCGCATGCCCGACTACCTCCGCCCCGATGAACTCCACACCGCCTTCAACTTCGACTTCCTCAAGTGCGCCTTGGAGGCAGACACGTTGCGTGAGGTGATCGACCGCACGATCACCGATCTGGCGAGCGTCGGCGCCCCGGCCACCTGGGTCCTCTCCAACCACGACGAGGCCCGTCACGTCACCCGCTACGGCCGCGCCCACACCGGCGTCACGACCCCGATGCGCGACCAGGGCCACCCAACCGACCTCGCCCTCGGCACCCGCCGAGCCCGAGCGGCGGCCCTGCTGATGCTGGCCCTGCCCGGAGGCGCGTACATCTACCAGGGCGAGGAACTCGGCCTGTACGAGGTCGAAGACCTCCCCGAGTCCGCGCTTCAGGACCCCACCTGGGAACGCTCCGGCCACACGGTCCGAGGCCGTGACGGCTGCCGCGTCCCCCTCCCCTGGACCGGCGACACCCCGCCCTTCGGCTTCAGTACGTCCGTGTCCGCCGCCCCCTGGCTCCCGCAGCCGGACGACTGGAAGTCCTACACCGCCGAAGCCAACCAGGCCGACCGCACCTCCACGCTCCAGCTCTACCGCTCCGCCCTGCGCCTGCGCCGCACCAACCCCCACCTGCGCACTGAGGAATTCCGCTGGCTGGACAGCCCGCCCGGCACGCTCCTCTTCGAACGCGGCAACGGCCTGCTGTGCGCGGTCAACCTCACCGACCAGCCGACCCCGCTCCCCGACGCAACGAGCCCCCTCATCACGTCAGCACCGCTGGGCAAGGACGGGCTGCTGCCCCCCGACACCACGGTCCTGCTGCACCGGGACTGACGGACGGCGACGGCAATCACCCGTCCGACGTCCCCCGCGCCCAGTCGCGCCCAAATCCGCCAGGGCCTGTCCGGTGTTCACTCCCCGCCGACCGGACAGGCCCTGGCCCATATCCAGGAACCAGATGGAGTCGCCGGAGACGGGGACAGCCCTCTCGCAGAATGATCGCCATCCGCTGAAGACAGGGGAAAACCACGATCACTGGTGATCGCGACGAACGACGTACTGCGGCAGATCTGGGCATGCCTGAGGCCACAGGTAGCCGAAAGATGACTTGGGCGACGATGCCTGTCGAGGTGACTGCTCGGATTGAGCAGTTGCTCGGCAGCCCGGTGGCCGACGCGATCAGTCAACCGGGTGGCTTCTCGGAAGGCGTAGCCGCACGAGTGCACCTGGCGAACGGCAGGCGGGTCTTCATCCTGTGGGCTACTACGGCAATTCGCCGGAGCCCCGCTTCTCGGTGGGGACCGGATACGCCCCCAACCAGGAAGAGTTCGACTTCTGCCGTCAGCATGCAGTCTGCCTCTCGGCGTAATCACCGATTCAAGAGTGCGGCGACCTTTTGCCGTCCACAGTTGTGATCGTGAGGAAGATGCGATGACTGCTGAGGGCCAACAACAACGCAAGCTGGTAGAGGTGCCCGATGCCCTTCGGGGCTTCGGGCGCTGGCAACATCAGGGCGAGGCGGGCAGCCGGTGGCTGGCGGCCCTGCCGGACACCGTCGTCGAATGGTGCGACCGGTGGAACCTGAAGGTCGACGGCCGCCCCATGCACGGCTACAACAGCCTCGTCGTGCCGGTCAGCCGGGGAAGCGAGCCCCTGGCGCTGAAGGTGACATGGCCCGACCGGCATATGGAGGAGCAGGTACTGGCGCTGCGCCTGTGGGACGGCCACGGCGCCGTCCGGCTCGTCGACGCCGACACCGCGGCGGGCGTCATGCTGATGCGACGGCTGGACCACACCCGTTCATTGCGGGACGTCCCGCTGGAGGAAGCGGTCCCCGTGATCGGCACGGTCCTGCGGCGCCTGGCAGTCGAACCACCCCACGGTCTGCGCACCACCGGCGCCATCGCCGCGCAGCACCGGCGGGAGCTCGCCGCGCAGTGGGAGGATCTCGGGCGCCCGATGCCGCGCCGCACACTCGACCGCGGACTGGAACTGGCCGGCGAACTCTCCCGCGACGACTACTCGGTCCTCGTCAACAACGACCTGCACTACGAGCAGGTGCTGCGCACCTGGGACGAGGACTGGGCAGTCGTCGACCCGCTGATCGTGAGCGGCGTCCTCGAATTCCAGGTGGCCCCCTTGCTGTGGAGCCGGTTCGACGAACTCGGCTCATCGCGCGTCGAGTGGTGCATCGACGCGCTGGCCGACGCCGCGGACCTCGACCGCGACCGGGCGCGCAGGTGGGCGCTGTTGCGAGCCGTCGAGTACTGGCTGTGGGGACTGAAGGCCAGCCTCACCGAGGACCCGGTGCGATGCCGACACATCACGGAGGCCCTCATGTGCCCCCGGGGTGTGCCGGTGGCAGTGAGCATAAGGTGGGCGCGTGGACCTCGACGAGCTGAAGAGGCAGGCGATACGGATCCATGACCTCTACGACGAGCTGAACCGCCGTGACCGCGGTCGGGTCTGGACGCGCGAAGAGTTCCTGCTCGGCTTCATGGGGGACGTCGGTGATCTGGCCAAGCTCATCATGGCCGAGGAAGGCGCACGCGAAGTCCCGGGAGGCCGGGCGGCGTTGGAGCATTAACTCGCCGACTGCCTGTGGTCGGTACTGATTCTCGCGCACCGCTACGAGGTGGATCTCGTGGACGCCTTCCGCCGCACCATGGCGGAACTCAATGAGTCCATCAGCGCCCAACTTGCCCGCGACGGGGAACTGCCGTAATTCCTTCGCTCTTTCAAGCGCTGGCGAGTCGAGTAGAGCAGGAGCAGCAACTCAGCGATCTTCGGGGACTTGCGGCACCAGAGCGGGAGGATCGCCGAAGAGAACCGCTTGCGCTTGCCGGTGGTTTCATCAACGCCCCACAGTTGCACTTCCCGCCGGAAAACCGATTGCCTGCGGCGCTCGCCGTGATCATCCTGGCCCGATGGACCTCAAAGTAGCGGCGCAGGCGTGGCGTGAAGACGGCTTCGTCATCCTCCCTGGTTTCATCCCGCCCGATGAGCTGGAGCCCGCAGTGGGCGAACTGGATCTGCTCTTCCCGTCCGCCGAGGGGTTCCACGACGCAACCGATGCACGACGCGAGCGATTCATCGGCGACCAGTTCGCCGGGATCGACTACTTCCCGTTCGCCAGCACGGAGATCAGCCTGCTGGCTGTGAACCACCGGATCCTGACACTCGCCGAGACGCTGCTGGAAGACGACGACATCCAGATCTCCGGGGCGGAAGCCTGGGCGAAGTACGCCGGTGCCAGCGACTACGACCAGGACCTGCACCGCGATTATCCGGGCCATACCCTTCTGGTGCCCAGCACCGCGCCCGGCTTCCGCCAGCTGGAGATGTTCGTGTACCTGGCGGACGTGCCCGAGGAGCTCGGCCCGGCGCACCTTGTCTCGCGGAGGCACACGGCCGACCTCCCCGCCGTGCCCGCCCGATATCTGCGGCCCGGCCTCGAAAGCAAGAGCCGCTTCCAGGACGGCAGCGGCAGCCCGCACCTGTACGAAGCGGAGGTGTCCGCAGCCGGTACTGCCGGCACAGTCGTCGCCTTCGAGATCGGCACCGTCCATCGCGGAACAGCCATGACCGCGCCGCGCGGTGCCCGGTTCACCATGCACTTGAACTTCCGTCCCTCCGGAGTCCAGTGGGGTCAGCGCCGGGGCTGGGCCTACTCCGCTGTCCAGGAGGACTGGTTCACGTTCGTCGAGCGGGCCACACCGCGCCAGCTCCAGGCATTCGGGTTTCCGCCGCCCGGACATCCCTACTGGACCCCGGAGACGATGGCCGGGATGGCGCTGCGGTATCCCGGGCTCGACCTCACGCCTTGGCGCCAGCCTGGCTGACACCCCGCCTCATCACGTGGCTTGATGATGGGGCCGGTGCGGAGGCGATCGCGGCCACCGTTGATCATCGGCGTGTGAAGACTGAAAACCATGCAGTGGCCGCAGGTCACAGCGTGGACCCCACTCGTTGGCAGGAGTCCTTCGAGGTCCTGATGGGCCGAATCGCGGGCCGCTTCGCCCGGGTGGAACCACGGCGCCGAGCCCGACGGCTGGTGCTCGGACTCCTGCCAGACCTGCCGCGAAAGAACTGCTGGACGATCGCCGAGTGGGCCGGGGAGTCCACCCCGGACGCCACGCAGCACCTGCTCAGCCGGGCCACGTGGGATGCCGACGCCGTCCGCGACGACCTATGGGGCTATGTGGTGGAGCACCTGCACGACGAGCAGGCGGTGCTGGTGGTCGACGAGACCGGCGACATCTACAGCTGGAGTACCGCCCAATCCCGATCAAGCCGGGCTTAGAAACAACTACTTACGCTGCTCGTCCCCGGCTTCAGCCGCTACGGTGCGGCGGGGCCCGTCCGCCGAAGGCACCCGCTTCGCCCGGCCGGCCGGAGCGGTCCCGGGGCCGCTGACCGACCGTGACCAGTACTCGACCCCAGACCAGTGATCGACCGTGACCGACACCTCCGCAGGAGATCCCGCCATGAGCGCCAGCCAGGACAGTTCCGTGCCCACCGCCGAGCGGCCGGTGCCCGACCTGGACCTCGCGCGCCGGCTCGTGCGCGAGCAGTTCCCCCAGTGGGCCGAGCTGGAGCTTCGCCCGGTCGAGCCGCAGGGCTGGGACAATCGCACGTTCCGCCTTGGCTCCGACCTCGCGGTGCGGATCCCCAGCGCGCGGGGTTACGACGCCCAGGTTGAGAAGGAGCACCGCTGGCTGCCGGTGCTCGCCGAGGTACTGCCTCTGCCGATCCCGAAGCCGGTCGCCAAGGGCGAGCCGGGCCCGCTGTTCGATGGTCCGTGGTCGGTGTATGCCTGGTACGCCGGGCAGACGCTGAACCGTGCCGGTGCCGGGGAAGCCGATCTGGCCGCTGTCGCGGTGGGCCTGGGCGAGTTCCTGACGGCCCTGCGCGCCGCGCCGACGCAGGACGCCCCGCCGCCGGGGACGCACAACTGCTTGCGTGGCGCCGAATTCACGGTCTACGCCGACGAGGCCATCCTGGCTCTCGCCGGGCTCGCGCCCGAGGTGCGGGAGGTGGGCGAGCGGTGCGTCCGCCGCGCCACGGAGTCTTCGTGGATCGAGGCACCGGTGTGGCTGCACGGCGACATCGCGCCCGGAAACCTGCTGCTGAGCGAGGGACGGCTCGCGGCGGTCATCGACTTCGGATGCTCCGCCGTCGGGGACCCCGCCTGCGACCTCGTGGCCGCGTGGACGATGTTCGACCGCGAGACGCGTCCGCTGTTCGTCCGCGCGGCCGGTCTGGACCAGGACACCTGGCACCGCGCCCAGGGTTGGGCGGCCTGGAAGGCGGCGATCACCCTCGCCGGGGTCGACAGCACGCCGGAGGTGCGGTCGCTGGCGGAGAGGACCCTCGCCGAGCTGGCCGAGGACGTCGCGCAGCAAGCCTGAATCGAGGGCGAGGGTAGTCGGTGCCGGACAGGTCGCGTTCCTGGAACACGGCGTGGTCGGCCTGCCACTGCGCGGTCAACCGGGTCACGGTGGCCGGCGAATCCGGCCGAGGAGCCGAGGAACTACTCCATCGCGGGCACGAAGTCCCCGGAGGACAGGCCATGCAGGTAGAGCAGGAGCAGCAACTCAGCCCTCGACAACTGCCGTATCTTGCCGGTCCTCGGGGAGTCCCAGGACGGAAAGCAGCAATAGCCAGCTCCCTCGTACGAGCCGCATGCTCACGTCGTGCAGGTTGAAGATCGAACCTAAGCCTGCAGGCGTAGGTCTCAAGCCTGTTACGTCCGGTCGTCGCGGTCGCTAGCGTCGGGGTCATGGACACCACCGGGACCCTCGACGAAGCCCTCCAGCGACTGCATGATTACGGCCCTGAACGCGACGGTTGGCTGTCCAACCACGGTCCGATGGCGGTGGAGGCGTTGGTCCGCAACGGTCACGCGGTCACTGTGCACCGCTGGCTCGATTACTACCGCGACAAGCTGGAGGACCTGCCCCGCGGCACCGATCCGATCACCGAGGACGGATGGCAGGACGCGTTGGGTGATCCCCGCAGGATCGGCGACTGGACGGTGTACTTCGTTCGCCAGATCGCCAGTCGGCCGTGGCGCGAGGTGCTGGTGCAGTGGTGGCCACGCCTGCTGCCGGGCATCGCCGCCGGTGCCACCCACCCGGTGATCCGTGTCGGCCATGCCGTCCGCACGCTCCTGGACGAGGACCACGGCAACGACGGGAGTGCCGGGTCGATCGCCGCCCCGCGTACCGCAGAACTGGCCCATGGCCTCGCCTACTGGGCGGCCCGCAGCCTGCCGACACCCGGCGTCGCTGCGCCGGGCGGCACCGCCGGCCCGAGTGAGGCGCTGGACGGCATCCCGTCGATCGCGGACCAGAATGGGGGCTTCCGTGAAAGCCTCGCGCGGCTGACCGGAACGCCCGGCTGGACGGCGGCGACCGCCGCACTCCGCCCGGCAGTGACACCTGAGGACTCCCGCGACGTGCTCGCCGAGCTCGTCCGGGCAGCCGCGAACCGCTACGCCACGCACGGCCACCTCAGCCCAATCATGCTGGTGCACGCCGCCACCGCGCCCAACGCCGTACTGCGCACCCTGCCCGCGCTGCCGCCCGCGCTGTGGGCACCGAGTCTGAACGCCGCCTGGACAGCGAGCGCCGCGGTGACCGCCCTGTACTCACCAGCCACCCCCGCGCCGGCGTCCGAACTACCGAAGGCCCCTACCGGATCGGTGGCGGACGCCGCACAGGAAGTCTTCGCACGCGCGGCCGAGCACGGCGACGAGCACGTGGTGAAGTTCGCCGATACCGCGCTGGACGTAGCCGCCACCACCGGTAGCACCGGCGCGCTGGTGGCCACAGCGCGGGCCTGCGAACTGATCGGCCCGGTTCTATAACGGAAGACGCCCCGTCGGCGAACACGCCTCGATCCTGCTCTCCAGCGGACCCGCGGAAGACGGCCTGCTGGCACCCGACCATGCGGCCTGGCTCGCGGTGTAGTACGCCGTTCAGGGGCGCGGCGACTTCTCGCCATGCACAGCTGTGTACTCGATGGCGAGCCAGAGGCCCAGGTCGTCGATGAGCGTGTTGAGTACTGCCGGATCAGCCGAGGGGATGCGGCCGATGGCCGCCGCGAAACGCATCTGCTCGGCGCGCTGAGGGTAGTAGTGGCCGAAGAGTTCGGCGGATTCGTCGAGGTCGCTGGTCCATCCGCCCCAGCGAGGCATGATCAAAGTGAATCCCGTGCGCACAATACGGCGGGCGACGACGCGGCTGAGGGCCCGGCGGTCGGCGTCCGTGCCGGCTTCGGCGGCTCGGGGACGCCATCGTTCCAGCACGTGCGCGAGATCTCCGTTCGTTTCGCGGGCGAGCAGCGGCGTGGGCCGGTAACGCGGCAGTTGTTCGGCGAGGTCGGGGCCGAGCAGCGGGGTGCACAAACAGGCGATGAAGAACCCGGCGTCGTGGCGTCCGAGTTCGCTCAGCAGTGCGCGCGTACTCGTCAGCAGGATGCCGACGCCATTGATCTGCGGGAACGCGTCGTCGAGCGCGGCCTCGACCGCTTCGGCGTCGGCACGGTCCGCTTCGATGGGCTCGTGGTGGAGAGCGAGTTGGATGTCGAGGTCGGAGACTCCGGGGGTCGCGGTGCCGCGCGGGATACTGCCGTAGAGGTAGGCGCTGTGAAGCCGCGTGCCGTCGAACATCTCAGTGATACGAGCGCGCCGAGGCCATGGACAAGGTCGGCAAGGAAGGCGTCATCACCGTCGAGGAGTCCCAGACCTTCCGCCCCGGCATTGAGGCATCCCTCGCGCCGTTCGTCATTCGCCCGCAGCAGGCTGACGACATCGACGCTGTCGTGGCCCCCTCACTCAGGGCCTGGCAGCCGGTTTTTGAGTCGATGGGCCACGTGCTCGGCCCCCGTCTCAACCGGATCGCCTATCCGGACTGGGCCGCGGGCCAGGCCCGTGCGGTCGAGGCAGTGTGCCGGGATGAGGGCATCAAGGTCTGGGTTGCCGAGATCGACACCCAGCCCGTCGGATTCGTCGCCGTGGCCTTCCACGACGATCCGCGCAGCGCCGAGATCGACATGATCGCCGTCGATCCGGACCAGCAGTGCCGGGGTATCGGCAGCGCACTGCTTGCCTCTGCGCTGAACCGCATCAGTGCCGCCGGCATCCACCTCGCCCACCTCGGTACGGGAGGCGATCCCGGCCACGCCGCGGCCCGGCACACCTACGAGAAGGCCGGATTCACGGCGCTGCCGCTCGTTCACTACTACAAGGAACTGCCTGCGGTCCGCGCCAACTGACCGACGCTGATCGGCGAGGGCGCCGCACCGTGGCAGCGTCCTCGCCGAACGCGACGATGCCTCAACCATCCGATCGTCGCATCAGGTCCACAGGATTTGACACTTACTCAAAGAACTGACCCTCGACGCCCCAGCCTCACCCTGACGAGCCGAAGTCAGTAACGCTCCGCCCGCAGCGGCCGGTCCCCCGACGGCCGTGACCACCACACGCCCTCGCCGCGCGTCAGCCCCGGCAGGCACAGCTCCATGTCCCGCACGTGGCGCGCCGGGAGTTCGCCGGTGACCAGCCACGCAGTACGGCCGCCCGTCGTCTCCCCGAACTCCGTTCCGTACGCGGCGAGCCGGGCCGTCACCGGCGCCAGCGCGTCCAGGGGGAGTTCGACCTCGAAGGCGTGGTACGGCTCGTACACCCGCGTGCCCGCCCTTTCCAGGGCCAGGAGCAGGACGTACGGGGTGAGCGCGCGGAAGTCGGCCGCCGTGCTGTGCTGCGAGGAAAAGCCGGACCGGACGAGCGTGACCCGGCAGTCGGTCACCGCCCAGCCGTGCGGGCCGGAGCGCAGCGTCGCGTGGACCGTGTCTTCGATGGCCTGGTGGAAGGCGCGGGGCAGGGCGCCGAGTTCGGTCTCGTACGCGAAGACTGTGCCTGAACCGCGGGCGCCCGGCTCGACGCGCAGGCCGATCGTGGCCATGTGGTGCGTCTGGTCGAGCCACGGCATCTCCTCGTACGCCTCTCCGGTGCCTGCGGGGCGCTCCAGGAACCGCACACGGCTCGGCTCGAAGTCCGCCTCGATCCCGTAGTCCTCGGCGAGCGTCGCCGCGATGACCTCCTTCTGCACCTCGCCGTACAGGAGCAGCGCGGTGGCGCCGGAGCCCGCGGGCCGGGCGTGCAGCAGCGGGTCCTGGTCGGCCAGGGAGAGCAGCGCCGACCGCAGGGGCGCCGCCTTCGCGGGGTGCCGTGCCCGCACCAGGGTCTCCAGGGTCGGCGCGGCGAACTGAGGCGCCCTGTCGGTGACCTCCCCGAGCCGGTCGCCGACGCGGATACCGGGGACACCGCGCAGCTCGGCGATGTTCCCCGCGGTGAGGGACGACGCCCCGGGCTGCCCGACCACGGTGAGCTCCAGCGCCCGGCCCGCCACCTCCGTCGTACGCCCGTCGGCCTCGCCCCGCAGGAAGGTCAGTCGCTGACGTTTCATCACCTCGCCTTCGTACAACCGGACATAGGCCCTCCGTTCGCCGCCGGGGCCGGGCCGTACGGCGAACACGGTGCCCCGGGGAGCCTCCGTGGTGCCGCGCCGCTCGGGCGTGGGCGCCGGCACGAATCGGACGATGCCCTCGACGAGTTCGGCGACGCACTGCCCGTCCAGCACGCAGCCGAAGAACAGCGGATGCGTGGAGCCGCCGGCGGTGTGCGCGGCGAGCGGGGCCCGCAGGTCGTCCTCGGTCGGGGCGGGGCCGTCCACGAGCGCGGCGAGGATCCCGGTGTCGACCTCGGCGAGCGTAGTGGCCACCCCCGGCGCGGTGAGCGGACGCGGTACGACGCGGGCGTGCGGCGTGCCGATGTCCTCGACTCCCGTGAGCGGTACGACGTACGGAGTGAGCAGGCGCCGGACGTCGTCGAGCAAACCCTCCTCGCGGGCACCCGCCCGGTCGATCTTGTTGACGAAGACGAGCGTGGGCAGGCCGAGCCGCCGCAGGGTCTTCAGCAGGACCCGCGTCCTGGCCTGGACGCCCTCCACGGCGGAGAGCAGCAGCACCGCACCGTCGAGGACCTCCAGGGCACGCTCGACCTCGGCGACGAAGTCGGAGTGACCTGATCTGGACGTCGCCGGAGGTGAAGGCGGCAACGGCCGAGCGGATCGTGATGCCGCGCCGACGCTCGATCTCCCCGTCGTCGGTGCGGGTGGGTGTCGCCAGCATCGACACTGCCGAGCCGGTCGATCGCGCCGCCGTCGAAGAGGAGCCGCTCGGTGAGGCTGGTCTTACCAGCGTCGACGTGCGCCAGAATGCCGATGTTCAGGCTGTGCATGCGTGGTCGAGTCCTCAAGAACCGTGAGCCAGTGGGGGCGCTGGATCGTTCCGAGGAGTCGGCGCATTCGGGGTCTCCCGAGGTTCGGCGGTGTGGTCACGCCCATCATGGCGTACCTTCGACGGGCCTCCACAATCGAATTACCGGAGCGGGTGGGGCGTCTGCGCGTGCAGTAGCGCGACACGCGAAGCCAGCGTCCGCACCGGCCCGTCCGTGCACAACAACGCGTCGCACAACTCGAACAGTGCGTCGCCCCGAGCGGTCAGGCACGAGTACAACTCCGTCCGGAAGCATGACACTTCTGTGAACGCATCCCGCAGGACACCCTGATACCCCAGACTCACGACCACGGCCTTCGTATCGGTTCCTCTGCCTCTGTGACGGAGCACAGGATCAGACGAAGGCCGTCTTCACGTCCGCTGAACTGCGGAAACGCTGGTCAAGTTCGAGCCGCGTTCCGTCGGACCTTAACGTCAAGCAAAGGAGTTGTGCATGCCGACAGAACGGCAGAGGCCGGACGTGGATGCGTACGAGGCCAGAGCACGTCGAGGGCCGTGCTTCGTATGCGCCTTTGTGTCGGGTCACCCTGACTATGCGCATCACACGGTCTTCGAGGACGACGATCACGTCGCGTTTCTCGACCGGTGGCCGACCCTGTCCGGCAAGGTCTTGGTCGCGCCCAGGAGGCATGTCGAGCACGTCGTTCGTGATCTCGATCAGGAGTCGTACGTCCGGCTCATACTGGTCGTTCGGGAGGTCGCCCTCGCGGTGGAAGACTGCGTGGGAGCCGAGCGGACGTATCTTTACTCACTGGGGAGCCAGCAGGGCAACGCGCATCTCCACTGGCACATCGCCGGTCTGCCGCCGGACGTGCCGTACGAGCAGCAGCAGTTCCACGCACTGATGACAGAGAACGGTGTGCTGGCCATGCGACCCGAGGAGTTCGTCGACATGGCCGCTCGTATCCGTGAGCGCATCGTGGCCCGAGGCGGGCTCCAGACGCTGTGACCAGATCCCAAGGCCCGGGCGCCCGTATGCCGAGTGATTTCACGAAAGCCGCTTTGGACTCGTTGCGGCTGGAGCGCCGTGCGTCCCCTTCACCACTCGAGTCCCGGTCCGGTGCCGGAATTCATGCCGTGCGCACGGTCGACGGCCAAGGCGCGTACCTCAAGGTCACTCCTGCCATGCTGGGCCCGGAGGCGATCGCGGCCGCTTGGCGAGAGCTGCGCTTCTATCAGGACCTCGCGCCACTCGCGCCGGTACGCACGCCAAGGCTCTTCGGCCACCTGGACACCGAGGACGGCGTGGCTGTGCTGCTTGAGGCGGCCGGCGAGGCTCAGGAGCCCGGCGCGTGGACGGCACGGATGTGGGCGGACTTGGGCCGGGAACTGGCCGGCCTGCACAACATGCCGTTGCCCACGGGGGTGGACTGGACCCGACCCGATGCGCTGCGTGAGGCTCTCGCCGATCCGGACATGGAGCAGATCCATGCCTTCTGGGCTCCCACGCTCCCGCGACTCCCCGAACTCCTGGCTCGCCGCGGCGAGCTGGAGGACCAGATGGACGCTCTCCCGCCGGTCTTCATCCACGGCGACTGCCACACGGACAACCTCGTGCACTCCGCCGGCACAGTGGTCTTCTGCGACTGGCAGGTCGCCGGCATCGGCCGCCCCGCCTCCGATCTGGCCTTCCTCAGCATCCGCTCCACACCTGTCGGCACGACGGTGCCGCAGGTGTTGATAGACGCCTACGTGGACAGCCGACCGTGTGAGCGCCGCACGCTGCAGCGCGCACTGCTGGCGGAGGAACTCGCGGTCTTCCTGTTGCTGTGGCCGTCCTTCGCCGCGTTCAACAGCCCACTGGGTATCGCCTGCGTACGTCGAAGGACTCTCGAACTCGCGAAGTGTTGGTTCGACGCATAAAGCAACCTCCTCCTTGAGGACGAGCGGGTCGGGAAATTCGTTTGCGGAGTGCCGGATGCTTTGAAACGGTGGGCCGGTCCTCTGCCCGGCATACAGCAGAAGCAGCGATCCCGTCTGTCCCCGCTACCAACGCGTCTCCCGTTTCGGACACGGAGCCTGCCAGGCTGGCTTCGTTCACTTCAAGCAGCAGCGTTTATCTGCCGGTTTGGGCAGCAGCTACCGATTTCGGGGCCCGTGGATGTTCACGAGAAATAGCAGCACGCCATGGGGACGGTCCGGAGGGCGGCGGGCCGTCGAGTAGGAACCCGCGGTCGTCAGCCGACTTTGGCGGGCCAACACGGGTCTGGTTCCGTGCAGCTCAGCTGTGGTTGACGCTGGATGCGACCTCGCGGGTCATACGTAGGTTGGGCAGCCTTCCTTGCCAAAGCTCTCGCTCGCCCGTGATCTCGAATCCGTGGCGTTGGTAGAAGCGGACCGCGCTGTCGTTGTAGTCAGTGACCCAAAGGCATATGGGTGCGGCTCCGGCCCAAGTGAGGAACTCGGTCATCATGCGGCCACCGAGTCCCTGGCCCTGAACGTGGTTCAGCAAATACATCGGTCCGAGGGTGACCACCTCGCCGCGGCGCCCGCAGAGAACGCCGACGATCTCGGCTTCGGAACGGACAACACGGCAGAACAGCAGGTCCGGTTGCTGGTTCGCTGCCTCGATGAACTCCCGCCACTGGGTGATGCCTTCCGCGGTGGCTGACGAGCCACGATGCTCACGGATCCAGTTCTCGTCCATCCCCATCTCCGGGTTGGGGTATGTCTGCAGCCAAGCTCTCAGCAGCAACGGCCCCAACCACGCGGAGTCGTCCCGACGGGCGGATTCGATCACGTAGGTCATGGCAACGATCCTCGTCGATCATCCACCGCCTCAGGTCGCTCGGACAGACATCAGCCGACTCTGGCGGGCTGCTCCGCTCGCGCCGTGGTGCTGGCGAGCCGGTAGGAGCCGGTGCCGGTCTCGATGATCGCGCCGTTGAAGGTAAGCCGGTCGACAAATCGCCGCGCAAAGACGGGGGGGGTCGGTGAACGTCTTCGTCCAGCCGCCGAACGACTCGTTGGAGGCGATGGCCACGCTGTTCTTCTCCTCACGCTCGGTCAGGGCCTGCAAGAGAAGTTCTGCGCCGTGCGAGTTCCATGTGTTGGGTCGGGACGGGACGCCGTGCGCCTTCCGGGCGTCGGTTTTCCCGTCCCCGCCCGCCGAACCGGACGTGCCCGTTGGCCGAGCATCCGGCTCTCCACGTGATCCTTGGATCAGGCGAGGTATTCGCTGACCCGGCCGACGAAGGCCACATCGTCGTGGTTCGTCCGGCGAAAGCGTGCTCCGTCGGGGGCTCTGGTCCACTTCTTGTGGTCGCCTACGCAGCGTAGCTGTCGGTCTTGGAGTAATGGGTTGAGGTCGCCCGAAAAATCGCCCGGCCGGAATGTGGTGTGGTCGACAGTGCTGCGCCGTGAACGAAGTACGGCCGCAAGTTCGTTGTGGTGTCGTGGAGTACGGCGGCTCGTCTGCGTCGACGGCGTCAGGCTCCCCACCTGACCAGCCACCCGCAACTACAACGAGAGGCTGACCGATGAATCAGCGCGTCCGCGCCGTCCTGATCACACCGAAGAACACCATGCTCGCAATTAAGCGGATCCGCCCCAGTATCCCGGAGTACTGGGTCCTGCCCGGCGGCGGAGTCGAGGCCGATGACGAGAGCCTGGAGTCTGCACTGCATCGCGAAGTGTGGGAAGAGATCGCAGGCCGCGCCGAGATCACCGGCCTCCTGCACACCCTGGAGTCCGACGACGCGCAGCAGTTCGTCTACCTCGCGCGCATCACGGAATGGAACTTCGATGAGCGCAGCGGGCCCGAGTTCAGCAGGAACGACCGCGGCGCATACCTGCTTGAGGAAGTGCCGCTCACCACCGATGGGCTCGATGCGATCGACCTCAAGCCTGAGGAAATCGCGGGAGAGATCCGCAAGGCCCTCGAAGACGGCCGCCTGACGGCCGCCGTACCTGCCCAGAGCTAGGGGCTGTTGCGAGAGTGGATCTTGGCCGTGGATGATCAGGCCCTGCGCGGCGCGGTGATCTGACGAACTGCCAGCGGGCTCGGCTGGAGCCGTCGTTACCGCAGGGCATCAAGCTGGCCGTCCGCCGGTGTGGACCCGGTCGTCCCTTGGTGAAACTGTTGCACGGTTGTGGGCCCAGCCCACGCAGAATCGTCGGATGGATGACTACCAGAATCCGCAGTCGTTGAGGTCGCCGCGTTTGCGGCCCGGAGATCGGGTGCGGATCGTTTCTCCTGCCTGTCCGCCGAGTCGGGAAGAAGTCTCCCGGGGCGTCGAACTGCTCACCTCCTGGGGCCTTCAGGTGGAGCTGGGTGAACACGTCTTCGACCAGTGGGGTTACATGGCCGGCCGCGATGAGGATCGCGTCTTCGACCTGAACGCGGCGTTCCGCGATCCGGGTGTCCGTGCCGTGATCGCCTCCCGGGGTGGCAAGGGCACCTACCGCATCGTCGACGACCTCGACACCGACGCCCTCAGACGTGACCCGAAGCCGGTCGTCGGCTTCAGCGACATCACCCACCTTCACCTCGCCCTGTGGTCACGATGCCGCCTGGCCACACTCCACGGCCCCTTCGCCAAGTGCAACGACACATACACCGGGCCCGCCTCCGCCGAGGCCCTGCGTCGCGCGCTGATGACCACGGACCCTGTCACCCTCCACCGCGACCCGTCCGAGGCCACTGCGGAACTCACCGTGGACGGCACAGCGACGGGCGTCCTGATGGGCGGCAACCTCGACGCGATCCGCACGGAGACCGGAGCCGGCCTGCCCAGCCTGCAGGGGGCAATCCTCTTCCTCGAACACCAGAGAGGAACCGGGCTGGGCGAGGTCGACCGCGCGCTGACCCAGCTCACCCGCTCCCGAGCGCTCGATGGTCTGCGCGGGGTCGCCCTCGGCCAGTTCCTCGGTTTCGACCGCGATGCCGGCGATCCAGAGCTGGGCGGATGGGGCATCCGCGACGTCCTGCGCGACCGACTGGCCGCCCTCGGTGTTCCAGTCCTGGGCGGAGTCCCCGCCGGGCACGGCAACCACCCCCCGACGATCCCCCTTGGCACCCAGGCGACGATCGACACAGCCACGGGAACGCTGACTGTCCTGCCAGCGGTCGTCTAAGATCTGTCGGTTGTGAGAGCGCTGGTCACAGCCACTCACTGAGGACTGCGACCAGCACGGTCGCCTCGTAGCGGACGGCGAGCATGTCATCTCGTGGCCACGGCCCGGTGGCGCCTGAGCCGGTTGATCCCGCATTCGACCGCGTGCCGCTGCTTGTAGTCGGTCTTGTCGAACGTCGGTGGCCGGCCGCCCCGGGAGCCGAGTTTCTGGTGGTTGCGGACGCGGTCCGCGGGGACCGGGATGGTTGCCTTGATGCCGCGTCTTCGCAGGTAGGCCCGGTTAGTGCGGGAGTCGTACGCCTTGTCGGCCCGCACCCGGTCCGGGCGCCTGCGGGGCAGGCCCCGACCGGGCCGGGGCACCCGGATCGCTTCCAGGACCGGTTCGAACTGTGGCGAGTCACCCCGCTGACCGGCTGTGATCACGACGGACAGTGGCTTCTGCCCCTGCTCGACAGCAAGATGGATCTTGGTGGTCAGCCCACCCCGGGAGCGTCCGAGACTGTGGTCGGCTGACTCGACGGCAATGCCGCCGGGCGGCTCCTTTTGAAGGTCCCCCTTTTCGCCGCCCCGGCGGCGTGCTGGTGGGCCCGGCAGACGGTGAAGTCGACGTTCACGTCCCAGGTGATCAGCCCCTTCGCGTCGGCCTCGGTCTGGAGCTGCGTGACGATCCTGGCCCAGGCGCCATCGCGCTTGATGCCCTGCGGCAACAACGGCTCCAGCCGGGCCCACTGGCCGTTCGTCAGATCACCACGTCCCACAGAGCGTGATCATCCACGGCCAAGATCCACTTTCGCAACAGGCCCTAAACCCGGCATGTCCGTTGGCATGGGGGCCGCGCCCGGCACTGCCCCCATGCGAGCGATCGGCCCCAGCCGGTGCGGGGCAGGCGAAAGTCCGGCAGCGCCACCGCGACCGCCTCCTCCGGACGCAGACCAGGGAGCAGGACACCGCCGTGGTTGGGGCTGTGGCCGCCGTCGCCCAGAACGAGGCTGCCTTGCGCTGGCTGTGGCGGTCGTACGCCGGCCGGGACTAGCCGGTCGGCTGGGGTGGGGCCACTGAGATGCGCGGGGCGTCGTAGCCGGCATCCAGCACCAGGACCCTCCCTGTCAGTCTGTGGTGAGACACCCGGTTTGCCGGGTTATCCTTCCTGGGCGAGACAGGAGCCCCACCCCAGATGACCAGCACGAACGTCCCGATAGCCGAGTCCGAGGACCCGGCACCGAGACCGACCCGCCGCCGCTTCTCCCCGGAGTACAAGCTGCGCATGGTCGCCGAGTACGACGCCG
>NZ_JACTVI010000071.1 GCF_014495685.1 Streptomyces sp. TRM68367 | reverse complement strand
AGGTGGACTGGCAGTTCACCACCCACGATGCACGCATCAAACTGCGTCACCTTTATCCCAAATATTAGCCGCGACAGTCTACTAGGCCCCCCGATGGTGAAACGTCAGGCCCGTCAGGAGCGCGTGTTCCAGGCGCATGAGCGACCGCTGCCTCGGGGCGTACCCGGCGTATACCCTTCCCTTCAGCGGCCGCACGTATCGCACGAGCGACCAGGGGGGTACGGAGTGCCTGCGTTACGTGAGACGGATCCCCGGTGGATCGGACGGTATGGAGTCCTGGGCCGGCTCGGTGCCGGCGGCGTGGGTGAGGGTACCTGGCCAGTCGCCCGCCGGCGAGCGGCTGGCGGTGAAGGTGGTGCGGGCGGAGCACGCCGAGGACCGTACCTCCGGGTTGCTCGTCACCCTCGGTGTAGGGGACGGAACACGGCTGTCGGGGTTCGAGACGAAATCCGCCAACAGGCGGCCCGCCCACTTCAATGGTACCGCGGTCGTCCCGGCCGACGGCGCCGGCTCCAGGAGCCTGGTCGTCTGCCCGTCCGACAACGCGCTCAGGGCTGTCGACCGCATCGACGGATCCAAGGTATGGACGGTCGTGGTCCACGGCGTGGGAACTACGGCACCCCCACCGTCCACGAGGGCCTCATCTACGCCTTCCTCGGCGACAAGAAGGACGTCGTGGACCGGCACGGCACCCCGAAGTCGGGTGCTGATCTTCCCCGACTCGCGGGTCCTGATGGAGTACCGGTCCGTGGTCGACAGCCAACACGTGTACGTGACCACTCCCGACGGCATCGCCGGCCTCGACCTGCCGGCCTAGGTGCCGTGTCGGAGAACCTGTGCACTGGTGATGTGATGCGCCGTGAAGATGTCCTCGGGGACAACGGTCGTGTGCTCGATCTGCTGTTAGGCCAGGATGATCGGGTTGCTGAGCACTGCCATGTGGCCTTTCGCATCGCGGACTTCGGTGCGAACGAACGCCGACTCCTCAGCGCTGATGTGCCATTCCACGGTGCCTGACCCCGTGTCGGACCATGATGCGCCGTGCGCTCTTCCCTTCTCGGTGTGGAGGCTGACCGTGCCGCCGGGCACGCCAGCTAGGTCGACTCGCACCACGGCCTGCTTGTCGCCGGTCTTCAACCGCTCACCGATCCCGGCATTGTGATCACCGGCAGAGGCGGTGAACGACAGCTCGACGGCGTCCGATGCGGCGATCCAGCTGTGGCCGGCGCGGATACCGGCGAGGATCGCGTCGACGCTCAGCTCGTCAGCCAGTACGACGGTGTGCGGGCTGCCGATCTGGCCCTCCAGGTGGGTGTCGCTGTTCCCTACCGCGGGCCGCCACCGACCCTGGTGGACCTCCGCGGTCAGACCGCGTCCCCACTCGGCCACGGCCGCCTCGTTGTCCGCCTGCCACGGCACTTCCGAACTCCACAGCCCGTTCCACACCTCGACCACGTCGAAGCCCTGATAGGGATACATGAACGTGCCCGAGAGGTACGGCGCATGCGGATGAGCCGCCACGCCGAGGCCACCGGCCCGATGCACCTCGTCCAGATGCCGGTCGACCGCGTTGTCCCGCACGCCATAGCGCCAGTCGACCACCTGACCTGGGCGGAGCCCCAGCGCGAGCCAGTGTCCGGTCCGCGTGACGACCTCCTGCCCCAGGATCACCAATAGATCGTCGCCGGCGTGCCGGCTCCAGGCGCCGTGCGTCGCGGCAGTGTTGTGCTCGGTGGTCGCGAGGAAATCCAGCCCCGCCGCACGGGCACCCGCCACAAGCTGGGCCGGCGTCAACTCGCCGCCGTTCGAGGACACCGAATGCACATGGCAGTCGCCCCGGTACCAGCCGCGCCCCCCGATCGGCCACCCGCGTCGGGGGAACCGAGAGGCCGGAAGCTCTCTTCCCACTTCGTCGCCCATAGCCATTGCAGCAGCCTAGTTCCGTGACAGGACTTCTCAGTCACAGCAGCGCGTCCACGGACGTCTAAAGGTCGAACTCGAGGTGCTCGATGTCGGTGAAGCGGACTTCCTCCAGGTTGCCGGCGCGGCGGCCGCCGTCCTGGAAGTACACCTGCTTGAGCCCTTCGGCGGCGATGTTCTGCAACTGCTGGTCGGTGGCGCCGCGCTCCTGGGCATCGAAGAGGCGGGCGGCGTATTGAGGCGGCAGGGCCACGGTCAGGTGCCGGAGCCGGGCGTCGTCGGTCGTGCCGACGGGGGCGGTGTAGCCGATCCGGGCACGAGTGTCGATGACGATGCCGTCGGTGGTCGCGGCCCGCACCCGCGCCCTCGCACGGACCTGCGGCTGCCACCGCCTCTTCACCTCGGCCTCCAGACGGGCTGCGAGGTCCGGGCGGGGCTTCTTGGCCTGGCCGGCCACGTAGCGCTCCACCTGGCGCTGGGAGACTCCGAGCAGTTCGGCGACCGGCCTCGTGCCCTTGAGCTGCCGGACCAGATACCGCATCTGCGCGCCCGCGCTCTGGGGGGCCGGGCGGGTGAACGCCTTCTGCACCGCCTTGTCCAGGCCGTTTCCGAACACGCTCATCGGCTGCTACTCCCCGCCGTCCTGGTTCGTGACCTCGCCGGTCTTGATGTACCGGGCGAGGTTGAGTTCCGGGGCGTCGAACTGCTCGCGCACGCCCTCGCCCCACAGCACGGTCTGGGTGCCCTCGTGCTTGATCATCCCCGGGTTCACGCCCAGCCGCCAGCCGCCCGGCAGCGGCTTGCCGTCCCGGTAGGGCAGGAAATCCAGCGGGCTCGGGCCGTCGGCCGCGTACACTGCACAGTCCGAGAGGATCGCGACCGGGTACTGGCCGGTGAACGCGGCGTGCTTGATGATCTTGCGGTGCATGTTGACGCGCGTGCGGGAGATGACCGCGGCACGGATGTCCGGCCGCCACGTCGGACGCCGCAGAGCCGGCCACGGCTCCCCCGGCTTCCAGCCACTGCCACGCGGACGCTCGCGCAGCTTGCCGATGCCGCCCTTGACCGTCGCCTTGATCGCGGACACCACGATCGCCAGCTGAGGGTCGCGGCCCTGGTAGCCGTCCATCGCCGCGAGGAAGTCGGCCGGGTCCAGGTCGGCGGGCACGCCGAGGTCGGCCATGGTGGCGACGTACGCGTCGCGCAGGCGGTTGTACCAGGCGTCCAGGTAGCGGCTGTTGTCGTAGCGGACCCAGGCCTCGACCGGGGCGACGTCGTAGCCGAGCTCCACCGCGTAGGCGACGGTCGGTGTCGCGTACCAGGCCGGGCCTGCGGGGAGGTCCCCGGTCGGGGTGAACGGGCTGGGCAGCAGCTCGCCGTCCAGCGCCACCCACTGCTTGCCGGCCTTCACCCGGGACAGGTCGACGTGACTCAAGTCGACCAGCCACGAACCGGGGAGTTTCGGGTCGAACACCGGCTGGTTGACGTGCGCCGGTGCGCCGAGGCCGACGACCAGGCCGTTGGCGCCGGCGGCGAAGGCCATGTTGACGTCGATGCCGACCAGGAACCGCGTCGCGCATTCGGCGTCGGTCAGCGGGCGCGCCCAGTCGTACGCCTCCTCCACCAGGACCTCAGCCGGGGTGCGCTGGTGGAAGCGCGGCAGTTCCTTGAGCAGCGGGTGCCCGTCGGGGGCCTCGCACGGCGCCGGGTCGACCGGGTCCTTCCCCAGCGAGCCGGGGTTGTGCTCGCTGTGCCGGACGCCGTGCTCGTCCGGCTCGGACGCGCGGGTCGGCGGATGGAAGGCCGTCATCAGCTCCAGGCCGGTCACCGCGGTCGAACCGCGCGGCGTCATCACCCGCTCCGCGTACGTGCCCAGCAGCCTGGCGAGGTCCGCCGGCGGCAGCTGCCCGGCGTCAGACCAGTGCCGGGCGTCGAGCGCGTTCCACGACGGGATGCACAGTTGCACGCACGAGCGCTCCGAGCCCTGCGCCGGGCGGTAGATCCTCGCCCACGGCCCGAACCCGCGCTTCGTCAACTTCCAGTCAGCGCGGGCGAGTTGCTTGATGATCTTGTGGCCCTCCGGCAGCCGCCCCGCAAGGCGCTCTTCGTCGGTGAGGGTGACCGGCAGGCCGTAGCGCTCACACGCGGCCTCGGTGAGCACGAGCAGGGGGTCGGCGTCCTTGCCCGGCCCGACGAGCTTCGGCTGTCCGAGCCTGGCCTCCCCCAGCGTCCACTCCACCAGGGCCCGCAGGGACTTGGCGGGCACGTCCAGGACCAGGCCGCCGACGCAGTACGCGAGAACCTGGCCGTCGACGTCGACGTCGACGACCGCGAGCGGCCCGTCGGCGAAACGCGGGCCGGTACCGGCCGCCGGGGCGGCCTTCTTCTCGCCCGCACGGCGCGAGGTCATCGGTGGCCCGGCAGTGCTCGTGCGCGCCGGACGCGATGCGGCGGCCGGGGCCGCTGGGGTGATGGGCGTCGTGGCGGGACGGGGCTCGGTGCTTTCGGGAGCAGCCGTGGCCGCCTCCTCGGAGGGTGGTGGTGCGGCCGCAGTCCGCGCTTCCGGTACTGGGGCGGGCGTACCGGTGAACATCTCGGGCGCCGGTGTGTCCTTCGCGGGCGCTGTCGAGTTGGTGGGGGCGGGGTAGAGCTCCGCGAGTTTGTTCAGCAGCCGCGCGTACGCCTCGCGCTCCGGTGGCCGTGGCTCGGTCTTGCCCGACTCCCAGCCGCTCACCGTGGCCCGGCGCACGCCCAGGGCCTCGGCCACCTCGTCCAGGGTCAGGCCGTGCGCCTGACGCAGCCGCTTGCGCTCCGCGGGCGGCGGCAGCGCGGCTCGCGACGCGACCAGCGCATCGATCCGGTCGAACAGCTCGGACACGAAGGCACCTCCCGTCGATACCCTACCTTGCGAAGCGTACGGATTGCGTACGACTGGGGTACATCTCGCGCGCGTCGTCGAAGGTTGACGATGAGGGACGCGGAAACCGAGTAGCTCCTGAAGTCCGGCTCTGCATACGTTCGGCGGAAGAGTTCAGAGCGCATCGAGTGCTGGACATCGGCTGCGGGACAGGGGTGTTCGCCCTCCTCCTGGCTGATCGCGGGATCGAGGTCGCCGGCGTCGATCCCGTCCAGGCATCCATCGATGTCGCTCGGGCCAAACCGGGCAGCGAGCGGGTGCGCTGGATCTGCTGTGATCTGACAGCCCTCCCGCCGCTCCAGGTTGACCTTGCGACGATGACGGGGAACGTCGCCCAGGCCATCGTTGATCCGCAGTCGTGGCAGAAGACGCTTCGAGGCCCCTACGAAGCGCTGCGGCCTGGCGGGCTTCTGGTTTTTCGGCTGAGCAGGGACCCTGCCGTCTATCGTGTCGGGGATCCGTCCGGCGCGCTGCTCGGGCGGATCACGTTGCGGCGTCGCCGCTTTGTGCGCTTCGGCCGGGTGCGGTGGACCGTGGAGCCGGTCACGGTTCCTGCCTTGCGGGGCTATCGGGGCCGCCTGGTGTGGTGGGCGCTGTGGTGACCGGTGGGACTGCCGGTCGGCCTGTTGTGGGGGATCACCTCCCTCCTGGGCGAGGGCGACGGCGGGTTCGGTCCGCCCCGCCGGGTCATCTGGCGCGACGGTGCGGGCCGGGCACATCTCTTCTTCCGCGGTTTGGCTGACGACTACCGGGTGTTGATACCCGGCTGATGCGGGGGCTGGCGCCCGCTACTGGCTCACACACCCTGAAGACCTGCCCGAAAGCCGGTTCGGGCCGCTGCGCAGTCAACGTGGGATCAGCCGACCGCCGTTGCGGAAACGCGGCCCACTCGGCCGCGGCGAATGTGATCCACAGATCACTGTCGCCCCGCATCCCACAGCTGTGACATGGGCATGCATGGGGCGTTTGACCACGTCCCCCACAAGGAGTGGACCTCCATGAGCGCTCCCGCGACGCCGCCCACCCCCACTGCCCCCAACGGACTGCCCCTGATCGGGCATGGACTTCAACTCGCCCGTAGTCCCCTGGAGTTCATTACCTCGCTGCGGGATCACGGCAGCGTCGTCCGCATACGTATCGGGCCCACGCCCGCCTACGTGGTCACCGAACCCGCGCTCACCCGCAAGGTCCTGGTCACCGACGCCGCGCACTTCGCCAAGGGCGGCCGCATCATCGACGCGTTGCGTCTCTTCTTCGGTGACGGGCTCGCGACGATCGCCGACGGCGACGCGCATCTGCGCAACCGGCGGCTGATGCAGCCCATGTTCAACAAGGCGCACATCGCCGAGCGGGGCGACGCGATGGTCGAGCAGGTGCGGTCCATGGTCGCGACCTGGCCCGAGGGGCAACAGCGCGACGTGTACGCCGACATGAACGAGGTCACCCTCGCGGCCTTCCTCACCGCGCTGTTCGGTGCGGACCTGCCCGAGCATCTGGCCGGCGAGTTCATCTCGCTGATGCCGGCGATCATGAAGGGGACCATCCGGCAGACGATCCTGCCGCCCTGGATCACCCGGCTTCCCCTGCCCGCCAACCGCGCCCATGCCGAACGTGTCGCCCGCCTGCGCGCGCTCATCGACCAGGCCATCGACCACCGTGCCGAGCGAACCGGGGGCGACAGCTCCGCCACCGAGGCCGATACGCCTGCGGTCGCCGCCGGGTGTCCCCATGCGGCCGCGACATCCCAGGCGCAGACCGGACTGTTCGACACCCTGCTGACCGCCGAGGACCCCCTGACCCGCCAGCAGTTGCAGGACGAAGCCATTACCCTGCTCACCGGCGCCATCGAAACCACGGGCACCACGCTCGCCTGGACGCTGTACGAGATCACCCGCAACCCACAGGTCGAACAGCGGCTGCGGGAGGAGCTCGCCGCGGTCTGTCAGGACCGGCCCCTGCGCCATACCGACCTCGATCAGCTCACCTTCGCGCGCCGGGTGCTGCAGGAGGCCATCCGCAAGTACGGGCCGGCCTGGCTGGTCACCCGGACCGCCACCCGCGACATCGACCTCGGCGGCCACCGGATACCGCAGGGCGCCGACGTCGTCTGGAGTCCGTACCTGCACCAGCACGACCCGGATGTCTTCGACCATCCCGACGTCTTCGACCCGGACCGCTGGACGCCCGAATCCATCGCCGCCACACGCGGTTCCTTCCTCGCCTTCGGCGACGGGCGCCGCAAGTGCATCGGCGAGAACTTCGCCTGGACCGAACTGCAGATCATCCTCGCGACGATCCTGCGCACCTGGCCCGCCTTCACTCTCACCTCGCGGTCACCACGCCCGCAGGCCGTCGTCACCGTCAAACCCGACCAACTCACCATGTCCTTCCGCCGACAAACCGCGTCCAGGGATTCGGCAGGCATCGGCACGGCGCGTCGCGACCCCGGCGCCGCAAGCCCGACGCCCAGCGGCTGAACTGTCCGCGCGGCGGCGACAGACCCCGCGGAAGTGAGCCTCCCTTCGGCTTCTGCCCGCAGCAGTCGGAAGGGGGCGGCCGGGCGCGGACTCGGTGTCGCGGAGGGGTCGTTGTGGGGCGCTGGGCAGGGTGGAACGATGACCGTGACCGGACTGCGGGAACGGGGGTGCATCGTGGGCCACGAGACGCGCAGGGCGCCGGCGGCCGAGGCGTTCGACGCGTTGGGCGCGGAGTACGAGAAGGCGTTCGGCGGATCCGAGGCGCACCGGGCGTCGCTGGACTGGCTGCTCGGCCGGCTCTGGCAGGGCAGCCGGGTGCTGGACGTGGGCAGCGGGACGGGGCGGCCGACGGCGGCCACGCTTGCCGCAGCCGGGCACGACGTGACGGGGATCGACGTCTCCCCCGTCATGGTGGAGCTCGCCCGGCGGCAGGTGCCGGAGGCCTCCTTCGCCTGTTTCGACATCCGCGAAGTGCCGCTCGACGACGGGGCCTTCGACGCGGCGTGCGCGTTTTTCTCGCTGCTGCAGATGTCGCGGCGGGAGCAGACCGATCTCGTGCGGCGGCTGGCACGGGCGGTGCGGCCCGGGGGTCATGTCGTCTTCGCCACGGTGTCTGTGGACTGGGAGGACGTCGAGGGTGTCTTTATGGGGCAGCCGGTACGGGTGACCAGCTTCGCCGCCGAGGACTTCGTCGCGATGGTGAGCGGGGCCGGGCTGACAGTGGTGGCACAGGAGGACGTGATGTTCACGGCTCCCCACCCGCAGGCCGAGCCCGAGCCCCATCTGTACCTGTACTGCCGGCGTGAGGGATGACTGACCGGTCGTCTGTGCGCCTCAGTGGCAGTGGCAGTGGCAGTGGCAGTGGCAGTCGGCCGCAGGCGGCAGAAGCAAGACGCGTGAATGGGTACGTCGGCCGACGCGGCGGCCAGTTTGAGCTGTTGGGCCACGATGGCGGCCTCGCCGGTCCTCCCGAGCCGGGTCACGCACTCGTGGAATCCGTGCAACGCCCAGACGTTGCCCGGGTGCTGGAGAGGGCGGGGCAACGTGTCGTCGAGACCGAGGTCCGCCCGGTAGACCGCCTCGGCCTCCTCGACGCGGCCCTGTTCCAGCAGCAGGGCGCCGTAGGCGTGGCGGGTGGGCTGCATGCAGCCCCAGGGCTCGTCGTAGGGAAGGCTGTCGTCGAGTTCGATCGACCTCTGCAGGGCGGCGAAGGCCTCGTCGTGATCACCCTTGCGGTAGGCGAGTTCGCCGTCCAGCATGGCCGCCGCGATGGCGAGGATGTCGCGGCAGGTGTTGTTGACGGTCCGGTCAGCGTGCCCGGCCGTGGGATGCGCGGATCGGCCGCGCGAGTCGGTGCCCGATGGCCAGACGGAGACCGGCGTGGTCACCGCCGTACGGCCGCCCTTCAGCGCCCGGGGTGGCCGTACGACATCGGCGCGCACGTGGGCGACTGGGGCTCGGTGATGGCGGCATCCGTGCTGTCCGCGATCCCGGCCGCGTCCTCCTCGTCCTCGCCCAGAAGTACATCGCCGCCGCGATCACCGGCGGATCCGTCAAGTGAATACACGTCAAGTGACCTCAGGAGCCCCGCACATGGTCGACTCTTCCGAGCTCCCCCAGTTTCCCCGGTTCCCGCCCGGCTTCGTCTTCGGCGCCGCGACCGCCTCGTACCAGATCGAGGGCGCGGCGCGGGAGGACGGCCGCGGCCCGTCGATCTGGGACACCTACAGCCGCACCCCCGGTCTGGTGGCGAACGGCGACACCGGTGACGTCGCCTGCGACCACTACCACCGCTATCCGCAGGACGTGGCGCTGCTGCGGGACCTGGGCGTGGACTCGTACCGCTTCTCGATCGCCTGGCCGCGGATCGTGCCCGACGGGTCGGGTCCGGTGAACCCCAAGGGGCTGGACTTCTACTCCCGGCTGGTCGACGAGCTGCTCGCGGCGGGCATCGAACCGGCCGCCACGCTCTACCACTGGGACCTTCCGCAGGCCCTGGAGGACCGGGGCGGCTGGCGGGTGCGGGAGACCGCGGAGCGGTTCGCCGCGTACGCGGCGGTCGTGGCGGAGCACCTGGGCGACCGGGTGCCGCGCTGGATCACTCTCAACGAGCCGTGGTGCAGCGCCTTCCTCGGCTACTCCGTCGGACGGCACGCGCCCGGCGCGCGCGAGGGCCGGGGCGCGCTGGCCGCGGCCCACCATCTGCTGGTCGGCCACGGTCTCGCGGTGCCGGCGCTGCGGGCGGCCGGGGTGCGCGAGGTGGGCATCACGCTCAACCTCGACCACAACCTGCCGGCCAGCGACTCCCCCGCCGACCTCGCGGCCGTCGTGCGCGCCGACACCCAGCACAACCTGGTGTGGACCGAGCCGATCCTCGCGGGCCGCTACCCGGCCACCGAGGAGGAGACCTGGGGCGAGCTGATCGCCGGACAGGACTTCCGGCGGGACGGCGACCTGGCCCTGATCTCCCAGCCGCTGGACTTCCTCGGCGTCAACTACTACCGCCCGATCGTCGTCGCCGACGCCCCCTGGCGCGAGAGCGACCCTGCGCGGCGCGTGGCGACCGACAACCGCTACGAGGAGGTGCGGCTGCCCGGCGTCCGGCACACCGCAATGGGCTGGCCCGTCGCACCCGGCACCTTCACCGACCTGCTGGTCCGGCTCAAGGAGCAGTACGGCGACGCCCTGCCGCCGGTCCACATCACCGAGAACGGCTCCGCGGAGCACGACGAGGTGAGCGCGGACGGCGCCGTGCACGACCCCGACCGGGTCGCCTACCTGCGCGACCACCTGACAGCGCTGCGCGCCGCCATGGACGCCGGGGTGGACGTCCGCGGCTACTACGTGTGGTCGCTGCTGGACAACTTCGAGTGGGCCTTCGGCTTCGACAAGCGGTTCGGGATCGTGCGGGTCGACTACGACAGCCAGGAGCGCACGCCGAAGGACAGCTTCCGCTGGTACAAGGGGATGATCGCCGCGCAGGGGCGGTAGCCGCGGGAGCGGGTGAAGGGCGGTGAGACGCCGCAGGCGGAGCCGCCGGGCCGTACTGCGCCGCCCGATGCTGCGGGGCGGTGGGGCGTCGAGGAGGGAACTGGCGGCACGCCGACGGGTGATGCAGGAATTCCGGGGTCACCCGATGGCGCCGGGGCGGGTGCCGACCGGTGGTGCCGGATCGGCGGGCCGGGCACCGCTGCCGGCACGGCGAGCCAACCGATGCCGCCGGAAGAGCACAGGCTGACCGCTAGGCCTGTTGCGAGCGACAGGCCGTCGGAGCGCGTCGACGCCGTGGGTGGGCGGCCCCGTGCTCCCGCTGCGGAGCGGTGGTCGGCGGAGCGTACCGGGCTGCAGACCGGCAGCCGCCGCCTCCGGCCGGGCGCCGGATCGGCAACCCACCCCGCGACCGGAACGCCGGGGCGCTGCGCACATCCTCGGGCTCCGAACCACAGCTCCGCGAGGGCGGCCACGTTGGCCTCGTTGTCGGAGCTGACCGGCAGGGCCCGGCGGGTGGGGCGCAGCGCGGAGAGGGCCTGCGCGAACAGGCCCTCCACGGCGACCCGCGTCCAGCCGAGGTTGGGGGCCTGGCGCACGGTGCCCCCGCTGACCAGGCCGGGCAGGGCGACGTGCGCGCCGACCGGCGTCAGCTCCTGTTCGGCCGCCGAGGCGATGGCGCGGGTCGCGAGCCCGGCCGCACGCGCCGTACCTCCGAGGGCGGCGTGCCGCGGTTGTCGACGTGCTCGACCAGCCGGACCCGGGCCGTGCCCGCCAGGTCGACGGCGCACACGGCGACGTAGTCGATGTGAATCTCGATGCCGAGCCCGGCCGGACCGGTCCGGGCCACCTTCAGGACCGTGCCGGGGCGCCCCACCTGACCGCTGCTGGTCTTGCCCCATTCGGTGACGAAGCGGTATGCGACGTGCCGCGCCCGGCCACCCGTGGCGCCGGCGACGGGCCCGGCCCCGTTCGCGCAGGTCCTCGAAGGGGGAACGGTTCGTCGGTGGGCTGGCACCGGTGGAGCCGGGATCTCTAGGATGGACTCCCTGTCAGGCCAGTCCAGTTGGCGCGGCACTTCGCTGGGGGAACGATGCACACCGACAAGCTGTCCACACAGATCGACGCCACCGTGCCGACGGCCGCGCGCATGTACGACCACTATCTGGGCGGCAAGGACAACTACGCGGCTGACCGGGCGGCGTGCGAGGAGCTCGACAAGGTCGTGCCCAGCACGCGCCGCCTCGCCGTGAACAACCGGCGCTTCCTGCAGCGGGTCGTCCGGACGCTCGCCGAGGAGTACGGCATCCGCCAGTTCCTGGACCACGGATCAGGGCTGCCGACCCAGGACAACGTGCACCAGGTCGCCCAGCAGATCGGCCCGGGCACGCACGTGGTGTACGTCGACAACGACCCGATGGTGCTGGTGCACGGCCGCGCGCTGCTCGAACAGGATGAGCGCACCGCCGTCATCCAGGCCGACATGCGCGACACCGACGTGATCTTCATGCACCCCGAGACCGAGCGGCTCATCGACTTCTCGCAGCCGGTGTGCGTGCTGTTCAACTCGGTGTTCCACTGCATCCCGGACAGCGACACCGACGGTCCGCTCGCGGTGGTGCGCCAGGTGCGGGAGCGGCTGGTGCCGGGCAGCGTTCTGGTGATGTGCCAGCTGGTCAGCGAGGATCCCGAGGTCCGCGAATTCGTCACCAACTTCATGGACCAGGCCACGCAGGGGCATTGGGGCCGGGTGCGTGAGCAGAAGGACGTGGCCGAGTTGTTCGGGGGGCTCGAGATCCTGGAGCCGGGTCTGGTGGAGGTGTCCACCTGGCGTCCGGACTCGGAGGTGGCGCCCCGTCAGCTCACGCACGAGTGGATCGAGTTCGGCGGCGTGGGGCGGATCCCGGTCGGCTGACCCGCCCAAGGGGTTCCGGGCGCCCCGCGCGATGGGCCGCCCGGTACTCAAGTGGCCGCGGTGTAGCGGCTCTTCATCGTGTTGCGCAGCAGGTCCAGGGACTCGCGCGGGGTGAGGGCCTCGTCGCCGAGCCGGTCCAGCGCGAGCCGGTACTCCTCCGTCTCGTCCCGGTCCTCCAGGAAGTTCGCGCTCCTGATGTGCTCCAGGTAGACCACGTCGGGCAGGTCGAGGCCGCCGAAGCGCAGATAGGTGACGGGGATCGCGGGCGCCGAGGCGTTGGTGACGTCCAGCGGTACGATCTGCACCGTCACGTTCGGGCGGCCGGTTATGTCGACGAGGTGGGCGAGCTGCTCGCGCATGATCTCGCGGCTGCCCAGGACCCGGAGCAGGACCGATTCGTCGATCACCGCCCATAGTTGCGGGGCGTCCGCCCGCAGCAGCAGCTCCGCGCGGCGAGTGCGCAGTTCGACGCGTCGGCGCACCTCGGCGGCCGGTGCGTTCGGCAGGCCGCGCTCCACCACGGCGCGGGTGTACTCGGGTGTCTGGAGCAGGCCGGGGACGTACTGGATCTCGAAGGTACGGATGGTGGCGGCCGCCTCCTGCAGTCCCACCAGCCGGTCGAACCACTCGGGCATCAGCCGCTTGTCGTAGCGCTGCCACCAGCCGGGCTCGCCGGCCCGCTGGAGGAGTTTGAGCAGCACGGAGGCCTCGTACTCCTCGGTGCCGTACAGCCGCAGCAGCGCGCGCACGTCGCTCTCCGACGGCGGGCGGCGGCCCTTGCCCGACTCGATGCGGGACAGCTTCGCCGCACTGAAACCGACGACGCGCGCCGCCTGGTCCTGCGCCAGCCCCGCATCCTCGCGGAAACCCGCCAACTGCACGCCGACCAGCATCTTCAGCAGAGTCGGAGCGGGCTCGGGCCGGTCGAGATAGGGTTCCAGACGGGAGATGCGATGTGACGCGGCAGACATCCTGACTCCCAGCAGACCGGCACAAGGGCGATTTACACTATCGCACCCCGCCGGGCGTCGACGCATCCCCCGTCGGCCACGGGCCAGTTGGAGCCCGCGCCGGTGCCTCAAAGGGACCTCACAAGAGGTGGTCGAACTCTCCGTCCTTCGCTCCGGCCAGGAAGGCCGCCACCTCCGCCGGGGTGTAGACGAGCGCGGGGCCGTCGGGGTCACGGGAGTTGCGCATCGCGATGCCCCCGCCGACCAGGGCGGCGACCTCGACGCAGTTGCCCTCGGCGTTGCTGTGCCGACTCTTGATCCAGCAGGCGTCCAGCGAGCTGGCCTGCACTCCGTTCCGTACTGGTGGCACCGCAGTCTCCTTGCTGTCCACGTTCCCCGCCGTGCGCGGGCGCGTGTGCCCGGCCGTACAGAGGGGACGGCCGCGGCCCATGAGCCTCGGCCACCCCACTCGAATTCACGCAATTTCTCGTGCAATTGCACGAGAGCGCCGTCAGCGTGGATAATAGCCCCGGCGTCAACCCACGTTGTTGCCGCCATTTCCTGACGTCGCATCGGGGAGAAGCCGTGTCGTCACCTGCGCTCAATGTGCTCCGGCCGCAGATCAGGGCCGTGGCACTCGCGGGTGGGCCCGGCAGCGGGGGCGCGCTCCGGCACGGGCCGCGTACGGGGGCGCGGCCCGTGCGGGAACCGGAGGTGCGAAGTGGCGCCGCTCTGGTGATCACCGAGCCGGCCGCCGGCGCCGCGACGCACGCGGCGCCCCGGACCGCACCCGGGCCGGAGATCCGGCTCGGGCTCCCACCAACCTGACAGACTGCCGCGGAAAGGCATCCCGCCATGCGCAGCGCTTCGACCGAGCAGCCGTGTACCGAGCGCCCCGACAGTGACCTGCCCCCGGCCGGCGCAGCCAGGCCTTCGCCGCTCGTGGCGGTGGGCCAGGTGCCCTGGGGCCGGATCAAGGACTCCACCGGCTGCGCCGCGGCGATCCCCCTGCTGCTCAACGGCATAGCGTGGGGTGACGCCGACACCGCCCGGGCCGCCCTCGCCGATCTGCGGGAGCGCATCTGCCAGTACGGCTTCGTCGTGGAGCAGGCGACGGCGGCCACGGTGCCGTTCCTGTGGGAACTGGCGCAACTGCCGAAGGTGACGTGCCGGGCGCAGATCATCCAGCTGCTCAAGTCCATCGCGGATGCCCGGCAGTGGGAGAACACCGCCGCCGTGTATCCGAAGCTGCTCAATCACCGCGAGAACCACGTGGTGTGGGAGCGGGCGGCACGGCAGGCCGTGCGTGCCCGGCGCGGCGACCTGCCGCGGCTGCTGGCCGACGGGGACAGCGAGATCGAGCGGGCCACGACGGAGCTCGCCCGCTCCCTGGGTGACTGACGCCCGGCGGCAGGCCGCTCGGCGTGCCGTCCGTCCGGGCGGGTGCCGTCGGGCGGACCGCTGCCACCCTGCGTGACGCCCCTCGCCTCACGAGGCCTGGCAGTGTAGACATTGGCACATGGTCCGACTCTTGCGGCGCGAGCGGCGCACGTCCGGCAGCGCTCGCGGGACGGAGGCCGACAAGGCACGGCGCGGTCCGCTCCCGGGGCGGGGGGCCTGCCTGTCGCGGTGGCATCCGGCGGCGGGGCTGCGGTCCGTGTTCGGTGGGCGCAGTGTCGCCGGTCAGGTGTTCGTACTGCATGTGGTGATGGTGCTGCTGCTGGTCGTGGCCGCGGTGGTGGCGCTGGTGCTGCAGGCGCGGCACGACACCACGAAGGAGGCCCGCAACCGTTCCCTCGCCGTCGCCGAGACCTTCGCCAACGCGCCCGGCATCCGGGAGGCGCTGCGCAGCCCGGATCCCACGCGGGTGCTCCAGCCACGGGCGGAGGCAGCCCGGCGGCAGGCCCCGGTGGACTTCGTCGTCGTGATGAACACCGACGGCATCCGCTACACCCACCCGAAGCGGGACCGCATCGGCAAGAAGTTCGTCGGGGACATCGGGCCCGCGCTGGCCGGGCGTCCCCTGACCGAGGAGATCGACGGGACGATCGGCCCGCTGGTGCAGGCCGTGGTGCCGGTGAAGGCGCCCGACGGCTCGGTGGTGGGCCTGGTTTCGGCGGGCATCACGACCGAGCACGTCGGCGGCGCCGTCGACCGGCAGCTGCCGGTCGTCCTGGCCGCCGCGGCCGCCGCCCTGGCCCTCGCCATGGCAGGCGCGGCTCTGGTCAGCAGAAGGCTGCTGCGCCAGACCCACGGTCTCGGCCCGCGCGAGATGACCCGGATGTACGAGCACCACGACGCGGTGCTGCACTCCGTACGGGAGGGAGTGGTCATCGTCGGCGGCGGGGGCAGCCTGCTGCTCGCCAACGACGAGGCGCACCGCCTGCTCGACCTGCCCGCCGACGCCGAGGGCCGGCAGGTGCTCGACCTCGGTCTCGCCCCGGGGACCGCAGACCTGCTGGCGTCGGGGCGGGTCGTGACGGACGAGGTGCACCGGGTCGGGGACCGGCTGCTGGCGGTCAACCAGCGGCCGACCCACGTCGCCGGCGGGCCGCCCGGCTCCGTCGCCACCGTGCGCGACTCCACGGAGCTGCGGGCCCTGTCCGGCCGGGCGGAGGCGGCGCGGGAGCGGCTCAACATGCTGTACGACGCCGGGGTGGCCATCGGCACGGGCCTGGATGTGACCCGTACCGCCGAGGAGCTGGCGGAGCTGGCCGTGCCGCGGTTCGCCGATTTCGTGGCGGTGGACCTGTTCGAGCCGGTGATCAGCGGCGGGCAGCCGGACGCGGCGGCCGCGCTGTGCCGTACGGCACTGAGCGGGATCCGCAAGGACGCTCCCCTGTATCCCGTGGCCGAGAAGATCCGGTTCGTCGGCTCCTCGCCCCAGGCCCGCAGTCTCGCCACGGGCCAGGCCGTGCTGGAGCCGCGGCTCAGTGAGGCCCCGGGCTGGCGTGCGCAGGACTTCGAGCGGTCCGGGCAGATCATGGAGTACGGCATCCACTCGCTGATCACGGTGCCGCTGCGGGCCGGCGCGCAGGTGCTGGGTGTGGTCAGTTTCTTGCGCTCCGAGAAGCCGGAGCCGTTCGACACGGACGAGCTGGCGCTGGCGGAGGAGCTGGTCGCCCGGGCCGCGGTCTCGATCGACAACGCGCGCCGCTACACGCGCGAGCACAGCATGGCGGTGACGCTGCAGCGCAGTCTGCTGCCCCGCAGTCTGCCCGCGCAGGGCGCCCTGGACGTCGCCTACCGCTATCTGCCCGCGCAGGCCGGCGTGGGCGGCGACTGGTTCGACGTTCTGCCGCTGTCCGGTGCGCGCGTGGCGCTCGTGGTGGGCGATGTCGTCGGGCACGGGCTGCACGCCGCGGCCACGATGGGGCGGCTGCGCACCGCGGTGCACAACTTCTCCGCGCTCGACCTGCCGCCCGACGAACTCCTCGCCCTGCTGGACGAGTTGGTGGCCCGCATCGACCAGGACGAGACGGAGAAGGGCGGCAGCGCGCCGGTCATCGGGGCGACCTGTCTGTACGCGGTGTACGACCCGGTGTCCCGGCGCTGCACGGTGGCTCGCGCCGGTCATCCGCCGCCGGCGCTGATCCACCCCGACGCCAGTGTGGTGTTCCCGGAGGTACCCGCCGGTCCCCCGCTGGGGCTCGGCGGTCTGCCGTTCGAGACGGCCGAGCTGGAGCTGGCCGAGGGCAGCCGGCTGGTGCTGTACACGGACGGGCTGGTCGAGGACCGGGAGCGGGACATCGACGTCGGTCTGGAGCTGCTGCGGCAGGCGCTGGAACGGGCCGGTGACTCCCCCGAGGACACCTGCCGGGTCGTCCTCGACTCCCGGCTTCCGGCCCGGGCCGTCGACGACATCGCCCTGATCGTGGCGCGCACCCGGGCGCTATCGGCCAAGCAGATCGCCGAGTGGCCGGTGCCGTCCGACCCGTCGGCGGTCGCCGAGGTGCGGGCGGCGGTGACCCGGCAGCTGGCCATATGGGGGCTGGACGAGCTGGCGTTCACCACCGAGCTGATCCTGAGCGAGCTGGTCACCAACGCGATCCGCTACGGCGTTGCCCCGATCCGGGTGCGGATACTGCGCGACCGCAAACTGATCTGCGAGGTGTTCGACAGCAGCAGCACCTCGCCGCACCTGCGGTACGCGACGATGACGGACGAGGGCGGGCGGGGCCTGTTCCTCGTGGCGCAGGTCGCGGAGCGCTGGGGCACCCGGTATCTGCCGGCCGGGAAGGTAATTTGGGCGGAGCAGCCGCTGCCCTGAGCCTGCGGCGGTCCGCGGCGGGGACTGCTCGGCGCTGAGCTGCTCATAAAACACGCTTATGAGCTCATAGACCGGACCCGTGTACCAACTTAGGCTTGCCTTAGTTTAGGCTTCTTGATCGAGTCGCCTGTCACCGCTCGAAGGGAAGCTGATCATGCCCCGCCCCCTGCGGGTAGCCATCGTCGGGTCCGGCCCCGCCGGGATCTACGCCGCCGACGCTCTGCTCAAGTCCGACGTCGCCGCCGCCCCCGGTGTGTCCATCGACATCTTCGAGCGCATGCCGGCCCCGTTCGGGCTGATCCGGTACGGCGTCGCGCCCGACCACCCGCGGATCAAGGGCATCATCACGGCCCTGCACCAGGTCCTCGACAAGCCGCAGATCCGTCTCTTCGGCAACGTGGACTACCCCACCGACATCAGCCTGGACGATCTGCGCGCCTTCTACGACGGAGTGATCTTCGCCACCGGCGCGATGGCCGACCGGGCGCCGTCCCTGCCCGGCATCGCCCTCGACGGCTCGTACGGCGCCGCGGACTTCGTCTCCTGGTACGACGGTCACCCGGACGTGCCGCGCACCTGGCCGCTGGAGGCGGAGAAGGTCGCGGTGCTCGGCGTCGGCAACGTCGCCCTGGACATCGCGCGCGTCCTGGCCAAGACGGCGGACGAGCTGCTGCCGACGGAGATCCCGCCGAACGTCTACGAGGGCCTGAAGGCCAACCGGGCCAAGGAGATCCACGTGTTCGGCCGCCGCGGCCCGGCGCAGGCGAAGTTCAGCCCGATGGAGCTGCGGGAGCTGGACCACTCCCCCAACATCGAGGTGATCGTCGACCCGGAGGACATCGACTACGACGAGGGCTCGATCGCCACCCGGCGCGGCAACAAGCAGGCCGACATGGTCGCCAAGACGCTGGAGAACTGGGCGATCCGCGATGTCGGCGACCGGCCGCACAAGCTGTTCCTGCACTTCTTCGAGTCGCCGGCGGAGGTCCTCGGCGAGGACGGCAGGGTCGTCGGCCTGCGCACCGAGCGCACCGAACTCGACGGCACCGGCAACGTCAAGGGCACGGGCACGTTCAAGGACTGGGACGTCAGTGCCGTGTACCGCGCGGTGGGCTACCTCTCCGACAAACTCCCCAAGCTGCCCTGGGACATCGACTCCGGCACGGTGCCGGACGAGGGGGGCCGGGTCGTGCAGGAGAGCGGTGAGCACCTGCAGTCGACGTACGTCACCGGCTGGATCCGGCGCGGACCCGTGGGTCTGATCGGCCACACCAAGGGCGACGCCAACGAGACGGTGTCCAACCTGCTGGACGACTACGCGAACGGCCGTCTGCACACGCCCGCTTCGCCCGCACCCGAGACCGTGGACGCGTTCCTCGCCGAGCGCGAGGTCCGCTTCACCACCTGGGAGGGCTGGTACAAGCTGGACGCCGCGGAGAAGGCGCTGGGCGAACCGCAGGGACGTGAGCGCGTGAAGATCGTCGAGCGTGAGGACATGCTGCGGGAGAGCGGCGCGTGAGCCGTTAGGTGTGAGCGGTTCGCTCCGCGTGGTGCGACGGGTCCGGCGGCCAGCGCCGCCGGGCCCGTTGTTCCGGGTGAAGTCGGGTACCGAAGTGGCCCGTCGCCGCGGGCGCGCTGGCCGCCGGGACGGCCGTCCCAGCGCAGGCCGCACGCCACCGGCAACGGATTCGCCCAAGGACACGATCTACCTGTACAAGCCGTCCGGCAGCCGCGCCGACGTGCACTCGTACACCAAAGTGCACCAAGTGCGGCAAGTGCGGCAACGACCGGGACGGCAACGGGTACATCACCTTCCACCGCTGACCCGGCGCGCGAGCCGGCCGCGCCGGCCCACGAGCGCGAGGATCGCGGTCAGCAGGGCGAGCGCGGCCCCCTGCCCGAGGGCGCTGCCGAGGAACACGGCCGGGACGGGCACGTCGAGCCACGGCTCCAGCGCGGCCACGCGTACCACCAGGATCAGCAGGCCGAGCACCGCGAGGGCGACCGCGCCGCACGCGGTGCTCTGGCCGGCGCTCGGGTCGGCGCCCTGTTCTGCTCCCTGCCCGGTGTCGCGGTCCGCGCGCAGGGTGCGCCACAGCAGCCAGCCCAGCGAGCCGGCCAGGAAGCCCGTGGCCGGCGCCCACACCGAGTCGGCGGCCTCGGGCAGCAGCACGACGGACCCGCCCATCACCACACAGCAGGCGGTGAACAACAGGCCGGGCGAGCCAGCGGGCAGGGACGCCGGGGGCGCGTCGCGGTGGTGGGCCGCGCACACGGCGAGGGCGGACAGCCAGGCCAGCAGCGCGGTGGCGGTGGCGTAGGCCGGTTCGGGCGGGACCGACGCGTCCAGCAGCGGTTCCAGCAGCGGCCAGAGCGTGGGTACGGCGGCCAGCAGCACGGACACGCGCGCGAGGCGGCGCCGGTCGTGCAGCAGGGCGAAGTAGCCGGCCGTCCACAGCAGGGGCAGTGTCCACAGGGCGGCCTCGACGATGCCGGAGCGCAGTCCGTGGCCGGTGAATCCCGAGGTGAACATCTCCCACTGCGCCCTGCCGTGGGTCGACGCCCAGGTCAGCTCCAGGATCCCCTCGACAACGGCGGTGGCAGCCTGGAGCAGCACCGCGAACAGGGCGAACTGCCGTGCGGCGGTGCCGAAGAGGGCGTACGGGCGGGGCGCACCGGGGGTCGCGAAACGGGTGCGCAGCGCGAGGGCGGCGACGCTCGCCACCTCGCCCAGCGTGGGCCGGCTCTGGTCCTGGGTGTCCCGGTCGACGTCCCACAGGTACGTCTCGACCATCTCCTCCTCCCGCGCCCGGCGGTAGTACGCGGGGAGCAGCCGCAGCACGGTGCGGTAGCGCGCTTCGAGCAGTGTCGTCGTCATGCGAGACCTCCGGCGAGTCCCGGGCCCGTCGCGGGCCGTGCGGGTGTGACGTCGGTCGGTGCGGGGGCGCGGCGTCCCTCGGCGATCCGCTTCTTGGCCGCGCCGGCGCCGGCCGCCATCCGGTCCGCCTCGGCGTCGAGGGCCCGGACGCCGTCGTCGGTGAGTCGGTAGTAGCGCCTGAGCCGGCCCTGCTGGACCTCCTCACGGTCCAGGACGATCAGTCCGTCCGCGGTGAGCCGGTCGAGCACGCCGTACAGGGTGCCGACGCGCATCTGCACCTCGCCGTCGGACAGTTCCTCGACCTCGCGCAGGATCCCGTACCCGTGCCTCGGCTGGTCGGCCAGGGCGGTCAGGACGAAGAACGCCGCCTGTGTCATGTTCCTCGATGCCATGCAGCCATGATATCTCGGCTGCCGATATATTCAGGCGCGCAGACACGCCGATCGCTCGAAGAGGCGCTGGTGCGGGCAGGACCCGTCCCAATGCGGATGGTGGACGGGTCCTGCCCGCGCACACCATTGTCAGGAAGGCGCCCCGTCCCGGCCACGAGTGAACGGCATCCGCCGCACGTGCGCCGCGCACACCCCGTGCGCGCGCCGCGTCTCCCGTACGCGGGCCGCCCACTGGGGACCCGCGTGATCGCCGGTAGCGGCCAGCGGCGATACTGGCAGGTGCACGTGCTCCCGCTATAGATGGACCCATGTCGACCTCCCCCACCGTCCGCCCCGCAACACCCCCCACGGTGTGGCCGGCCCGCGGCCGCTGCTCCGGATCCGCCGCGCAGGCGGAGGACGTTCTCCGCCGCACTCTCCAGCGGCACAAGGACCGTCAGGTCATCGACGACTTCATGGAAGTGCCGGACGAGGAGACCGGCGCCGGGGAGTCGGTCTTCGAGGCCCGCTGGAAGACTTCCGACGCGGTGACCGTACGGGCGCGGCTGGCCCTGGCGCACGGCCCGGACGACGGACCGGAGTGGCTCCTGGTCGCGGAGGCCGAGGAGGCGTGGGACCCGGCGTGGCCGTCCCCCGTCGCCATGTTCTGGCCGACCGACGAAGACACCGGCGCCACCGGCGCCACCAGCGCGGACGCCGGGTGGGACCACGACGCCGACACGGGGCTGCGCTTCGGGGAGGTCCAGCACCTCCCCCAGGACGACAAGGCCGTGCGGCGCGTCCTCAGGAGCGCCGGGCGCAGCGGCTGGAGCGTCCACGTCGTCGTGCACGAGGCGATGACCACCGACGACCGCGGCAGGGTGCCGCTGGCCGGGTCGCTGCCGCCGGGGCTGCGGCACCGGGTGGTGGAGCACCGCGCAGCGCCGCAGCAGCTGCGGGTGGTCAACTGGGCCCTGCGGGAGTTCGGCGTGCAGGTGCCGCGCGGCGGTGCCGTGGTGCTGCCCGGCGCCCCGGTGCCCGAGGGCTACGACGTGCAGGACTTCTCCGTGCGCGCGGTGTTCCTGGACGGCTCGGAGCCGAGCGACCTCATCGCGGCCGTGACCGGCTTCGCGCGGCTGCCGCGGCCGTTGCCGGACGCCGCCGGTGAGGCCCTCACCGCGCTGCGGGAGCAGTGGCACCTGCTGACGCTGGAGGAGGAACTCGCCCGCGAACGCAGGCTGGTGACGATGTACGCCGAAGCGCTGGAGGCCATGACGAAGTCCCGCGACCTGTACCGGGAGGCGGCCGAGCGCGCCCACGAGGCACTGACCGCCTATCGCGAGTCCGGCGAGGTCGCTCCGGCGAAGCAGTCGCCGTCCGGCACGCAGGCCTCCTCGCCGTTCCAGCACCTCACCCGGACGCTGGAGCGGCTCAAGGTCACGGGCAAGGGGCGGCGTCCCGCGGCTCCGGCGGACAGCGCCGGCGCGGGTTCCTCGGACGGGGAACGGTCGGTGCCCTCGGACAAGGAGCCGTCGGCGTCTTCGGACGGGGAGCCGTCGGCCCCTTCGGACGAGAAGCGGACGGCGACCTCGGACGACTGACCAGGCCCGGCCCACGCCGTTCGGTCAGCGAGGCGGCGCTCGCGGCATCGCGGACGTGTGGGCCGCAGCACCGTGGATACGCGGTCTGCACAGTCACCGCGGACCGCCCCCGGAAGGTCGTCGACGACATGGGCAGCCAGCCTTCCCCCAGCAGTGCTCCCGCACCGGGCCACCACTCCGGGACCACGCTCCGCGTCAACGGCAAGCCGCACACGCTCACCGTCGACCACCGGCGCGTCCTGCTGGACGTACTGCGGGAGGACCTTGACCTCACCGGCGCCAAGAAAGGCTGTGACCACGGGCAGTGCGGGGCCTGCACGGTCCTGGTGGACGGGCGGCGCGTGAACAGCTGCCTGCTGCTGGCGGTGACGCTGGACGGCTGCGAGGTGACGACCGTCGAGGCTCTCGCCGGGGACGGAGAGGACCTGCACCCCTTGCAGCGGGCGTTCCTCGCACGGGACGCCTTCCAGTGCGGCTACTGCACACCCGGCCAGATCTGCTCGGCGCTCGGCATGCTGGCCGAGGCCGCGGCGGGCCATCCCTCGTCCGTCACCGGGCCCGCCACACCGTCGGGCCGGCCGGTGCCGCTGGACCGGGAGGAGATCCGGGAGCGGATGAGCGGCAACCTGTGCCGGTGCGGTGCCTATCCGCGCATCGTGGAGGCGGTGGAGGACGTGATCCCGTGATGCCGTTCACCTACGTCCGCGCCGGCAGTCTCGAGGAGGCGACCGCCGCCTACGCCGCCCGGCCCGGCGCCCGCTACCTCGGGGGCGGCACCAACCTCGTCGACCTGATGAAACTCGGCGTCGAGGAGCCCGCCGCCCTCGTCGACATCGGCCGGCTCCCGCTGGACACGGTGGAGGAGCAGGCCGACGGCTCGCTGCGGGTCGGCGCCCTGGTCCGGAACAGCGACCTCGCCGCCCATCCCGCGGTCCGCGAACGCTACCCGGCGCTGTCGCAGGCACTGCTCGCGGGCGCCTCCGGGCAGTTGCGCAACGCCGCCACCACCGGCGGCAACCTGCTGCAGCGCACCCGGTGCCCGTACTTCCAGGACGTGTCCAAGCCGTGCAACAAACGTGTGCCGGGCAGCGGTTGCGGCGCCCGCGACGGCGTGCACCACGACCACGCCGTGCTCGGGCACTCGCCGCACTGCATCGCCACGCATCCCTCGGACATGGCGGTGGCGCTGGCCGCTCTCGACGCGCGCGTGGAGCTGTACGGACCCGAGGGCGCCCGGAGTCTGGCCGCTGCCGAGTTCCACCGGCTGCCCGGGGAGCATCCCGAGCGGGACACCGAGATCCGGCCCGGCGAGCTCGTCACCGGTGTGCTGCTGCCGGCCGCCGCGGGCGGGCTGCCGTCGGCGTTCCGCAAGGTCCGCGACCGGGCGTCGTACGCCTTCGCGCTGGCGTCCGTCGCCGCCGTGCTGCGAGTGGCCGACGATGTCGTCGACCATGTCGGGCTGGCCTTCGGCGGCCTGGCGCACCGGCCGTGGCGGGCGCGGCGGGCGGAGACGGAGCTCGTGGGCGAGGCGCCCACCGCGGAGGCGTTCGCCCACGCCGTCGACCTCGAACTCTCCGCCGCGCAGCCCCTGCGGGACAACGCCTACAAGGTGGCGCTGGCTCGGAGTCTCGCGCTGGACGTCCTCACCCGGCTGGCGGTTTCGGCCGTGAAGAGGATGCCATGACCCGGGTGTGCCTGGACGCCATGTGGGCCGTTTCAGCCGTGAGGAGGACGCCATGACCCACACCGCCGTGGGCGCGCCCGCCGAGCGCCGGGAGGGGCGGGCGAAGGTCACCGGCACCGCCCGCTACGCCGCCGAGCACCCCTTTCCCGGCCGACTGCACGCCCGGCCCGTGCCGGCGGCGATCGCCCGGGGCCGGGTGACCGGCATCGACACCGCCGCCGCCCTCGCCGTTCCCGGCGTACACGCCGTGCTCACGCACGAGAACGCGCCGCGACTCGCCGCACCGGACGATCCCACGCTCGCCGTGCTGCAGGGCCCGGGCGTGCCGCACCGCGGCTGGTTCGTCGCCCTGGTGGTGGCGGACACCCTGGAGGCGGCCCGCGCCGGTGCTTCCACGGTCCGCGTGAGGTACGCCGTGGAGGAGCACGACGTGACGCTCACCGGCTCGCACCCGGGGGCGTACGTGCCCGAGGTGACCAACGGCGGCTATCCGGCCGTCCGTGAGCGTGGCGATCCAGAGGGGGCCTTCGGCGGCGCGGCCGTCCGGGTCGACGTCGAGTACCGGGTGCCGCCGCTGCACAACCACCCGATGGAGCCGCACGCAAGCACCGCCCACTGGGACGGCGAGCGGCTCACGGTGCACACCTCCAGTCAGGGCACCACCGTCGTACGCGCCGTGCTGGCCGGGATGTTCGGCCTGTCTCAGGAGCGGGTCACGGTCGTCGCGGAGCACGTCGGCGGCGGCTTCGGGTCGAAGGGGACGCCGCGGCCCGACGTGGTGCTGGCCGCGCTGGCGGCGCGGCACACCGGACAGGCCGTCACCGTCGCGCTGCCCCGCCGGTATCTGCCCACGGTGGTCGGGCACCGGGCTCCCACGCTGCACCGGCTCCGGCTCGGCGCCGGCACCGACCGCCGCCTCACGTGTCTCGTGCACGAGGTCACCACGCACACCTCGCGCGTGACGGAGTTCGTCGAGCAGGCCGCGGTGCCCTCCCGGGTGATGTACGCCGCGCCGCACAGCCGCACCGAGCACCGGGTGGTGCCGCTGGACGTGCCCACGCCGTCCTGGATGCGCGCCCCGGGCGGGACGCCCGGCATGTACGCCCTGGAGTCCGCGGTGGACGAGCTCGCCACCGAGCTCGGCATGGATCCCGTGGAGCTGCGGATCCGCAACGAGCCGGAGGCCGAACCCGACAGCGGGAAGCCGTTCAGCAGCCGGAACCTCGTCGCCTGCCTGCGCGAGGGCGCCCGACGGTTCGGGTGGTCCCGGCGCGATCCGCGCCCGCGTTCCCGTGCCGCGGGGCCGCTGCTGGTCGGTTCGGGCGTGGCCGCGGCCTTCCATCCCGTGCTGGTGTGGCCGTCCACAGCGGCGGCCCGCGCGCTGCCCGACGGGTCCTTCCTGGTCCGGGTCAACGCCGCGGACATCGGCACGGGTGCCCGGACCGTGCTGGCGCAGATCGCGGCCGACGTTCTCGGCGTGCCGCCGGCGCGGGTGCGCATCGAGGTCGGCTGCAGTGATCTGCCGGCCGCGTCGCTGGCCGGCGGCTCGTCCGGTACCGCCTCGTGGGGCTGGGCGGTGCACGAGGCCTGCGCCCGGCTCGCCCGGCGCCTGGCCGGGCACGCGGGGCCACTGCCCGAGCGGGGCGTCGAGGCCAGTGCCGACACGACGGGCACGGCCGACGCGGGCAGCCCCTGGGCGCGGTACGCCTTCGGGGCGCACTTCGCCGAGGTCGCGGTCGACGCGGTCACCGGTGAGGTCCGGGTCCGCCGGCTGCTCGGTGTCTACGCCGCCGGGCGGATCCTCAACGCCCTGACGGCGCGCTCCCAGTTCGTCGGGGGCATGGTCATGGGGATGGGCATGGCGCTGACCGAGGGCAGCACCCTGGACGCCGAGTCCGGCGACTTCGCCGAGTCCGACCTGGCGTCGTACCACGTGCCGGTGCACGCCGACGTGCCGGATGTCGAGGCGCACTGGATCGAGGAGGACGATCCCCACCTCAACCCCATGGGCAGCAAGGGCATCGGGGAGATCGGCACCGTCGGCACGGCAGCCGCGATCGGCAACGCCGTGCACCACGCGACCGGTGTGCGCTTCCGCGAGCTCCCGCTCACCCCGGAGCGCGTGCTGCCCGCGCTCGCCGCTCGCCGCAACCCGAACCGTCAAGTCAACGTCTAAACGATCGCAGGGGCTGCACCGTCGACGGTCAGGTACGGGGTACGGGGGTACGCCGGTCGGCTCCGGCAGGCGTGATGCGCGCGCCGACATGGGGAATCCGAAGGGGGAGAGCTGCCCGGCCGCGCATCGTCGCGGCACTCCGGCCCGACCGTGAGAGAGGACCCGTGGACACGACCACAGCCGTGATCGGTGCCGCCGCGGTCCTCGCCGCGGCCGCGCTCACCGTGGCGGTCGTACTCCTCGTACGACTGGTGCGGACCCGGCGCGTCCTGCGCGAAGCCGGGCTTCCCACGGGCCCCGGCTGGGTTTTCTGGGGTGCCGTCATCTACGTCGTGCTGCCGGCCGACCTGCTGCCCGACCCGGTGTACCTGGACGACATCGGCGTGCTGCTCCTGGCGCTGCGCACCCTGCGGGCGGCCCGGTGCTGACCGGGCTGCGCCGGACGTTCACGCACCGGTTCCCCGTTACGCAACGTAAGGAAACCATTCACTCGTTCGATTCGTATAAGTGCATGGAAGCCGAAGCTATTCGGCGGGCAGGCGTCGCACGGGGTGAGCGCGGCCTGCTCCGGACAGCACCGACGCAGGGAGAGACGATGCAACCGTTCGCGCTCAACTACGCACGTCCGGCAGTGGAGTTCGAGGCCACCACACCGTACGTCTACGACTCCGGTCGGCAGTTGAACGTGCTCTTCGACGGGCGGGTCGCCGCCTGCGACCACGCGTTGCTGAGAGAGGTGGGGACCACGACGTCCACCGCGGGCTCGAAGACGCACTTCGACGACTGACCGCGGGCCGCCGACGATGACCGTGCTGATCCTCACCCGTGAGGAGGACGTGACCGCGGACATGGTGGTGGTGCAGCTGGGCGCGTCCGGCGTGCCGGTGATCCGCCTGGATCCCACCGATCTGACCGGCGGTGTCGCCCTGTCCGGCGAGTACGTCCACGGGTCCTTCCGCGGCCATCTGGCCTCCGGGGGCCGGCTGGTCGGCATAGGCGGCCTGCGGTCCATCTGGGTGCGCAGGCCGGGGACTCCGGCCGGGCGGGCGGCCGAGCCCTCCGCCTGGCTGACCGAGGAGTCCTCGCAGGCGTTGTACGGCATGCTCCGCGGCAGTGGAGCGCGCTGGATGAACCACCCGGACGCGGCGCGCCGGGCCCGTCACAAACCCTGGCAGCTGCGTCTCGCACAGCAGTGCGGCCTGCCCGTGCCGGCCACGCTGATCACGACTTTTCCGGGCGCGGCTCGTGAGTTCGCGCAGCGCTACCCCGACCTGGTGGTCAAGCCGGTGTCGGGGGCGCATCCGCAGGACCCGCCGCGCGCGGTGCCGGTCAGCCGAGTCGCGCCGGACACGGACTTCGCCGCGGTCGCCTACGGGCCCACGCTGCTGCAACGGCGGATAGCCAAGCGAGCCGACATCCGGCTCACCGCGGTGGGCGACCGGCTGCTCGCCGCCCGTAAGGCGGCCGACCCGGACGCGGACCCCGCCCAGGTGGACGTGCGCTTCGCCGCGTCCGAGGCGCCCTGGCAGGCCACCGACGTGCCGCCGCGCGTGGCCGCGGCCGTCCGCTCGTACCTGCGCCGGGCCGAACTGGCCTACGGCGCCTTCGACTTCGCCGAGGACACGGACGGCACCTGGTGGTTTCTGGAGTGCAACCAGTCGGGGCAGTTCGGTTTCGTGGAGGTGGAGACGGGCCAGCCGATCGCCCGCACCATCGCGCAGTGGCTGGCGCGGCCCGTGCCGCCGGAGCCGACGCACGTCAATGGCGCGAACTCGGCGGTGACTTGAGCGTGCAAAGCGAACTCGCCGGCTCTCGTGGAGTCGCGCGGTCAGTGCGGGCGCGGGCCCGGCAGCATGCCCGCGCGCTGCCAGCCGTTGCCCGGGGAGGGCGGACGCTCGCCGGCCGGTGGGAGGCCGGGCGAGCGCAGGGGCCGTATGGCGATCTCCAGTTCCCTGCTGACGCGTTCGGCCTCCTGGCGCGCCTGCGTGGGTACGTCGCCGCGTTCTGCGACGAGCCGGTCGTAGATGGGGGAATCCTGGAACACCCGTCAACGTGCCTTTCTTCTCGTCCGCCCCCGTACGTGGGCGCAGTCCGCCCCCGTGCGTGGGTGCGACTGCCGAGTCTAGGCGCCCCCGTACCCCGCAGTGCGAATTCGCCCGTCGGGTTTGACGTGGGCCGGGTGCTGGTGACCGCCCATGTCAGATGGTCGTGGAGGCGGGGTGAACGATCAGGAGGAACGCCGACGCCGTACGGCGAGGGTGCGCGGAGTACGTCGTCGGACTCCGCGCACCCTCACGAGACGCCGTCGGTCACGGGCCCCGGTGTGGGCTCACACGGCCAGGGACAGCCCGCTCTCCTCGTCCGGGTCGGCGCTCGGAGCTGTTGCCCCGCGCCGGCCGGCGAGCAGCAGGGCGTCCGCCTCGGCGACGGCCTCGTGGATGCTGGTCGTACCCATCATCACGCACAGCGTGTAGCTGACGTCCTCCAGTTCGCGTGCCGCCGCCGGGTTGTGCCGCTCCGCCTGAGCGATCTTCAGCGACGCATACCGCGTCAACAGTGTTCTGACGGCCTTCTGGTCCGGTACGAGCACTAGCGCCCCTCTCTCGGTTTTCGCATGCTTATGCCCGGAGAGTGCGGAATCATTCACTCCAATGTTTCACGCGCTCGGAATTGACTTGATATTACCGCTCCCTGACCGGGCGTCAGCTGGAGTTGACCGACCCGCTTCCCCGGGCGCCCCGAGCAGTTGAGCAGGACGCAAGATCCCCCACGTCGAACGGCTTGTCGCATGAACCGCTCCAGCCACCTGCTCCGCGCCCTGTACGTCGCCACCAGCACCGGTCTGGCCTGGACGGCGGTGCTCCAGTACCGATACGGCCCTCTGTGGGCGGCCTGTCTGTTCGGGGCCGCCAGTCTCGTCCAGGTCGCCGGCGTCGTACGGGAGACCGTGATCCAGGACCAGCGCCGTGCCGTCCCCGAGCTGTCCACGCGGGCGGCGGGGCGGCGCGGGCGCGGCGAGGGGCTCGCCGACCGGATCGTCCGCGCGGAGCTGGACGCCGCCTGCTGCGAACGCTGGTGGACGAGCCTGGGCACCGACCACGACGCCACCTGCCCGCACCGGATGCGGCGCAGCAGCGCCGCCTGACCGGCCGTCCCGGTCGGCGGCGGGCGTGCGGTCAGGCCACCTGGCCGCAGTGCAGCTCCGTGTACGCGCCGCGCCGCCCCGGCGCAGGAGTTCGTCGTGCGTGCCGGTCCCCAGGATCCGGCCGTCCCCCATCACCACGATCCGGTCCGCCCCGCGCGCGGTGGACAGCCGGTGGGCCACCACGAACGTGGTGCGCCCGCGCAGCAGCCGGGCGAGGGCCTGTTGGACGAGCGCCTCGGAGCGGGGGTCGAGCGCCGAGGTCGCCTCCGTCCGGGACCAGCACCTTGGGGTCCCGGATGAGGGCGCAGCGCGTTGGCCTCGCGCAGCGCCGCGCGCACGGTCTCCTCGTCGGCGTCGTCCATGCCGTACGCGACGTTCTCGCGGATCGTGCCGTCGAAGAGGATGGACGGCAAGCGCCTCCCTTCCCGTGCCGGGGAGCAGTACACCCGGCGGGTGCGGGGGTTTTCGGGTGGTCGCGGCGCGGGGTTGGCGGAGGCGGGTGGCGGTGGACGGGGGCCGTGTTGGACCCGACGGGGGGCCGTGCCGATCCCGAGGCCCCCTGCTCGAGCGATGCCGAAGCTTGGGGGCAGGCAGCCCGGCCGGCGCGGGCGAGCGCGCCCTCAGGCGGAGGTCGCCTTCCGCGAGCTGCCCGACCGTCAGGCGCCAAGCCGCGTGTGCGCCCGCCGTGCCGCTGCCGCCGTGTCCGCTTGTCACGACCTTCACCGTCCGTCAGGCGGCGTCGAGTTCCGCGAGTTCGCCGGCCGTGAGTGTGAGGTCGGTCGCGGCGAGGGAGTCCTGGATGGTTTCCGGGCGGCTGGCGCCGGGGATCGGGATGACGACCGGTGACTTGGCGAGCATCCACGCCAGGCACACCCGCTGCGGGCTCAAGCCGCGGGCCTCGGCGATGCGGGCGAACGGCGCGTGGGCCGAGCCCAGTTCGCCGGCGCGGGAGATGCCGCCTAGCGGGCTCCAGGGCAGGAACGCGATGCCGAGTTCGTCGCACAGGCGCAGTTCCGGCTCGCTGGAACGGAACGCCGGGGAGAACTGGTTCTGCACGGAGACCAGCCGGCCGCCGAGGATCTCGTTCGCCTGCCGGATCTGGTCCGGGTTCGCGTTGGAGATCCCGGCCATACGGATCTTGCCCTCGTCCAGCAGGTCGCGCACCGCGCCGACGGACTCCTCGTACGGGACGCGGGGGTCGGGCCGGTGGAACTGGTAGAGCCCGATGGCCTCCACGCCGAGGCGGCGCAGGGACGCCTCGCAGGCCTCCTTGAGGTGGTGGGGGCTGCCGTCCAGCGTCCAACTGCCGTCGCCGGGGCGCTGGTGGCCGCCCTTGGTCGCGACCAGCACCTCGGCGCCGCGGTCGTGGGAGCCGAGGGCCTTGGCGATGAGGGTCTCGTTGTGGCCGACCTCGTCGGCGTCACGGTGGTAGGCGTCCGCGGTGTCGATCAGGGTCACGCCGGCGTCGAGCGCGGCGTGGATGGTGGCGAGGGAGCGGGCCTCGTCCGGCCGGCCCTCGATGGACATGGGCATGGCGCCCAGGCCGATCGCGCTGACCTCGGCGTCACCGATGCGGCGGGTGTGCATGGGGTCGTGACCTCTTCCGGTTGTCGCGCAGAACCGTGGCAGAACCATTGGGTGTCCGGCACGCGCACGAGGGGGGGATCGCACGATGCCGGACGGACACCAGCCTGGTCGTCCCGTGGCCGCAGGTCCAATAGAAGATGGAGAACACATTCAGCGCCCGGGGCGCTGAATCCCGGATGGCGGGCGGAGCCCGTAGAGCACGCTGCCCCGGGTGTGTCCGGGCAGGGGATGGGCGGTGACCCCTTCGCCGATCCCCACGGGTTCGGGGCCGTGGATCACCTGGTCCGCGTCCGGTGCCGCGTCGAGGTCGCCCTCGTGGATCCACAGCCGGGCGCCGGAGTGGTCGGCGTAGCGGCGGCCGTGTGTGGCGTGATCGCGATGGGTTTGCAGCACGTCGGTGACGGGGCCCGATGCCGTGCAGCGCTTGGCCAGGGCACGGCTCCAGGGTGTCGATCATCATGACTGCGCCGGAGGACGGCCGCAGGAGCAGATAGGAGTTGGCCCCAGCGGTGTGCGGCGAGTTGTGGCCGCAGATCAGTACGCCGTCCTCGAGAGCCATCAGAAAACGGATCGAGTGCCTGGTCCGCCTGCCCGGACCCGGCCGGGATCGACCGGGTGGGGCAGGCGGAGACCGCAGCGTGTAAGCGCCGGTTCTCCGTGTCATTGCCCGGCAGCCGCAGCAGCTGCGACCTCCCTGCGGCCTCGCCGATCAGTTCCGGCACGAACTGCCGGGCGGCATCGCGGTTCATACAGCGGTCGTCCACATACCATCCGTCCACGAACAGCCTGAATGCTCTGTCCGGCTGCCGTTCCGTTTCTCCAGCTGGACACGGGGTTGCGCGGTCGGCCGGGACGTGTGCACTCTCAGCCTCGGCCGCCCGGCGCAGTGCCGGTGACGGTGGGATGCGGCGGCGTGGAGAGGCGACGGCATGCGGATCGGACTGCTGGGGACCGGCCCCTGGGCACAGATGGCGTACGCGCCGGCGTTGAGCGAGCACCCAGGGCTGGACTTCGCCGGTGTGTGGGGCCGTCGTCCGGAGGCCGCCAAGGAGCTGGCCGACCGGTACGACACGCGCGCATACGACGACGTGGACGCGCTGCTCGGCGACGTGGACGCCGTGGCCGTGGCCCTGCCACCGGATGTGCAGGCCGAGTTGGCGGTGCGCGCGGCACGCGCGGGCCGCCATCTGCTGCTCGACAAGCCGCTGGCGCTCTCGGTGCCGCAGGGGCGGGCCGTGGTCGAGGCGGTCCAGCAGGCCGAAATCGCCTCGGTGGTCTTCTTCACCACCCGCTTCGTGACCGAGGCGGAGGCGTGGATCGCCGAACAGGCGGGCAGGAAGGGCTGGTTCACGGCGCGGGCGCAGTGGCTCGGTGCGGTGTTCACCAGTGACAGCCCGTTCGCGGCCTCACCGTGGCGGCGGGAGAAGGGGGCTCTGTGGGACGTCGGTCCGCATGCCCTGTCCGTGCTGCTGCCGGTCCTCGGTGACGCGCGGCGGGTGTCGGCGGCGGCGCACGGCCCCGGGGACACCGTCCATCTGGTTCTGGACCACGCCGGTGGCGCGTCCAGCACGCTGACCCTGAGCCTCACGGCACCGGCCGCGGCGGCGGGTGCCACGGTGGAGCTGCGGGGCGAGGCCGGGGTGGCACTGCTTCCGGAGAGCTCCGGCGGAGTCGTACCCGCTCTCGCCCGGGCGGCGGACGCGCTGCTCGCCGCCGCCCTGACCGGCCACGCGCACGCGTGCGACGCGGCGTTCGCCCTTCGGGTCACGGAGATACTCACCGCGGCCGAAGCCTTGCTCGACGCCCGGCCGAGCGACGGCTGAGCGCCGGTTGTCAGGGCCGGGCGACAGCTGGGCACTCGGTGCCGGGCCGGGCGACAACCGAGTGCTCGACTCCAGGCCGGGCGACAGCCGAGCACGCAGTACCGGGCCGGGCGACAACCGTGCACTCGGTGCCGGGACGAGCAGCGGCCCAGCAGGGTCCAGCGCACAGTGAACTCACCAGGTTGTCGGAGTCGGCGGGCGCGTTGCCGCCTGCCCGCCGGCACGGCGCGGAGCGCGGTCGTACGCGGGCAGTTCAGCCCGTCGCCCCGTGGTGATGTGCGGGCGGTGATGGCGGGGTCGGGCCAGCCGCCCCGGGCCACCCCCCGGCGCAGGAACCGGCCGCCGTGGTCGGCCTCGACGGCGGCGAGGTCCTCGGCCGGGTCCCCGAGGGCGGCGTCGACCCAGTCGACGACGCCGCTGAGCCTCGGGAGTCCCTCGTCGTCGTACTCCCACAGGACGTTCTCGGCACCCAGGTCACCGTGCACGACCGCGGTGGTGAGGTGGGGCAGCGCGTCGAGCGCGGCCAGTTCGCGATCGGCCCGTCGCCGCCGCCGGCGGACATGACGTCCCGTGCCCTCGGGTCGGCCCCGGCCCGGGCTAGCCGGTCAGCAGTGCGGCGTACCGCGCCGCCACCGCCTCGGCCACGGCCTGGTCGCGAGCGCGCCGGCGTCCAGCGGGGCGCCGGGAACCCGTATGAGCGCCAGGAACGGCGGCTTGTCGGTGCCGCCCGGCACCACGGCTCCGGAGTACGGAAGCCGAGATCCAGGCCGGCCAGGGTACGCAGTATTGCGGCCCGCCCGGTGAGCCGTGCGGCTGCCGCCGCAGTGCGCGGCAGACACACGACCCGGTCCGAGCCCAGGACCACGTGATGGAACTGTCCCCGCGGACCCCCAGGGCACGCGGTTCGTCCGCCGGCAGCAACCGGCGCAGCAGCGGCCGGTGTGCTTCGACGACCTCCATCAGGCGGTCTCCCCTCGGTGTGCTGCGGTCAGGCCTGCGGCAGGTGGAAGTTCACCCGTTCCCTTACGACGGGATATCCGGCCTTGGCGAAGTTGGCGGCCATGGGGAAGTTGCCCTGGTCCGTCGCACCCGCGACGAACTGCGCGCCCCGTTCGACGAGGTAGTGGGTGCACTCGGCCAGCAGGTCGTAGGCATAGCCGTGGCCGCGCTGCTGCGGCAGGACGCCGATGAAGCCGACGCAGGGCCCCGCCGGATTGTGCGCGGGGATGTGCATGCCCACGGGTTCGCCCCGCGGCGTGTACGCGATCTGCCACCACTCGCGCGGTGACGGGCACCACCGGAAGAAGTCGAGTTCCTCCCGGGCCGCCTGTTCGAGCCCGCCCTGCTCGATGGCGATCAGCGCATGGGCGTCCAGGGTGAGGGAGTGGATGCGGCGCAGCGCGTCGGAGAACACCGCGTCGTCCGGTTCGGGGCGGAAGACCAGGCGTCCGGGCCGCTCGGGCAGCCCGCACTCCGGCGTCCACCGGTACAAGAAGCGCTCCACCAGGAGGTCGTACCCGGCCGCGCGTACGGCGGTGAGGCGAGCCTCAGCAGCGGCGCGCAGGGCGGGGTCGTCACGCCAGCCGGGCGGCAGGTTCAGTTCGATCTCCACCTGCCAGGGAGAGGTCCGCAGGAGCTCGGCTCCCGCCTCCTCCTCCCCCTCGGCGACGTCGAACCAGTTGAGGTTGACAGGCGTGGTGTCGTCGGGGCCGCCCCACCAGGCGGCGCGGGCGACGACCTCGCCGTCGCGCAGGGCGACGCGCTTCCAGTCGGGGCGGTGCCGGGTCAGCCGGTGCGTCTCCCGCACGGCCAGCTGCCACCCGGCACGACACCGCCGGCGCTCGCGCCTCTGCGATGCGCCGCCGGCGCCGCAGCCATTCGGCGAGGTCCAGCAGCGTCTGGGCGCGTTCGAACGGCCAGTGCTCCAGCACGGGGCCGGCCAGAGCCGCCCGGAAGTGCGGCTCGGCGTCCTCGGGGTCGGCCAGGAGTCCGCGGGCCCGGTCGGTCAGCGCGCGCAGGCGGGGTGATGCCTGGTCCGCGGGGGTGCGAGCGGAACGCTCGACGATCGCGGTTGCCTTCTCGCACCGGCCACTGCGCACAGCGGCGGCGGCCAGATCCGCGACGGCCGGACAGGAGGCGTGGTAATGCACGTGTGCGCCATCTGCCGTGAAAACCCCTGCGGAGTTGGTCGTACGCCGCCTCGTACGCGCCCTCTGCGGCGGCCGCGGCGCCGAGCGCACGTCGGGCATGGACGGACCGAGCGGCTCTCCAGCGGATCGATCAGGGCGAGCGCCTCACCGGCCCGGGCGCGGACTGCGGCGCCCTCGCGCCGATCGCCGTCTCGGACAACGGCCCCAACGGTTGCCGAGTTCACGCACAGCTCCTCCGGGATGTTCTGCAACACGACCATGGTCGACATGTTCAGCGTGCCGCTGAGCATCCGGCTGACCGGCGCGAAGGACCAGACGACCGGCATCCTGCGCTCGGGGGGCCGGGCGGCCGCGTTCGCCGCCGTGCGGCAGGCCGAGGACTTCGCGCGGCTGGTGGTGAACGACACCCGGATCATCGCGCCCGGTCACGGGCTGGACGCCTGGCTGTTCAGCAAGGACTACTTCGCCGCGTACATCGACGAGGTGTGGAGCTCGTGCGCCGGCAAGGACCTCAAGGTCACCACCAACGCCGGTACCTTCACGGGACGGGTACACGGGCAGCAGCTCACCTTCGACGGGCGGACCCAGGTCGCCTTCGACCGGCCGTCCATCCGCGACGTCCTCTTCTGCGACGGGGCCCTCGCCGCGCCCAACGACGGCACGACCGGTCCCGTCGCCGCCGTGCTCGGCGCCGGTTTCAACCGCTCGACGCTGGTCAGCCATCCCGCCCAGCCGACCACCGACGCCGCCGCCTTCTACCGGACGGCGGTCACCGACCACTACTCCGCGGCGATGCACGCCGCCACCGAGGACGGCAGAGCGTACGGATTCGCCTGCGACGACGTGGCCGACTTCGCCTCGTACATCCAGGACACGGCGCCCACGGGCATCCGGCTCACCCTCGCGCCGTTCCAGCGCGGCCGGGGCGCCGCGGGCTCCCGGCGTGCGGCGCCCGGTCCGGCGTAGCAGCGTAGGGGTGTGAGCACAGGGCGCGGCCGGCCGCAGCGCCGGGAGCGGGACCGGCGGGGTTGGCTGCGGGGCGCGCCGCCGCCGGGCTGGGTGCGGGTGCTGCCGACCGCACTGCTGGCGGCCGTGTGCGTGGCGACGCTGGTCAGCCCCGGGCCGCTGGACATCGGCTTCCTGCTGGGCGCCATCCCGCCGCTGGCCGTGCTGTCGTACGGTCCGCTGGCGACCGCGGTGCTGGGCGCCTCGGTGGTGGCGGTGCTGAACATCCCAGCCTTCCGCCTGAACGACCCCGGCACCACCGATCTGCTCACCGTCGGTTTCGTCGCCGCGCTGAGCGTGCTGGTGTCCTACGTCCGCAGCCACCGCGACGCCCAGCTGGTGACCGAGCGGGCCGTCGCCAAGGCTGCGCAGCGGGCCGTCGTGCCGCCGCTGCCGGAGCGGGTGGGGGCGGTGCGGTGCGCGGGTCTGTACCGGGCCGCGCAGCGCGGGACGCTGGTGGGCGGGGACTTCTTCGACGTGCGCGCGGGGCCGTGGGGCGTGCGGGCGGTCCTGGGGGACGTGCAGGGGCACGGGCTGTCGGCCGTGGCGACGGTCGCCTCGCTGCTGGGGGCGTTCCGGGAGGGGGTGCTCGACCAGCCGGAGCCCGAGTCGCTGGCCGAGCGCCTGGACCGGCGGCTGGAGGTGGACAGCGCGGAGGTGCAGCATGCCGAGCTGTTCGCCACCGCCGTGCTGCTGGCGTTCTCCCCCGACGTCCGGGCGGTGCGGATCGTGGCGTGCGGTCACCCGGGGCCGGTGCTGCTGCGCGCGGGCCGGGCCGTGGAGCTGCCGGTCGAGCCGGGGACGCCGCTCGGCCTCGCTCTCGGCCCCGGCGAGGGCTGCCCGCCCGTCGGCTCGGCGGTGCCGCTGCAATGCGGTGACCGGCTCTTCCTGGCCTCCGACGGGGTCACCGAGGCCCGGGACGCCGCCGGGGCGTTCTATCCACTGACCGAGCGCCTCGCGGACCTCGCCGGCACCGGGGAGCCGGAGGCGCTGGCCGAGCACGTGTGGGCGGACCTCGTACGGCACTGTCCGGACGTGCGGGACGACGTCACGATGCTCGTGCTCGGGCCCCTGGCGGACTGACCGCCGCTGACGGGCATCCCTGATCTTCAGAGCCCGCTCTGCTGCGGCGCTCCGTGCTCTCCGGATGCATGGCGGGCTCCGGCGTTGAATGGTGATATCGGACGGACCCGATGACTGAGCCCACCGGGGCCGCCACAGCGATCCGGACCCGAGGAGCAGAACATGCCGACGTCACAGCCCGCCGCGTCCCCGCTGCCCGAGGACCGCGCCACCCCGGACGACCTGCTCCATGCCCGCACCGGCACCGATGTGTCGCCGGAAGACGTGGTGCTGGCCGCGGGCAGGGACCTCACCCCGCGCAACCTGGAATGGGCCCGGCGCAAGCTCGCCGCGGAGGGACCCGCCGCCCTGGACAAGCTGCTGCCCTAGTAGAGCCTGTTGCGAAAGTGCCGCCGGCCGCGCGACGCCACTTTCGCAACGGGCCCTACTAGGGTCGGGGACTGGCGCGGTGGCTTCCGCTCCCGTTTCCAGCCCCCGCCGCTTCAAACCGTGCGTTCGTTTGGGTAGGCCGCCAGCGAGGTGCCTGTGACCAGGTCCTTTTCCGACGGCCCCCCACCGAACCGGGCGTTTCCGGCTGGCGAAGATGGCCAGCCGTTCGTGGACGTAGCCGTCGACCGCGTTGAACTTCCGCCCGGAGTTTCCGTTGCGGAAGAACGCTGCCCAGCCCCGGAGTACGGGGTTGGGTCGGCGACCACGGCGGACACCGGCCGTTCGGTCTTCGAGCGGGCGGTGGCTGTGCGGACCTTGTCTCGCAGCACCCGCATCGCTCTGGCCGAGGGCCAGCGTTGCAGGTAGAACCTGCCTCGCCATTTCCACGATTCCACCTCGCCCTCACCCACGCGTTCGCCCCCCGGCCGATTGCCTGCATCGTGGTGAGCGGTACTTCGCCCCAGCCGGAGACCCCGCCCCACCACGATCGCCGTGTGCGCGTCCCGGCCTCAGTGGAGTCCGTAGGCTCGGGCGAGTACGCCCACGGTGGCCGCCATGGCTTGGCGCAGCTCGGCCGGTGCGACGACCTCTACGTCGATACCGAGTCGCAGCAGCTCGCCGCAGGCGTGGTCGGTGCTCTCGGTCGGGATGACGGCCTCGACCCATCCGTCGCCGCCGACGGCGGTCGCGGTGGAGTCGACTGCCCGCACCACCTCCGGGGGGAGGTTGTCGGGCAGGCGTCGGCGTCCCCGCGGGGACAGGCGGATGGTGGCTGTGCCGGTGTAGCGGCGTGTCTGGAAATCGTCGAGGTAGGAGGTCCAGTACGCGCCCAGGTCGAAGCCCTGCGGCCGGTCGAACCGCTCGTCGCTCACCACCGCGTCCAGGACTTGGGCGGCCCGGTAGGTCGCGATCCGGCTCTCCGCGGCGGCCACGAGGTACCAGATGCCGGATTTGAGCACCAGGCCGTATGGGCGAAGGCGGCGATGCACCTCCTGGGGCGCGCGCCAGCGGCGATATCGCACGTCCACCGCCCGCCGGGTGAGCACCGCGTCGACGAACAAGGGCAGATACGGCGTCTGTTCGGGTTCCCGGTACCAGCCGGGAGCGTCCAGGTGGAACACCGCCGCGGTCCGCGCCGCCTCGTCACGCAGTCTCGCCGGCAGCGCGGTCAGCAGCTTCAGCCGTGCCGCCGTCACCTCCGCCGCCAGGCCCAGGTCGGCCGCGGGCCCGGGCAGTCCGGCGAAAACCAGTGCCCGCGCCTCGCCCTCGCTCATCCCGGTCAGGCGGGTGCGATAGCCATCGAGCAGCTGATAGCCGCCCGCGCGGCCCGGTTCCGCCAAGACCGGGACCCCGGCGGCCTGCAGGCGCGCCAGATCGCGGTAGGCGGTCCGCACGGACACCCCCAGCTCGTCGGCGATTCCTCGCGCGGGCATGCGGCCACGGGATTGCAGCAACAGCAGCAGTGACAGCAGGCGACCGGCAGACATGGGCGCAATTCTCCTCCGGAAACCCTGACAGCACCTGACACACGACTGCCCTAGCGTCGATCCGTGTCCGGCTCCCACCGAACGAGCCGACACTCATGCCCGGACAAGAGCACCGAACAGGAGTCCGTTGTGCCCCGAACCGATCCCGCCGGCCGCCCCGCTGTGATCGAGCTCCGCCAGTACACGCTGCGTCCCGGCCGGCGCGACGAGCTCATCGCGCTGTTCGACCGGGAGCTGGTAGAGACCCAGGAAGAGGCCGGGATGGCCGTGCTCGGCCAGTTCCGGGATCTCGACGATCCGGACCGCTTCGTCTGGCTGCGCGGGTTCGGGGACATGGAGGTACGGCGCCGCGCGCTGACGGCCTTCTACGACGGACCTGTCTGGGCCGAGCACGGTCCCCGGGCCAACGCCACCATGATCGACTCCGACGATGTCCTGCTGCTGCGACCCCTGTCGGCCGGGAGCAACTTCGTCGGCCGCCCGTCCGAGCGCCCCCAGGCCGGTGCTCCGGAACCGGACCGATTCGTGTCCGCCACCATCTGGTCCTTCCCTCCCGGACGGCACGACGGCATCACGCTGATCCGAGACGGTCTCCTCCCCGTGCTCCACAACACGGGACCCGCGCCGCTTGCCGTCCTGACCACCGAGACAGCGCACAACACCTTCCCAAGGCTGCCGGTCCGCACCGGAGAGAACGTCGCCGCGGTCTTCACCTCCTATCCCAACGAGGGTGCGCATCACCAGCACTTTTCCCAGGCGCAGGCCCACCCCCTCACACGGGACGAGATCCTGCCGGGCATCGAGCGGGAACAGACCGCAGCCCCCCGGACACTGCGACTGGCGCCCACAAGCCGCTCGCTCATCTCCTGACTCCTGAGCTGACAGCTCAAGAGAGACAAGGGGACGGATGGGACTCCACTGACTTCACCGACCCGCGAGAACCGACCTGACTGTCTCACCTGACGTTGTCCCCGACGGCCGAACCGGACAAGATCAGATGAGATAGAGACAAGGTCTCGTGAGACAAGACAGCCGACTTCGACTTCCGGCGTGCCATCCACGCTGTCTGGGAGATCGTGGAGGAGGCCAATCGATGTATTGACGCGACCCGGCCTTGGGAGCTGGCTCGGGAAGAGCGGAGGGGCAACGGTGAAGCGGCGAAGCAGCTCGACACCGTCCTCGTCGCGCAGGACCGCACGCTGCTCGGCGTGCACTGCTTCGGGTCCGGCGCCACCAAGCTGATCCACATCGGGCAGACCGTGATGGGCTGCGGCAGATCGACCGGCTCGGGGGCTGAGGGACGCTCAGCGGCTCCGCTGCGCACCCGGCGGCTCGGTGTCGTCCCCGACGACCTGCACGGCGGCCTCCTCGGCGCCGGTGCCGCTCTCACCCTCGCCTTCGCCTTCACCGGCGGGTCCGGGCACGTCGGGCCGCTCCTGCGCGAGTCGTTCGTCGAGGGTCTCGCCGTCGCGCTGCTCGGCGGCGGTGGTGCCGTGCCGGGTGACGCCGAGCGGCCGCTCCGGCGGGGAGTAGCCCTGGTCGAGCGTCTCGTCGTAGGTGGGTTCGTCGACGGTGTCCTGCGGGTCGAGCGGCGCGGCGTCCTCCTGCTCCTCGTTGCTTCCGGTGGGCTGGTAGGCGTTGTCCGCCATCGGCTCGGGCTCGGCCGGTTCCGTTCCCATGACTGCTGCCTTCCTGTCGCGCTGCGTCGACCGGTTCGTACGACGGGTTCGTACGACGGTGTCCGGTCCGCGTTTCCCGCCGGGCGCTCGTTAACCACGGCTTCGCAACTCCCAGGAAACAAACCGGAGTTGAGGGTTCTGAGGGGCGTGCACATTACCCACTGGTCAATCTTGAAAGATCAAAGGGTGGGGCTATCATCACTCGCACACACTGTGTGACCGACCGTCCGCGCAGCGGCTGACCGGTATCCGCCACGCCCTTTTCACCGCTCCGGGCCCGCGGCCATCCCCGTCGGGTCCGGCGCGGCGCTCCACCCCCCACCCCTATGCGCCGGGCGGCTTGGCCGCCCGGCGGCGCTGCTGTACCGCGCGATCCCAATGCTCGGCATCGCGCTGGCGTTCAGGTACCTCAGCCGGGACGATCTTCATGGTGGCCGGTTCGCTGCCCGCGGGGTCGATGACGCTGGCGCTGTTCGACGAGCGGCTGGCCGAGAACACCGCACTGTCCACGCTGGTGGGCGCGGCCTGGTTCCTGCTCATGCTGGGCGTGGTGCTGGGCGGGGCCCGGCGACCGTCCGCGCGCGGCTCGTCCTGTCCGGCACCGAGCCGGCCATACTGGCACTGTTCGCGGTGCTCGCCTCTTCCACACGGGCAACGCCCGCTCCTTCGACTGGTCCTGGCTCGGCTTCGGCCACTTCGACGGGTGACGGGCTCGCCTCGGGCGCGCTCGTCGCCGCTTCTGCTACTGGGGCTGGGACGTCACCAGCAACCTGAGCGAGGAGACCCGCAACAGCCGCCGTACGACGGGGCTCGCCGGGCTCATCGGGCTGGGTGTCGTCTTCCTGCTGGTCCAGGTGTTCAACATCGCGGTGAAAGTGATTCTCTCCGAGCGGCAGATCCACCAGAACGCGGCCAACGTGCTGGCCGTGCTCGGCGAGGAGATCTGGCCGGGCTGGGGCGGCAGGCTGCTCGTGGCGGCGGTGATGCTGTCCACCATCGCGACGCTGGAGACCACGCTGATCCAGGTCACGCGCTCGCTGTTCGCGATGGGCCGGGACCGTACGATGCCGTCCGCGCTGGGGCGGGTGCACCCCGCCTGGAACACGCCGTGGGTGGCGATCGTGGTGGTCGGCGCCGTGGCGCTGCTGATGCTCGCCGCCTCCACCGTGCTGGGCACGGTGGGTGACATCCTCTCCGATGCCATCTCCGCGATCGGCCTGCAGATCGCCGTCTACTACGGTCTGGCCGGGCTCGCGGCGGTCGTCGCCTACCGCCGGATGCTGCTGAGGTCCGCGGCCAACCTCGTCTTCGGCGGGCTGTGGCCGCTGCTCGGCTCGCTGTTCATGTTCTGGGTGTTCGTCGAGTCGCGGAGCGAACTCGGCCCGCGCGGCCGCGCGGGCTCTGAGGGGCGTCCCGATGACACGCGACCGCTTCACGCCCCACTTCGACCCGGACTGCGGGGACGCCTCGCTGACCGCCGCCCGACAGGACATCGTCATCGGCCGCTGGCAGGGCCTGCGGGAGCTGCTGCGCGCGACCGGCTCCGACTGGTTCGTGCGCGGGCACCGGGTGCGGCTGCTCGCGCAGGACTGCGCGGGCAGTTCGACGGCGGAGTCGTGGCTGGCCTCCGAGCCGCGCAGCGCGGACGCGCGGGTGCTGTGGGCGGCGACGGCCGACCGCCCGGGCGTTCACCCTGGCCATCACGGCGGGCCGGGGTGAGCCGATCGACCAGTACCGCGTCGACGCCGCGGTCATGGCGTGCCTGACGGCCGCCGAGGCCTACCCGGAGGACCCGACGCCCTGGGTGTCGCTGATCTCCGTGGCGCGGCTGTACCCGTCAGGGGTACGGCGGCATGAACTGGCGTTGCTGATGGGACGAGTTGCACAGGCGCCACCCGTACAGCGTGGAGGGCCACCTCCAGGTGCTGCACTACTACTCGACGCGCTGGCACGGCACGCACGGCCTGATGTACGACTTCGCCCGCGGCGCGGCCGGCGCGGACCGGCTGCCCGCTGCCAGTGCTGGTGCGGTACGCGCGGGCGGAGGAGTTCCGCTTCGCCGTGGACGCGGCGCAGGGCATGCGCCCGGCGGTGGGGCTCGCGCAGCACTGGGCCCACGACGGCGCGGTGAGCGGCGTACGGCACACCTGGCAGCGCTGGGTCATGGGCCGTACGGACAACACCGTGGCGCCCGCCGAGCTGCGCGGCCTCAACTGCCTGGCGCACGCCGCCTGTTGCGCGGGCCAGCCGGACATCGCGGCCGCGCTGCTGGGCATGCTGGGCGTGCTGGGCGTGCTGGGCCAGCGCGTCACACCTAAAACCAGAAGGCCTAGTCCCAATGCCGTGTAGTTAGGGCTTGCCGGGAAACAAGCCGTGGCTTCGGGCCTTGGTCCTCGTTGTTGTGGTATGGGG
>NZ_JACTVI010000070.1 GCF_014495685.1 Streptomyces sp. TRM68367 | reverse complement strand
CCCCGCCATCCACCAGGCCAACAGCAAGATCAACGCGCCCGCCGACACGCCCCAGGCGGCATAGAGGTTGACTCAGGAAACTCATGCGATCAGCTCCTCGACCGGCTCGGTCAGTTTGACCCGGCTGCGCGGGTCGTTGATCAGGAAGCGGGGCACCGGCTGGTGGCTGCCCAGTCGGCGGGTCCACAGCAGGACGGCGGCGAACGCACCGGCCAGCAGGGCCAGGACCAGCTGGCCGATCAGGGTGCCGTAGGGCTTGGTGTAGTCAGGCACCAGGAAGCCGGACAGGACCAGGCCGAGGCTGATCATGGTCATCCAGCGCACCGCCGTACGGGACTTGGCCCGCTCGGCTTCGGTCTTGCGGCGCTGGGAGACTTCCGCACGCACGGAGGTCGCGGTGTCCTCCAAGACCTGCGCCAGGCCCGGGCCGGGGTCGGCGGCACACAGCATCAGCGCGGCGCACGCCTTGTCGGCGGTCACATCGTCGAGGCGGTCGGCGAAGTCCTGAAGGGCCTCCAAAGGCTGCCATCCGGCCTGCAGCTTGTCGGCGAGCTCGCTGACCTCGTCCTCGATCGCGGCCGGCGGGTTCTTGCGGCTGGTGATCAGTGCCTGTTCCAGGCCGAAGCCGAGGCGCAGGATCTCGGACAGGCGCTGCGTCCACGCCTCCAGCGCTTCCAGCTTGGCGATCCGCAGCTTCACCGAGGCGGTGGGGGCCAGCAGCCACGGCACGCCGATGACCGACAATCCCAGCAGCACCGCGGCCGTGAACACACCGGTCACCACCCACATCACGGCTACGGTGACCGCTGCGGCCGTGGCCACCAGGCGGCGCCGGGCGATGCGGCGTTCCGCATCGGGGCCGCCCGACCACTGCGCACGCCAGCGGGCCGTACGGCCCTGGCCGGGTGGGGCAGTGGTGCCGATGGTGGCGACGACTGCCGCGATCAGTCCGCCGGTGAGCAGGGCGCCGCACAGGCTCCACCACAGGGAGGTCGTCATGCGCTCGCCCCCTGCCAGGCGACCGGCTGGGGCTGGGCGCCGGCCTGGAAGCCGGCCTGCTCCAGGCGGCGCTGAGTGTGGGGGGACATCGGCGCGTACGGAACGGCACGCATATCCCACTCCGAGGCCGGGCGGTAGATCTCGTTGTAGGCGGGGCGGCCGCCCTCGCCGATGCCGGTGATCTCCCAGATGTGGCTGACCATACGGCGCTTGACCGGCCCGGACTCGTCGACCGACATGAACACCACGAAGTGCAGGCCGTTGGCGATCTGCCGGTAGGCGAGCTGCTCGCTGAAGTTGCCGCGGGCCAGCAGGTAGAGCTCGGCGATGCGGTCGAAGACCACATGCGGCTCGGAGGCGTGCATCGTGCACATGCTGCCGGGCCGGTCACTGGTCAGCGCCTGCATCATCGCGGTGACCTCCGGGCCGCGGACCTCGCCGACCACGGTCCGCGTCAGCGACATGCGCTTGGCCCGGTACATCAGGTCCAGCAGGGTGATCTCGCCGGCGGCACGGCCGTCGACACGCTCGCCGTTGGACTCGCGGGCCTCCATCGGCACCACCTGCGTGTGGTAGCCGTTGCGGTGGGCCCACAGCTCGAACTCGGTCTCCACCGTGGCGAATCGCTCATGCCGGGGGATCTCCTTGAGCAGCGCACGCAGCATCGACGTCTTCCCCGACGACTGCTCGCCCACGACCATGACGTTGCGGCGGGCCCGGACACAGGCCGCCAGGAGCTCGGCGATCGTCTGGTCCAGCGTGCCGAGACGGACCATGTCGGCGAGGTTGGCGTCCTTGATGCGGTGCCGGCGGATCGTCACATGGGTGCGCTCGCCGGTGATCTCCGGCCCGAGCGCCTGCAGACGGGACCCGTCGGGCAGCCGCACCGCCACATCGGGACTGGCGGTGGAGAACGTACGACCGGTCTGGCCGCTCGCGCGGACCAGATCACGCACCAGCTCCTGGAGCTCCTCCTCGGAGTCGGCCACCGGGGCGACCTCGACCGGATCGCCCTCGTCCGAGTACTTGAGGAACACCCGGTCGTGACCGTTGATCCAGATGTCCTCGACGCGGTCGTCGTCGAGGTAGCGCTGCAGACGTCCGGCCCGGAACAGCATGTCGAAGACCAGGGCGGCCATCTGCTGTTCCTGGACCTCGGAGACCGTGCCGCGGACGCGGGCGGCGTCGCCCCAGACCGCGACCCTCTCGTTGATCAGGGCGCGGCCGCGCTGCTCACGGGCCGGCCCGGACAGGGCCGCGTTCGTCTTCGCCTCGGCCAGCAGTTGGTCATTGACCTGCCGCTTGATCTCGTTGGCGGCCCGGGTGTCGATCTCCATGCGGGGCACGGCACGGGCGCCGACCATCGCCGGAGAGCCGGCCTGCCCCACGACGCGCCGCGAATCCGGTGCCCCTGCTCCGGTGGGACCGGGGGCGACCGTGTGGGCCGGGCCCGGGTATACGGGGTCAGCGCGCACTGCCGCTCACCCCCCGAAGCCGCTGGTGCAGCGGGGACGCCAGCCGGGCGCGGCGCGAGGCCACGCGCTGACGGATCGGAGTCGTGGCATCCCCGACGGCCTTCATCAGCTTGCTGTTCATGAACTGGCGTCCCTCCGGCTCTCCGTCGGACAGGACCGCGGCCTCGGCAGGCCGGTAGGGAAGTTGGGCGATCACGGGCACGCCGGTTTCCTCTTCGACCTCACGGGGCCCGTAGGGGCCCTGCCGGATCAGGAGGACGCCCAGTCCGCCGGATCCGCGTCCGTTCTCGCCATCCAGCAGTGCGCGCAGCTGGGCAATGCGGGACTTGCCGTTGTGCAGGCCGCGCACCGTGCCGCGCATCACCACGAGCACCACATCGGCGCGCAGCGCCAGCACGCTCGCCGGGCCGAACGCACCGCTGCGGCCGAGGTCCACCAGGACGTCGTGGCCGCCGGGCTCAATGCCGGCGAACAGATCGGCGAGCTGCGTCCATACCGGCGCGAGACTCGAGGCCTGGGACATCTCCGTCAGCCCGGCCAGCAGCAGCCGGTTGCGCTCGTTGCGCCGGTCGTCGTTCTCCAGGGCGATCAGCTGCGTCCAGAACGCGTTGACCAGTTCCTGCGTACGGGTGGAGACGGCGAGGTTACGCAGGCCGCGGTCCGCTTCCATCCGGCCCTGCAGCGCGCCGGACAGTACGGCGCCGCCGTCGGGATCGCACTCGGCCAGGATCATGCGCCGCCCGTCCTCCAGCGGCCAGGTCCGCAGCAGGGCCAGCGCCGTACTGGTCACGCCCGGCGCGCCGGGCAGACCGACCAGCGTGATGACCGCCATCAGGAATCGTCTCCCGGCGCGTCCACCACGAGCGCCACGTCACCGGTCGCGGCCTGGGCGGCGAGCCTGGGGCCGTCCTCGGCCGGCACGGCGACGTCGACCACCTGCTCGTTGGTGGTCTGCTGCTTCTCCCCCACTCGAACGACGCGGGCGGACACCGTCTTCGGCGTCGACTCGGTGCCGCTCGTGCCGGTGTCGGTCTGGGTTCCGTCGGACGGTGCGGACACGACCAAGACGCGGTCGCCGGGCGACAGCCGGGTGGCCGGCATTTGCGACGCCTTCAGCCCGATGCCCACCAGCTGCTCCCCCGGCTTGACCAGCGTGCGGGTGGTGACCTGCCCGCGGGACAGCAGCGCGCCGGGTACCAGGGCGACCGCGGCCCGCTTCCCGACCACCTGATCGCGCTGGGCGGCGCGGAACGGCTTGAGCGCCGGGTCCAGCGACACCGAGGCCTCTACCAGATCCGAGTCCTTGATCACGTCACCGGCGTTCACTTCGTGGGCGACCGCCAGGACGGGCGTCCGCTCCCCGGTCGCCTGGTAGGCGAGGAATCCGCCCCCGCCACCCGCGGCGATCAACGCGACCGCCAGGGCGTACATGCCGGGTCGTCGGCGGCGCGCTTGGAATCCCACCGCCGCGCCCGGCAGATGACTCTGCGTCGGCTGCGCGGGAACCTGGCCCATTGCGCTGGCCTGAGCCGCCGTCTTGGTCACGTTGCTTGCCTTCCTTCTGGAACTGATGCCCTGCGATCAGCTGCCCACGGCCTGCAGTTCACCGACTGCGACCTGGACCTGGTTCTGGCGGATCTCGGTCAGCTGCCCGCCCGCACCGCCGCCGGCTACCTGCCAGTCGATCGACCACGTCGACGTAGCGGTCAGCTGGAACTTGCCGCCCTCATCGGCCGATGTCTTGGAGTAGACGTGGCCGCACGTCGGCGACTCGGCCATGCCCTTGGACGATGTGTAGGTGGTGCCGGGGCCGTTGCACGTGACCGTGGAGCCGTCGCCCATCTTCCACACGATCTTGCTGACCTTCGCGGTAGCGGTAACCGTCACCCCGTCGGCCGAGGCCGAGGCGGTGTTCGGTCCGTACGTGGTCTGGCTCTCGTTGACCCACATCCACACCGGGACACCGATCGTGTACTTCCCGGCCGCACGCGGACTGGCAATGTCCGGGCCCAACAGCGTCATGGAATCGACGGCGCGCTGGGCCAGCACCGCGGGATCAACCGCGGGCGGAGGTGCTGCGGCCCAGAACGTCTCGACGGTGGTTTCGGCGGTAAGGCCGATGAACTCGCTGGAGTCGATACAAATACGGGTATAGACGGCTCCGTCGTCAGGACTGTGTCCCTCCCAAAGCGCACTGCCAGCAGGCGGCGGAGGGGTCAGCTTCGACACGGAGCAGACCGGGGAGTCCGGATCCTTCTTGGCGGCCTTACCGCCCTTGCTGGCGGTCGTCGAAGTCGACGATCCTTGAGAGCCGCTGGAACCGTCCGTACCAACGCCAACACAGAACATCACGGCTGTGCAGTTGCCTGCATCAACGTTGGTATCCCCCGGCCCGTCGGCAGCCTGTGCGCCGGTGGTCATACAGGCGAAGGCGGCGGCTGTGGCGGCGCCGAGTGCGACAGCCCGCGTCAGCATGAGGTGTTCTCCGGCGTGGTGCTCAACATGACCCACCGATTCCCCCACTTCTCGGCCTTCGCGATGCTGATGTACCGGGTGAGCCGCTCCTTCGGAAGCTTGATCTCCTTGTGGGTGTCGGCGTCGACCAACTTCCAGCCGGTGATGTCTACGCAGTCGCGCAGGGTGGCCGAGGGGATCTTGCCGGTCAGGTCCATTGTTTGGACCTTTGGAGAGAGCGTGACCTTGCCCTCGGCGACCTGGCCAGCGTTCTTCATCGCCTTCAGGTCCTGCTTGGTGGCAGCGAGAGCCGTGCCGACGGCGTACTTGTCCAGCTCAGTGCCGTCCAGGCTAGACTTCGCGTACGCCAGTTCCGTTTCGTCCCAATAGCGCTGATAGTCGGCCAGGAGCGCCCGAGATGCCGCTTCCTTGGGATCCGCACTGGGACTTGTCGACGCCGAGGAACTGTTCTGCAGGGTGGGACTCTTCGCCTCGTCGTCCTTATCGCCGCCGCAAGCAGTCAAGGAGAGCGCCGCGCAGCCGGCAATCACCAAGGCGATAAGTCGATTTCGGGTGCGCAGCGCGTTGCGCTTCGGTCGTGCCGCTTCTGCCATTACGCCTCCCCGTTCCATTTCTTCACCCTTGTGCGACCTGTGACGTGGTGCAGGGTGCTGCCGCCGCGACGCTCACGCAGGTCTCAGATGATTGCCGTCGTCACATACGTTACGCAAAGAACCGTCAACGCCACAGTCTGTTCTTGCTGTTCAGGACCACACTGCGGGCACAAACCGGTCACATTCCCGCACAGCGGGAGACTTGGTCGGGAATTCGAACGCCATCTCCCGCCACAGTGAACTCAAAGGCCAGCAACCAAGCAGGAGTTGGCGATGCAAATCCAGAACTCGGTGTCGGTCTCAATGCACTGGCTCCCAGGTTGTGTCCTCGCGCACGAGAATCACCTCAGCGGGTCGTCCGTCCTGTTTTTCGCCTGCGGGATCGGTGCCGGCCCAGACCAGGCGGACGCGGACACGATCGGAGCGGTCGCCGACGGTGCGGGCGATGCCGGCTTGGATCCGTACGTCGCGGTACGGGGAGCGCAGCGGCTCTTCGCCGAAGTATCCCCGCCAGTTCTCCCGGCCCGCCCCGGTGACGTCGGCGAGCCAGATGCGGGAAGCAAGGGCAACAAGCTTCACTTCCTGGGTGTGCGGCAGGTCGGCGGGCGAGGAGCGTTCCAGGACTTGCTGGAAGGCGTAGTCGCCGGCGGGGCCGTCCCCGGCCACCGGCATGACGCCGGCCGACGCCGCTGCGCTCGCGGTGGGGTGCGGCGAGGGAAGTGGCGTCGCCGCGGCCTCGTTCACCGTGCCGCTCAGCGTCCGGCTTGGTGTGGGATCCGCCGTGCGTACGGCGGTGGGCGCTGCCGTGGGCGCGGCGGCGGCCGGGGCTGCGCTGGCCTTCGGCGAATAGCTTGCCCCGGGGCTGGTGGGCTGGAGTAGGACGAGCCCGAGCAGAGCGCAAAGGGCGCCGCCGAGCAGCGGCCAGAGGGCTGTTCTTCTGTACGGAGTGCGGGTGTTGGTGTTCACAGCAGCCGGGCACCCCCCGCGAAACCTTGATCCCAGACGGCCTCGGTCCGTACCTCCGTTCCGGGCCTCGGGGCGTTGACCATCATCGAGTCGCCCAGATAAATCCCGACATGGTAGATGGTGCTGCTGGAGCTGGGGTCGACGGCGAAGAAGACCAGGTCGCCGGGCTCCAGAGCGCCGATACCGCGGCTGGCGGGGATTCGCTTGCCGATGCCGGCCTGCTGTGCGGCGGTGCGCGGGAGGCTGATGCCGGCCTGGGCGTAGGCGTAGGTGGTGAGGCCGGAGCAGTCGTATCCGGTGATGTTCGCTCCGGAGATGCCGCGCGGGGTACAGCAGATGCCTTTGGTGGGGCCGGTGGCGTTGCCGCCGCCCCAGGAGTAGGGCGTGCCGATCTCGGCGAGGGCGGCGTTGATGACGGTGCGGGCATCGCCGGTGGCGTTCTGGCCGAGGCGGATGGTGCCGTCGCCGAGCTGGGTGTAGCGGTCGATCCAGGACAGGACGTCGCTGACGTAGGCGGTCGAGTGGTTGTACTGCAGGATGGCCGCTTTCAGCTGGCTGCGGTCGGTGAGGTTGCGGCCGTTGCCGCACAGGTAGACGGCGGCGCCGAGCGCGGCGTCGTCCGCGTTGTGCGGGTCCTTGACGCCGTCGCCGTTGCCGTCGCGTCCGGTCGACTGCCAGGTGGAGGGGAGGAACTGGAAGGGGCCAACAGCGCGTTCGGAGCTGCTGGTGTCGTCCCAGCGGCCGTTGTCGGTGTCCTCGAAGGCGGTGGTGTTGCCGCCGGCGCCGGATCCGTCGAGAAGCGGGCCGAGGATGTGCGGGGTAATGTCGCCGTTGTCGGCGATCGTCCGGCCGGCCGCGTGGTTGGACTCGATTTTGGCGATGCCGGCCAGGATCGCCCAGGTCATGCCCGTGCATTTCGGGGCCTCGGCGGGCAGTCGGGCGGCCGCCGCCTGGTAGGCGGCCAGCATCCGCTGGGGGATGCCGGACACCTTGCCGACGGTCTCGAGGTTCGGGGTGTCCGTCTCGCGGGCGGCGGCGAACGCGACGAGCATGACCGGCGTGGCGAGCACGGCCAGCAAGAGTGTGGTGAGGCAGCCGAGTCTGCGCCGCTTCACTCGGCATCTCCCGCCCGGTTGTCACCCTCACCCCTGCGGCCGGGCCAGGCATGTCCCTCCGACGGGTCGGGCTCCCAGGGGAAGCGCTGGCGCCAGATGTCGTCGGGGACGTGGCCGTCGGCGGTGGGCGGGCCGCCGTAGTAGCGGGGCCGGCCGGTGTCGTCGAGGTGCGTCGACTCCCAGGTGCGCAGCCGGGTGGCGCGGTCGATGGGCTCGGAGACGGCTTCGTAGGTGCGGCGGACGGGGGTGGTGAGGTCGCGTACGCCGTCGCGGGTGTCGGCCGTCCAGGCGTCGGCGACGCGGCTGTAGTGGGTGCGCTGGCGGCCGAGTTCCTGGTGGAGCTCGCCGGTGAGCTGGCTGGTGCCGCGGCGCATGCGGGTCCAGGTGGCGGGCAGGCCGACGGTGGAGTGGTAGGCGACTTTCCCGGTGCGGACCAGGGTCCGGCCACCGCGGGTGCGGCGCAGGCCGGCTTCGAGGCGTGCGCCGATGGGCGTGTAGTCGTCCTGCTGGCCGCCGCTGATGATGCGTCCGGTGCGGCCGTCGATGACGGTGCGGCCGGTGGTGCCGGGAGGCAGCGGCCGGCCGTCCGGGCCCAGTCGGACGGGCTGGGAGGCGGGGCGCTTCGGGCCGATCAGGGCGGCGTGGGTGGCGCGCAGGCCCAGCCCGATCGGGGCGAGGGCGCGGCGTCCTTCGGCGCTGGCCTCGGCGAGGAAGGCGCCGGGGTGGCCGACCAGTCCGTTGCCGTCGCTGAGCGCGCGCAGTCCGGCGGCCAGGCCGGCGTTGCGGTTCATGAAGGACAGGTGGGCGGCGCCGTATCCGCCTCCGCTGTTGCCGTAGTTGAGGGAGGAGAGGGCGGACGCGGTGGCGGCGGCGTTGGGGTCCATGGTGTGGCTGCCGCCGATGCGGGCGTAGCGCATGCGGTCGGCGATGCGACGGCCCAGGCCGCTGCCCTTGCGGAGCATGATGCGGTGTCCGGCCAGGGCGGTGATGGCCAGGCCGTCGAGGGTGAGCAGCCGTTCCATCATCGGGCTTTGGTTGTTGGCGAGCAGGGCGCGGGCGGCGACCCCGAAGGCCGGGATGAACACGGCGGTGCCGAACAGGACCACGACCGCGGAGGCGAAGATGCCCACCCACTTCCACAGCACGGCGCGGTTGGGTCCGGGCAGCAGCGCCCAGGCGAAGACGACGATGCCGCAGACCGCGGCGATCACGCAGCCGAACTGGGCGGCGAACAGGGCCAGGACCATGGAGAGGATGACGAGGGTGATGATGAGCACGGCGATGAGCACGAGCACGGCGCCGAGGAAGCGCCCCCAGGTCACCTTCTTCATGTAGGAGGCGGCGAGTTTGCCGTCGTCGCCGAGCTTCTTGAAGGCCTTCTCGGCGTCGCTGACGCCGGTGTCCCGCTGGCAGTACTGCTTGGCCGGCCCGTAGATGAGGTCGCAGGGGTCCTCCTCGAGCTCGGGCGGGTCGACGAGCTGCTTGTGGACCTTGTAAAGCGGGCTGTCCTTGGGGATGTTCTGCCCGTACTCCAGGAGCATGTACGGCTGCACGACGAGGGTCTCGGTGAGCGTGCGCGTGATGGGCTGGGAGATGTCGGCTGCGGCCAGCGGGCGTTCGCCGCTCAGACAGGTGTCGCGGGCAGGTCCTGCGACCATGTCGCAGGCCGCTTCGCGCTTCTTCTTGGCCGCGGCGCTGTCCTCACCCGTAGCAGTGTCACCGACGGACTCGCGGCAGGCGCTCTGCGCGGGTCCGGTGATCAGGTCGCACGGGTCGTTGGCCTTGTCCTTGCCGTCGCCGCCGTTGACGGTGATGGACGCCGCTTCCAGGGCGGCGCGCTGGGTCTGCCGGATCGGCCCGTCGTAGCCGAGCAGGGCGTCGGGGCGGACCATGGTCGTCGCGGCGAGCGCGGCGATCAGCAGGGTGAGCATGATTTCGCCGACGCCGCGGGCGACGCGGCCGCGCATTGCCAGGACCAGGCCGAAGACGAACGCCCACGCCAGGAACACGCCGGTGATGCCGAGCGGGCCGATGATGTTGGTCTGGTAGGCGTCGCTGATCTGCTGCGCGGGCGCGGAGAGCTTGTCCAGGACGGGGAAACGGTAGGCCCAGTCGACCACCCAACAGGAAAAGCCGACCAGGGTGCGGGACAGGGCGAACGTTCCGGACAGGCAGAACTCCAGGACGGTGTCGATCGGTCCCGACTCGTCCGCGGTCAGCTCGTAGTGGTCGATCGGCACGCCCTCGGGGGTGTCCACGTTCAGCGGGTCGAGGAGATCCCCGTACGGGCTCCCGTTGTCCGCGGCGAACGAGGGCGCGGTGCTGATGGCGATCAGGAGCACGGTCAGGGCGGTGACCGTCCCGGCCGCCTGCCAGCGGCGGCGGGCGGCGGGCGTCACGGCCGGCTCCAGCGGAGGCGCAGCAGGACACCGATGCCGAGCAGAGCCGGGATCAGGAGCAGCACGCCGGTGCTCGTGCTGCCACCACCCGCTGACGGGGCCGTGGAGTCGGCGCCGCGCTGGCAGTAGTCGTGAGCGGGGCCGACGATCAGGTCGCAGGGGTCACTGGCCGATCCGGTGCCGGCAGTACGGGCGGCGGAGGTGGCCGTGGTGGTGAAGGCGTCCCCGGTCTGGGGCCACCAGGCGTCGGGGACGCCGTGAGCCATCAGGGTGATGGCCATGATGGCGGCCGCGGCCAGGAGCACAACGAGTGCCGGGCCGAGGCGGCGCGCGCGGTGGGGGGCGAAGGTGTCACGCATCGCGTCCTCCCGTGAGCGGGCGGGCCTGGTGGGCAGAGGAGGCGTGGCGGCCGGGGTGCGCCTCATGCCGTGGCCGTGGCGGTGGGGGTGGTGGAGTGCCGGCTCGTCGGCGGCGCCAGGGCCGGTGCGGCGGTGCAGGAGGGAGGCGGGCATGAACGGCTCCTCAGCGATCAAAAGAAAGGGGGGATTGGGGCTGTGCCGTCACTCTTCGCCCAGGCGCTCACCGCCCCGCTTGCCACCAGCGGCCCTGGGCTGTCACAAGGCCATAACTCCGGCCCCGACAGGGCGTGGTAAGTGGGCGCACGGCTGTTGGTGAGTGGCGTGGTGAGCGGCCCCGGGGATGGTTCGCCCCGGGCGTTCGCGGGGTCGGTCAGGACGCGGCGACCTGGCGGCGGGCGGCCGGTTTCACGGCTGCGTCTCGAAGGTGTGGAATTTCGTGCGCCCCTCTCATGGGGCGTGTGGGAGGCCTCGGGTGGGCGGCTGGCTCAGGTCCAGGTCCACGGTTCGCGTGAGCCCGCCGCGCGGTCGGCCGTCACGGCGAGGTCGTAGGCCATGACCGCCCAGACCTCGGGCATGAGCTCGTGGCCACAGGCCCGGTAGAGGACATCGGCGATGCGGCTCGCGGCGGTGTCCGCCACCGCGAACGGGGCACCCCGGGGGCGGTCGAACACCCATTTGATCGACCGCCAGTCGGCAGCGGACAGCACGTGCGCCAGGTGCCGGGCGAGGACGGCCGTTGAACCGTAGGCGCAGTGGAGCCGGCCGCCCTCACTGGTGCCGTGGGAGATGCTCCAGCTGCTCATGGCCGCCTCCCCGTCACGCGCCGGCTGCCGACGGCGGCGGCTGGCGTGTAGGGAAGGAGTTCCTCGTCGGCGGGTGGGGTGTCGGCGGGTGGGGTGTCTTCGGGGGTGGTGAAGATGTCCTCCAGGATCCGGTCGACGTTCGGTACGAGGACCTTGAAGCGGCCGATGTTCATGCGCGGATCGCGGCCGAGGATCTCGCCGGCGCGTTCGGTCTTGCCGAACGGGGACAGGTCGGTGGTGACCACGTGCAGGAGGTCCTCGTCGTCGGCGGGCAGGCCGAGCCATTCCAGGCCGCGAGCGGCGAGGACCGGGTCGGCGGTGCGGGACAGGAAGCGGTAGGCGAGCAGGCCGCGGCCGGTGCTGGTGCCGAGTTCGCGGACGTCGTGGCAGCCCAGGCCGACGCCGGCACCGTGCTTGCGGCCGTCGTAAACAATCTCGTCGACCAAGGCCTGGCCCTCGGAGGAGGAGGTGAGCCAGTACGCCTCGTCCAGCGGGATCAGCGTGAACCGGGCATCCGCGAAGGCGACTTCACGGGCGATCGCCGCGACCAGGTAGAGGACGGCGCGGCCGATGAGGGCCTCCAGCGGCTGGTTGCGCATCAGCTCGGGGTCGGTCACCGCTTCCCGCGGCGGCAGCGTGAGGCCGGTGGTGGTGATGACGACGAAGTCGCTGGACATGCCGGAGGCGAGATCAAGGACCGGCAGCTCGGGGTCGAACACCGCAGCGGCGAGCGGCTCGTCGGCGGCGACCTGGAGCCACTCGGTCAAGGAGACGGCGCGCTGGGCCCTGGGCCCCTCCCCCGCGGCCATCTCCTCCAGGGCGACAATCACCTGGGCCATGCACGGATACGAGGACTCGGCGGCCTCCTTGACCGCACGCTTGAGCAGCGCCCCGTACTCGGTCATCGGCCCCACCCCGAGTTGCACCGTCAGATAGCTGAGCGCATACCGCGCGCCGACGGCCGGCTGATCGGCGAAGACCCTCAAGGGGTCGATGGACAGCTCCGCCTTCGCGGCGTCGACGACCTGGCTGCGGCCGGCAGCCGCGCTGCGCGCGAAGGAGGCCCACTCGCGGCGCTTGGTGCGGTCGATGGCGATCACCCGGCCGCCGCGGTCGACGACACTGCTGGCGATCAGCTTGAGCAGGACACTCTTGCCGCCGCCCAGGTCGCCGGCGATCCCGAACGACGCGGACGCGTTCGCGCGGGGGGCGTTGGCGATGTCCAGCAGGGTGGGGGTGACGGTGCCGACGTCCTGGCTGAAGCCGATCATCGCGCCGGCGGGGTCGCCGAATCCCTGACCGGCGAACGCGCCGTGCATGGCCCAGTCCTCGCCGAGCTCATGCTGGGTGTACTGGCGGGTGCCCGGCGGGGCGGCGGTGGCGGGCAGGGTGAGCGTGAACAGCTCCTCATGGCCGCCGACCGGCCGCACCAGCCGGTAGTTCGCGCCGCGCAGCCGCGACTGCAGTGCGCCGGCCCGCTTTTCGCACTCGGCGGCGCTGTCCGCCCAGACGCTCATGACGGTCACCGACTGGACCTCGACCTCGACGCTGGTGCGCGCGGCGCGCGCGCTCAGGTCGCCGAGGTCCTCGGCGGCATCGTGCATGGCCTCGGGCAGCCCGGTCGCGCGCTGCGCGGAGTACTGCTCGGCCTGGTCGACCAGGTCCCTTTTCTTCTTGGTGACCTCCGCGAGGACCTTCTCCGTCGACACCAGCCGCAGGTCGACCACCCAGTCGACGCCGAACGGCATCCGGTCCAGGTGGGCGAGGAAGTCGCCGCCCGCGGCGGAGAACGTGCGCGGCATCTCCGCCAGCGCAAGGTGGGCCTGGTAGGAGCTGCCCGCCTCGGATTCCACCCGCAGCCAGCGGCGCCCCACCCCACCGGCCGCAGTCCTCTTCTTCCGGCTGCCGCGGGCGCGGGCCGGTGTCCCAGCCGACGTGCGGGCGGCATCGGGCTCCTCGTCGATGCCGCCTTCCAGCAGCCGCACCTGGCCCAGGTCCGCGTGCGCGGGCGCCCGCAGGACCCCAGAGACGAGGTGGCTGCCGCGCAGGCCGGAGCGCTCGGACTCGGCGAGCAGCGGCTCGTCCAGGCCGCGGGCGACGGCGTGCTGGTGCATCCACACGATCTCCGCCGGGCGGGCCGGGCGCAGCTCGAGGCCGCCGCCGAATTCCGTCAGCAGCTGGCGGGCACGCTGCTGGTACTCCCCCACCTCGTGGGCGGGCACCGGTGCCGGCGGCAGGCCCAGCATCGAGGAGATCTCGGACCACGCGGACGCGAAGGCCGCGGACAGCTCGGCCCGCGCCCCGCCCAGCTCCAGCGGGACGGCCAGCCACAGGGTGCGCCGGTGCATCTCCACCGGCGCATCGAGGTCCTCGCCCGCCAGCAGCCGCAGCTGCGCGTCGGCGACCTCGGCCCAGTGCGGATGCCGCTGGTAGTCGACACCGGCCACGGTGCGGGCGACGACCTCCCCCGGATCCAGCCGGGCGCACAGCCCGTACAGGCGGGCCGCGCCGGGCAGGGAACGCACCAGCGAGGTGACCCGGCCCAGCAGCTCCTCGCGGGTGCGCTCGCCCATGTAGCGCGAGCCCTGCGGGGCAGCGGCCCAGATCGCCCAGACCTGGCCGGACGTGGACCACACGACGTTGTCGACGATGTGACGGATCGCCAGCTTCACCGCCGCACCCCCTGCCGCTCACGCAGCAGCTGCTGCAGGGGCGTGGGCACCGGCCGGGCGGCCGGCGCGGTGCGGGCCGTGCCCGAACGGCGACGGCCGCGACGGCGTGCGGCCGCCTTCCCGGCCGAGGACGCGGCCGGTGCACGGCGCGTGGGGCGGGTGCGGGGCATGACGCTGCCCCGGCCGGACGGGGCAGCGCCCGCGGCGGGAGGCGCGGTGGTCTCCTCGATGAGGAAGCTGCCGTGCAACACGGTGGTACGGCCCTCGCGCACGGTGCGCCCGCCGATGCGGCCGGACGCGGGCTGCAGCACGTACTGCGTCCAGCCGTAGGCCACCCACAGCGGGGAGCGGCCGCCGATCCGTGAGGCGCGCGCCGCCCACACCGCGACCCCGAGGACAACCACGGGTACCGGGCCGAGTGACGGCGCCCACCACGAGAACGTCTTAATCAGCAGGAAGATGCCGCCCGCGGCGATGATCAGCTGGGCGGGGGTGTAGGGCCCCAGCGGCAACGTCCAGTCGCCGATCTTTCCCATCACCCAGGGATGACGGCGGGCGCGGGTGTAGGTGCGCCCGATGCGCACCGACGCAGCAGAGGCGGTGCTCACGCGCGTTCACCTCCTGTCGGCGACAGGTTCGTTGGCACAGTGCCGGTGCCGGTGCCGGTGCCGGTGCCGGTGCCGGTGCCGGTGCCGGGTTGCAGCGGCGCATGGGCCGGCACGGCCGCGCCGAGGTCCAGCAGCTCGCTCGTGAAGGCGTCGGAGAGCTCGGTACGTGAGCTGTAGATGCTGTTGCAGATCACCAGTCCGATCAGCGCACCGATGCCAGCCTTCAGCGAGAACTTCCTGATGACGGTGACGACGACGATCGCGAGCAGCCCGAGTTTCAGCCCCTTGTCCGCCCAGCCGGTTCCCAGGCTGAACAGGTGATTGCCGATGTCCTCGAACTCGCCGGCCAGCATCACCGAGTGCAGGGTGGTCATCGCGCCGTCCCCCAACTCTCCGCCGAGGCGGCCGTGTTCACCCGCGCGACGTGAACCGTGGCGGCCTTGCCGGCACCGGCGACGTCCGTCGTGGTCGGCTTCACCGTGCCGGTCTGGGTACCGCTCCCCTTCTTCGTGGCGGCGGCGCTCTCCAGGCCGGACTGCAGTGCGGTGACCTCCCAGCGGCCGTCGCGCGCCGTGAAGGTCAGCGCGTACGACAGCGGCCACGTCCCGCCGCCGGCATCGCTCGCGGTGATCTGCACCCGCACGCGGACGCTCGTCCCGTCCGCGCCGACCGTCCCGTCCACGCGCTGGACAGCGCGGATCTCGTCGACCTGCACAGCGGTGAAGGACGCCGAGGCGAGCGCGGGCAGCGTTATGCCCGGGGCCAGGTAGCGCTCGGCGCCCTCCTCCGCCCCCAAATAGGCGGTGAGGAACTCCTTCGCCGTGGTCGCCAGGGGCGAGGCGTCCGGCACCTGAGTGCCGTACGGGTCGTCGATGTCATCCGCCACCGTGGGGCCGGTCACCTCCATCGGGGCCGCGGCGACCGCGAAGGCCTGCGCGGCGCCGGGCGCGGTGCCCGTGTCCTTCAGGACCAAGGGCAGCGCGAAGTACCGCAGGCCGCTGCCGGCCGCGGCCGCGGCGCTCCTGTCCGTCGCGGTGGTGGACTCCTTGAACTGGACCGCGACGGTCACCGACCATCCGGTGCCCGACTGACGGACGCTGCGCACCGCGGCCAGCCGCTCGACGACCGGCGCACTCTCGCCCCAGGACGGCGCCGTGAGCGACGGCGCCAGCGCGTGCAGTTCCTGCGCGGCCGCGCTGTCCTCCTCACCGGCGCGCAGCCACAGGCCGAGGACCAGCTCTGCGTAGCCGGCCGGATCCGGCGAGGCCTTCGTCTGGTCGGCGCTCTGGACCTTGGCCGTGCTCTGGGCGGGCACGGCCGGGTCGTGGCGGGCGCAGCTGGCGATCAGCCCGAGCGGACCGGTGGCCAGCGCGACCAGGACCGCCGCGCGCACCAGGGCGGTGCGGCGCACGGGCAGCGGCCGTGCGCCCGGGCTCGGGGCGGCGGGTTCGCCGCTGGTGGGACGGCGCCGGTCACGGCGCAGACGGGAGGCGGTCATGGACGGCTCCTCGAAGTACAGAGAGAGGGAGTTGGTCTGTGCCGTCACTCTTCGTCCGAGCCCTTACCGCCTCGCTTGCCACCAGCGGCCCCGAGCCGTCACGAGCCCATAACTCCTGCCCCGGCCAGGCGTGGTAAGCGGGCGACGGCCTCGTGGTAAGCGGCGTGGTAAGTGGGCCCAGCCGTGGTAAGTGACCCCGTCCGCGTGCTCACCACCGCAGGTCAGCGCCGGCCTGTACGGTCTGGCGCGCGCGACGAGGTCGCTCATGTACGAGTTCGTGTAGGCGGTGCCGGCACGGGCGCCGGAGGGATCACGGCGTCGCCAGCAGGGTGCGCACGAAATTCCACGCTTCCGACACGGCACCCGGCAGGGCCGTCCCCGGGAACGGGGCGTACGTTGACCTGCTGTCCACACCGGCCACGGCGGCCGGTCTGGACGCCGTTGGAATCGGCTGCGATGGGAAAGTTCCAACACGGTCTCGCCTCACGTCCGGCGGCGTTCCAGCCCCGCCGGGACCGTCCATTCCACCGTCCCGCACCTGCTGCTCCGGACCACTACAACGGCACTCCACAGCAGCCCGAAGCACCCGCTGCACAACCCTCGGTACGGCCCGCCCGGCGTCTCGACAGAGCCCTTGCGCACGGCGCCTGCCTGTTGGAAAAGTTGGAAAATCCCAGCTCAGCGTCTTTTCCAACTGGTGGGGCAGCCGTCGGCCCGTATGCCTGACTGCTGGCGTCGAGGCGCTGACCGGAGCGGGCCAGCGTCTCGCGGTCCCCGAGGAGAAGGGGACAGGGACGGCAGCGGGCGAGCCCGGGGAGACCTGGGGAAGGCCGGGTGGAGAGCCGTTCCAACCGGCGCCGGCGGGGCATTCCAACTTCCGCGGCGGCCGGTTGGAACGGCTGGAGTTCACACCGACTCGGACTGCTTCGCGGCCCGTCGGAGATCGCCTATGTACTTGCGCACGGAACCGACCGTGTAACCGGGCATCAGCTCGGCGAGCTGAGGAGCAAGCTTGTTCGCCGACAGCTTCCGCGTCTCCTCGGTCAGACGCAGGTAGTGCCACTCCACCAAGTCGACCCCCTTGAGACCATCCGCGGACGCCGGGGCAGGTGCCTCGTCCAGCTCCCGGTCATCGAGCTCGTCGACTTCATCTTCCTCCACCGGCGGTTCGTACTCGGAGGCGACGGTGGAGTCCAGGTCTCCGGTCTGGGCGGGGACACGCATCTGGACGCTGACCCGGTTGCTGCCCCCCGTACGGTCGGCAGGTGTGCCGGCCGTCTCGGCAACGGGGCGCCGTTGGAACGCGGAGTTGGAATCGTCCAGTTCCAGGATCTGCGCAGTGCCCGGCGCAGCATTCCACCCCTGCGGGGATTCCAACACGGGCTCGTTCCCCGGGGTGTGCGGAGAAGCGCCCGGGATGACGGGGGCCTCGGTTCCGCTCTCGCGACCGGCTCCGCGAGCGACGTGGCTGTTGCTCGGAGCGGGGACGCCACCGCTCCCCTGCTGCTGTTGTCCGGGGAGTTCGGTCTGCTTGCGCAGCTCCGCAAGGACCGGCAGGAGGAGCGCCTCGTCGATCGGGGCACCAGTGACGGGGTCACCCACCTGATGCGCGGCGGCAAGGAACTTCGCGAACTGGCGGGCCTCGGCGGGGTGGCCGCCGTAGTAGTGGACGAAGGAGTCGTACGCGAGGCGGACGTCGAGGGCCGCGAGCTGCTCGGCCTGCACGGCCAGGTCCCCCACGGCCGGCTGCGCGGCGCCCGGTTCCAGCTTCTGACGCTGGCCCGTGCCTACACTCGGCTCCGGCGCCTCGGCTGCGGGAGCCGGTTCGGTCGGCCGGGCGCTCGTTACCGAGTCGGTCTCGGGGCCTACGGGAAGAAGCGGGAGCTGTTCGATCCCCGCAGCGGCGAGCCCGGCCGGAGCGGTCTTTTCCAGGGGGACGCCGTAGCGGGCCAGGCGCAGCGGCATCAGGGACTCCACCGGGGCCTTGCGGCGCCAGGCACGGCCGAAGCGGGAACGGAGGCGGGCCTGGTAGACCAGGCGTTCCTGTTCCAGCTTGATGACCTGTTCGTAAGAGCGCAGCTCCCACAGCTTCATACGGCGCCAGAGGAGGAACGTTGGCAGGGGGGAGAGCAGCCAGCGCGTGATGCGCACGCCTTCCATGTGCTTGTCGGCCGTGATGTCGGCGATCCGGCCGACGGCATGGCGGGCGGCCTCGACGGTGACGACGAACAGCACCGGGATGACAGCGTGCATCGCCCGGCCCAGCGGGTCGGTGGCCGCTGCGGCGTTGAACACCACGGTCGCGACGGTCAGCAGCCACGCCGTCTGCCGCAGCAGCGGGAAGGGCATGCGGATCCAGGTCAGCAGCAGATCAAGGGCGAGCAGGACGCAAATGCCCGCGTCGACGCCGATTGGGAAGACGTAGGAGAAGTTCCCGAAGCCCTTCTCGACGGCCAGCTCACGGACGGCGGCGTAGGACCCCGCGAAGCCGATGCCGGCGATGATCACAGCGCCGGCCGCGACCACGCCGCTGAGAATGCGGTGCGTCCGAGTCAGCTGCATTGGCGCGGCCACCCGTAATACCTCCCGTATCTGTGATGAGCAGGTGTCACAGTGTCATGTCCTGATAGCTCTCGGCTTGTTCCGGACGGGCTAGCCGAAAACATCGGTGGGCAATTCATCTTGTAGCGGGCGCCGGGACGGCCCGAATCACGCTTCTGCTGGAGTCCCGCTCCCCCGGGGCCGGTTGCGGGCCCATCGCAGGAGGTCACCGACGCGGTAGACGAACTCCGGGCCCCGACGGTCCGCAGCCGACGGGAAGTCCGGGTCGTTGGCGCGGGCCCACCGCAGCGTGGCAAGTGTGATGTCTGGCAGGTGCTGTTGGTGGGCCTGGCGCAGGCCCACCAACACCTCCGTGCCGTGCTCCGCGTCGTCGTGATCCCCAGCCGGGCTGGCAGGCCCGGAATCGGGGCCGACGTCGGGATCCGCTGCCTGCGGCATGGCCTTGGTGAAGTCCACCACGGCGCCTGCGGGCTCTGCTTCCCGGGCGGACTCTTGGATGGAGGACGTGCCGGACATCGCCCACGCGCGGGCCTCTGCATCGGTCAGATACAGCACTTGCGTCTCGTGTGCGACGCCCCCCATTACGACCTGGACACGGCCGGTATGCCGGGTGGGTTTCGGCGCGGGGTGCACCTCGGGTACCAGCATGCGCCAGGCGTTGAGGGTGTAGCGGGACAGGATGCGGGTGGCGAACTGCTCACGCATTTCCGGTCCGCCGAGAGCCCGGGCGGTGGCGGACTGGGCGACCAGGAGCACGTGAAGGCGGACCTGACGGCCCATGAAGAGGATCTCGGCGAGGGCATCGATCGCCGGGGAGGTCTTCGGGTCGCCGCTCTCGCGGATCCGGTCCCAGTAGCGGGCAAGCTGCTTCATGGTCGCATTCACCTCCTCCAGGAGGATGACCAGGCGCGGGCCGACCTTCTCCGGCTCTTCCGCGAGGACGTCGTCGCCGAGCGCTTCGGCAAGACGGATCCGTCGCCGGCCTTCCTGGCCCAGGGCGAGCAGCGCGTCGTGGATGTCGGCGATATCGCGGCAGTACGTCATCCCCGGCACACCGCGGGCCCACACGTGGGAGATGCGCTTGAAGTCCAGCACGAAGGCGTGCGCGCCGTTGCGGATGAACTGGCAGGTGATGGTCCGCAAGATCGTGGACTTGCCGCCGCCGGTGCCGGCCGAGACAAGAACGTGCGGGGAATCGTCGTCCAGGTCGACGGAAACCTTTCTGTTGCCCGCCCCGCACCCGATCAGCGGAGCTGACTCTGGCATCGAGGCAAGCATCTCCCGCACCCCAGGGTCGGACAAGCGCAGTACGTTCGGCGGGCGGTGCGCCTTCTTCACGACGAGGTACGGGTCCTTGCCAGCGTAATGCCAGGTGAACGACACGTTCTCCAGAGCGAGTTTCTTGGCGATCACGTCGGCCACAAGATCCTGGCTGAAACGCAGGTGCAACGGCAGATCAATACGGATCCGCGCGTCGTCGTCGGTGTAGTTGACCGGCACGTGGAGGTAGCGGCGCGGATCGGTCTGCTCTGGGATGCCGAGCGGCACGGCGAGAGCGTGGTGCAGCGGGGTTACCCACTCCCGCATCAACTCGCGCTGCTCGCGCGTGAGGAGCGTGTGGGCGATACCGGCGAGCGATGCTGCCCCGGCGGCGAGCACGCCGCCGTACTCAAGTGAGGCGAGGGTGCTCTGGGGCTCTTCCCAGTAGGCGTAGCCGGTGCCAGCCGTGACGCTGAGGCCGCTGATCCGAAAGACCAGTCGCTGCCAGCCCGCACGGTAGGAGCTGCGATGCACCGCGCCTTCGACCTTCGGCAGGACACGGCGCCCGGGCCGCAGGAACGTCGCGTCGGTGCGGCGGATGCCGTCGAGGTCACGGCCGGTCAGGAACCAGCCGATCCCGGCGGAGAGGGCGTCGGCTGCCTCTTCCATTCGCTTGTCGAATTCGCTCTGCCCCATCAGTACTCCCCCCTCAACAGGCGCGCCGGCTCCGGCACAGACGGGATGCAGCAGGCGGACTGCCAGATGAGGGGGAGCTGAAGTTCGGCTGAGGTTGCTGGTGCAGAACGGCGATGGCGGGGCGGGTGAGGCATCAACGGCTCCACAGGACGGATCGATTGGGGTCTGCCGTCACTGTTCACCCGGGTGCTTACCACCCCGCTTACCAACCGGTCCCCGATGCCGTCACAAGGTCATAACGGCCTCGGGGCAGTAGGTGCGGCCAGTGTGTCGGCGTCCAGGCGCGTCGCCACGTCTTCGGCGACGGTGAGCGCCATTGGTAGTCAGGGGCGCGGTGCCCTCGCGGGCCCGTTTCCCCATTCCCCTTTCAATCAGTGCGTGCGGTTTTCCCGCACACGGCTTACCGATGATCTTCTTGGCGTGGTTACGCCGTCTTCGGGTAGCGGATCGTGCCACGCAGACGGTGCAGGCCGCGCCCGTTGCCGGGACCCTACTCGGTCGGGTGAAGACGGCGGGATCGGAGAACCTTTGCGGGCGCCGGGGCGTAGTGCCAGGCATGAGGCAGATCAATGACGCGCATGTGGCCGTGCCGGGCCTGGCCGTGGTGGAGGTCGCGGCCGCCGATGACGAGACCGCCTTCGCAGTCCAGGAGCTGCTCGCCGGGCAGTGCGCCATCGCGCCGGCGGACCGTACGACCCGGGAGCCTGACGAGCCCGGCGTGCGGCTGCGGTTCTTCCTGGACCTACAGCAGGACGCCGACACGTAGGCCCGCGGCGGGCGCCAGGCCGCGACCGTGCCGGGCCGGGACGGGGCTCCTACACTGGTAGTGCTCGGGGCTGCGGAGGTGTGCCATGCCCGCGAGCATCTTCAACGGCGCTATCTCGTTCGGGCTCGTCAGCGTCCCGATCACGGTCCTGAGCGCGACCGAAGACCACAGTGTCCGCTTCCGCAGGATCCACACCGCCGACAACGGTCTGGTACGCAACCGCTACTGGTGTGACGCGGAGGACCGTGAGGTCACCTTCGGAGAAATAGGGCGCGGCTACGAACTGCCGGACGGCCGGGTCATCCCTGTCACGGACGAAGAGCTGCGGGCCCTGCCGCTGCCCACGGCCCGCGCCATCGAGCTGATCGCCTTCATCCCGGCCGCCGCCGTCGACCCGCTGCGCATCGGCCCCGGCTACCACCTCCAGCCGCAGGGCGCCGTCGCGATGAAGCCCTACCTGGTCTTGCGGCACGCCCTGGAGCGCGCCTCGCGGGTCGCGGTCGCGCGGTTCGCGTGGCACGGCCGTGAGCGGCTCGGTCTGCTGCGCGTCCGCGGGGACGTGATCGCTTTGCACGGTCTTCTGTGGCCGGACGAAATCCGTGACCCCGCCGCCGTGGTCCCGCCGCCGGTCCAGCTGGACGAAGACGAGATCGACGAAGCCGTGGCGCTGATCGAGGCCATGACCCGTGAAGACCTCACCGGCCCGGAGTTCACCGACGGATACACCGAGGCACTGCACGCGGTGATCGAGGCCAAGCAGGAAGACCGCCAGCCGCCCGAGGCCCCGGTGCCGACATCCCGGCCGGGGCAGCTGGTTGACCTGATGGCCGCGCTGCAGGAGTCCGTCAGCAAGGCCCGAGCGGCGCGCGGCGAGACGCTCGACACGGACGCGCACGAGGCGCCGGCCCCGCCCGCGAAGAAGGCACCCTCCCCGAAGACCTCCTCGAGGAGCGCCGGGCGCGCGGGCGGTCGGCGCGGTACGCCAGCACGCTGATGCTGTGGTCGGGGGGCTCGCCACCGTGGTCGGGGCGATGGTCAGGGCGTGTCGCCGGAGTAGTAGAAGCGGCAACTCACACCCGGGCCCGGCGTACGCGCCTCGCCGGGGTACGGGTCGTACAGCGACCGGCCGCCGGGGAACTGCCCGAGCTCGGTGGACAGGGCCACCCCGTCGTCGACTTCCACGGTCCGCCACCCGTGGATGTCCAGCAGCAGGCCGTCCAGCGGTCCGCCCACCAGTTCGGCGTAGGTCCGGTGCGCGAGCGGGCCAGGGTTGGGGTCGTCGTGGTCGTGGCCGTAGACGCGGCCGTTCAGCAGCTGCTCATCGCCGTTCATCCGACCAAGCCTTCCAGCCGCCACCGACATCGAGAGCGTGGAGACGGCGACGGGCCCGGCCTGAGTGGAGGCCGGGCCCGTGACGGTACGTGCGGGGCTACTGGGTCTGGATGGCTCCGCGGTCGATGAGGTCCTGGATGTAGGCGGGCCAGTCCCGCTCCAGGCTGGTGGTGATGGCGGCGTGGACGTCGGCGCGGACCTGTGGGGTGACGTGTTCGACGTCGCCGTTGCGGTAGTGCAGGCGCAGGCCTTCGCAGCTGGCGTCGCACAGGATGGCGTGGGCCTTCTGCATGAGCGTCATGTAGAGCTGCGGGACCGGGGCCCCCACGAGTTCGTCGATGACGGCCTCGTAGTCGATCCCGAGGTCGCCCCAGTCCTTGCCCTGCTTGTCGAGCCAGAGGGTGACGTCGGAGAAGAAGACGGCCTTGCCCGGCCCGTCGCCGGGGTCGCGGGCGAGAGCGCCCGCGAGGTCGAGGGCGGTGCCGGCCTCCTTGCTGACGAGGCTGCGGGGGATCGTCTGCGGGGCGATGGCGAGCGCGCACTCTCCCCAGCCGTCTCGGGTCTGCTCCGGCCAGGGCAGCCCCAGCACGAGCCAACCGTCCGGATGCAGAAGCGTGTTGCTCACTGTGTTCTTCCCCCTCGTTGACGTCCCTGGGTCTGTGCCCGATCTTTCCGTCCGGCGGTGACGGCGGGCAAGGCGGCCTCCGGCCAGCAAGTGCGGCCGGGTCAGGTGCGCCAGCGCCCGAGCCAGCCGCCGGCCTTCCGCGCGGACTGCTCGGCTTCCGCCTCCTGGTGGAGGTGCTCGTGCTCCTGGCGCTCGCGTTCGTCGGCTTCGGCCTGGCGCTGGGCTGCGACAGCCCGGCTCTGGCAGTGCTCGCACAGATGCGGGTGCGACTCGCGCGGCTGGTCCCAGTCCCGTAGGTCGACCGCCGTCCATCGGTCGTCGCCCGGGCGCGGTCGGCGTGGGCACGGTGTCCTCGCGTTTCTCCGGCATCAAGGCCGGGGCGGGCGGCTGTTCGTCCGTCCCGCGCGCACTCCAGCGCGTGCGGGACAGATGCTACCCTGCGGGATCACCCCTTGTCCGTGACCTGGTCACTCCGGCTCACGGTGTCCGTTTCGACCCTTGACCACCCCTTGACCGGACGGTTCGTCCGTGGCCGATGCCACACCGCCCGGCGGGAGTTCAGCGGCCCGACTGGGAAGCGCCCTCTACCAGCTGAACGACGACATCCAGGATTCCCTGGCCGAACGCCGTGGGGGCGATCAGCACGCCGAAGACCAGAACGATGACGACGGTCAGCTTCTCGTCGAACCGGCTCCGGGCCTGCGTACGCCGACGCAGCCGCACGACGATGATGACCGCCAGCAGAACCGCCACGTTGATCGTCAGTAACACCCGGCCAGCCCTCCCCCATCAGACACAACCGTCCGCCGACCTGTGTAGCTCGCCCCACTCCACGTGGTGGCCCGATTACTGATCGTTGGCGGCAAAACGCTTCTGCCCGGCTGGTTTTCCGGCCTTGACCAGCCCGCACAGCCGCGCACCGCCCATGCGCGACGCGGTGCGCACTGGGCGCGCGGCGCCATACGTCGTGCACGATGTAACGCACGTCCCCGTCTGCGGTGCGCACGGGGTGCGGTTCACTCCCGACCCGGTGCGCACGATGCCGTGCACTCCCGCCAGGCGGTGCGCATCGTGGTGCGGGGTGCGCACCGCACCGCGTACCGGGTCACCCAGCGTGAAGGACCCAAGAGTGGCTGCGGGAGGGAGAGTTCTCCCCTCGGTGCACAGCATCGCGCACACATAAGGGGACGATGCGGGCGGTAGCGAGCGTGGTCTAGGGAAAACGTCGGCACATTCGGAGCCCGACAAGGGTTGATTCTCCACTCGACAAGGGGTGCGCATCCGGTGCGGCCCATCTCGACAAGGGGTGCGCACCGACCGCGCCAACCCTGCGCACCGTCACCGTGGGTGTGTGCATCGCGGTGCGGTGCGCACAACCGGGCTTCACCGTGATGCGCACCGGTGCGGTGGCCTGGGAGTGAACGTCATCGTCGGTGCGCGCACCGGTGCGCAGGATGAAGTTCATCGTGGCGCGCCTCCGTGCGCACGCGATGCCGTTCACCGGCGCGGTGCGCACCATGTCGTTCGGTTCATCCCTGGCGGCGCTTGCGGTAGCGCGCGGGCTGCCACGGCGGGTTCGGCTTGCCTCCGGGGTACTGCCGCGTCCGACGCCGGCGCGGCGGCGGGTTCGGAGACTGGTACAGCGCCGCACGCAGCCGGGACGCGTCGGCGAGACGCTTCAGGCGCTCCCGTTGCTCAGGCGACAGATGCGTCGGGGTCGGTTCAACCATCGGGGCCTCCGTGCTTCGGTGGGTCGCTCCCCGCACCCTCGCCGCTCTCCGCCGCCTCGAGGCAGGACGCTCCGGCCGTGTCCCGACAGCTGGCCCGGCGACATCGCCGTCCGTCCCGCCGACCGGTCCCGGCCGGGTCGATCGCCTGCGCACACGCCGACGCCCACGGACATCTGGTCCGTGGGCGTCGGCGCGATGCGGTGGTCAGCTCTCCAGCATGGCCTGGAGGTCGCTCAGCGTCAGCTCGTTCGTGCCGCGATCCGCGGCCTTGCTCTGCGTCCAGGCGACGATCGCCGGGTGCGCATCCTCGTACGGGGTGCCGGCGGGTGTGGTCCCTCCGTCGTTGCGAGCGATTTGGGTGAGGTAGGCGGCCAGGGCGTGCGGACCGCCACCGCTGTAGCCGATGTTGTAACCCAGGCCGTGGCGTTGCGGCAGGATCGACAGATCGCCCTTGTCGGTCCGGGCCCAGAACAGGCCGCGGCCGGTGTGGAAGCTGCTGAAGATGTCGTCGGGGCGCAGTTCGAGCGGGGCGTACGTCTTGTAGCTCCACTGGTCCGTGCCGCCGGTGCCCACGTGCTTGAAGTGCTCGCCCACGACGGGCAGCCCGAACTCGGGGTCGTAGAAGGCCCGGCGGCAGGTACAGCCCGATCCGGAGATGGCCGCCGGGCTGTTCTTGTCCTCCGTGACGCACGGGTGGAACAGGGACGGGATCTTCGTCGGCTCCACGAGCGTGCAGTGCATCGCGTTCGGCTCGCAGCGCTCCAGCCTGCTCAGCCACTCCTGGAAGTGAGGCGTCACGGTCTGCTGCGCCTCGATGTCCAGCTCGGCGTTCAGCGACGACGAAGCGATGCCGAGGCGGGCCTCGGTGTAGAGGACGAAGTGCAGGTAGCCCGTGGTCGGGTCGGTCAGGTTCAGGTCGCCTGGTTCGAAGGTCAACGTGGCACTCCTCTGCGGGCTGTGCTGGGCGGCGGGGTCAGGAGACGCGGTGTTCGGGCCGCAGGGTGAGGCCGCGGTTCAGGAACTGCTCGGTGTCGTCCGGTCCGAGTGCGAGGGCGCGGGAGACGGCGGTGCCTTCGTCGTCGTGGACGAAGGCGAGCAGGATCTTGCGGCTGGCGGGGTCGGCCATGGTCCGGCGGGCGGCTTCGACGGTGTGGGCGACGCAGCCGGTGGTGCCGTCTTCGACGATGTCCCGGCGCGTCTTGTCGTCCCAGACGTTGAGCTGGAGGTTGGCGCCCTCGGTGGAGCAGTCCTCCTTGGAGTCCGCCCCGAGCACGCACCGCCCGAGCATCGCGGCGTGGGCGTGACGCTGGAGGTAGACGGCCGTGCCCAGGAGCCGGTCGACTTCCTTCGCCGTGTTCTCGCGTGCCTTCTCCGGACTGACGAGCGAGGTCTTCGGGTCGTGGGGCTGCACCCGGATCTTCAGCGCCGACAGGCTGCGGGCGAGGTCGTCGGCGACGCTGAGCAGGCCCACCAGGTTCACGTCGCCGCGCTGGCGGGGCGGGGGCAGTTCGTCGGGGTAGCTCTCCAGCGGTTCCAGGGGTTCGTGCAGGTCGGTCAAGGTTCCTCCCGTGCCGGGTGCCAACGCCCCGATTCTCAGTCCGGTCCGCCGGGCCTCGCGGGTGAACTCGCAGATCGGCCACCCGCTGGCCGATCTACATCCCCGTCAGCGGTGGGGGCCCGCTCCCCTGCCCTCATCCGGCTGCGCCGTGGGGTGCCGCTGCTCGTGCTCCTGGCGGCGCGGGTCGGCGGCCGGAGTCTGCTTCGCCTGCTCCACCTGCCTTGTCTGGTCCGCCTGCTCTTCGACCGTGCGGCCGCGGGCCTCGGACGCGCGGGTGATCGCGGCGATACGGGCGAGGTTCTGCGGCGAGGTCGCCCACGTCGCGGGGTCCGTCGTGCGGCCCTCCAGGTACTCCTGCGGCATCGCGGCCTGCTGGTGGGCCTGGATGGCAGCGGCCCGCTGCGCCGGAGTTGGAGCGGCGTCCCGGCCCGGGTGGTCAACGGCGTGCGGCGCGGCCGGCGCTGCATCCCGTACGGCGGGCGGTGCAGTGAGGGCGGCACGGATCGCGTTCTGCAGGGCGAGACTGGCGACCCGGGCCCGCTCGTACCGCGTCGACTCACGCGGCGGCTTCCCATCGGCGCCCGCGATCCACCAGCGGATGGGCCAGGCGAAGTCGGCGGTGTAGGAGATCTGATCCGGGGCCGGGGTCCGCCGGCCCTTCTGCGGCACGGTGAGCTGACGGCCGTAGCGCTCCAGGGCCCGGTCGGCGATGTGACTGTCGATGCCCGGCACATAGGCGCGGCCGCGCAGGGTCTCCAGCAGATGCCGGCGCGCTTCAGCCAGGACGTGGCGGCGGGCGAAGACCCCGCGCACGGTGAAGACGACCGCTGCGACGTCGACCGTGGCGAGCGCGGTGTCCACCAATGGCCCCACCCGGGCCCGGATCGCCGCACCGGCCGCCTGGCACCGCTGAAGCAGCCCGTCGACCATCCGCTGCCCGAACTTCAGCAGCGCGGACACGCGCCACCACGCCAGCAGCTGATCCAGCGGGCGCGGGGTCTTCTTGTCCGGGCGGGTCTCCTGCGCCGCCCACCACGCCAGACCGTGGCGGGCGCGCACGCCGGGCAGATGACCGTACTTCTTCACGTACTCATCGGTGATGCCCTCGAGGACGTCCTCGATCCGCCGGCGGCGGGTGGAGGACCAGTCGATGAGCTCCTGGTCGACCCCGGCTATCTCCATCACCGGACGCAGACCCGGCGTCACCTCCCGCGGCACGGTCGCCAACCCGAGCTTCTCGCACACCTCGGTCGTCATCTCCAGGGTGTACAGCGTGTCGGCCGCCACGATGTGCTTGTAGAGCCGGACCGTGTCCAGCGCGTACCAGGAGCCGTCCGGGCGCTGCGCCCGGTTCAGGATCAGGCAGTGCTCATGCAGGAGGGGAAATCCGTTCCTGTTGTCGAAGTGCCGGAACGCCGCGACGACCAGGGCCGGGGCCTTCGCACGCTCCCGGCCGGACGCCCACCGGACCTCCGCGACCTCATCCTCCAGCCAGCGCAGCGTCTTGGAGACTGCCCGCTTGTGCGCCCGCTCGATGACCCGGCGCGTCCTGGCATCCCCCAGCGCCCACAGCACGACCAGCGACGCCTGCGGCCGGAACACGAAGTCCAGGGCGATCAGCGGGGTCTGCTCGCGCTGCTCGATCTCCTCGATCGGCTGACCCAGGACCGTGGCCAGCCGCGCCGCCTCCGGGTCGACGCCGTCGTCCAGGAGCTTGCGTTCCATACGGTCGGCATCCGGGTGCCGGCCTTCCCCGAACACCAACTCCATCTGCCGCTCCGTCACCCTCTGCCCGGCAGTGAGCCCGAGAGCGGCCAGGCCGCGCCCCCTCCACACCCCGGGCGGGAGCCCGGCCATCTCCTGAGCGTCCTTCAACGCCTGGCCGACCGGACGACGCCCGTCCCCGAACGCGACTCCGCGCACGTAGTACCGCCACGCATTCCGCCTCTGCACCTTCGCAACACTGATCATCCCAGCAGCGAACACCGGCTCTGACCTGCGAAAAAGAGCGGTCCCGTGGGGCGGGAGGGTTCACCGGAACTTCACCGCCGATCCCGCACAGCGGGCGCCGGCGACAACGTCGCGCCCGCCCTGCGGACACCACCGAGGCCATGCAAATACTGCGCGGCATCCAGTCACACAAGCCTCACGCACCCCGAAAACCGCCAGCAGACGACTCCACCGCCAAGGCGCGCATACCTACGTACCGCTCCCCCAGGCGACGACGAAAGGCGCTTGGCACTACACCCGTCACCGGCTCCCCGGGCACCTCAGTGCGGGACTGCGAGAAGGGCTGAGCCGCGCCGTTATGCCGCCGTTACTTTTCACGCCGTGAAAATCGTGACCTGTCTCGATGGATCTGAGCCACTGCAACTCCCTGACCAGTCGTGGCTCAGATCGAGCGAGACGTAGTGGCTGATGTCGTCTCGCTCAACCTGGTGGCTTTGTAGGTGGAAACGGACACTGGTCGACGAGTCCCAACACCACTTGTCGATCACAGGGCCGCAAAATGTCGATGAGAACTGACACCACTTGGGCAGGGACAGCCGATGTTCGCACGCGTTGATGGTGAACGGCGCTGGTGCACGTTCGGGCGATGCGGCTTGGAGTGGTCTGGCCTGTCCTAGAAGGTGCTCTGCGACGGTTCCCAGACCGAGCAGTCGTGAGCGAAGAGAACGCGCCGGGGATCGAAGTCGGCGAGTCGCTCCAGCCAGTGCTGGTAGGCGGGAAGCGGCTGCTCCACGCCGTGAAGTGCCGCTTGGCGGGCCAGCTGGTCGGATGCGAAGTGGGAGGCGAAGTCGTGCGCCTGGCCGGCGAGGACTACCGTGCCGTCGGCTTGCCGGAGGACCAGCGACTGATGGCCTTGGGTATGCCCTGGTGTCGGAACGATCCAGACTCCCGGCCAGACCTCAGCCTCACCAGCGAGTTCCTCATAGGACGCGGCGGGGAAATTGATCAGTTCGTCGAAGGTGTAGTCGCCGTTGCGGGCAGTGGCCAGCTCGATGTTCTGGACCAGGATGGGCTTTCCGCCCAGGAGAGGGTTCCCGCCGCAGTGGTCGAAGTGGAGGTGGCAGTTCGCGACGAGGGCGATGTCGTCAAGACCGACTCCAGCTGCGGACAGGGCATTCTGCAGGTCTCGGCGTCGGGGACGGTAATGGGCCTCGGTCTCGGGGTCCGCCTGGCCGATGCCGGTGTCGAAGAGGATCAGGCCGTGATCGTGTTGCACCAGGTAGGCGAGCACAGGTTCGACCCGCGGCTGCGGGCCGCCGGTCTCCGACGCGGGCCGGATGAAGTACCCCAGATCGAGCCGACGTACCGACATGTTCTTCCCCATGCGGCCAGCCTGCCAGGTTCTGGTGTTCCGGTCGGCCAGTCTGCCGAGAGCAGAACCACCACCACCGGCACCGGGCGCTGGCGCTTCCGATCGACAACTGGTCAGCACTCACCGATAAGGCCAACCTGGGCCGTCGGGAGCTAAATGGCCTCGGATGCCGTGGTTGCCTCGATGGTGTGCGCGATCATGCGGAGTTGGTGGATGAACCACGGCTTGGCGGTGGTGCGGAGGGAGCTTTCGTTGGGGAGCCGTCGGATGAATTCTGCGTGGAAGGCCCGGAAGTCCTCGTCAGTGCCGGAGAGTGCCAGGCCGCGCCAGCGTGGAGCCGCGTAGAACACCATGGCTTTGACGATCTCGGGATAGATCGCCGCGTAGCGCTTGGGGTCCCACGGCCGGACGGTGCGGGCAGGACGGGGCTGGAGCCGGACGAGCCGCCGCGTGAGGTCGCTGATCCGGTAGCCGTGCTGCATGAGGGTGGTCAAGAAGCGAGAGGTCTGTTCGTAGCAGACGTTGACCACGTCGGGGCCGTAGCAGCGAAGGAGCCGGTAGTGACGCTTCTGGGCGGCGACGATCTCCGGTAGATCAGCGAGGTCGAACTGGTTGGCGGGGGCTTCGACGGCCCGGCCGATCCAGAGGCGATGCGGGATGCAGACCTGGTCGTGGTGTTTCGACATCCAGACCATGACGCCTTGGCCGGGGCTGCCGGTCCTGCGGGCGACACAGCGTCGGCATGCCCATCGGGGAGTCACGGCGAAGGGACCTTGCGGGATGTTCCACGCCTGTCGCTCCCAGCGGGGGATCGCGTACTGGATCGAGGTCCGGGGCTGTCCGCTGAGGACACTGAGCCGGCCGACCGGATCCAGGCGGGATTCCAGCCAGTGGGAAGGCCGCTGAAGGCGCTGGACGGGCATCGCGTTGGCCGTGGCGAGGCGGTCCAGGAACGAGGCTTCGGTCTCCTGCGGGAAGGGCTTGAGCGGACGCGGCAGCGGACGGAAGACGACGGCCTCGAACGGCCTGTTCACCCCGCTTCCCTGCCTGCGTCGGGCGGGGAGTCCGACTCGCTGTTGTGGTCGATGTGGATATTTCGCAGGGAGGCTTTGGTGATGCGCTCGCTGCCGTCGAGGATGGCGGAGATCGCCGCGGCCCGGATCAGGTGGGAGAGGCTCCCGATCATGCCGCCGGTTCGCTGGTGCAGGTATTTCGACAGACCGGCCAGGGCGTCGGGTGTGTGACGGTGCAGGCGAAGGGTGCTCTCCAGCGAGGCAATCAGAGCCTTCCACTCGGTGTTGCGGGGGAACGCGCCGGTGCGGACCAGGATGCAGCGGCCTCCGAGCTGCTTGCCGCGGATCCCGGTGAACAGCCCGGACTTCTCGACATTGATCCCGGCATAGACGAAGGTCGCCGGCAGGTGCTCGGTGAAGTACTTCAGGTGATCGGAGAGGTCCTCGCCTGCGGTGGTCGCGTGGTTGAGCAGGTGGATCTCGTCGACCAGGACCAGGTCCGTGCGGGCCTCGATCATCACCTGGCAGACGGCGCTGGTGACATCGATGGTGTTGTGCCGCGGGTTGATCACGGGCAGGCCCAGGAACCGGGCGAACTCCAGGGCGAGTTTGCGCGGGGAGCCTTTGGGCGGGGCGGTGATGTAGACGACGGGAATGCGGTCGCTGCCCGGATACCGCTGCTGGACACGCAGTTCGTGCGTGCGGCCGAGCTGCTTCAGCGCCGTGGTCTTCCCGGTCGTCCACTGGCCGGAGACGATCATCCCGCGACGGGCGCCGTGTTCACGCTGGTTGAGCAGGGTCAGCAGCCGCCCCTGATGCGCGATCTCCTTGACCGTGGACGTGCGCACGACCTGCAGCTCGGAGTGATAGGCGATCCGGGCCTCGTCATAGATCTTCCGCGGCTGCGGGGTCAGGGCCTGCCACTGCTGATCGGGCAGCAGGTCGAAGACAGCCGGGTCGGCTTCCACGAACCGCCGCCAGCCCTCCAGGCGGGTAGAGGGATCGGTTCGGTCGTCAGGCAGAGCGGTCTCTTCCCCGCTCGGCTCCGCGGCGTTCACCACCACTTCTCGGCCTCCTTACGAGCATCGAAGATCTCCAGCGGGACGATGTCGGCAAGTTCGTCGGCCTCCTCGTCCTCCGCTGGTTCCGGCTCCGGCGTGGGCGCCGGCCGTGGCCAGGCGGGTTCGCTGGTGGCCCGGGTGCGGGCGGCGACCTTTCGGTCGCGTCGCCGGGCCGGCCGGTCCCTGGCCGCCGTCCGGCGGCCAGGCTTGTGATCGGGTCCGTCCGATGCCCGGTCCAGGAGCTCTGCCGCCACCTGTGCGACGGCTTCCTCGTCCGGCTTGCGTTGCTCGCGTTCGGTCAGGATCTGGTGGGCCCGGTCGAAGACCAGCTCGCCCATCGGGACGGGAGACGTGCGCAGGTGGCGCCAGGTCGCGGTGATCCAGCCCGTGCCGTGGTGGTTGCGTACCCAGACACAGGAGATGTCGTAGGGGTCGTAGTGGACTTCCCAGAGCTTGCCGTCCGGGCCTGCTCCCGAGGGCTGACGCCGGAAAGGGGTGAGCCCGGGGGCGTCGTAAGTGCGGTTGTTGATCCGCACCCCGCTGTGGCCGATGACCCGCCATTCACGTGGCATGAGCTGGATGTACTCCTGCGGACTGAGCGCGACGGGGACGTATCCGGCTGCCGACACCAGCGCGGCGTACTTCTCGTTCGGGCTCAGCGGCCGGTCCGGCATCAAGGGATCGCGCAGCCCGTCGTGCGGCCTGGCCTGCCAGACGACGATCCACTCCTGGAGAAGTTCCTGGAGTTCGTGGATGGACCATGCCGCCTGCGCGGACGGGTCCTTGCCCCGCATCTCGGCACTGCGTCCCGTGTAGCCGGCCACGTACTGGGCGAACATCGTCGACACCGAGCCCAGCGTCCGCTCGATGTGCGGCCTGTCGGTCGGCGTGTCCGGGTGGGCAGGTTGGAACGAGATCCCTAAGTGGCGGCAGGCATTGCGGAAGTTGTCCGAGACGAACGCCTTGCCGTGGTCGCTGACCACCGTCTCCGGAACGATCACCGGGACCGCGGCAGCCTTGTCCAGCCGCTCGTCCAGCGACAGCAAGGAAGCGTAGGGAAGCACGGAGCGCGACATGCGCAGAGCGTCCGACCAGCCGGGCCGCACCGGTTCCGGCGTCATGGCGCGGGCCAGCAGCAGCGCGGCATCGACTGCCTTCGTAGACGGCCGCAGCACCACTGCGGCCAGCGTTCGGGTGGCCAGGTCGATCAGCCCGGTCAGTTCGCAGCGGTCCACCGTCCCGTCATCGTGGATGACCATGACGTCCAGCGGCGTGGAGTCGATCTCCATCACCTCGCCGGGCCGGGCCGCCGTCAGCTGCCCGAACATCCGCTTCGGCTGCTTGCCCAGCGAGCGGCGGGTGCGGGCCGAACCGAAGAGATGCTGCCCGGTCGAGACGGCCTCCAGCAGACGATAGAACGCCGCCCTGGACGGCATCCGGACCACTCCAGCACCGTGCTCGGCGGCCAGGAGCCGTTCAACGCGGCGCCGCAGCACCTGCGCGGAGACGGTCGGCTCGTCCGTCCGGCTGCCCGCGACCTTCGCGATCGCTTCGACTACCCGGGGATCGGCCCGGCTCGTGCCGGTGGCGGGCTTGCGCAGTCTGCCGTCGACCAGGCCCGCCACTCCTTCGTTCTCGAAGCGGGACCGCATCCGGCGCAGCGTGCTCAGCCCCACCGCCTCACCGCAGTCCCGGAGTTCGGCAACCTTGGCCAGCTCCCGCTGCCGCAGAGAGTGCACCGTCGGGTCGTACTCGGCCCGCACCGGGCCGCCTGCATCGCCGTCCGGGCGGCCGGTGAGCAGCTCGGTCAGATGCCGCCTCCACCACTCAGCCCGCTCTGCCGCCTCCTCCGGCAGCCCCTCCAGCACCCCTGCCTCTGGCAGCGGCGGACGGCTCAGCGCGGTGCTGAGCACGGTGAAACCCTCCGACGCCAGCAGGTGTCCCAGCAGCACGACGCTGGCGGCTTGGGCGTCATCGACCAGCCGCACCGACGTGCCGTGCAGTGCGGCAACCGTGTGCTCCCGCCCGTCGTAGCGGACCCTGTCACCCAGCGACAGCAGCCTCGGACGCGCCGGCATCCCCACCCACCTCCTCCGCGACCACAGACACAGGGCGAACCTGAGTGGCCGCCGACAGCAGACCGGCCTCCAGATCCACCGCCAGCTCCCCGCACCAGAGCAGATGGAAGAGCACTGGCAGCACAGCGATTGGATCACCCACCGCACGGGCCCCCGCCAACAGACTCCGGGGCCGGGCGAATGCCGCCCGCAGCTCTGCCGCCACCGGATCACGCCGCACCCGCGGATGCCGGTAGCCCGACAACCAGCGCAGATTCGCCGCCAGCACCGGATCGAGCACGCCCACCCGTTCGAAACCCCAGCCCACCCGTGCGCAGGCCGCCGCCGTGACCTCGAACTTCACTGCGTCCTCGGGCTCGATCCGGTCGTCGGGACGCACGTCCAGCACCACACCGGTGCCGTCCCGGCGGCGCACGAAGTAGTCCGGGGTATGGCTGATCCGCCGAGCCCGGCCACCGGACCGCCACGAGAGGCGGAACGGCTGCGACGCCATCGCCACGACCCCCGGATCACAGTCCAACCTCAGCAGCTGACCGAGCTCCACCCACGACTCATAACCCACCAACTCGGCACACGTGGCAGCCCAGTACCAGCCGGGAAAATTGCGCTGACCGGGGTACGACGGGAACGTCCGAACCTGCCCGGCCGCCTCGAAACGCGCCGGCCACATCACCTCAAGCGGCCCCTCATGCAGGTCACCGCGAGCGTCGACGTACTCCAGCCGGAAGTCCTCAGCCTCCACCAGTCACCCCCACCCGGCGCTGACCATGTACGACGACCGTAGACAGTCGGGTGCGGCAGCGGCTCAGAAAGAGCGAGACACAACAGCAGATGGCCAAGGTTGACCGAGACACACAGCCTGATGGCTCGGATAGACCGAGATTGGCCCACCATCAGCGAGACAGGTCAGGTCACGTGCGGGTCGACTTCAGTCTCGCCGCACAGCGCGCCTAGTAAAGTTCGGCCGCATGAGCATCCCGAGCCCCAGAGGAGAGCGAGAGAAGCTAATTACTGCTCTCACTCCGAAGCTGCGCAGGCACCTGAAGATCCGCGCCTTTGAGCACGGAATGGACATCCAGGACGCGACCGAGCACGCCATCAAGGCCTGGTACGAAGCCGATGGCATCCCCGAAGTCGACACCGAGGGAGCCAAGACCTGGGGGACGTTCCTCCCTGTCGGCGGCCCTGACGAGTTCAAGGCCGTCTGCTCGCAGCGCGGCATCACCTACGTGCAGGGGCTCGCGCAGGCGTTGACTCTGTGGCTCGACAACCACCCCTCCCCCACGACCCCGCTGGTGTCGCAACCGGTCGTGCGGGTCATAGTGGCCAACCAAAAGGGCGGCGTCGGCAAGACATTCATCTCCTCCGGCATTGCCCAGGCTCTCGCGGAGGCCGGCCGTCGCGTCCTGATCATTGACTACGACCCTCAAGGGCACCTCACTGCCGAGCTCGGCTTCGAAGACCTCATGTACGAGGACGACGTTGAGACGCTGATGATGCACATGGACGGCACTGCCAAGGGCGACATCCATGACCTGCTAGTCGCCCTGGATCAGAAGCGCTTCGGTGAGCGGCTGCATCTGCTCCCCGCGTCCGACGACGCGTTCCTCCGGGACGTCGCCCTGTCCAAGGTGAGCTTCAGCGAGGCCGCCCTGGAACGCGCCCTGGAGCCGCTGGAAGAGGACTACGACGTGATCATCATCGACGGCCCGCCCAGCCTCGGCCTGAACATGGACACCGCCCTGTACTACGTGCGCCGCCGCGAAGGTGAACTCGCAGACCGGTCAGGCGTCATCACCCCGGTCTGGGCCAACAAGGCGTCCCACCGCGCTTTCCGCCTGCTGAAGTCCCAGAAGGACGACCTGTGCACGAAGGGGCGGATCCAGGTCGACTACCTGGGCCTGATCATCAACGCGTACGACAGCCGCCGCGGCAAGCTCGTGAAGGAAAACAAGGATGAGTGGGAGAAGAGCAGTTCCCCGCCCGTTCTGGCGGTGATCGGCGACCTGAAGGAAGGCCGCGAGGCCGCTGACGGCGAGATCCCGCTGCTTGAGTACGCACCGGACAGCGAACACGCGCAGGCGATGCGCGACCTGGCGAAGGAACTGGCGGTATGAGGAACACCAGCAAGAAGGACGGCCAGCAGCGGGTCACGCGTGGCTTCAGCATTGATGAGAACGGGCCAGGCGGAGAGCAGGAATCCCCCCGTCGCGTCCGGACCCGCTCACAGATCATGAACGGGGAAGGAAAGAGGCCCCCGGCCTCGGTGAAGCTGGCCCTGCTGGCACACAATCCGTTCAACCCGCGCGAAGAGCTCACCAACCTCGAAGAAACCGCGGATTCGTTGCGGGCCAAAGGTCAGATCCAGCCGGTCACCGTGGCTCGGCGAGCTGCCTTCCTGACGGCGCACCCCGGGCAGGAAGCGGCGCTCGCTGAAGCCGAGTACGTCGTCATCGACGGCAACCGGCGTCTGGCTGCCGCCCATCTGGCCGGCCTCGAAGAGCTGCGGATCGACGTCAACGACGACCTCGCAGCAAGCGCGGCGGACCTCCTGGAGTCCGCGCTGATCGCCAACATCCACCGCGAGGATGTGGCTCCCATGGACCAGGCGAAGGCGATCCAGGATCTCGTGAAGGTACACGGGTCGCAGGGCGAGGTGGCCAGGCGACTGGGGAAGACGCCCCCCTGGGTGTCGCAGCGTCTGGCGCTCCTGGAACTCACGCCCGATCTTCAAGAGCAGGTGGAGACGGGTGAGTTGAAGGTGGAACCGGCTCGCCGAATCGGCCGGCTCCCCAAGGCTCAGCAGGCGGGCGAGGCGAAGAAGGCCATCGAGGCCGCCAAGGCCCCTCGCCAGCGGCGCAAGCCCGCGGTGGAGCAGACGAGCGAGGCCTCAACCGTTAACGCCGTTAATACCCCCGAGGACGGTGCGTCGGAAGGCTCCCCCACGCCGTCGACCGTTAACGCCGTTAATACCCAGGAGGCTCGGGACCCGGAGAAGGCGACGCAGTCCGATGCCGAACAGCCGGGGCAACTGCCGTACGGCGATGCCCTCTCGGTGGTCACCCAACTGCACCTGAAGATGGAGCCAGCAGTCTTCGCTGACGGTGCTCGTGTGTGGCTGAGGATCCTGCGCGACCAACACCCGAACGCGTACAGAGTGCTGCTGCAAGAACTCACCCAGCAGGAGCAGCAGCCGGTCTGAGACTGGCCTGAAACGCAAAAGGCCCCGCCTTCCCGGAGTGCCCGGGAAGGCGGGGCCTGCTGTTGTCGTGTCAGCCGTCCTCGTTGTCGTTCAGAGCGCTCCGGGTGAGGCCCCGGAACGGCCGGACGACGATCGATCCGTCAGTGCGTCGGATTGCCACGTTGCGTGGCCCGGCGACCGGTCGCCGGCCAGGCCACTGGAAGTGCAACCAGCCGCCGGTGATGTCGGGGGCGCGGCGGGCACAGAACGGGATGACCACGGTGACCGGCTGGCCTCGTTCGAGGTACACGCGGCCAGTCATGACGCTCACCGGACCGGGGTCGGGACGGCGTCGTGGTGCTGGCCATCCAGGAGCCTGCCGGCGTTCTTCTTACCGACGCGGCGCATGCGGACCGCGTCCGGCGGGGCGAGAGCTTCCCTGCGGTTCCAGCTACGGCCCTGGGTGTCGATGAGGGCGACGGCGCCGCGGTCGTATCCGTGGTCTTCGGGTGCGTGCGCTCCCCATTGTTTGAGGAAAAACGGCACGCCTGCCCATTCGCACTGGTCGCGTAAGGATCGCGCCCACTGGGGGTGCATCGGACGGGCCCCGGGACCGGATTCGCCGCCGACGATGACCCAGTCGATGCCGTGGAAGCGTCGTTCGCAGCAGCCGCCGACGTGGACGTAGGAGGCGGTCAAGCCGTGGCCGCGCTCGCTGCCCATAGTGATGACGGCCTGCTTGAGGTCAACCGGTCCCAGCAACGGCTCGCAGGACAGGAAGCGCACGGCGGCCGGGGTCTCCAGGAGGGCGGGGATGCGGAGGTCCGCCCACTTCTGGTCTTCGACCGAGACGCCCAACCACACGTTGGGAAGTGGCTTCCCGCCCAGCATCGCGCCGACGGCCACCCAGTCCTCCTGGCAGCCGGTGAAGTGCTCCCTGCCCTGATCGGCGACCAGGTGCCAGAAGGACGGGCGCGACAGCAGCGCCTTCATACGCCCGTGCCTCTTGGTGAGGACCTGGTACGTGTGCTGCGGGGTGAGCGCCATGACGGCGAACACCTGGGCGATGTAGGCGTCGGGGATGTCCGTGTGGAACAGGTCGGACATGCTGTCGAGGAAGACGCGGCGCGGCGTGCGCCAGGTCATCGGCAGCCGCAGGCGCTCCGGCCGGAGGGTGATGTCGAAGCCGTTCTCGAAGTGGTGACCGTCCGTGCCGCGCCACCGTTCGGCGAAGGTTTCGGCGTAGCAGTTGTCGCAGCCGGGGCTGACCTTGGTGCAGCCGGTGACCGGGTTCCAGGTGCTGTCGGTCCACTCGATGGTGGTGCTGTCAGCCACGGGCGTCCTCGCCTGCTCCTACGGGGTGGGTGTAGCGGATGGGCTTGCCGAGGCTACTGGCGTAGTCGATCTCGCTGCGGGTGCTTTCGCCGATGTAGCCGCCGGGGTTGACGATGAGGATTTCGTCGGCCAGGTCGATCTTTCGGCGGTGCAGTTCGTCCAGTTGCTGCTTGAGCCGGTCGGCCCGGTCCGGGTCCTCCCACAGCGGGTGCGGCTGCTTCATGTTGCAGCCGGGGGCGAGGACGATGCGGCCGGCGGCGGTCTCGTAGAAGTTGGCTTCGTTCATTTGCGTCCCAGTGCCGGGTCGACCCGCACAGCGCGACGATCGGCGGGCGGGAGGCGGTGGTGGTGGTGGTGGTGGTGGTGGTGGTGACGGTCTGGCGGGGCACAGCGGTCCTTCCGTAGGTGCGTGGCGGGGCGACGGGGCGGCCGGACTCTGAGGCCTGCGGCCGCCCCGGGCTTCGTTAGGTGGTGGGCGTGCTCGCGTCGGCGGCCGCCGACTGGGCAGCCTTCGTCTCGAGTTCGGCGTGGCGCTGCTGGAGCTGGTCGATGGCCGCGTGATCGGTCAGGGCCGTGTTGATCAGGTCGCGCTGGTACTCCATGCCTGCGAAGACGCCGCGGTGGTAGCGGCACTGGTCCTGTGCTTCGGTGCAGGCCGGGCAGTCTTCCCAGTCCAGCGGGTCGTACGGTGCGGTCTCCGGCCCGGGGAGCTCCGAGGCCGTCCGGTGGGCGGCGGGGGAGTGAGGACTGGTGGTGAACAGGTCCTCGCGCCAGGTGGGCGGCATCTCGCGGAGGTAGGCGGCCAGGGCGGCCGCGATCTGCGGGTAGTTGTCGTAGAGCGACGCCCAGATCCGCTTGGCTTCGGTTGCCGGGTCGGACTTCGGGGACAGTTCGTAGGCGTCGCGGGTGTAGGTCCGGATCTTCTCGCGGCGCTCCTCCCAGGTGCTGGTGTCGATTCCGGCTTCCACGGCCGCGCCCAGGATCTGGGTGTCGTGGAGGGGTTCCGGGCTCATCAGCGACGCGGCGAGGGCTTCGGCTGCGGTGGGGTCGCGGCGGGCGAGTGCGGCCACGGCCTGGTCGGTGAGGAAGGCTGTGCGCTGGATCCAGAAGTCGGCGTTGCTGTACGCGGTGGCCAGCATCCGGGTGCGCAGGGAGGTGAGTTGGGTGGTGCCGTTCGTCATGAAGAGGGTGCTCCTTCGAGGGTGATGGCGTCGGCTGGAGCCGGTGGTGCTGCGGAGCGGCCGTAGTCGTGTCGACGGCCGCCCCGCAGGCCCGGGGTGGTGCCGGGTAGGCGCCCGGTCGGTGGTTTCAGTTGGTGAGGCGGATCGGCATCAGGAGGTAGCGCAGCGCCTGGTCGTCGCTGCCGTGGCCGCGCAGGACGGCGGGCTTGCTGCTGGTGGTGAAGTGGAAGTCGACGGATTCGGTGGTGAGGGCGTTCAGGCCGTCGAGGAGGAAGGCGGGGTTGAAGGCGACGCTGAGTTCGTCGCCGTCGAGGTTGGTGTCGACGTTGTCGACGGCTTGGGCGTCGTCGCTGGTGCCGGCCTCCAGGACGAGGGTGTTGTCGGCGGCGAAGGTGAGCCTGAGCGGGGACTCCTTGGTGGCGACCAGGGCGACGCGCTGGACGGCGTCCTTGAGCGCGGCGATCTCCACGGTCGCGGTGTGGTTGAACTCGGTGGGGAAGAGGCTCTTGTACTTGGGCAGGTCGCCTTCCAGGCCGCGCAGGGTGGTGGTGCTGTGGTCGGTGCGCAGCGTGAACAGGCCGTTGACGCCGGCGGAGTCGGGGAGGGCAAGGTCGATGGTGGTGTCGTCGGCAGCGGCCTTCACCGCGTCCAGGAGCGGCTTTCCGGGCGCGAGCGTGGTGCAGTCGGCGGTGAGGTCGCAGTTCTTCCAGGCGATGGTCCTCACGGCGAACCGATAGCGGTCGGTGGCGGCCAGGGTGAGGGTGCCGTCCTCCTGGTCGTGGCGGAGCTGGATGCCGGTGAGGACGGGCAGGGTGTCGTCCTTGCCGAGCGCGCAGGCGACCTGGGCGATGGCTTCGGCGAAGGCCTGGCCGGGCAGCGTGCCGGAGGTCGGGCCGGCCTCAGGCAGCGCCGGGTACTCCTCCAAGGGCAGGGTGGGCAGGGTGAAGCGGGCGGATCCGGCGCGCAGCACCAGGCGGGGGCCGGTGAGTTCGAGGTGCACGTCTCCGCGGACGCGGGCGACGATGTCGGCCAGCAGCCGTCCGGAGACGACGGCGCGCCCGCTGTCGGCGACGGTGGCGGTGACGGTGGTGTCGGCGGAAATGTCGTAGTCGAAGCTGCTGACGCGCAGGGTGCCGTCGCCTGCGTCCAGGAGGAGCCCGGCGAGCACGGGGACGGGCGGCCGGGCGGGGAGGCTGCGGGCGGCGTAGCCGACGGCCGAGGCGAGGTCGGCGTGTTCCACGGTGAACTTCACGGACTGTTCCTGTCTGTGGTCTCGGTGATCGAAAGCAGATGTGGCAGGGGCTGGCGGCCGGGCGCTATCCGGCGAGCCGCCCTTTGAGTGCCGGGTTGGCGGCGGCGATCTCGTCTCGGAGCTGGCGGCTGGGCTTCCACAAGCGCTGCGATCCGGTGGCGCGGACCGGGTCCTGGAGGGGCTGCACGTTGCTGAGCTCCCAGTGGAAGCAGTCGGGCTCCGACCAGCGGGTGCACTCGCCGTCGTCCGCGTGGATGCCCGTGAGGTCGGCAACGGCCACGACGTGTCCCTGCACGGGCTGGTAGTCGTCGGGCAGGGCCTCGCGTACGGCGGGCAGGGCCAGGGCCCGCTTGTCGATGGTGAGGCCGCCGTGGATGAGGAGGGTGCCGCGCCAGTTGGTGGTCCACACGCGGTTCTCGATGCGCTTGGCGATCGCCTCGTTCACGAGGGCGATCAGGTCCGACCAGGGCGGCTGGATGGTCAGCGCGCGGATTGTGGTGGGCTCGGGGTCCGTGGGGACGGCCTGGTGGCGGGAGCTGATGCCCTGGCCCAGCAGCTCGAGGTTGAGGCGCTGTTGCTCGGCTGTGAGCGGCGCCGGCCGTTGGGGGGCGGTGAAGAGTGCGCCGGTGGGTTCGGCTTCGTGGCGGGCCCGGGCGTACAGCGCAGCGTCGTAAGCGGCCGCGAGTGTGGCGGTCACCGGGACTCCTCCAGCGGGTCGGGGTCCTGCTTGAAGGTGGGGGTGCGGCCGACGGCGATCAGCAGGACCTGGAGGGCGGTTCCGGGGTGGTTGTGCTCCTGGGTGGCGGGCAGGCCGCAGGAGAAGCAGTCTGCTTCCGCGCCGGCCCAGGCGACGTTGCAGGGTCCGCACAGGAAGCTGGGGCCGCGACGGGGCAGGGGACGGCGACGTCCCAAGCCGATGGCGCGCATTCTGGCGGCCGCGGCTTGGCGTGCTTTACGCATGGGGGAGTGGGCGGGGCGGTGTCGGGACGGCATGATGAGGGTGCTCCTCTCGCCTGCGGGCGGGATGGTGTGGCCCGGGACGGCCGGCTGGTTTCTCAGGCCGTAGGCGGCCGTCCCGGGGTGGATTCAGAAGGGCGGCTCGATGCTGGAGTGCGCGGGGTCGGCGTAGCTGCTGGCGCGGATCCGCAAGCGGTAGTCGCAGTCGACGGGTGCGCCGGGGGCGGTGTCGAGTTCGTCCAGCAGGACGATCAGGTGGTCTTCGTCGGCCAGTTCCACGGCGAGGTAGGTGCCGCAGGAGCAGGGGGCGATGAGGGTGAGGACGTGGGCCAGGTCGCCGTCCTCGCCGACGCCCTCCTCGCGGCGGGTGTAGTGGAGCCACCAGCCGCGCTGCCCGTCGGCGGAGCCGAGGTAGGTGACGGCGGAGGCCATCAGCTGCCGGTCCGGCACGGGCGGGTTCCCGGTCCAGGACATGGCCTGCACCACGGTGTCGAGGGTGTCGGGGAAGGTGCCGGTGAGCACGGCGTCGGCGTGGAGCACGGCCTGGAAGGCGTGTTCCTCGTCGCGCTCACGCTCTCGCTGGGACAGGTCGAAGGCCTGCACCCGCTGATGCAGGGCGACGATCGGCGCGGGACTGGTGCCTTCGTCGTGGTGCGGGTGGTCGTCCCGGTCCTGGCGGGCGGGGGCGAGTTGAAGAACGGTCACGGGGGTGGTTCTCCTCTCGGGGTTTTTCGAAGGGCCGGGGGTCTGTCCGGTCCTCCGCACCGCCCCAGCCCGGCACGCGGGTTGGGGCGGCACGGGCGGCCGTCAGCTCAGGCGGCGTTGTCCATGCGGAGTTCGGCGAGCGCGATGCCGTACGTCGCGCAGGAGCCGGAGCAGTAGTCGCGGGCGGGGTCGGTCGATCCTGTGACGTGGATGCGGACCCAGCCGCGTTGCTGGGGGAAGCGGTCGGCGGCCTCCTGGCCGCAGCCGTCGGTGGGGCAGGCGGCCCGTATGGCGGTGTTCGCCTCCGGGCGGGAGGTGCCGGCGGCGTACTTCTCGCCGTTCCATTTGTGCTGTCCGGCGGCCCGGGGTGCGAGACCGGCCTGCCGCGCCTCGGACTTGGCGGCTTCGTGCTCTCGCTTGGCCTGCAGGCAGCCGCACGCTTCGGTCGTGGGGACCTTCCGTCGGGTGTGCTGGCGGAAGCCGCGCATGGTGCCGTGCTCGATGCCTTCGTCCTTGCCGATGAGGCTCATTAGAGGACCATCCCTTCTGCAGCCCTCACGAGTAGGGTTGTGACCTCTCGGTCCCGGTGGGTGCATGGCCAGTGATGCGAGC
>NZ_JACTVI010000007.1:135711-199873 GCF_014495685.1 Streptomyces sp. TRM68367 | reverse complement strand
AGGAACAGGCAGCCGCCAAGGAGTGGATCGCGAAGAACAAGTCTCTCGTCGACTCCTGGCTGAAGTAAGCGAAGCAGGCCGGAAACACGCGAACGGGCCGGTCTCCTTAAGTCCTCGGACTAACGGGAGCCGGCCCGTAGGCATGGCCGAAGAGCACGGCGGCCCGCTCGGCCCGCCCATTGCTGACCGCGATCCAGGCCATCAGTTCCAGGCCGAGCGCGACGCCGAGCCGGTCACCGAGGCGGTGGACGTGCCGCAGGCTCTGCTCCGCCAGTTCCGCCGCCGTGGCTGTCCTCGCCGTACTCCTCGCCGTCGTCCTCGTTGCTCTCGGCGCCGTCGGACTCATCCAGTGGGCCGACCGCCGCCTGAACGGCTGGCTGCCCCGCACCGCACGGGAATGACCGCAACCCCCTGCCGCTGTGGGGGCAGGGGGTTGCGGTGGTGGTTCGATGACGCGTCGGTGCTAGAACCAGGCCCAGTGCAGGCGGTCCAGGCCGCTCTGGTTGTTCACCTTCAGGCTGAGGCTGGTGCCCGTGCCCTGGAGGGTGGTGAGGGAGTAGGTGTCGCCGTTGCGCAGGCCGGGCCAGTAGACGGAGCCCAGGCCCATTTCGCGGATGGTGTCGGTGGCCGCCTGGATGTAGGCGATCTCGTTGGAGCCGTTGACCGGGCCGTTGTAGTTCAGACCGGAGGTCATGGTGGCGCCGAACTCGTCCAGGACGGTGCGCGAGGCGCAGTCGCCGATGCGCTGCTTGAAGTCCTGCTTCCACTGGTCGACGCTGGTCCAGTCGGTGTGCCAGAAGCCGTAGTTGTGCAGGGCCAGCCGGGTGCCGTCGAGCCGGCTGTCGGCGCACACGGGCTTGACGTCCTCGCTGTACTTGATGCCGCCGATGAGGATCCGGTCGCGGGGCACGTTGCTGTGGGTGGTCACCCACTTCGCGGCGATGTCGCGCCACTCCTGGGAGGTGTAGCCGAACGGCTCGTTCATCGGCTCGAAGTACACCTTGGAGTTGCGCACGTAGGAGGAGGTCACCCGCGCCCACATCTGGTTCCAGGCGGCCTGGTCGTCGATCTTGCCGTCCTTGGCGTTGTCGGCCTCCCAGTAGCCCAGGATGACCTTGAAGCCCTGGTCGGTGGCGGCGTCGATCGCTCCCTTGTACGACTTCCAGAACGGGCCGTTCACGGAGGAGGGGTTGATGGGCAGCCGGACGGTGTTGGCGCCCAGCTTGGCGAACCCGCCGATGATCGCCTTGGACTTGGCGTAGGTGGTGGCGTAGCTGTCGGAGGTGGACAGGCCCGAGGGCACTACCGCGTCATGGGCAAAGTTGTCGCGCGGGTCGGCCCAGTTGACCCCGCGGAAATCGCTGACGGCCGACACGCCCGCCGCGTCGGCGGAGGCGGGGGCGGCAGTGAGGCCGCTGAACGCGGTGGCGCAGGCGAGGACACCCGCGGCCGCGGTCCCGAGTTGCTTCTTTCGTGGCACGACGTCCCTTTCTGTTCAGTTGCGTTCGCACGCAAAGGGGGCGAGCGCCGGCGATTTCGCGGAGCGTGCGCGGATGAACTGGCGGCTCAGTGGGACCTGAGGTTAAGAGCAGTTCCAAACAGGGGTCAACGCATCTGCGCACAAACGCTCAATAAAAGATCGTTGGGCAGCCGGGGAGCCGGAGGGTGGGAGATCGCGAACGTAAGAGGAGCGGGGGAGTGGAGGCGGGAGAACGGGTGGGGGCCGGGTCAGCGGACCCGTAGGACCTCGAGTGCGGTGAGGGCCACGTGGAGTTCGGTGCGCTGTTCGCCGGATTCGAGGTCGCAGTCCAGGATCCGCTCGATGGTGCGCAGGCGCTGGTAGACCGTCTCGCGGGACAGGCCTCCGGCGCGGGCGGCCGCGGTCTTGTTGCCGGCCGCGTCGAGATAGTGGCGCAGGGTGGCCAGCAGGTCGGTGCCGTGCCGTGTGTCGTGGTCGACGAGGCGGCCGAGCCGGCGCTCGGCGTAGTCCTGGACGCGGGTGTCGTCGCGGAGCGCGAACAGCAGGCGGCGCAGGCCGATGTCGCACCGTTCGTGGAACGAGCGGTCCGGGGGAAGGGGCTGGCCGGGCAGGGTTGCCTCGGCGACGCGGGCCGCTTCCCGGAACGAACGGGCCACGTGGGCGAGGTCCGCGGCCTCGGAGCCCACGCTCACCGTCGCGCCCGGGGTCAGCTCCAGGGCGGTACGGGCGAGGCGTTCGACCGTGGGGCGCCAGGGCCGGTCGGGGCGCAGGGCCAGCAGGATGCCGAGGCGGGTGGGGGTGAGGTGGCCAAGGAGCGCCGGTGTTCCCGTCGCCCGCAGGTCCTCGGACAGACCGGTCTCGGTCTGCGCGGTGTCGTCCCGCGTGGGTACGTCCGCGAGTACGGCGACGAAGTAGGTGTTCTCGGTGGGCAGACCCAGCGCGGCGATGCGGGCGCGGGCCTCCGCGGGTGAGCGGTGACGCTGTTCGGCGAGATCGCGCAGGGCGGCGCGGTGCGCGGTGCGCTCCCAGGGCGTGGGGTGGATGAGACGGGCGATGGTCAGGGCCATCGCGGTTCTCTCCAGGACCGTCACGTCCTCCGGGCCGAAGGCCGAGGGAGTGGCCGGGGCCGGCGGTGTGGCCGGGCAGGGTGGTGGCGGGGCGGAGGATTTGGCTGGACCGGGCGGTGCGGTCGGCCCGAGGGGGGTGGTCGAAGCGGGCGGTGTGGTTGGGCCGGGCGATGGGGTCGGAGCGGGTGGTGTGGCCGGTGTGGGTGGCGTGATCGGACCACCCGGCTGGTCGGCCGGCCCGTGCGGTGTGGGGAGCATGGCCACCCGGCCCCACCGTTCGCCCTGGTACTCCACGGGTGCCACGAGCCAGCCCTCGGGCCCGGACACGCCCACTCGGTCGGCGGGCGGCGTCGCCCGGGAGCGCTGCTCCCACCGGGTGAGCGCCGCCTCTGCCGTGCTGGCGGACGGTTCGCAGATCAGCGCCTGGTGGACGAGGTTCTCCAGGACGACCGTGCGGCCGCTCATGTCCGCGGCGGCGCGGACCACGTCCTCGGGTCCGGCGCCGCGCAGCGTCAGGGCGGTGAACGCCTCGTGGATGCGTTGGGTGCGCCGCATGGCGTCCGTCTGGTTGCCGAGGATGAGCGCGTGGACGACCTGGGTGACCTCCAGGAAGTTGACGTCCTTGCCCAGCGTGACGAGGGGGAGGCCGCGGGCCTGGCAGGCGTGCACGAGTGCGGTGGGCGGGCGGTGGTAGCGGCGGACGAGTTCCAGGACGAGGGCCGCCGCCCCGACGCCGGCGAGTTCGTCGACGTACCGGCGTACCCCGGCCGGCTCGTCGGGCAGGGGCATACCGGTGGTCAGAACGAGTTCGCCGCCCTTGAGGAAGGAGGCGGGGTCGGTCAGCTCGGTGATGTGGACCCAGCGGACGGGGCGGTCCAGCCGGTCCCCACCGGTGACGACCTGCGGCTGCCCGGCGGCCAGGACAGGCAGCGCCAGCGCGTCGGCGACGGTGAGCGGACGACCGACGGGATCGCCGGTGACCGGGTCCCCGGTCCGGCCGGACACGGAGGTGCCGGGCCCTGGAGCCGTCGGATGGTTCTCGCTCACGGTGCCTCCCTGTATGCCCGTCACTCTGACAAGCCCCACTGACCTGCGCAAGAGGCGCACCGGGGCGGCCGTAGGGGCCGTGGGCCGGGCACGGGTGCCGGTGCGGTTGACACAACGTCCGGACACCGCGTCCCGGCTGGACAGTTCACGCATTGGCACCGTCCGGGCCCCGCCGGGATGCTCGGGAGACGAGGGCACACCGACGACCGGAACACCGACGACCGGATCACCGACGACCGGATCACCGACGACGGATCACCGACGACCTCAGACCGTCGGCGGCACATCGACGACAGCACACAGTCGGCAGCACCCCGAACACCGACGACCGAGCCGGGAGACGAACATGACCGCACTGTCGCCGCACCTCCGCCAAGCCACGCCCGTCGTGGCGGTCCGGGGCGAGGGCGTCCACCTCTACGGCGAGGACGGGCGCCGCTATCTCGACTTCACCGCCGGCATCGGCGTGACCAGCACCGGGCACTGCCACCCCAAGGTCGTGGCGGCGGCGCAGGACCAGGTCGGCACGCTCGTCCACGGCCAGTACACGACCGTCATGCACCAGCCGCTGCGGCGGCTCGTCGACAAGCTCGGCGAGGTGCTGCCGACCGGCCTGGACAGCCTGTTCTTCACCAACTCCGGCAGCGAGGCCGTGGAGGCCGCCCTGCGGCTGGCCCGGCAGGCCACCGGCCGGCCCAACGTCCTCGTCTGCCACGGCGGCTTCCACGGCCGCACCGTCGCCGCCGCCTCCATGACCACGTCCGGCATCCGCTTCCGTTCCGGCTTCTCCCCGCTGATGAGCGGCGTGGTCGTCACCCCCTTCCCGACCGCGTACCGCTACGGCTGGGACGAGGACACCGCCACCCGCTTCGCCCTCCAGGAGCTCGACTACACGCTCCAGACCATCTCCTCGCCCGCCGACACCGCGGCGATCATCGTCGAGCCGGTGCTCGGCGAAGGCGGCTACGTCCCCGCGACCCGCGCCTTCCTCGAAGGCCTCCGGGAGCGGGCCGACCGGCACGGCTTCCTGCTGATCCTCGACGAGGTGCAGACCGGCGTCGGCCGCACCGGCCGCTTCTGGGGCCACGACCACTTCGGCGTCACGCCCGACATCCTCGTCACGGCCAAGGGCCTGGCCAGCGGCTTCCCGCTGTCCGGCATCGCCGCCTCCGAGGAACTGATGCAGAAGGCGTGGCCCGGCTCGCAGGGCGGCACGTACGGCGCCAACGCCGTGGCCTGCGCCGCGGCCTGCGCCACCCTCGACGTCGTACGCGACGAGAAGCTCGTCGAGAACGCCGACGCCATGGGCGCACGGCTGCGCCAGGGCCTGGAGGCGGTGGCGCACCGCACCCCCGGCATCGGCGACGTCCGCGGCCTCGGCCTGATGCTGGCCAGCGAGTTCGTCACCGAGGACGGCTCACCCGACCCCGAGACCGCCGCCCGCGTCCAGCGCGCCGCCGTCGACCAGGGCCTGCTCCTGCTGCTGTGCGGGGCCTGGAACCAGGTCGTGCGGATGATCCCGGCGCTGGTGATCGACGAGGCAGGGGTGGACGAAGGCCTCCAGGCGTGGGCGGCTGCGGTCGAAGCCGGTACCTCGGAAGCAACGGATCGATGACCGACGCCCTGGCGTCCCTCGTCGCCCGGCTAGCCGCGACCGCTCCCACCCTGCGCGTCGAGACCGGCCCGGGCCCCACCGGCCCCTACGCCTACGACGCCTCCAACTACCGTGTGCCGCCGCGTGCCGTGGCCTTCCCGCGCACCGCCGACGACGTGGTCGCGGTGCTGCGGGCCTGCCGGGAGACCGGCATCCCGGTCACCGCGCGCGGCGGCGGCACCAGCATGGCGGGCAACGCCGTCGGACCCGGCGTGGTCCTGGACTTCTCCAGCCACATGAACCGGATCCTGCACATCGATCCGCAGGCGGGCACCGCGCGCGTCGAGGCCGGCGTGGTCCTCGACGCGCTCCAGCACGCGGCCGCCGCGCACGGGCTGACCTTCGGGCCGGACCCGTCCTCGCACAGCCGCTGCACCCTCGGCGGGATGATCGGCAACGACGCCTGCGGCAACCGTTCCGTGCGGCACGGGCGCACCAGCGGCCACATCGAGGCCCTGGAGATCGTCACCGCCGACGGTGCACGTGCCGTCGCCGACCGCACCGGACTGCGCGCGTACGACCCGCGCGACGCCGACCGCATCGCCCGCCTCGAACAGGACGCACGCCGCCTGGTCGACGACCAGCTGGCGCCGATCCGCACCGAGCTGGGCCGCATCCCCCGCCAGGTCTCCGGCTACCAGCTGCACCGCCTGCTGCCGGAGAACGGCTTCGACATGGCCCGCGCCCTGGTCGGCACCGAGGGCACCTGCGCGGTCGTCACGGCGGCGACCGTACGTCTGACGGCCACCGCGGCGCACTCGGCGCTCCTGGCCCTCGGCTACGACGACGTCGTCGAGGCCGCCGAGGACGTTCCCGAGATCCTGCGCTGGTCGCCCACGGCCGTGGAGGGCATGGACGAGGCGATCGTCGCCACCATGCGGGCCCGCCGCGGCCCGGACTCCGTGACCGGACTGCCCGAGGGGCGCGCCTGGCTGTACGTCGAGCTCGACGGCGACGACGCGGCGGATGTGGCGCGCCGGGCGGCCGAGCTCCTCGACGCTCTCAAGGCCGCGGGCCGCATGACCGGCGGGCGGGTCATCCGCAGCGCGGCGGAACGGCGCTCGCTGTGGCGGGTCCGCGAGGACGGGGCCGGGCTGGCCGCCCGGCTCGTCGACGGCGGGGAGTCCTGGCCGGGCTGGGAGGACGCGGCCGTCGCCCCCGAGCACCTGGCCGCCTACCTGCGGGACTTCCGTGAGCTGCTGTCCTCGCACGGCCTGACCGGCGTGCTGTACGGCCACTTCGGCGCGGGCTGCGTCCACGTGCGCATCGACTTCGACCTCGCCACGGACCCCGGCCGGGCCGCCGCCCGCCGCTTCCTCACCGAGGCGGCCGCCCTGGTCGTCGAGCACGGCGGAACCCTGTCCGGCGAGCACGGCGACGGGCGGGCGCGCGGTGAGCTGCTTCAGGTCATGTACAGCCACCGCATGATCCGCGCCTTCGCCGCCTTCAAGGAGATCTTCGACCCGGACGGGCTGCTCAATCCCGGTGTCATCGTCGATCCGGCCCCGCTCGACGCCGACCTGGCGCTGCGCGAACTGCCCCTCGTCGACACGGCGTTCACCTTCCCACACGACGCGGACGGCCTCGCCGGCGCCGCCCGCCGCTGCGTCGGCGTCGGCCGCTGCCGCAGCGACGCGGGCGGCGTGATGTGCCCCAGCTACCGCGCCACCGGCGAGGAGAACGACTCCACCCGGGGCCGGGCCCGCCTGCTCCAGGAGATGTTCCGTGGCGAGACGGTCCGGGACGGCTGGCGCTCGACCGAGGTCCGCGACGCCCTCGATCTGTGCCTGTCGTGCAAGGCGTGCTCCAGCGACTGCCCGGTCGGCGTCGACATGGCCACGTACAAGGCGGAGTTCCTGCACCAGCACTACAAGGGCAGGCTGCGGCCCCGGTCCCACTACTCGCTGGGCTGGCTGCCCCTGACCACCGCCCTCGCCGGCTACGCCGCCCGCCCGCTCAACGCCCTGCTGCGCGGACCGCTCGGCAGACTGCTGGCCCGCCTCGGCGGCGTGACCATCAAGCGCAGGATCCCGGCCTTCGCCTCCCGGCGAGCCCTGCGCAAGGTCCTGCGCGCGACGAAGCCTGACAAACCGGCGAAGGCTTTGCTCTTCGTCGACAGCTTCACCCGCGCGTTCCGCCCCGAGGTGGCGGGAGCCGCGAACCGCGTCCTCGCCGACGCCGGAGTCCCGTGCACGGCGCAGGACGGGCTGTGCTGCGGCCTGACCTGGGTCAGCACCGGCCAGCTGTCCGTCGCGCGCCGCATCATGGCCCGCACGGTCGCCCGCCTCGACAGCGGCGACGATCGCCCCATCGTCGTGCCCGAACCCAGCTGCGCCGCCGCGCTCAAACGCGACGTACCCGAACTCCTCGGCACCGACGCCGCCCGCCGCGTCGCGGCCCGCGTCCACACCCTCACCGGGGCGCTGACCGACCTCGCCGCACCGGACTGGACCCCAAGGCGGCTGCCGCAGACCGTGCTGTTGCAGAACCACTGCCACGAGTACGCCACCTTCGGCGCCCGCCGCCCGCGCGACCTGCTGCGCCGCCTCGGCGTGGAAAAGGTCGACGAGGCCGAGGGCTGCTGCGGCCTCGCCGGCAACTTCGGCTTCGAGGCACAGCACTACGAAACCTCGATGGCCGTCGCCGCACTCGCCCTCGAACCCCGCCTCGACGAGGCTGGAGATGCCGTCGTCGTGGCCGACGGCTTCAGCTGCGCCACCCAGATCGACCACCTCGCCGGTGACCGGGACATCCGCGCCCTGCACCTCGCGGAACTCCTCGACCCCGCCGCCGATCAACCAGGAGAGACCTCATGACCGACACACCCACGCAGTTGTTCATCGGCGGTGCCTGGGTGGACGCCGCGGACGGCGCCACCATGCCCGTCGACGACCCCGCGACCGGCGAGATCCTGTGCCGGGTCGCCGACGCGGGCCCGAAGGACGCCCGGCTCGCCGAGGAGGCGGCCGTCCAGGCGCAGGAGGAGTGGGCCCGTACGGCACCTCGGGCGCGCAGCGAGATCCTGCGCCGCGCGCACGAGATCATCCTGGCCCGCACCGACGAGCTGGCCCACCTGATGACGTCCGAGATGGGCAAGCCACTGGCCGAGGCCAGGGGAGAGGTGACGTACGCGGCCGAGTTCTTCCGCTGGTTCTCCGAGGAGGCCGTACGCATCGACGGCGGATACGGCACGCTGCCGGACGGCCGCAACCGCATGCTGCTCTCCCGCCGCCCGGTCGGCCCCTGCCTGCTGATCACCCCGTGGAACTTCCCGCTGGCCATGGGCACCCGCAAGATCGGCCCGGCGATCGCCGTCGGCTGCACGATGATCCTGAAGCCCGCCCCGCAGACCCCCCTCTCCAGCCTGGCCCTCGCCGCGATCCTGAAAGAGGCCGGGCTGCCCGACGGCGTGCTGAACGTCGTCACCACCTCCCGCGCGGGCGAGGTCTGCGAGCCACTCCTGCGTGGCGGCCGGATCCGCAAGCTGTCCTTCACCGGCTCCACGGCCGTCGGGCGGCTGCTGCTGGCCCAGTGCGCCGACACGGTCGTACGCACCTCGATGGAGCTGGGCGGTAACGCCCCGTTCATCGTCTTCGAGGACGCCGACCTGGACGTGGCGGTGGACGGCGCGATGGTCGCCAAGATGCGCAACATGGGGGAGGCGTGCACGGCCGCCAACCGCTTCTTCGTCCACCGGTCGGTGGCGGAGGAGTTCGGACGCCGCCTCGCCGAACGCATGGGCGCACTCGTCGTAGGCCCCGGGACCCGGGACGGCGTGGACGTCGGCCCGCTGATCGACTCGGCCGGACGCGCCAAGGTCGAGGAACTGGTCGCCGATGCCGTCGGGCGCGGCGCCCGGGTGCTCGTCGGTGGCCGTACGCCCGAGGGACCGGGCTGCTTCTACCCGCCGACCGTCCTCACCGACGTCGACCCCGGCAGCCGCCTGATGGACACGGAGATCTTCGGCCCTGTCGCGGCGATCCTCACCTTCGACGACGAGGACGAGGTCCTGCACCGCGCCAACGACACCCCCTGGGGCCTCGTCGGCTACCTCTTCACCGAGGGCCTGGACCGCGCCCTCCGTGTCAGCGAACGCCTGGAGGTAGGCATGGTCGGCCTCAACACGGGCCTGGTCTCCAACCCGGCAGCCCCCTTCGGCGGCATCAAACAGTCGGGCCTGGGCCGCGAGGGCGGCCGAGTCGGCATCGAGGAGTTCCTGGAATACCAGTACTTGGCAATCCCGGTCAGGTGACCGACCTGTAGGGGCGCGGGAGCTGTGGCATTGCGCGGCCGCGCCGCGTGGGCGCGCCCAGCCACAGTCTCCCCGCGCCCGCAAACGAATCACGCGCCCAAGCGCCGCGCCGCGATCTCCTTGGCGGTCTCCTCGACAAGCCGTCCCAGCTCAGGCAGCCGGTCGGGCTCACGTCCCTCTGAACGTCACGTGAGCGGTCAGGGGGGCGACCTGATCATCCCCATCGACAAGCGCAAGGGCCAGGCGCCCAGCGTCGCCAGCATCTACCGCGCACTCGGCCGCACTCCTGGCCGTGGGACCGCCAGCCTCCCCGCCAGGCCGAACGTCACTGGTCGCCGGAGCGGCGCGGTGCTGTCATGGGTAGGGAAGACGGCGTGGGCGAGCCGGCAGGGGCGCGGAGGTCGGCGCACCGCGCGTGGTCCGCCCGGTCGGGCCGACCGCGGCTGCCCCGTCGCAAAGCGGAGGAGGCCGATGCCATGCTGTACCGCCGCACTGTCGGTGACGTGATGACCGAGGATGTCGTCACATTCCGCCCCAACACACCGCTCCAGGAGGTCGCCGCCCTGCTGGACGCGAACGACATCGTCGCGGCCCCGGTCGTCGACGACGACGGCGCTCCCATCGGCGTCGTGTCCGCGTCCGACGTGCTGCGGCACGAGACCGGCATGCCCGATCCGCAGGGTCAGGACGGGAACGACGAACGCTCCTGGGGCAAGGCCCGTGCCCGAACCGCCGGCGCGCTCATGAGCAGCCCCGCCTTCACCGCCCGCGCCGACTGGACGATCCCCCGGGCCGCGCGGGAACTCCGCAGGCGGCACGTCAAACAGCTGCCGGTCATCGGCGACGACGGGCTCCTCACCGGCATCGTCACCCGCAGCGACCTGCTCGACGCCTTCATCCGCTCCGACGTCGAGATCCGCGGCGAGGTCGAGCAGGACGTCCTGGGACGCATCCTCGGCCTGGAGGAGGGCACCGTCGCGGTCGAGGTCCGGGACGGGGTCGTCACCCTTCGGGGACACGTCCCGGAACCACGTCTCGTCCCGGTGGTCGTGGGCCTCTGCCAGGGCGTCGACGGTGTCGTCGCCGTGGACGCCCACCTCGCCGCCGCCCGGGCGGGCTAGGTGTGATGTCGAGCAGGCCCCGGCACGAGACCGTCCCCACCCACCCACGATCACTCTCCCGGGGGTGACCTCCAGGTCGGGTGTCGCCTGTTCGCATCCGATGCAATTGGCGTCGGTATCCGTGGCGCCTTGCATGGTGATGCCGTTCATCTGCATTAACTGGGTGTGGAAGGACAGCCTCATGGCGAGCGGTACGGCGTTGAAGGTGGGGACGAGGTTGGCCGCTCCGTAGCCTAATGCGCCGGCGAGGACACCGGTGGACAGCAGGGCGAGGCCCTGGACGAGTCGGACGCGCATGCGGATCACTCCCCCGTCTCGGGTTCGGTGGGGGCGACGGCTCGCGTGAGCTGCTCAGCTCGTCGCAACAGGCCGTCGGGGGTGAACTCCGCGAACATGTGGACTCGGGTGGAAACCGGTCCGCCCTTGCGCATCCGGGCGTGAATCGTGAAGCGGGTCGCGATTCGGCCTCCGTCCGTGAACGCCTCGTGCACCTCGAACCGGAACTCGCGCAGGTTCTTGCGCACCGGGCGGAGGTGAGCGACGGGGCGGTCCCAGTCGAGTGGTACGCCGTCGGCGACTTGAACGACGTCACGGGTGTAGTACCTGGACATCAGGTCAGAGGCGTCTTCCGAGCCATGGACCACGGCGTTGGTGAAGGTCGTGAAGAAGTCGGCGACGAACTGCTCGGGAGGCTTTCGTGTGGACCTCCCCGACCGGGACCACCTACTGTCCCAGCGCCGGTCACGCCCTGGGCCGGCGCCCGCTGCGCCGGGGTGCCGGCTCCTCGCCGTTCAGGAGTTCCTGGCGGCGCTCCTCGCCGTGCTGCTCGACCTGGAGGACGACAGTGCGCAGCCCCTCCGCGAGGCTGCGGCACTCCTCGTCACTCAGGCGGGCGGTGACGAAGGCCTCCTCCTCGTTGAACGCCGGGAACACCCGGCGCATGAACTCCTCGCCCTCGTCGGTGAGACGCAGCAGCACCAGCCGTCCGTCGGTCGGGTGGTCGGTGCGCCGCAGCAGCCCCCGGGACTCCAGAGTGCGGGCCACGCCGGTCAGCGTGCCCTTGGAGATGCCCGCCTCCTCCGCCACGTGCCGGGTCTCCGACTCGCCCCACACCCATACGACCCACAGCACGACGAACGCCGTCCAGGTCAGGTCGGAGCCGCGCAGCACGGAGTTCTCCAGGTGCTGGCGCACCGCGGAGGCGGCCCGGTAGATGTTCGCCACGGCCGCCATCTGGTCCCGGCGGATCGGGAAGCCGCCCAGCTTGGCCGCGGCGAGCTTCTCGGCTTCGGTGATGGAGCGGTGGCCGGGCACGGACCCTCCTGCGGTCGATCGGCAGAGCCGGGCGGCGTGTCCTCGCCACCCGGTCATTCGGAACCAAATTGTACGGGCCTGACGGACCGCCGGAAGGCCGGGCGGCATCCTTACGACATACCTCCGGCACCACTGAGGCGTCCCCCGGCTCCGGCCCGTCGCCGTCAGACCGCCCGCGCCGCCGTGCGCCGCGCTCCCCAGCGCCGGACGCGGTAGGAGCCGGCCAGCCGGCAGACGGCGTAGAAGCCGAACGAGATCGTCGTGACGTAGGGGCTGATCGGGATGCTGCTGCCCAGGGCGAGCAGGATGCCGCCCTCGATCGAGGCCACCGCGAACAGCACACTGAGCACCGGCAGCAGCACCGGCGACGCCGTGACACGGGCGGCGGCCGCGGCCGGGGTGACCACGAGGGTGAGCACCAGCAGCGCGCCGACCACCTGCACCGACAGGGCGACCGCGAGACCGAGCACGACCATGAAGGCGAAGGACAGCGCCCGCACCGGCACCCCGCGCGCCGCGGCCACGTCCGGATCGGTGCTGGCGAAGGTGAGCGGCCGCCACATCACCGCCAGCGCGACCAGGACCAGCGCCGAGGTGCCCAGCAGCCAGGACATCTGCGGGGTGTCGACGGCGACGATCTGCCCGGTGAGCAGGCCGAACTTGTTGGCGGCCCGGCCCTTGTAGAGGGCGAGGAAGAGCACGCCGAGCCCCAGGCCGAACGGCATGATGATGCCGATCACCGAGTTGCGGTCCCGGGCCCGCGACCCCAGCACCCCGATCGTGCCGGCCGCGAGGAGTGAGCCGGCGATCGAGCCCGCCACGATGTTGGCGTCCAGCAGCAGCGCCGCCGATGCGCCCGCGAAGGACAGCTCGCTGATGCCGTGCACCGCGAACGGCAGGTCGCGCATGAGGACGAAGACCCCCGCCAGGCCGCCGACGAGGCCGAGGGCGGCACCGGCGATGAGCGAGTTGCGGACCAGGGCCAGGAGTTCGCCGTAGTGGTCGAAGTTGAAGATCTGCTGCCAGATCCCGTCGGCGAGCGTCATGGGCGCACTCCGTCCATCTCGGGTGCCTGCTCGGGATGGTGGGGAGCCGCGGGCGGTTCGTCGGAGGCGCCGACGACCACGACCCGGCCGCGGACGCGCACGACGTCGACCCGCGTGCCGTACAGGCGGGACAGCGACTCGGAGGTCAGGACCTCCTCCGGGGGGCCGACCCGGTGGCCGCCGGGCGCCAGGTACAGCACGCGGTCCACCAGGCCCAGCACCGGGTTGATCTCGTGGGTCACGAACACGACCGCCGTGTCATGGGAGCGGCGCCGGGCGTCGATGAGGCCGGTGACGGCTCCCTGGTGGTGCAGGTCGAGGGAGAGCAGCGGCTCGTCGCACAGCAGGATCCGCGGATCGGTGGCCAGGGCCTGGCCGATCCGCACCCGCTGCCGCTCGCCGCCGGACAGCATGCCGAGCGGCACATCGGCGTAGGCCGATGCGCCGACGGCGTCGAGGATCTCGTCGACCCGGCGGCGGACCGCGCCCGAGCGCGGGCGCGGCCCGAAGCGGTGCCCGTCGATCCCGAACCGCACCAGGTCCCGGGCGCGCAGCATGGCCTGCGGGGACAGGGCCGCCTGCTGCGGGACGTAGCCGATACGGCGACCGGCGTCGCGGGCGGGCCCGCCGAGGACGGTCAGCGTCCCGGCCGACAGCGGCTGCCCGCCCAGCAGGGCCCGCACGAAGCTGGTCTTGCCCGCGCCGTTCGGCCCGAGCACGGCCAGGAACTCCCCGGGCCGCACATCCAGATCGAGGCCGCTCCACACCGTGCGTGCGCCGTACGACAGGGCGGCGCCGCGCAGGCTGATGACCGCGGACGCCTTGGTGCCCGTGCCGGTGCCGCCCTGCCGGGATATCGCCGTCACTGCGCCAGCGCGCTCGCGAGCGCGTCGACGTTGGCGGTCATCCAGCCCAGGTAGTCCTTGCCCTGCGGCAGGGTCTCGGTCACGGGAACGACCGGAATCCCGGCCGCCTTGGCCGCCTGCTCGGACTTTTCGGTCTGCGGTCCGGAGGTCTGCTCGTTGTAGACCAGGGCCTTGACCTGCTTGCCGCTGAACAGCGCCAGGGTCTGCTGGAGAATCCGCGGGGAGACGTCGTCGCCCTCCTCGATGGCCTCGCTGAACGCCGGGGGCGTCTTGTTGACCAGTCCGCTCGCGTCGATCATGTACAGCGGCACGGGCTCGGTGATGGCCACGGCCTCGCCGCCGTGGTCCTTCTTGATCTGCGCCTCCTTGGCCTCCAGCGGCTGCAGCTTCGTCCTGAAGGCGGCGGCGTTCTTGTGGAAGGCGGCGGCGTCGGCCGGGTCGGCCTTGGCCAGCGCGGCGGCGATCCTGTCGGCGATCTTCCCGACGGTGGGGAAGTCGTACCAGACGTGCTCGTTGAGCTCGCCGCCCTTGGGTGCGGTCTTGCCGGACACCTTGACCGCGTTGATCACATCGGCGGAGGTGTTGTTGCCGCTCTCCAGCATGCGGTCGACGAAGTCGTCGTAGCCGCCGCCGTTCTCGACGACGACCTTGGCCTTCGACAGGGCGAGCTGGTTCTGGGTGTTGGCCTCGTAGGAGTGCGGGTCCTGGTCGGGGTCGCTGATGATCGAGGTGACGTCGACTCTGCCCGCGCCTATCTGCTTCACGATGTCGCCGTAGACGTTCGTCGAGGCGACCACCGCGACCTTGGACGCGGCGGCCGGGCCTGCCGAGGCGCTCCCGCCGCTGCCGGAGTCCGAGGAACTGCCGCAGCCTGTCAGCAGGACCAGGGAGGCGCCGGAGAGCAGCGCCAGACGCCGGGACGGGGACGAGAGCATGGATCCTCCACGAGGGACAGTGCACGTGAACGGCACCACGCTAAATGGCAATGAATGTCAAGAGCGCAGTCTGTCCGAAGTCATGTGAAAACCATTGCCAACTATTGACCGGACGCCCGGATGGCCGGCGGTCTGCTGACCGCCCGCGGAGTCGGTATCACCGCGGCGGACGACGCCGGCGAACCGCGCCGCGGCGGACGGCTGCGCGCCGCCTTCACCGGATCGAGCGAGGAGACGAGCAGCGTCCTCCAGGCGGCCGCGACACCCGTCGACCACGTACGGGGCAGTGTGCACCCGCACGGCCTGTACGCCGCTCGTGCAGCCCTGTGCCACGGATCGCAGGCCCACCGGCCCCGTTGTACGGCTCGGGCCGCTCGTCACCGAGGCCGACGCCGGGGCGGTCGGCGCCTGGCTGCGGGCCGGGATGCCGGACGACGGCACCCTGCCCGTCCGGCTGCGCGCGGCGCCCGCGCCCTGGCAGGTCACCCACCTCAACTGAGGGGCAGGGATCTCAACGGATCCCGACGGCTCTCAGACGATGATCGGCGAACGGCTGACGCGGATCTTTGACTGCCCGTGCGGACGCTTCTCCCAGTCGTCCATGAACCGCGCGTGCAGCCCGTGCGCGCGGGCCAGACCGAGCAGGGTCTCGGTGCGGTAGTAGAAGTCCTCGCGCAGGACCTGGTGTTCCTCACCCTCGGTGCGGTCGAAGGTGAAGTCGAAGAAGCCCTGCTCGGTCAGGACGCGCCCGACGTGCCCGAGACATTGGTCGATCACCTCGAGGGGAGAGTGCGAGAACACGCTGTGGGCGTGCACCACGTCGAAGTGGTCGTCCGGCAGGAAGTCCAGCGTGAGGTCGCCGGTGATGGTGAGATGGGGCAGCTTGGCCTGGAGCCCGCGCTCGGTGAGCGTCTTCTTCGCGGCGATCAGGATGTCCGGGGAGATGTCGATGCCGTAGTAGTGACCGGCGTCGAGGTAGTCGATGAAGCGCCAGCCGCCGCGCAGATTGCCGCAGCCGATGTCGAGCATCCGGTGTTCGGGCCGCAGCCCGTGCTCGACGAGATAGTCGAACTGCATCTGACCCAGCGCCAGCCACCGGTCGTGGGTCTGACTGCCGACCGCGGCCTCCGGGCTGCGGCGGGCGTCCGATGCCATCACCGCGCGGTAGTAGCCGACGTGGTCGGTGTGCTTGAGGCGCAGCCAGGTATCCCGGGCGGCGCGGCGGACGTACGGCACGACCCGGCCGGGATGACGCAGCGCGTAGCCGACCTTGTGCGCAAGGGCGGCGCGGTTGCTGCGGAGCTTCTTCGCTGACTTGGCGTCCTGGGGCATGTTCGAGCGACCTCCGTAGGGGGCTCCGAGAGTAGGGGAGATGACCGGCAGAGTCACGGAGGGTGTTGTATGGGTGAATGGGCAACTCCTCCGATGGCGGGCCCGGCTCGACCGGCGGACGATGGTGTGGTGGGGCAGGGGCTGCCGCCGTGCCGTTCGGGCAGACGGAGCCCCGCCCCGGCCGCGCTGGAGCGGCCGGAAAGGAGGAGCGTCATGTTGGAGGTCAAGACGCTCGACAAGCCCGACGAGCGGCGCGATTTTCCCCGGGGTCACCTCGAAGCCGTCCACATGACGGACCTCGACTTCGCCGTGGCCACGTTCGAGCCAGGGTGGCGCTGGTCGGAGTCCGTGGCCCCGATCGCGGGCACCGACAGCTGCCAGGTCCACCACAACGCCTACGTCGCCCGGGGCCGCATGCGCATCCGGATGGACGACGGCGCCGAGAGCGAGGTCGGACCCGGCGACGTCTTCGTGTGCCCGCCCGGCCACGACGCCTGGGTCGTGGGCGACGAACAGTGCGTCATGTACGACTTCCAGGGACAGACGGCCCGGGAGTACGCGAAGAAGGGCTAGGACGTCGTCCGGCACACGGGCGGCAGGCGGCCCACCAGCGCGCCGAGCTGCCGGGCACTTGTGCATCTCGATCAGCTCGGCGTAGGCCGGGGCGGCGGAGTCGCCCGTGCAGCACCTCCAGGAGCAGGCCCTCGACCCCGATGTCCGCCTTGTCGATCTCGTCGATCAGCAGCACCTTCGGGTCGTCGCCGCGGATGGCGGCCAGCAGGAACTCCTCGCTGAAGATGTCCGTGCGGGTCTCGTCCCACGTCTCGTCGCGGCCCGCGCTGATCCGCAGCAGCTGCTTGGCGTGGTTCCACTCGTACAGCGCCCGCGCCTCGTCCACGCCCTCGTGGCGACCGCGGGCGACGCCAGATAGCCGGTCTCGGCCAGGCGTGCGAAGACATCGTCGACGGACGTGAACAACGGGGCCCTCCGGTTCTGCTCCCGGGAACGCAAGGTGTCCGGACACCCTGAGGGCGCCCGGACATCTGCCTAAGCGCTTGCTCACCGCCTCTGTCACGCGGTTACGGCCACCGCCCCGACCGCCGGCGTCCGCAGCACCCGCCGGGCCGTGGCCAGGCTCGTCCCGATCGTCACCGCCGCCGCGACGGCCCCGACCGCGAGCCAGTAGCCCGTGAATGGCCCGGCAGCACCGTGTCCGTACGCACCACCGTGAACGGCACGATCCCCGCCAGCGCCGCCAGCGTCCCGAAGAGGAGACCGGTGACCGTCAGGATCACGCCCTCCGCGCCCACCACGCCGAGCACCTGCCCGGGCGTCGCCCCCGCCAGCCGCTGCTGCCCGAACTCCCGCACGCGGTATGCCGTCGCCGCGTGCCCCGGCCAGCGCCAGCCGGTCCAGCACGCCCCCCAGCAGCCGCGCCGACAGCAGCGCCAGGCCCACCGACAGCAGGACGCCCCGTACGCGGCCGGCGCATCAGCGCCGCGTCGGATGCCGGAGGGCCACGACCACCGCCTCCCCGACGACCATCCGTTTCAGCTGCGCCGGAGTCGCCCCCGAGCAGCGCAGCAGCTCCAACTCGGCTGTCCGCTGGCGCACGTTGACCGTCAGCGTCGAGGCGACGGCGAAGAACCGTGTCGTGCAGCGAGTTGAACGTCATGATGACCGCCGCGCCCAGGAACGCGGACAGCAGCGTCGCGAGGAACCGTCCCGGTCGCTGCCGGATCGACCGCATGGCCAGTACGAACATCGCTCACACCCCCACGGCCGCGTCGTCGCCCTGGTGCGCCAGCCGCTCGGCGACCGCGTCCGGCGTCGGCGCGTCCGCGCACTGCAACAGCGTGGACTTGCCGGACGCATCACCGCGGTGAACGTGCCACGGCCCATGTGCAGCGTCACTCCGTCCAGCGCGGGCATGGCGCTGTCGGCGGTCCCGTAGGTCTTGCCCGGGCCACGGCACATGGGGTGCAGAACCCGTATCGCGGGGGTGTACTCAGCGACACCCCGATCGTGTCGCCGGCTGTGGAGTGCGGACTGAAGTTCTGGTGAATCAACCCAGCCTGGCGGGGTAGCTGAAACGGGATCAACCCCGCACATCGCGATGAAACTTTGGGAGAAAGAGGGCCTCGAGTCTGACATGTGCCGTCATGAACGGCAGGAACGCAGGCCCATGACCGCAACCTCACGAGGGGGAACGTGTAGTGATCAGGATGAGGAACGGGGCGGGTATAGCCGTCACCGCCTTGGCGGCGGGTGCGGCCGTGCTCGGGATGTCCACTGCCGCTTACGCCGGCAGCAACTCCCCGGTCAGCATCAGCAAGGACCGCGGGGCCCGGGGCAACTTCCTCCACGGCGGAGACACCTTCACCGTCTCGGACCTGAGCAAGGACGGGAAGTCGGCCGCGCTGAAGTTCAGCTGGAGGAAGGGGAACGAGGGCGGCGGCGCCACGATCTGGAACTCCAGGGGATCGGGCACCACGAGGAAGATGGTCGTGAACGTCCCCGAGGGTGCCACGGTGACCACCCAGGCATGCGCCGGGAACGTCTCCACTCAGAAGCCCCGGAACTGCGGCTCGACCACCCAGGGAACGGCGTAGCGCAGTGCGGCTGCCGACCTGCTGGATGACACGAAGAACTGGCCGGAGGCGGGCTCGACGCCAACGGCACCCGTCCCGGCCGGAAGCGTGGACACGTGCCACCGCTGCTACTACCTGCACCTCACCGGCCAATCGGGGTACTGAATCGATACAACCGGCGACGGCCGAAGGGACGACGGCGTGCAGGACGGAGCGGACGACTGCGGGGCGGTATCGGCCGCGCCGGTGACCGACCGGGCGGCCGTGACGGGCCTGACCGTGGAACACCGCACCGACCCGCTCGGCGTGGACGCGGACCGGCCGCGGTTCGGCTGGCGCACGGACTGCCCTGTCCGGGGCCGCCGCCAGACGGCGTACCAGATCGTCGTGGCGACCTCGCGTGACCGCCTGACCCCCGGCCGGGCCGACGTGTGGGACAGCGGCCGCGTGACATCCCCCGACTCGGTCGCGGTGCGCTACGCCGGACCCCGGCTGCCCGCCTCCACCCGCTACCACTGGACGGTGACGGTCTGGGACGAGCACGGCCGCGCCCGCACCGCGACCCCCGCCCCCTTCGAGACCGGCCTGCGCGGCACCGACGGCGTCACCGGCTGGGACGGCGCGAAGTGGATCACCATGGCGGGCAAGAAGCCGGGCAGCCCCGGCGCACCGCTACTGCGCCGTCAGGCGGCCCTGAAGCACGGTCCGGTGCGCGAGGCCCGGCTGTACGTCTCGGCGCTCGGCGTGTACGACGCGTATGTCAACGGCCGCCGGGTGCCGGTGCCGCACGGCGACGGCACCACGGAAGAGCTGCTCACCCCCGGCTGGACGAACTACGACCGCACCGTCAACTACCTGACCTACGACGTCACCGACCTCGTGACCGGCCGGCCCCAGGTCACCCTCGCGGCGGTCCTCGGAAACGGCTGGTACAACGGCCGGATCTCCGACAACAGCGCCTACCACGCCAAGGACGGCAACCGGCTCGCCCTGAAGGCCAAACTCCTGGTCCGCTACGCCGACGGCGCCACGCAGACCATCGTCACCGCACCCGGCGACGACTGGCGCGCCACCGACACCGGCCCCTACCGCGCCGACGACATCTACGACGGGCAGAGCTACGACGCCCGCAAGGAACTGCCGGGCTGGACGGCGAACGGCTTCGACGCCTCCGCCTGGTCCGGCGTCGAGGAGCACGACTTCGCCACCCGCTTCCCCGACGCCCAACTGGTCGCCTACCCAGGCGAGAGCGCCCGGCTGGTCCCCGACTGGGACCTCAGCCCGCGCTCCGTCACCGTCCACACCGGCGTCACCGGCGTCACCGGCCAGGACGGCAGCCCGGGCGGCAAGGGCCGCGTCGTCGCCGACCCCGCCCGCACGGTCACCGACCCCGCCGAGGCCGCGACAGCCGAGGTGACCCTGCGCCCCGGCGAGACGGCCGTCTTCGACCTCGGACAGAACTTGGTGGGCGTGCCCCGCTACACACTGCGCGGCGCCGCCGGCACTCAAGTCACCTTCAGGTTCGGCGAGATGCTCAACGACGACAGCGCCGGCGCCGACGGCCCCGAGGGCTCGGTCTACCGGGCCAACCTGCGCACCGCCAAGGCCACCAGCACGTACACCCTCAAGGGCGCCCCCGGCGGCGAGACCCACCAGGACTCGCTCACCTTCTACGGCTTCCGCTACGCCTCCGTCACCACCACGGCCGAAGTCACCCTCACCGGCCTCACCGGCCGGGTCGCCACCTCCGCCCTCACCGACATCGGCACCGTCAGCACCGACGACCAGGACATCAACCAGCTGATCAGCAACGTCCGTTGGGGCCAGCGAGGCAACTACCTGTGGGTCCCCACCGACTGCCCGCAGCGCGACGAACGCTGCGGCTGGACCGGCGACACCCAGCTGTTCTCCACCACGGGCCTCTACAACACCGACGCCGTCACCTTCCTCAGCCACTTCCAGGACAGCCTGATCGACTCCCAGCGCGCCTACGGTCAGGACCGGGCCCAGTTCACCTGGATCGCCCCCGGCGCCCGCTACAACGAGCCGGTACCGGCGAGCGGCTGGGCGGACTGCGGCGTCATCGTGCCCTGGACGGTGTGGCAGATGTCCGGCGACACCACCGTCATCGACCGCAGCTGGGCCGCGATGACGACGTACATGGACTGGATCCGGGAGCGCACCGGCGACACCTACGCCGGACAGGGCGCGATCTTCGGCGACTGGCTGGCCTTCCAGGACAGCAGCACCCAGCTCATCAGCGACGTCTCCTACGGCCACAGCGCCCGCCTCATGGCGGACATGGCCCGCGCCACCGGCCGCAGCACCGAGGCCAGCACCTACGAGCAGCTCTTCTCCCGGATCAAGCGGGCGTTCATCACCAAGTACCTCGCCACCGACGCGACCACGGGGCGGATCACGGTCCGCTCCGGCCTGGGCGACCCCCCGCCGACGCCCGGCGACAGCCCGCGCAAGACCGAGGACGACACCCAGACCGCCCTGCTGTGGGTCCTCAAACTCGGCCTCTACGACACGCAGGCCCAGCGCCGCCAGCTCGTCGAGCTGCTCGCCGGGAACATCGGCAACGACGAGGCCTACAAGAAGGCCCACCCCGACAGCACCCGCGTCAAGTACGCGGAGAACACGCTCTCCGTCGGCTTCCTCGGCGTGAACGTCCTCGCCCCCGTCCTCACCGACGAGGGCCGTGTCGACCTGGCGTACAAGCTGCTGCACCAGAACGCGATGCCGTCCTGGCTGTACTCGGTCGACAACGGCGCCACCACCATCTGGGAGCGCTGGAACTCGTACTCGAAGCATGACGGCTTCGGCCCCGTCGACATGAACTCGTTCAACCACTACTCCTACGGCGCGATCATGGAGTGGATGTACGAGAGCATGGCCGGCATCGCCAAGGACCCGGCGCACCCGGGCTTCAGGCACTTCTTCCTCAGGCCCCACCTGGACCCGACGGGGAGGATCACGCAGGTGGCCGGCTCGTACCGGTCGCCGTACGGAGAGATCGTCAGCGAGTGGACGGCCGGGGACGGGAACCTGGCCTACTGTGCCGCGGTGCCCGCCAACAGCACGGCGACCCTGCGCCTGCCCACGGCCGACCCGGACAGCGTGCGGGAGACCAGGCGGCCGCTGTCCCGCTCCGAGGGCGTGGAGTACCTGGGCTTCGAGGACGGCATCGCCTCCTACCGGCTGGCGTCCGGCCGCTACGAGGTGACTTCCGCGCTCGCCTGAGCGGACACCAGCACCACCTCCAGGGTGCGCGGACCGTGCACCCCCTCGACCCGGTCCAGCTCGATGTCGCTGGTCGCCGACGGCCCCGAGATCCATGTCAACGGGCGGGCCGGGTCGAGTCGTTCGAGGGCCTGCGGCACGGACGACACCACCTGCTCGGGAACCCGTACGACGCAGATGTGGTGGTCGGGGACGAGCGTGATACGGCGGCGCCCCTGGTCGGGGGAGCCGTCCAGCACGATCGTGCCGGTCTCGGCGACGGCGACCGCGCATCCCGTGACCACGCTGTCGACCCGGTCGAGTTCGTGCGGGGTGCTCTCGTTCCGGTCCGGGATCCGCGTCACGCCGGTCTCCGCCAGCCAGCCCTCGTCCAGCCCCGGCGGGACGAGCACCGACGCCGAGCCCCGCTTCTCCAGCAGCCCCGCGATCACCCCGGCCAGCCCGTCGGCATCGCTGCGGTGCACGATCGCCCGGTAGTCCGCCAGGTTCTCGGCCAGCAGCTCCACGGTCTCCTCGACACCCCGGTCGCCGTGCTCGCGCACATAGTCGCGCGGAACCGCCCGCTCGTACGGCATGTCGTCCTGGCGTACGTCCGCCAGTGCGCGCTGTACGCGGCCCAGGATCCGGTCCCTGCTGCTCACTTGGTGCTCTCCTTGCCGCCGTTGGTGCGCTGCCACCAGTCGCGGAACGGCTCCTTCGGCAGCTGCGGCAGATCGCGCGTGCCGCTCCACGCCTTGCCGGGGCCCGGCAGGGAGCGCGGATGGAAACGGCGGGTGCGGGACGCCAGCCGCTGGCCGGTGCGCAGGGCGCCCGGACGGGTGAACGCCCAGCGGGCCGCGCGCATCGCCGCCCGTTCGGCGGCGTGCCCCTTCGCGGGTTGCAGCACCACCTTGTTGCCCCCGCTGATCACCGGGCCGCCCTGCACGACCCGCTCCCGCAGGTGCACCAGCACCTCGGGGATGTCGATGGCGACCGGGCACACGTCGTAGCAGGCCCCGCACAGCGACGAGGCGTACGGCAGGGATGCGTCGATCTCACTTGCCGTGCCCCGGAGTTGGGGGCTGAGGATCGCGCCGATCGGGCCCGGGTAGACCGAGCCGTACGCGTGCCCGCCCGCCCGCTCGTACACCGGGCACACGTTCAGGCACGCGGAGCAGCGGATGCAGCGCAGGGCCTGGCGGCCGACCTCGTCGGCGAGGACGTCGGTGCGGCCGTTGTCGAGGAGGACCAGGTGGAAGGTCTGCGGCCCGTCAGCCGTCTCGGAGTCTGTCGTACCGGTCCACATGGATGTGTACGGGTTCATGCGCTCGGCCGTGGAGGAGCGGGGGAGCGTCTGGAGGAACACCTCCAGGTCCTGCCACGTGGGCACGATCTTCTCGATGCCGACGACCGAGATCAGCGTCTCCGGCAGGGTCAGGCACATCCGCCCGTTGCCCTCGGACTCCACGACGACCAGCGTGCCGGTCTCGGCGACCATGAAGTTGGCGCCCGAGATGCCGACCTTGGCGCGCAGGAACTTCTCCCGCAGGTGCAGCCGCGCGGCCTCGGCGAGTTCGGCGGGCGTGTCGGTCAGGCCCTCGGGCGCCGGGCGGCCCCACTCGCTCATCTCGCGAGTGAAGATGTCCCGGATCTCGCCCCGGTTGCGGTGGATCGCCGGGACCAGGATGTGCGAGGGCCGGTCCTTGCCCAACTGCACGATCAGCTCGGCGAGATCGGTCTCGTAGGCGCGGATGCCCTCCGCCTCCAGGGCCTCGTTGAGGCCGATCTCCTGCGTGGCCATCGACTTGACCTTGACGACCTCCGACTCGCCGGTCTGCTGGACGAGTTCGGTGACGATCCGGTTGGCCTCGTCGGCGTCGGCCGCCCAGTGGACGGTGCCGCCCGCCGCCGTGACCGCCTCCTCCACCTGGACGAGATAGCGGTCGAGGTGCCTGAGCGTGTGGTCCTTGATCTGCTTGCCGGCCTCGCGCAGGGCCGCCCAGTCGGACACCTCCGCGACGGCCGTGGCCCGCTTGGCGCGGATCGTGTGCGTGGCGTGCCGCAGATTGCCGCGCAGGGTCGGATTCCGCACGGCCTCGTGCGCGGCCTTCGGGAAGGCCGGGTGGGCGGGCGGGGGAAACACAGGCATGCCCAGATACGTTCCACTCATGCCGCCGGCTCCTCCTCCGTGCTCGCCAGGATCTCCGCGATGTGCACCGGCCGCATCCCGGTCCGCAGCCGCGTCATCGTGCCGCCGATGTGCATCAGACAGGAGTTGTCGGCCGCGCACAGCACCTCGGCGCCCGTCGACTCGGCGCCTCGCACCTTGTCGGCACCCATCGCCGCCGAGACGTCGGAGTTCTTCAGCGCGAAGGTGCCGCCGAAGCCGCAGCACTCGTCCGCGCCCGGCAGCTCGACCAGCTCCAGACCCTTCACGGCCTGGAGCAGCCGCCGGGGCCGCTCGCCGAGACCGAGGCCGCGCAGGCCGTGGCAGGTCGGGTGGTACGTCACCTTGTGCGGGTAGTACGCCCCGACGTCCGTCACCCCCAGCACGTCCACCAGGAACTCCGTCAGCTCGTACGTCTTCGGCACCACCGGCGCCAGCGTGGCCGCGAGGGTGTCCCCGCGGCCCTCGGCCCGGGCCCGCTCGCCCATCCGCGGATACAGCTCCCGCACCATCGCCCCGCACGACCCGGACGGCGTCACGATCGCCTCGTAGTCCCGGAAGACATCGGAGAAATGCTGGGCCAGCGGCTCGGCCTCGTGCCGGTACCCGGTGTTGTAGTGCGCCTGCCCGCAGCAGGTCTGGGCCATCGGGAAGTCGACCTCGACGCCCAGCCTGGTCAGCAGTTTCACCACGGCGCGCCCGGTGTCCGGATAGAGCGTGTCGTTGACGCAGGTCAGGAACAGAGCGACACGCATCGCGGCTCCTTGGGGTTGATCATCGGATGAGTGCAGCGTAGTCCGGGGGGCGGCCCCGGGGGAGACCCCGTCACACCCCGGCGAGCCGGGCCTGCGCGGCCCGCCACCGTGCCGTGTCGCCGCGCGGCTCGTACCGGGTCAGCGGCTGGGTGCGCACGAGCAGCTCCCGCATGCCCGCCAGGTCGCCGACCAGCCCGTCGGCCCACGCCTGCACGAGCACGTTGCCCAGCGCGGCGGCCTCCGTCGGGCCCGCCACCACCGGCAGCCCGCAGGCATCGGCGGTCAGCTGGCACAGCAGGGCGTTGCGCGTGCCGCCGCCGACGACGTGCACGACGTCGGCCGACTGCCCCGCGAGCCGCTGCGCGTCCTCGACCGCCCTGCGGTGGGCGAGGGCCAGCGAGTCGAGGATGCAGCGCGTGACCTCGGCGGGCGACTGGGGCACCGGCTGACCCGAGGCCCGGCAGGCCTCGGCGATCCGCTCCGGCATCCGGCCCGGCGCGAGGAACGCGGCGCCACCCGCGTCCACCACCGACCGCAGCGCCGGCACCTTGCCCGCGTCCCGCAGCAGCTCGCCCAGCTCCGGCTCACCCCAGGCCCGTACGCACTCCTGCAACAGCCACAGGCCCATGATGTTGCGCAGATAGCGGACCGTGCCGTCCAGCCCCAGCTCGTTGGTGAAGTTGGCGGCCCGGCTCTCCTCGGTCAGCACCGGCGCCTCCAGCTCAAGGCCGGCCAGCGACCAGGTGCCGGTGCAGATGTAGGCGAACCGCTCGCCCGTCGCCGCGGGTACGGCGGCCACCGCGGACGCCGTGTCGTGCGACCCGACCGCCGTCACCGGCACCGGACCGGTCAGCCCGGTCTCCTCCAGCACCTCCGGCCGCAGCACACCGGCCGGGTCACCGGGCTGCCGCAGCGGCGCGAACAGCCCTAGGTCGATACCGAGCCGCTCCGCCACCCCGCGCGCCCAGTCCCGCGTGCGCGGATCGATCAGCTGCGTGGTCGAGGCGTTGGTCAGCTCGGTGCCCTGCTCACCCGTCAGCCAGTACGTCAGCAGATCGGGAATCAGCAACAGCCGCTTCGCCTGAGCGAGTTGAGCAGTGGAACGGGCCGCGGTGAGCTGGTACAGGGTGTTGAACGGCGCGTACTGCAGACCGGTCGCCGCGTACAGCTGCGCGGTGGGCACGGTCGCCCACACCTTCTCCGCGATCCCGTCGGTACGGCTGTCGCGGTAGTGCACCGGGTTGCCGAGCAGCGCTCCGTCGGCGTCCAGCAGGCCGTAGTCCACGGCCCAGCTGTCGATGCCCACGGAGCCCACCTGACCGGCCGCCCCGAGCCCGTCCAGCACGCCCGCGTACAGCGCGAGGATGTCCCAGCGCAGCCCCTCGGGCGTCCGCACGGGCCGGTTGGGGAAGCGGTGGGCCTCGGTCAGCTCCAGGGTGTCCGCGTCGACGCGGCCGACCATGACGCGCCCGCTGGACGCGCCGAGGTCGACCGCGGCGTACGACTTCACGCCCGACCTGCCGGACCCACCCGGCCTGCCCGACATGGCGGTCACCGCCGTCACCGCAGGAACGCCGCGGCGACGCCGGCGTCGACCGGGACGTGCAACCCGGTGGTGTGCGTGAGATCACCGCCGGTCAGCGCGAAGACGGCGTTCGCGACGTGCTCGGGCAGCACCTCCCGCTTCAGCAGGGTCCGCTGCGCGTAGAACTCGCCCAGCTTCTCCTCCGGCACGCCGTACACGGCCGCCCGCTTGGCACCCCAGCCGCCCGCGAAGATCCCGGAGCCGCGCACGACCCCGTCCGGGTTGACGCCGTTGACGCGGATACCGTGCTCGCCCAGCTCGGCGGCCAGCAGCCGCACCTGGTGCGCCTGATCGGCCTTGGTGGCGGAGTAGGCGATGTTGTTCGGCCCGGCGAACACGGCGTTCTTGCTGGCGATGTAGACGATGTCCCCGCCCAGCTCCTGTGCGATCATCGCGCGGGCCGCCTCCCTCGACACGAGGAAGGAACCACGGGCCATGATGTCGTGCTGCAGGTCCCAGTCCTTGGCCGACGTCTCCAGCAGCGGCTTGGAGATGGAGATTCCGGCGTTGTTCACCACCAGATCCACCCCACTGAAGGCCAGCACCGCCGCCTTGAAGGCCCCGACGATCTGCTCCTCGTCCGTCACGTCCACGGTCACGGCGACGGCCTTGTCCGGCCCGCCCAGTTCCTCGGCGACCTGAGCGGCGTTCTCCCCGTTCAGGTCCGCGACGACGACACACGCCCCCTCGGCCACCAGCCGATGAGCGATCGCCTTCCCGATCCCGCTGCCCGCACCCGTGACCAGCGCGATCCGTGTCGCCAGCGGCTTCGGCTTCGGCATCCGCTGAAGCTTGGCCTCCTCCAGCGCCCAGTACTCGATGCGGAACTTCTCCGACTCCTCGATCGGCGCATACGTCGACACCGCCTCGGCGCCCCGCATCACGTTGATGGCGTTGACGTAGAACTCGCCCGCCACCCGCGCGGTCTGCTTGTCCTTGCCGAAGGAGAACATGCCCACACCCGGGATGAGCACGATCGCAGGGTCTGCCCCGCGCATCGCGGGCGAGTCGGGCAGCGCATGACGCTCGTAGTAGGCGGCGTACTCCTCACGGTAGGCGGCGTGCAGCTCCTTCAGCCGCGCCACCGCCTCGTCCAGCGGAGCGGTCGGCGGCAGATCCAGTACCAGCGGCCGCACCTTGGTCCGCAGGAAGTGATCCGGGCACGAGGTTCCCAGCGCGGCGAGCCGCGGATGTTCGGCCCGGGAGACGAAGTCCAGCACCACGTCCGCGTCGTTGAAGTGCCCCACCTGTGGCTTGTCCTGCGAGGCGATCGCCCGCACATACGGCGCCAGCGCCGCCGCCCGCTCCCGCCGCTCACCCTCGGGCAGCGCCTCGTACCCCTCGATCACCGGCCCGAAGGGCTCGGCCTTCCCCCGCTCGGCCAGGAACTTCTCCGCGGTCCGGATAATGTGCAGCGAGTTCCGCTCACACTCCTCCGACGTGTCCCCCCACGCCGTGATCCCGTGCCCACCGAGGATGCACCCGATGGCCTGCGGATTGGCCTCCTGCACGGCCGCGATGTCCAGCCCCAGCTGAAACCCCGGCCGCCGCCACGGCACCCACACCGCCGAGTCCCCGAAGCACTCGGCGGTCAGCTTCTCCCCGTCAGCGGCACAGGCCAGCGCGATCCCGGAGTCCGGGTGCAGATGATCGACGTGCGCCGAGTCGACCAGCCCGTGCATCGCCGTGTCGATGGATGGAGCCGCCCCGCCCTTGCCGTGCAGGCAGTAGTCGAACGCGGCCACCATCTCGTCCTCACGCTCGACACCGGGGTACACCCCCTTGAGCGCCCGCAGCCGGTCCAGCCGCAACACGGCCAGCCCCGCCTCGGTCAGGGTGCCGAGATCCCCACCGGACCCCTTCACCCACATCAGCTCCACATCACCCCCGGTGACGGGATCAGTCTCGGAGCCCTTCGCGGACGCGTTGCCGCCGGCGTAGTTGGTGTTCCGCGGATCGGAGCCCAGCCGGTGCGACCGAGCAAGCAGGGCGGCAGCTTCGGGATGGGTTGCCATGTCAGATCAGTCCTTCGAAAACGTACGTACAGGGGATGCGCCCCAAAGGGGCGTGGGAAACTGCGCGATCAGCCACACACGGCCCGCAGCCCGTAGACGACAGCACCCGGCAGACGCTTACGCCCCCCACCCGGCCTGCTGCCCACCAACCCGCTCGGCGACGATCTTCTCGGCCCACCCGCACCGGCGGTACGCGGCCATGGGGTCCGCGTCGAGCCCCATCTCCGCCCGCACCTCGCGCAGCAACGGCCGCACATCCGTGTTGTACGCATCCATCAACACGGCATTGGCCTCAAGAACGTCACCCGCAGCCTGCGCCGCACCCAACGCCTCCCGGTCAACGAGCAGCGTCTTCGCCGTCGCCTCCTGCACATTCATCACCGACCGAATGATCGCCGGAATCTTCGCCTCGATGTTGTGACACTGGTCGAGCATGAACGCGACCTCGGGCGAGAACCCACCCCCACGCACGACCTCGTACATGATCCGGAACAACTGGAACGGATCCGCGGCCCCCACCATCAGGTCATCGTCCGCAAAGAACCGCGAGTTGAAGTCGAACCCCCCGAGCTTCCCCTCCCGCAGCAGCGTCGCCACGATGAACTCGATGTTGGTCCCCGGCGCATGATGCCCCGTGTCCACCACGACCTGCGCCTTCGGCCCCAGCTTCAGACAGTGCGCATAGGCCGTACCCCAGTCCGGAACATCCGTCGAGTAGAACGCCGGCTCGAAGAACTTGTACTCCAGCAGCATCCGCTGCCCGTCACCGAGCCGCTCGTACACCTCGGCCAGCCCCTCCCCGAGCCGGTCCTGGCGCGCCCGGATGTCGTCCTGGCCGGGATAGTTCGTCCCGTCGGCGAACCACAGCTTCAGATCCTTCGACCCGGTGGCGTCCATGATGTCGACGCACTCCAGCAGGTGATCGAGCGCCTTGCGCCGCACCGCCGCGTCCGGATGACAGATACTCCCCAGCTTGTAGTCGTCGTCCTGGAACGTGTTGGAGTTGATCGCGCCCAGCTTCAGCCCGCGCTCCTTCGCGTACTTCGCCAGCGACGCGTAGTCCTCGACCTTGTCCCACGGGATGTGCAGGGCGACCGTCGGCGCCACTCCGGTGAACTCGTGCACCTTCGCCGCGTCGTCCAGCTTCTCGTACGGATCGCGGGGCACACCCCCCTGGGCGAACACCTTGAAGCGGGTGCCCGAATTCCCGTACGCCCACGACGGCGTCTCGACGGCCTGGGTCTTGAGCGCGGCCTTCACCGCGGCGAGCTCGGTCACTTCGGGGCTCCTGTGACGTCGGGTTGTATCGACAATATAGTGAAACGATTCAGAAGGGGAAGCTATGAGCCCCCGCGAGGGGTGTCAAGCCCCCTGACCACCTCCGTTTTCTGTGACTCGGCCGTGACCTTCGCCGCCTGAAATTTTTTCGACCGGGACCCATTGACGTGACATGCGCGGCACGCCTAACGTCCCGGCAACCGAGTTGAAACCTTTCACGACGCCGAGAGGGCCGTCCCGCCGGCGTCGTCGAGGAGCCCCCATGACCCACCCGTCCGACACGGGTCCGGCCCCGGTTCTCGCCCTCAGGGACATCTCCAAGTCCTTCGGCGCGGTCCGCGCCCTGCGGGACGTCTCCCTGGAGCTGTTCCCCGGGGAGGTGCACGCCCTCGCCGGCGAGAACGGTGCCGGCAAGTCGACCCTCATCAAGACGCTCGCCGGAGTGCACCGGCCGGATGCCGGCCAGGTGCTGCTCGACGGTGCGCCGGTGGCCTTCCACGGCCCCGGAGACGCCCGCGACGCCGGCATCGCGGTGATCTACCAGGAGCCCACGCTCTTTCCCGACCTGTCGATCGCCGAGAACATCTTCATGGGCCGCCAGCCCCGGCGCGCCCTCGGCCGCATCGACCACAAGGCCACGCACGCCTCGACCCTCGCCCTGATGGCGCGGCTCGGCGTCGAGCTGGACCCCGACCGCCCCGCGCGCGGCCTGTCCATCGCCGACCAGCAGATCGTCGAGATCGCCAAGGCCCTCTCCTTCGACGCCCGCGTTCTGATCATGGACGAGCCGACCGCCGCCCTCACCGGCAGCGAGGTGGCCCGCCTCTTCGGCGTCGTGCGCACCCTGCGCGAACAGGGCGCCGCCGTGCTGTTCATCTCCCACCGCCTGGAGGAGATCTTCGAGATCTGCCAGCGGGTGACCACCCTGCGCGACGGCGCCTGGATCGCCAGCGAACCGCTCGACGGCATGACCGAGGACGACCTCGTCCGCCGTATGGTCGGCCGCGACCTGGAGGAGCTCTACCCCAAGCAGGACGTCAAGCCCGGCGAGATCGCCCTGAGCGTGCGCCGCCTGACCCGCGAGGGCGTCTTCACCGACGTCTCCTTCGACGTGCGGCGCGGCGAGATCGTCGGCCTCGCCGGACTCGTCGGCGCCGGCCGCACCGAGGTCGCCCGGGCCGTCTTCGGCGTCGACCGCTGGGACGCGGGCGAGGTCGTACTCGACGGGCGGGGGCTCACCAACGGCGCACCGTCCACCGCGATGGCCGCGGGGCTCGCCCTCGTCCCCGAGGACCGCCGCGCCCAGGGCCTGGTGATGGACATGTCCATCGAGCGCAACATCGGCCTCACCGGACTGCGTACGACCGTCAGGGCCGGGCTGATGGACCGCGGCGCCGAGCGCAGCCGCTCCCTCGACTGGGCCGTCAAGCTTCAGGTCAAGTACGCCCGGATCGCCGACACCGTCAACACGCTCTCCGGCGGCAACCAGCAGAAGGTCGTCCTCGCGAAATGGCTCGCCACCAGGCCGAAGGTGCTGATCGTCGACGAGCCCACCCGCGGCATCGACGTCGGCACCAAGGCCGAGGTGCACCGGCTGCTGTCCCAGCTGGCCGCCGACGGCGTCGCCGTCCTGATGATCTCCTCCGACCTGCCCGAGATCCTCGGCATGGCCGACCGCGTGCTCGTGATGCACGAGGGCCGCCTGACCGCCGAGATCGCGCGCTCCGAAGCCACCGAGGAAACCGTGATGGCCGCAGCCACCGGGAGGGCCGCCGCATGAGCCCGACCACCCCGTGCAGGACTGCCCCGTGGAAGGCCGCCCCGTGCCGGACCGTCCCGCGGAGGGCCGCCGCATGACCGTGACCGCTCCCGACCGAGCTCCCGTCGCCGACGTGCCCAAGTCCAGCGGCACCCGGCTGGTCGACCGCGTGTTCAAGATGCGCGAGCTGGCCATCCTGATCGTTTTCCTGGCGATGATCGCCGTCACCCAGGCGGGCAACAGCGAGTTCCTCTCCCAGCAGGGCATCAAGGACCTGCTGCTGAACGCAACCATCCTGGTGCTGGTCGCGACCGGCCAGTCCCTGGTCGTCATCACCCGCAACGTCGACCTGTCGGTCGGCTCGACGCTCGGCATCAGCGCCTTCGCCGCCGGCACGTACCTCCAGGGCGGCGGGAACTCCGTCGTGGCCGTGTTCCTGGCGGTCCTGATGGGCGTCGCCTTCGGCCTGCTCAACGGCCTGCTCGTGAGCCTCGGCCAGGTGCCCGCGCTCGTCGTCACCCTCGGCACGCTCTACATCATCCGCGGCATCGACTCCATCTGGGTGGGCTCGCGCCAGATCACCGCGGCAGACCTGCCCGGAGGCTTCGTCGACTTCGGCTCCGGCGGCATCTCCGCGGTGCCGTGGCTGGCGCTGATCGCCCTGGCCGTGCTGGTGGCCACCGCGTACTACCTGAAGCACTTCGGCAGCGGACGCGAGCTGTACGCGCTCGGCTCCAACCCGGAGGCCGCCCGCCTCGCCGGTATCCCGGTGCGCAAGCGGATCCTGGTCGCGTACACCTTCTGCGGCGCGCTCGCCGGACTCGCCGGCGCGATGTACCTGGCCCGGTTCGGCAACGTCGACTCCGGCACCGGCAACGGCTACGAGCTGACCGTCGTCAGTGCGGTCGTGGTCGGCGGCGTCGTCTTCACCGGCGGCTCCGGCAGCGTCTACGGCGCCGCGCTCGGCGCCCTGCTGCTGACCTCCATCAACAGTGTGCTGCCCGCCCTCGGCGTCAGCTCCGTGTGGGTGCTCGCCATCAACGGCATCCTGCTCATCCTCGCCATCGCGGTCGACCGGATCGTCGCGCTCCGCGTGGCCTCCGCCCTGAAGAAGAGGAACGCGCGCAATGCCTGACTCCGGATCTTTGGTGAACCGCGCGATTCGCTGGGACACGGTCGTCGGCGCGCTTCTGATCGTCGTGCTGCTGCTGTCCTTCGGCTTCGTGGACGGCTTCGGCAACGCCCTGAACCTGTCCTTCCTCATCGGCAACACCCTGCCGATCGCCCTGATCGCGCTGCCCATGACCCTGCTCGTGGTCTCCGGCGAGATCGACCTGTCGGTCGCCTCCACGGCCGGACTGTCCGGCGCCGTGATGGGCGCCCTGTGGAACCAGGGCATGGCCATCGAGACGATCATCCCGATCTGCCTGCTGCTCGGCGTGGCCTGCGGCCTGGTCAACGGCCTGCTGGTCACCCGGCTCGGGTTGCCGTCCCTCGCCGTCACCATCGGCACCCTCGCTGCCTACCGGGGCATCGCACAGATCGTGCTCGGCTCCGACGCGGTGACCGACTTCCCCAGCCAGTACCTGGACTTCGCGGCCGGACGCATCGGCGACACGTTCATCCCGTACGCCTTCCTGCCGTTCCTGGCGCTGCTCGCCATCGCCGTGATCACCCTGCACGCCACCCCCTTCGGGCGGTCCGTGTTCGCGACCGGCGCCAGCGAGGAGGCCGCACGGTTCGCCGGCATCCGGGTCAAGCGGCAGAAGCTGATCCTGTTCACGGTGACCGGCCTGATGGCCTCCCTCACCGGCATCTTCTGGGCCCTGCACTACGCCAGCGCCCGCTACGACAACGCCATGGGGCTGGAACTCTCCGTCGTCGCGGCCGTGTTGCTCGGCGGCATCTCCTTCGACGGCGGCAAGGGCACGTTGGGCGGCGCCATCGCCGGGGTGTTTCTCCTCGGCGCGCTGCAGAACGTGATGAGCCTCGTCAACGTCTCCGCCCAGTCGCAGATCGTCGTCACCGGCGTTCTGCTCGTCGTCTCCGTGCTCGGCCCCCGGGTCGCACGGCAGATCATCGTCGCGAGGGCGGCACGCTCCGCTGGATAGGCCGTCGTAAAGCTGCGGGCCGTCTGTGGCTGGTCGCGCAGTTCCGCAGCCCCTGAAGGGGCGCTACCGCTCACCCTCGTCAATAAGGAACCCACCATGCGCAAGTCATCCCTCCGCCGTACCTGCGCGGCCCTCGCCGCCGTCACCTCCCTCGCCCTGGCCGCCACCGCGTGCGGCGGCACCACCAAGGAGGACGTCAAGAGTGAGGGCGGCTCGGCGGCCTCGGCAGGCAAGGCCGACCCCAACGCCGAACTGAAGAAGGGCCTGACCGTCGGCTTCCTGCCGAAGCAGGTCAACAACCCGTACTTCACCACCGCAGACAAGGGCGGCGAGAAGGCCGTCAAGGAGCTCGGCTCCAGCTACAAGGAGGTCGGCCCCTCCAGCGCCACCGACACCTCCGGCCAGGTCTCCTACGTCAACACGCTCACCCAGCAGCAGGTCGACGCGATGGCCGTCTCCGCACAGGACCCCGGCGCCCTGTGCACCGCGCTGAAACAGGCCATGAAGAACGGCATCAAGGTTGTCACGTACGACTCCGACACCACCCCCGACTGCCGCAACGCCTTCGTCTCGCAGGCGTCCGCCGAGGACCTGGGCCGCACCGAGGTGCAGTTGCTCGCCAAGCAGATCGGCTACAAGGGCGAGATCGCGATCCTGTCCGCCGCCCAGACGGCGACGAACCAGAACACCTGGATCGAGTTCATGAAGGACGAACTCAAGAAGCCCGAGTACAAGAACATGAAGCTGGTGAAGACCGCGTACGGCAACGACGACGCCCAGCAGTCCTTCCAGCAGACCCAGGGCCTGCTCCAGGAGTACCCGAACCTGAAGGGGATCATCTCCCCGACCACCGTCGGCATCAAGGCCGCCGCCCAGTACCTGTCCGGCTCCAAGTACAAGGGCAAGGTCAAGCTGACCGGCCTCGGCACCCCCAACGACATGCGCAAGTACGTCAAGAACGGCACCGTCGAGGCGTTCGAGCTGTGGAACCCGGCCAAGCTCGGCGAGCTGGCCGCCCGTACCGCCATCGCCCTGGCCTCCGGGCAGATCACCGGCAAGGAGGGCGAGACCTTCAAGGCCGGCTCCATGGGCGAGTACACGATCGGCAAGGACGGCGTGATCAACCTCGGCAAGCCGACCGTGTTCGACGCCAAGAACATCGACCAGTTCAACTTCTGACCGCCTGACCGCCTGACCGCCTGACCGCCTGATCTCCTGATCACCGAAGGGGTTGTTGATGCAGCGCGTGTGCTTCCTGCTCAAGGTCCGCCAGGACCGGATCGCCGAGTACCGCGAGCGGCACGCCGCCGTGTGGCCCGAGATGCGCGAGGCGCTCTCGGCCACCGGCTGGCACAACTACTCGCTCTTCCTGCGCGACGACGGCCTGCTCGTCGGCTACCTGGAGACCGAGGACTTCGAGGCCGCCAAGGCCGGCATGGAAGCCACCGAGGTCAACGCCCGCTGGCAGAAGGAGATGGCGCCGTTCTTCGAGTCGCTGGACGGCGCCCGGCCCGACGAGGCCATGAAACCGCTCACCGAGGTCTTCCACCTCACCTGACCGACCCAGCGGAACCTGATCCGATCCTTCGGAAACACGTGTTAGATCTCGCCCGACAAAGGAGTCTCCCGAGATGAAGAGACGTACGTTGCTGGCCGGAGCCGCCCTCAGCGCCGTGGTCGGCCCCACCCTGGGATCCGGCATAGCCCGGGCCGCCGACCCCGGCCCGTCGGTCACCCGCATCGGCAGCACCAGGCTCGACAACCAGGCCATCTTCTTCGTGTCGTACGACGGCCTGGTCAACAACAACTCCTTCCAGAAGAACGGCCTGCTGACCTACAAGGGCTACCAGTACGCCGTCTGGTACACCGCAGACCGCAACGCCGTCGTCGGCCGCCGCGCGCTCGGCGCGAGCACCTGGCAGACCGTCAAGGTCGGGCACAAGCTGCGCTACAACGACTCCCACAACGTCATCTCCATGGGCGTCTCCCGAGTCGACGGCCGCCTGCACCTCAACATGGACTCCCACAGCGACGGCTTCACCTACGTCAAGTCGGTCGCCGGGCTCATGGACAACCCCGCCGGGCTGAGCTGGACCGCGAGCCGCTTCGGTGCCCCCCAGCCGACGCTGGACGGCCTCGCCCTCACCTCGCAGTTCACCTACCCGCAGTTCATCGCGACGCCCGAGGGCCGGCTCCAGCTCAGCTACCGAGTCGCCGTCTCCGGCAACGGCCGCAACGCGCTGGCGGAGTACGACGGTTCGAAGTGGACGGCGCTGGGGGAGTGGACGTCCTCCACGGGCACGTACACCAGCGAGCACGGCTCCTCCACGGCCCGCAACATGTACCTGCACGGCATCGACTACGACCGGGGCGGCCGGCTGCACTCCTTCTTCACCTGGCGGGAGCAGAACGGCGCCGTGATGTGCTCCCGCGGCGGCCTCACCAACCACGACACCGGCTACGTCTACTCCGACGACCGGGGCCGCACCTGGCGCAACGACGCGGGCAGGGTCGTGGGTGTCACGGGCGGCTCGAACAGGGTGTCCGTCAATGACGCCGGGCTGGTAGTGGACCCGCTGAACCCGGACCACTCCCTGATGAACCAGGAGAGCCAGTTCACCGACTCCGCCGGCCGCCCGCACGCGATCATCAGTTACGTCCCGGGCCGCTTCGGCCAGTGCACCACGAACTACGTCGCCGACCGCACGAGGAACGGCCGCGCCTTCCACGTTCGCAAGAACGCCTCCGGCGCGTGGCAGAAGACCGAGATCCCGGTCCCGCTGAACTCCAGCCAGCGCACCAAGCTGATCCTGGACAAGTACAACAACGCCTACGCGATCTTCCCCTTCGGCCGGATCGCCGGAGCCTCCGCGGCCTCCGGGTACACCGACTGGAAGATCCTGTTCGACGGCAGCGGTCTGGGCGCCTTCGGCGAGGTAGTCGTCGACGAGACCCGGGTCGCGCAGGACGGGGTGCTGTCCTTCATGTACCAGGTGAGGTCCAGCGGTACGACTCCTTCGGCGCTGCACGTCATCGACTTCCGCCTGCCCGCCTGAGCCCCGCCGTACCGAAGCTGTACAGGGGCGGCCTGACGGTAATGTGAAGGCCTTCCGGTCGCCCCTCGCCCCCTTGGAGGTCCCTGCCCGATGGCCCAGTCGGTGGGTATCAAGGACGTCGCCCGCGCCGCCGGAGTCTCCGTCGGCACGGTCTCGAACGTCATCAATCGTCCGGACACCGTCGCCACCGAGACCCGCGCGCGCGTGCTGTCCGCGATAGACCGGCTCGGCTATGTCCGCAGCGAGTCCGCGCGTCAGCTGCGCGCGGGCCGCAGCCGGATCATGGGGCTGCTCGTCCTCGACATGGGCAACCCCTTCTTCGTCGACGTGGCGCGCGGCGCCGAGCGGGCCGCCCGTGAGGCCGGGCTCGGCGTGATGGTCTGCAACAGCGCCCAGAGCCCCAGCGAGGAGGCCGAGTACCTGTCGCTCTTCGCCGAGCAGCGGGTGCGGGGCGTGCTGCTCACCCCGGCCGACGCGACCGGCCGCAACATCGAGGCGTTCCGTCGGCACGGCATCCCGTTCGTGCTGGTCGACCGGGTCGCCGAGGGCACCACCGAGTGCTCGGTCTCCGTCGACGACGTGGCCGGCGGCGCCCTGGCCGTACGTCACCTGGTCGACGCCGGGCACCGCTCCATCGCGTACGTCAGCGGGCCGCCGGGCCTCAACCAGGTGCGCGACCGCCGCACCGGCGCCCTGAACGCGCTCGCCGAGGCGGGGCTCGGCCCCGACGCGCTGCGCGAGCTGCCCACCGAGCGGCTCGACGTCGCCGCCGGCCGGGACGCCGGCGCCCGCCTGCTCGGCCTCGCCGACCGCCCGACCGCCGTGTTCTGCGCCAACGACCTGCTCGCCCTCGGCGTATTGCAGGCCATGTACGCGGCCGGCGTCGGCGTCCCCGACGACCTCGCGATCGTCGGATACGACGACATCGAGTTCGCCGCCGCCGCGGCCGTCCCGCTCACCTCGGTCCGGCAGCCCGCCGTCACCATGGGCGTCATGGCTGCCGAACTGCTCCTGGAGGAGACGGAGGAGGAGGGCGCGACGGGCGCGGCACGCACCCACGAGCACCGGCGGGTCGTACTGCGACCCGAACTGGTCGTGCGCCGCTCCAGCCTCTCCGCCCGCTGACCACCGTTCAGCAGCTTTTCCCGATCTTCCCGCCCACTGTCGCAGGCACATGTGCTGAACTGGGACACGGTCCGAAAACCGTCCGTACCTGGAGCCCCGTTGACCCTCAGCTACCGCCAGCCCGGAGTCGTCCTCACCGACCGCCGGTTCACCGTCCCCCTCGACCACGAGGAGTCCGCGGGCGAGACGATCGAGCTGTACGCCCGCGAGGTCGTCGCCGGTGACAAGACGCACCAGGACCTGCCGTGGCTGGTGTACCTCCAGGGCGGCCCCGGCTTCGGAGCGAACCGCTTCGTCGGGAAGCAGGCCTGGCTCGGCCGCGCCCTGAAGGAGTTCCGCGTCCTGCTCCTCGACCAGCGCGGCACCGGCCACTCCACGCCCGCCAACCGCCAGACGCTCCCGCTGCGCGGCGGCCCTGCCGAACAGGCCGGCTATCTCGCCCACTTCCGCGCCGACGCGATCGTCCGGGACTGCGAGGCGATCCGCGCCGAGGTCACCGGCGGCGCCCCCTGGACCGTCCTCGGCCAGAGCTTCGGCGGCTTCTGCACCGTCGCCTACCTGTCCACCGCGCCCGAGGGCCTGAGCACCGCCGTGATCACCGGCGGCCTGCCCTCCCTGGACGCCCACGCCGACGACGTCTACCGGGCCGCCTACCCGCGCATCGAGCGCAAGGTCACGGCGCACTACGCGCGCTACCCGCAGGACGTCGACCGCGCCCGCCGGATCGCCGATCACCTGCTCACGCACGACGTGGTGCTGCCGAACGGCTACCGGTTCACCGCGCAGGCCTTCCAGTCCCTGGGCATCCTCCTCGGCTCCGGCGAGGGCAGTCACCGCCTGCACTACCTCCTGGAGGACGCCTTCGTCCGCACCCCGGGCGGCTTGGCGCTGTCCGACGCGTTCCAGGAACAGGTGCAGGGCCTGCTGTCGTACGCGAGGCACCCGCTGTACGCGCTCGTCCATGAGGCCTGCTATGCCCAGGACGGCCGGCCCACCGCCTGGTCCGCCGAACGTGTCCGCGCCGAGTTCCCGCGGTTCGACGCCGCCAAGGCGCTCGCGGGCGACGAACCGCTGCTGTTCACCGGCGAGTCCATGCACCCCTGGATGTTCGACTGCGACCCGGCGCTGCGCCCCCTGCGTGAGACGGCGGAGCTCCTCGCCGCCCGCACCGACTGGACGCCCCTGTACGACCCCGCACGCCTCGCCGCCAACGAGGTCCCGGTCGCCGCGGCCGTCTACCACGGCGACATGTACGTCGACACGGCCCACTCCCTCACGACCGCCCGCGCGATCCGCGGCCTGCGCACCTGGGTCACCGACGAGTTCGAGCACGACGGCGTGCGCACCGGTGGCTCCCGCGTCCTGGACCGGCTGCTCGCGCTCGCCCGGTACGAGGTGTGACGCCGGGTCAGCCCAGTCGACGGAGGCTCAGCCGGTAGTCCTCGACCTGCGGGATCCGCTGCTCTGTCATGCTCGCGATCATCTTCCGGTACTCGGCCGGAAGTCCGTCGTGCACCTCGGCGGGCAGGTTGGTGAAGGTGTGCGGGGAGAGGGGCGAACTTACGGGCGCCAGTCCTCCAGCCCCGCGGGTCTGGGCACCCTTCCCCGGAGGTGGGACGGCGACTACAACCTTGATGGTTGTCATTCTCATATAGGCCGGTTCCGTCGCGCTCCGACGGGTGGCCCAGGCGGCGACGGCCAGGGCCGCGACGATCACGGCGCCGTGGTGGTCGGGACTGTCGGCGGTGGGGCACGGAGGCTGGTGGCGGCGCATGACGTCTCTCCTCGGGCCGGAAACTCATCGGTGAGTTACCGGCCCGTATGCTGAGCGTCATGCGAGAACACCTTGCCGAACGGGCCGACCTGCGCGGCGACTGCGAGCGCTGCTTCGGACTGTGCTGCGTCGCCCTGCCGTTCGCCGCCTCCGCGGACTTCGCGGTCGACAAGGCCGCCGGAACGCCCTGCCGGAACCTCCGGACGGACCACCGGTGCGGCATCCACGCGAAGCTACGGCAGAAGGGCTTCACCGGCTGCACCGTCTACGACTGCTTCGGCGCCGGGCAGAAGGTCTCGCAGGTCACCTTCGGTGGCCGGGACTGGCGCGCCGACGGCAAGGAACACGCCCGCCGCATGGTCGACGTGTTCCCGGTCGTGCGGCAACTGCACGAGCTGCTCTGGTACCTGACCGAGGCGCTGACCCTGCCCGCGGCCCGACCCGTCCACCCCGATCTGCGCCGGGCCCTGGAGAAGACCGAGGACCTCACCCGCGGTACCCACGACGAACTGGCCGCGCTGGACGTGGCCGCCCACCGGCAGGAGGTGAACGCACTCCTGCTGCGGACCAGCGAACTGGCCCGCGCCGGCATCCGCGGCCGCAAGAAGGACCGTCGGCGCGCGGACCTGATCGGCGCCCGCCTCAAGGGCGCCGACCTGCGCGGCGCGCTGCTGCGCGGTGCCTGCCTCATCGCCGCCGACCTCACCGGCGCCGACTTGCGCGGCGCGGATCTGATCGGCGCCGACCTGCGCGACGCCGACCTCACGGACGCCGATCTGACCGGCGCGTTTTTCCTCACCCAGCCGCAGGTCAACGCGGCCCGGGGAAGCGCGGGCACCCGGCTGCCGGACTCAGTCACCCGCCCCGTGCACTGGGCAGCGGGACTCTGACGGGGTGCCGTCGGGGAGCGTCGCGGACTGAGCGGCAGCCGGTACGGCACCGGCCGTCCGCCGCTCCAGCCCCAGCCGCAGCCCCTGCGGCATCAGCGTGAGCCGTTCTGTCACCCGCAGCCGGTAGTCCGGGTCGGGCCGCAGGTCGTAGCGGCGCAGCAGCAGCCCGAGGACGAGTGTCGCCTCGTGCAGCGCGAACTGCCGCCCGATGCACGCCCGCGCCCCGGTCCCGAACGGCTTGAACGTGTGCGCGGGCCGGGACCGTACGGCCTTGGCGTCGAAGCGGTCCGGGTCGAACCGCTCGGCATCCGCACCCCACACCGCGGGATCCCGGTGCAGCATCGGCACCAGCACGAGAGCCCACGCGTCCCGCCGCATCGGATGGACGCCGGCCAGGGCCGTGTCCTCGCGCGCCTCCCGCGCGAAGGCGGGCGCAGTCGGCCACAGCCGCAGCGACTCGTCCAGCACCCTGCGCACGTACCGCAGCTTCGCCACCTGCTCGTAGCCGGGCGCCGCCGCGTCGCCCCAGACCCGGTCCACCTCGGCGCGGGCCCGGGCCGCGGCCTCGGGGTGCCGGGCGAGGTAGTGCAGGGCGAAGGAGAGCGCGCCGGAGGTGGTCTCGTGGCCCGCGACCAGGAACGTGATGACCTGCCGGCGCACGTTCTCAGCCGACAGCCGCTCGCCGGTCTCCGGGTGGACCGTCTCCAGCATCCGGTCGAGCAGGTCCCCGTCCCCGCGCCCGGCGGCGCGGCGGGCCCGGACCAGGTCGTCGACCGTGCGGTTGAGGTACGCCATGTCGGCCGCGTTGCGGCGGCGCGCCCGGCGCAGCAGCAGCGGCTCCAGCGGCACGGGCACGATGTTCCGCCGCTGCGCGTAGGCGAGCGTGCCCACCATCGCCGTCACGAACGGGTGCGGACGGCTGCGTTCGAAGGAGCCGAAGTCGTGCCCGAACCCGGTGCGCGCGATCGTCTCCAGCGTCAGCTTGGTCATGTCCCCGGGCACGTCCACCGCCCGGCCCGCCGCTACCGCACGGTCCCAGTGGTCCATGAGCCGCCCGGCCACCGCCAGCATCATCGGGTGGTAGCCCGCCATGGCCTCCCGGCCGAAGGCGGGCGCCAGGATGTCGTGCGCCAGCTGCCAGTTGGGCTCGTGGTTGTACGCCGTGAACAGCCCGTCCCCGACCACCGGCCGCAGGTTGGCGATCCCGGGCCCCACGTGCTTGGCGAACCGCGCCTCGTCCGCCAGATCGGCCGTGAGGTCCGCGCCCCACACGAACACGAACTCCTTGCCGAAGACCCGGCGCCGGAAGATCGGCCCGAGCCGGCGCGCGAGCCCCAGGGAGTCCTGCAGGGGGGTGCGGCTGCTCACGCCGAGCACGTCGCCGAGCACGGGCAGCCGGTGCGGCGGATGCGGGATGCGGTGCAGTTCGGGCCAGCCCAGCTCGGCGCTGCGGAACCCCTTCGGTATCGGGGGCCGTTCCGTCGTCTCCGCCATGACGCGATCTCCCTTGAGGCAGCGGCAGGTTGCTGTTGTTGGACATGGGTTCAACAACGCGTTGAGTCTGGTCCCGCTGCTGAACCGGCGTCAAGTAAAGTGCGGCCATGGCCGGGAACCAGGGGGAGCGCACGCGCCGCCGGCTCAGTACCGGGGAGCGCCGCGCGCAGCTGCTGACGGTCGGGGCGCGGTTGTTCTCCGAGCGGCCGTACGACGACGTGTGGATCGAGCAGGTCGCCGAGATCGCCGGTGTGTCACGCGGGCTGCTGTACCACTACTTCCCGACCAAACGGGACTTCTTCGCCGCCGTCGTCGAGCGCGAGAGCGAGCGGATGCTGCGGATGACGGCGGCCGCGCCCGGCGTCCCGGCGCGCGAACAGCTCACCGCGAACCTCGACACGTATCTGGAGTACGTGCACGCCCACGCGCACGGCTACCGCGCCTTCCACCGCGCCGACGCCTCCGGCGACCAGGCCGTGCGCCGGGTCTACCGGCAGGCCCTGGCCGCGCAGGAGCGGCAGATCCTGGATGCCCTCGCCGCCGACCCCGAGTTCGGGCCGCTCGTCGAACAGCGGCCCGATGCCCGGCTGGCCGTGCGCGGCTGGCTGGCGTTCACCACCGCCGTCTGCCTGGAGTGGCTGCGCAGCCCCGAGCTGACCCGGGAACAGGTCCGCGATCTGTGTGCACGCGCCCTACTGGGCGTCCTCATGCCCTGAAGGTCTCGCAAAAGATCACGCCGCATGGTTGGCGCGCGCCCCGATCTCCGATAGGTTAGGCAAGGCTTACCTTAGGAGGTATTCGGATGGGTGACAGCCCTACCTGGACGGCCACGCCGTCCGCGGCGGAGCGGGCCCGCTCGGTGCTCGCCGCCGCGTGGTCCTGCGCGGTGACCGCGGAGGGCGGCCGCGAGGAGTTCGTCGGCGCGCACACCGTGACCGAGGACGGCCGGGTGCTCCTGCACGTGCCCGACGACAGCGCCCTGCTCGCGACGGCGATCTGCGCGCCGCGCGGCGAGCCGTCCGCCGTGCTGGAGTTCGCCGACGTCGCGCCCGTTCCCGTGCGCAGGCGGATCCGCGCCCGGCTGTGGCTCTCGGGCTGGTTCAGCATGGAGGACGGCCACCTGGCGTTCCGGGCCGTACGCGTGGTGCTGCGGCAGCCGTCCGGACCTGTGGTCGTCGACCTCGACGAGTTCGCCGCCGCCGCGCCCGACCCGCTGGCCACGGCCGAGTCCGGGCTGCTGACCCACCTCGCGGACTGCCACCCCGACGCGGTCGAGCGGCTCGCCCGGCTCGTCGACCGCGACAGCCTGCACGGCGCGGTCCGGGTCCAGCGGCTCGCCGTCGACCGGCACGGGCTGACCCTGCGCATCGAGCGGGCCCGCGCCCACGGCGACGTACGCCTGGCCTTCCACGCGCCCGCCGACACGGTCGCGCAGCTCACGGAACGCATGCATGTGCTGCTCGCACAGGCCGGCGACGCCTCCTGCCCGCGCGCCCTACAGCGGCAGCGCACAGACGGGGACGGGTGAGGCGAACGGCTCGCCCGCGAGCCGCAGTTCACCGCTTGTGCGGTCCACGTGGAAGACGGTGACCGAGCTGGAGCGCTGGTTCGACACGAACAGCAGCTTCCCGTCCGGGGAGAACGCCGTGTGCCGCGGCCAGTCGCCGCGCACCGGCACGGTGTCGAGCAGCCGGAGCCGGGCGCCGTTCGCCTCGATGGCGTACCGCGCCAGGCTGTTGTGGCCGCGGTTGGCGAAATAGGCGTACCGGCCGTGCGAGGTCACCAGGATCTGCGACGGGTAGTTCTCGACGTCGCCCGTGCCGGTCGGCTGCGGGTCGCCGATCGTGACGCGTCCGGTGGCCGGGTCGTAGGCACACACGGTGACCGTGTTGTCGAGTTCGTTGGCCAGATAGGCGTGTCGCCCGCCCGGGTGGAACGTGAGGTGGCGCGGTCCGGCGCCGGGCCGGGACTGCGCGCGTGAGACCTCGCGGAGGGTGCCCTTCGCCTGGTCGAGGCGGTAACTGTAGACGGTGTCGGTCCCCAGGTCGACGGTGAGGATGTGGCCGCCGTCGGGAGCCGTGACGATCTGGTGCGCGTGCGGGCCGTCCTGACGGTCGGGGTCAGGGCCGGGCGGTGGGCTGGAGTGTGTGACCACGTCGGTGCGCTCGCCGAGCGCGCCCGTGGCGGCGATGGGGTGCACGGCCACACTGCCGGAGTTGTAGTTGGCGCTCAGCAGCCAGCGCCCGCCCGGGTGCACGGAGAGGTGGCACGGGCCCGCGCCCCCCGAGCTCCGGGTGCCCAGGACGCGCCGGTCGGAGAGGCGTACGGCGGTCACGCCGCCGTCCTCCCGCTCGTTGACGGCGAACAGTGTCCGGCCGTTCGGGTGCAGGGCGAGGAACGAGGGGTCGCCGGTCTCGGCCAGCAGGCCGCTGCCGATGATACGGCCCGTGGCGGGGTCGTACGTGGCCATCCCGATGCCCTTGCCGCCGCCCTGCTCCGACGTGTACGTGCCGAGGTAGAGACGGCGGGGGCCGGACGGCCTGCGGGGCTCGCGCGCGCTGCCCTGGGGCGACAGCGAGGACGCCGAGCCGGTCGACGCGGGCGGCTGGTCGCAGCCGGCGGCTCCGGGGAGCGACACGGCGGCGGCCGTTCCCATCAGCGCGCCGAACCGGCGCCTGCTCCAGCCAGCACTGCCCATGCCACACCTCAGGTACCACTCGTTCCGGTTGTCACGTGCCACCTTGGCGTGATCAACCCCGCAAGTGCAAGAAGAGCGCCGGGAGTTGTGCGTGAGGCAAGGGCTCCGGGCGGCTACCAGTCGCCGTCCTCGACCGGTTGGCCCCGCGCGTCCTTGAGGGGCCTCACCTGCTGCGGCGAGGGCTCCTCCCAGGGCTCGTGGTCGTCGCCGAGCCAGTCGCCGGCCAGCCGGACGGCCTGGAGCGTGCCGGTGGGGGAGAGGTCCTCGGCGTCCTGGTCGTAGTAGTCGAACCAGGGCAGGCCCGCGCGTGTGTACGCGGCCCGGTCCACGGGCGACGGCGGCGGTGCCTCACCGGTGATACGGCGCCACTCCGGAGGCGTCACCAGGTGCACGAACATGCGTCCCGCGGGCTCCTCGGCCCAGTCGGTCAGCGGCCGGTCGTCCCGGTAGACCTCCTGCCGCATGGCGCCGCCGATGCCCAGCCCCATGGCCGCGGCGGCCCGGGACCGGCGCGGCGCGGCTTCCGGGGCCGGCGCGGACGCGGCTACGGCTGCCATCTGCGGTGCCGTGCCGTACCCGCCGGAGAAGGCGGCGGTGCGCGCCTGCTCCGAGCGCCGCCGCTCCGCCTCGCGCCACCGCTGAAGCTCCCGGTCGTTCAGCGGGAACGACTGCAGCTGTACGCCGCCCCAGGTCTCCTCGCCCGTGACCTGGCCCTCGACGGTCGCCCCCATGCCCAGCGGCACCGCCACGAACTGCCGGACCGTCCCCTTGCCGGAGTTGATGCCGTCCAACCAGGGCTGGCGGGGCAGCACGAGGTAGTTCTGCGGGTCGTGGGAGAGCCGGTCGCTCCACGGCCGGCCCGAGACCGCGCACACCTTGCCCACCCCGACCTGGAGCGCGGCCGGCTGCGTCGTACCCGCGAAGCTCAGCCACATCGCCTCCCGCAGATACACCGGCACCATCACGCCGCCGCGCGCCCGCCACTCGGCGGGCACGGTGTCCGGGTGGTCGGATATCCGGCGGACGGGGAACTCGCCCAGGCCCGGAGGGAGCGCGTGGGTGCCCGTCTCGGGCAGGCGCAGCGTGCGGACGAACCGCACCGCCACCCCGCCCGGCAGCCGCAGCGTGTTCCCGTCGATCCGTACGGTCGTGCCGGTCATCCGCACGCCTCCTTCCCCTGGCTGTCGCCGGGCTCTTCAGTGGGAACGACGGGCGGCCGCCGCGCGGTTCCGCTACCCCGGAACACGCGGCCGCTCGCGCAGCGCGGTGCGCCGCGGCCGGCGTTCGCGCTGCTCGCGGGCGCAACGGTCCAGCTCCTCCAGCAACCGCCGCGAGCCGTGCTCGGTGTCCAGCTCGTCGAGGAGACGGTTGACCTCGGTCAGCACCGCGCCGTGCAGCTGCCACCGGCGGGTGTCGCGCCGCATCTCCTCCAGCAGCAGGCCGGCGAGCTTGTCGCGGGTGGACACGGCCTGCCGCAGCTCGGCGGCGAGCCGTGCCTCGGCCGATTCGGCGTTGGTGCTGACGTCGGTGGTGACCAGGACCGCGAAACTGACCACGGCATCGGCGATCTCGGACAGCAGCTGCTCCACGGCGGCACCCGTCTCCGGAGTGAACAGCGGCTCCTCGTCCTTGCGTTCCTTCGCCAGGTCGGTGAGGGTGCGGGCGAGCACCCGCAGGACGACGGTGCAGCTCTCCAGGGTGTCCAGGCCGGTGCGCAGCACCACCCGATGCAGCAGGCCCTCGCGCACACGCGGGTTGAGCCGGAGACTTTCCGCGGCCTGCCGCAGGGCCACGTCCACTTCGCCGATGTCGTGGTCGAGGCGGCGCGCCTCGTGCAGCCGGGCCGCCGCGTGGTCCACCGCCGTACGGCCCGCGGCCTCCTCGCCCATGCGCAGCATCAGCTGCCTGAGCCGGCGGGCCATCTCCTCGATCGACTCGCCCGCCTCCTCCACCCACACCGGCGGAGCGAGCAGCAGATTGCAGCCGAGGCCGACGACCGCGCCGATCAGTGTCTCCAGGACCCGGGCCCACAGCGATCGTCTCCGCGGCCGCCGACCGCAGCGTCCGGACCACCACGGGGTCCCGGCGGCGCCGTTTCACCAGCTGCGCGGCGGGCGCCGTCACCAGCGGGACTACCGGTGGGGGAACAACACCGACTGTCTGCGGTCGTCGAGTGGATGCGCGCGTACAACGTCCGTCACCCGGACGACCCCATCCGCTTGCGGGACCGCTGGCCCGCGCGGCTGTCAGACGTCCAGCTTGGCCAGAAAGGCGGCCAGGTTGCCGGTCGTCCGGGCGATCTGCCCGTCCAGGGTGAGGCTCTCCTCGAGGCGGGCCCCGGTCTCCGGGACCTTCTTGCCGCGGATGTAGAGGGAACAGGCGAGGTCGGTGCACATGTACACGCCGACCGTGTTGCCGTCGCGCCCGGCCGGGCCCGCCTTGCGTGCCGTCATCAGCGAGACCCCGCCCCGTGGATGGGTCGTCAGACACAGCGAGCACATGCTGCGGTGCAGGAAGCCGCGCTGCGCGGGCTGGAAGCGCAGGGCCACGCCGACCAGGCGACCGCCGTGTTCGGTGACCAGATAACTGCGGTCGGGCGCCCCCGGATCCCGCCAGCCGAGGAAGTCCAGGTCGTCCCAGGGGCGTTCACCGAGATCGCGGGGCAGGTGGAGCCGTTTGGCCTCGCCCTTCGAGCAGTTCACAAATGAGGTGCGGATGTCCTGCTCGGTGAGTGATCTCATGGGGAGTCTCCTGGGGTCGTTCCGGTGGTACCGGTCGTTCGGTGGTTGCGGTCGTTCGGTGGTTCCGAAGCCACCTAGGGGCCCTAGGTTCACGGCTAGGGTAGGTAGCTTCGATCAGGAGGGGCCAGTGAATTTCCCGGAGGGCGTCTCGCCACGGGCCCGGGCGGCGCTGCGCCATGTGGCGGCCCGTTCGGCCGGACCGGCCGTCGCCGCGGACCTGCGCATCACGCTCAACTTCCACCCCGACCGGCTGGTGGGCGGGCGGCCGATCCTCGACGCGCTCACGCGGGACGGCACGTACCACTCGCAGTTCGTCACCGGCACCAGCAACGGCGGCCTCACCGCACACCCCGGCGGCGACCGCTGGCGCTGGGAGAGCCGCATGTTCGGCGGCGCCTACGACGACGCCGACCCGTACGAGCGGCCCGTGTACGGCGCGCTGAACTTCCGCCGCCAGGTGGTCGGCGCGGCCCCGCGGTTCGGCTCCTCACACCTCCGGCTGACCGCGGCCGCGCTCGACCGGGCCACGTTCTGCTACCCCGACAGCGCGGCTGAACCGGCCCACTTCGGGGTCGCCGCCGGCCTGTCCCTGATCGCGCTGGCGGAGGAGGACGAGCAGGACGCCCTCAACGACTACATCGAGGCGCAGGTGCACGGAGGCGTGGTGCTCGCCCGGGACGTGGAGGCGGTGGTGCTGGACGCCTGCTATCGCGGCACGCCGGTGGAGGCGACGGCCCGGCGTCTGCCGTGCCCGGTGGAGTGGCATCCCGGGTACCGGCTCACCGCGGCCGAGCTGATACGTCGCGCGGACTATCGCGGCCGGGAATACGCCGAGCTCGGCGCGAGCATCGCCCGGGGCGGCCGGGTGGACCCGCGGATCATCGGCGACGCTGCCCGCACGGAGTGCCATGAATTGCAGGACCTGAAGATGGTGTGGCACACCCTCGCCCGCTTCGGCGCACCGGAGGGGGCGGGTACGGCCTACTCGGCGTCGTCGTCCGCGTCCTCTGTGGCCGCCGGTGCCGGTGGCCAGACGCCGGGGGTGAGGATGCCGAGTGCGTAGGCGCGGGCGACGAGTTCGGTGCGATTGGCGGCGTTCCAGCGCGCGGACAGGCGTTGCAGGTGGTAGGTCACGCCGTCCGTGGTGAGGCCGGTCGCGCGAGCCGCCCGGGCCGTCGTGGCACCGCTGGCCAGCAGGGCCAGGATGCGCGCCTCCGTCGGCGTGACACGGACCGGCGGCACGGGCTGCCGGGCGCCGGGCTCGCGTTCGCGTTCGCCGGCCACGCGCAGCATCACCAGCAGCGCCGGTGTGTCCTCCACGGCGAGCTGACCGGATCCGCGGTCAGCTCGCCGTGCCGTTCCGCACACACCCGAGGGCGAGATCACCTACGTCCAGCACCGCGTCGCCGCCGAGGCCGAGGAGGTCTGGCAGCTGCTGACCGCCGGGGCGCGGGTCTACGCGTGCGGCGACGGCGACTGAATGGCGCCCGGGGTGCGGGACGCGTTCCGTACCCTGTACCGGAAGCACACACCGGATGCCGACGCGGCGGCCGCCGACGCATGGCTCGACGGGATGGTCGCGGACGGGCGGTACGTCGAGGACGTGTACGCGGCCGGCTGACCGAAGGGGAGGGGTGGGCGCACGGTGGTGGACTCCTGGGAGAGGGCCCGGCACGTCCTGAAGGCGGCGGGCCTGCCGCCCGGCAGTCTCGGCAGCCTGCGCCCGCTGAGCGGCGGGACGTACAACACCGTGGAGGAACTCCTCCTCGCCGACGGCAGCCGGTACATCCTGAAGGTCCCGCCCGCCCCGACCGTCCCGGGTCTGCGGTACGAGCAGCAACTCCTCGTATCCGAACGCGAGTTCTACCGCTGCGCCGCCCGGGCCGACGTACCCGCCCCCCGGGTCGTGGCCGTCGGCGGCGACGGCGACGCACCGCACCTGCTGATGACGGCCTGCCGTGGGACGGACAGCTCACCGACGCCGAACGCGCATTGCTGCGCACCGAGTTGGGTCGCCAGGTGGCCCGGCTGCACCGCGAGACCGGGCCGGGCTTCGGCTACCCCTCCGGCGCCCTCGGCCCGCTCGCCCCCGACTGGCGCACCGCCTTCACCGCCATGACCGACGCCGTCCTCGACGACGCCCGCCGCTACCGCGCCCGCCTGCCCCGCCCCGCCGACGACGTGGCCCGCACCCTCGGCGCCGCCTACGGCGCCCTCGACGAGGTCACCGTCCCGCGCCTGGTCCACTTCGACCTGTGGCCGGGCAACATCCTGATCGACCGCTCGACCGGGGAGGCCCGCATCGGCGGGCTGATCGACGGGGAGCGCATGTTCTGGGGCGACCCGCTCGCCGACTTCGTGTCCCTGGCGCTCCTCGGGGACATCAAGCGGGAGGAGTCGTTCCTCGCGGGCTACCGGGAGGCCGGCGGACACGCCGAGTTCGACATCCCGGCCCGCCTCCGCCTCGCCCTCTACCGCGCCTACCTCTACCTGATCATGCTCACGGAGACCGCGCCGCGCGAGGACGACGAGGCACGCCGGCAGTGGGTGTGGGACGCGGTCGGGCCGGAACTCGTCGCGGCCCTGGAGGAGATCGAGGACCTGGCCTCCCAGAGGTTGCTCTAGGGGCTGACTCCCGTTCATTATCGGCCAGTTCAGGACAGCGGGCCGCGCGCACGGACCTCTGATCTCATCGCCAGGTTGTACGGCAAAGGGCGCATTGTCACGGGGCGGGAGGTGGGCTTTCATCGGTCAGGTGCCCGGCGGGGGCGGGGACAAATGAATCAGGGGGGATTCATGCGCGGAAAGCTCAGGTCCATGCTGATCGCGGTCGCCGCCTCGGCGTGGGCCACGACACTCCCGGCGCCCACCGGCGCCCTCGCCTCGCCGCACGAGCCGTCGCCGGACCAGCCGAGGAAAGCCAAGGCCCCAGCGCGTCACCCAGGGGGCGAACGGCCCGTCCGCAGACGCCCCGGTCAGTGCGAACGGCCGGTACCTGCGCGACCTGCGCACCGGCCGCACCAGGGTGGCGATCGCAGACGCCGGCGGCACACCGGTCAAGGCGGACGCCTGGGGCGACCGCCCGCTCGAGCCCGCGCACGGACCCTCGCCTTCTCCTCGGCCGCCGATGATCTGGCCCCGGGCCCGCGCGGCCCAGGGGCGGACATCTACGTACGGCGCCTGCGCTGACCTACGGCACCGACTCGCGCTCCGTCGCGTCGCCCGCGTTTCGCCGGGCGGCGTGGCGGTACTCGCGTGTGGTTCGGACGACGCGAAGGGAGGACGCCGTGGCCGAGCACACCGACCGGGGCCAGGACGCGGAACCCGTACCGCGGGACATGCCGGACCAGCAGGCCGACACCGCCCGGGACCGCTGGGAAGGGTCGACCGACCGCGCCGATCGGGCCGCCGACGAGCACGAGGCGGCCGCCGCCGACGTCCCCGACACGGACCAGGCGGGCACGGGTCGCGAGGGCTCGCCGCAATCCGCCTCCGTTCACCCAGAACAGCCGGTGCCGGACGAGCCCTCTGAGTGAGGGACGCCGGTGGTCCGCGGGCTCAGCCGACCTTGCCGCCGTGCATCGGCTCCGTGCGCGCCCCCGCACCCTCCTGCATGCCCTGCAGGAACTCCTCCAGCACCTGGTTCGCCGTACGCTCCGGTCGCCAGCCGAGTTCCGTACGGGCGCGCGTGCAGTCCATCAACGGCAGCCGCAGCACCGCGTCGAACAGGTGGGGCGAGGCGGGCAGCAGATGCAGGCCCCAGGCGGCGGCGATCGCCGAACGGGCCGCGGTGCGCGGCAGCCGTACCCGGCGCGAAACGTCGAGCATCTCGCCCAGCAGCGCAGCGTCGACCGGCGGCTCGGCTGCCAGGTTGAAGGCGCCCCGGACCTCCTCGCGCACGGCCAGCCAGTAGGCGCGGGCCGCGTCGTCGGTGTGCAGTGCCTGCACCCGCAGCCCGGGGATGTCCGGCAGGAAGGGCAGCATCTGGGGGCGGGCCAGCGGGCCCGGCAGGAAGCGGCCGCCGAAGATCCGGCGCTGCTCGCTGGCCGACTCCCGCTTGAAGAGGAACGCCGGCCGCATCCGCACGACCCGGACACTCGGATGCTCGCCCTCGAACGAGTCCAGGGCGCGTTCCAGATACGCCTTCTCACGGCAGTAGGCGGCGTCCGGCCAGCCGTGCGTCGGCCAGGACTCGTCCACCGCCTCGTCCTTCGGGCCCGGCGAGTACGCGCCGACCGACGACGCGTGCACCAGCGCCGGCACCCCGGCGGCGGCCACCGCCTCGAAGACCCGGATGGAGCCGAGCACGTTCGTCCGCCAGGTCACCGCCGGATCGTGTGTCGGCTGGAACGCCCAGGCCAGGTGCACCACGGCATCGGCGCCCGTAAACTCCTCGACCAGGTTGCTCTGTTCGGACGCCAGGTCGACCGCGGACCACTCCGTCTTCGGGGGCGACCAGTCGGGGACCCGCCGGGCCAGGCCCCGTACGGACCCGACCTCCTCGTCCTCCGCCAGCAGGCGCACCACGCTGGTGCCCACATTGCCGGTCGCGCCCGTGACGACGATCCGCATGTCCGCTGCGCTGCTCACCTTCTGCTCCTCTCGGCCGCTCCCTCGCACCGCTCCCTTACAGGGGCTGCCGAGTACCCGGCTCACGGGCATGCACGCGGCCGGGTGGCGAGCGATCCGGAGGGCCGCGAGATGATCTCGGGATGAGTGAGATCATCTTGATGTCCGACGCACGGGTCGCCGCCGTCCCCGTCCGGGAGTGCGGCGAGCCGCTCGTGGACGTACGCGGTTCCCTTCTGGTCGACGACCGCAAGCACGGGGACTCCCACGGTGCCGAGGTCCACCTGCGGCAGGGGGTCGTCGGCCGGCTGCTGCGGGCGCAGGCCCTGCTGCCGGACGGGCTGCGCCTGCTCTTCGTCGAGGGATACCGGACGCCGGATCTCCAGCGCCGCTACTTCGAGTCGTACGCCGGCGAACTGCGCGCGGCGCACCCGGACTGGCCCGCCGACCGGATCCACACGGCCGCCAGCCGCTATGTCTCCCCGCCCGAGATCGCCCCGCACACCGCCGGCGCGGCCGTCGATCTGACCCTGGCCGATGCCGACGGCCGCGAACTCGACCTCGGCACCCCGATGAACGCCGGCCCCGAGCAGAGCGCCGGCGCCTGCTACACCGACGCCACCGGCATCACCGACGAGGCCCGCTCCCACCGCGCCGTGCTGGGCCGGGCCCTGGGCGCGGCCGGGCTGGTCAACTATCCGACCGAGTGGTGGCACTGGTCGTACGGAGACCGCTACTGGGCCCTGATGACGGACGCGCCGGCCGCGGTGTACGGGCCCCGGGAACTCGACGAGCGCTGACGGCCGGCCGGCCGGATCCGGGGGAGGGAAAAAGAGCCCCGACCGGGACGGGGGAATCACGGTCGGGGCGGTCTGAGGTGGGTACGGATGGCGGTCGCCTCTCGGCGAAAGGCTCCACAGGGCTTCAGCCGAACGATCGTCCCTGTCCCGTTTTGCAGTGATCTGCGTCACTCGATACGAGGTATGTCACCCCACACGGGACGGGACTCGCCGCTCGCGTGCCCAGGCCAGCAGTTCGTCCAGGGACCAGGTGGTGACGATCCGCTCGTCGGGCACCCCGCACTCCTCCGCCCGCGCGCAGCCGTGGATCTGCCAGTCCAGCTGGCCCGGCGCGTGCGCGTCGGTGTCGACCGAGAACAGCACGCCCGCGTCCACCGCCCGGTGCAGCAGCCGCCGCGGCGGATCGAGCCGCTCGGGCCGACTGTTGATCTCCACGGCGGTGCCCGTCTCGGCGCACGCCGCGAACACCTCGTCGGCGTCGAACTCCGACTCCGGCCGCCCCCGCCCGCTCAGCAGCCGTCCCGTGCAGTGCCCCAGGATGTCGGCGTGCGGATTGCGCACGGCGGCGACCATGCGGCGGGTCATCGAGCGGGCGTCCATCCGCAGTTTGGAGTGCACCGACACCACGACCACGTCGAGCCTCTCCAGCAGCTCCGGCTCCTGGTCGAGCGAGCCGTCGTCGAGGATGTCGCACTCGATGCCGGTCAGCAGCCGGAACGGCGCCCAGCCCGCGTTGAGCTCCGCCACCACCTCCAGCTGCCTGCGCAGCCGCTCCGCCGAGAGCCCGCGCGCCACGGTCAGCCGAGGCGAGTGGTCCGTCAGCACCACCCACTCGTGCCCGAGCCGCGCCGCCGCCCGGCCCATCTCCTCGATCGGGCTGCCGCCGTCGGACCAGTCGGAGTGCAGATGGCAGTCGCCGCGCAGCAGCGCCCGAAGCCGTGCGCCGCTGCGGGTCAGCGGGGCCTCGGCCGCCATGTCCTCCAGCTTCCGCAGATAGCCGGGCACCTGACCGGCCAGCGCCTCGCGCACCACCTGCGCGGTCTTGGGACCGACGCCCTTGAGCGCCTCCAGCGCCCCGGCGTCCGCCCGCGCCCGCACCTCGTCCTCGCCGAGCTCCGCCAGCACCCGGGAGGCGGTGCGGAAGGCGCGCACGCGGTACGTCGGCGCCAGGGACCGCTCCAGCAGGAAGGCGATCCGGTCCAGTGCCTCGACGGGATCCATCGCCACCTCCTCCTCAAGGGTTCCCCAGCGTCCTGCCGACCGCACGGCGGGCGGGCGCGGCGAGGTCCCGCGCGGGGTGGTGCACGGGACCCAATACCCACGGTTTGCGCTCTACGCTCTAGACATGACCGAAATCGCGAGCCCGCACATCGCCCATCCGCGGATCATGGTGCTCGGGGTACAGCCGGGCACGCCGCCGTTCCGGATCGTGGAGATCGACGGCCAGGTGGTCGGTGAGGCCAAGACGGTCACCGACGTCCTGGAGGCCGCCGCCGCGTTCGGGATCACGGTCCACGACCTGGACGACCCGGACGTGGTCCGCTGGGTCGGCGGAGACAAGTTCACCTGGACGCTGCACTAGCCTCCGGCCCGGACGGCCCGCCCTTCGCTGCGTCGGGGCACTGCGGGCCGGGTGCCGGCCGCCGACGTGGAGCGGCGGCTCGTGGTGCTCGGCGCGCTGACCGCGGCCACCGGCGCCGTCATGTGCTGGTACCAGCGGCACATCAAAGGGCTGCCGGCGTACTCGACCATCGCCCGCACAGGGCTCCTGCTCGTCGTGATCGGCCCCCTGACCCCGAGACCGACGACGGGGTCGCGCCGCACGTCCTCGGGCACGCTGGCGTGAAGCCGCGCTGTTCGCCTGCACCGGCATCGGCGCGTCTTCCTCGGCCTCGGACCGCGCCCGGAGAACGAGGACGCGTACGAGACGACCGGCTCCGGCGAGCCGCCGCAGACCGGCACCGGCTCGGCCGGATCCCGGACACCATCACGGCGGTCCCCGCGCTGCTGCTCGCCGCGGCGTTCGCGGCAGGCGCGGTCCCCGGCTTCGGCACCGCTGTGCCGCACCCGGTGAGCGAGGCCGGGACCGGCGGCAGCGTGTTCGTCTCCGTGCACTGGAGGCCGGGCGGGGTCCTGCTGGGCCTGGCCTCCACCGTCCTGGCCTCCACCGCCCTGGCCGTGGGCCTGGCGGCCGTGGCCGCCACCCGGCCGTCGCTGCTCGCCACGCCGCTCCGGGCACTGCCGCTGCGGCGCCCGCAGTCCGGGCACGTCGGCGGCTACGTGGCCTGGCTACTGGTGGGCGCCGCCCCAGCTCGGCGCACTGGCCCTGACGGGCGTCCTCACCTGAGCGCTACTGCGGGGAGCGCAGCGGCCGGTCGCCCGACGGACGCGACCACCACACCCCCTCGCCGTGGGTCAGCCCGGGCAGCCGCAGCTCGATCTCGCGTACCCGCCGCGCCGGCAGTTCCCCGGTGACCAGCCAGGACGTCGCCCCGCCCGTCGTCTCCGCGAACTCGGCGCCGAGCGCGGCGAGCCGGGCGGTCACCGGGGCCAGCGCGTCCACCGGGACCTCCGCCTCGAAGGCGTGGTACGGCTCGTACAGCCGCGTGCCCGCCCGCTGAAGCGCCCGGCGCAGCACGATCGGCGTCAGCCCGCGGAAGTCGGCCGCGGTGCTGACCGGGGCGTCGAAACCGGACCGGATCAGGGTGACCCGGTAGTCCGTCACGGCCGCCCCGCTGAGCCCGGTCCGCAGCGTCTCGTGGACCGTGTCCTCGATGGCCTGGTGGAACGCCCGGGGGAGCGCGCCGAGTTCCGTCTCGTACGTGAACACCCCGCCGGAGCCGTGCGGTCCCGGCTCGACACGCAGTCCGATCGTCGCCCAGTACTGGGTGTGCTCGTGCCGGCAGGGCAGCTCGTCGCAGGCCTCGCCGGTGCCCGCCGGGCGCTCCAGGAACCGCACCCGTCCCGGCTCGAACTCGGCCTCGATGCCGAAGTCCTGCGCCAGCGTCGCCGCGAGGACCTCCATCTGGACCTCGCCGTACAGCAGCAGCGCGGTGACGCCCGAGGCCTCGTGCCGGGCGTGCATCAGCGGGTCCTCGCCGGCCAGCGCCAGCAGGGCCTTGCGCAGCGCCGCCGCCTGGTCGGGGCGCCGGGCCCGGACGAGGGTCTCCAGCGTCGGCGGCGGGAACCGCGGGGCGCCGTCGGTGAGTTCGCCGAGCCGGTCGCCGACGCGCAGGCCGCCCGGCACCGACAGAGCGGCGATGTTCCCGGCGGTGAGCGGTCCGTCCCGGCCGATCACCTCCAGGCGGGTCACCCGCCCGGACACCTCGGCGACCCGCCCGTCGGTCTCGCGCCGCAGGAACGTCAGCCGCTGACGCCGTGCCACCTCACCGTCGTACAGCCTTAGATACGCGGTCCGCTCGTCGTCCGGCCCGGTGCGTACGGCGAACACCGTGCCGCGCGGCGGTCCGCCGTCCGCTCCCGGCACAGGAATCAGCCGGATCAGCCCGTCGACCAGCTGTGTGACGCCCTGGCCGGCGAGTGCCGAGCCGAAGTAGACCGGGTGGAGGGAGCCGTCGGCGGTGCGGGCGGCGAGCGCGGCGGCCAGCTGTGCGGGGGACGGGGCCGGACCGTCGACGACCGCCGCCAGGATGTCCGGGTCGACGTCGGCGAGGACCTCCGCGGTACCGGCGCGCACCGCCGGGTCGGCCAGGGAACGTGGCAGAACGCGCACCTCGGCGGTGCCGGGGCCGGTCACGTCGGCCATCGGCACGATGTGCGGGGTCAGCCTGCGCCGGATGTCCGCCAGCAGGCCCTCGGCGCAGGCACCCGCCCGATCGGTCTTGTTGACGAAGACCAGCGTCGGCAGCCCCATCCGCCGCAGGGTGCGCAGCAGCACGCGCGTCTGCGCCTGCACGCCTTCCACGGCGGACAGCAGCAGCACCGCGCCGTCGAGGACCTCCAGGGCGCGCTCGACCTCGGCGATGAAGTCGGAGTGCCCGGGCGTGTCGATGAGGTTGACCTGGATGTCGCCGACGGTGAACGCGGCGACGGCGGAGCGGATGGTGATGCCGCGGGCCCGTTCGATCGCGCCGTCGTCGGTACGGGTGTCACCGGCGTCGACGCTGCCGAGCCGGTGGATCGCGCCGTGGTCGAACAGCAGCCGTTCGGTGAGGCTGGTCTTACCGGCGTCGACGTGGGCCAGGATGCCGATGTTCAGGGTGCGCGGGGTGTTCGCAGGGGTCATGCGGGGTCGAGTCCTCGGGAACCGTGGGCCAGTGGGGCAGCTGGGGGATTCCGAGGAGTCGGCGCATGCGGGGGCTCCTGCCGTGCGGGGATGCGGGCGCCGCCATCCTGGCGTGGTGCGGGTGGTCCGCCGCAACCGAATTTCCGGGGACGTACGTCAGGCGCTGGGGCGGACCGCCCGCGGTCACACCGGCCCGGACGTGGCCTCCGGCTGGTTCAGGGCCGCGTCCAGCGTCGGCTGCGGCGGCAGCAGGCGCGCCAGACCGGTGATCCTGAGGACGCGCAGCGTCAGCGGATGGGTGCACACCAGCTGCACCTGGCCCTGCCGCTCCAGCACCCGCTGCCGGGCCCGGTACAGCAGGCGCAGGCCCGAGCAGTCGAAGAACTCGACCTGCGAGAGGTCGAGGACGATCCGGGCGTCCGTATGCCCCGTCGCCCGGTCCAGGTGTGGGACGATCTCGTCCGCCGCGGCGATGTCGATCTCGCCGCGGAACTCCAGGACCGTGTGCCCCTGGTCCTGGCGGACGCGCAGATGCGGCGTGCGCGGTAACGGTTCGTGCCGCACGACGACCTCGCCTTCAGCCTGCTGGGTGGGCGGCGGGAGCTCGGAGCCCAATCTCCTTCTCCGCCCTGCAAGTTACCCCCGATGGAATGAATTTGAGCATGTTCGATTGACATATGTCTTCGAATTGCGGGTGCAGGTTCCTGCTGTGCGCGCCAGGATGACGGCAGGCCGCGCGGGGTACGGGGCTACGACAGGGCGCGCCAGGCCTTGGTCAGAGCCTGCCGGAACTGCTCGGTCTGGTGGGCCGTGAGGTCCCGGACCATGAGTTCTTCCAGCTCCCGCGCGGGTCCGGCGTGCCGGTCCAGCAGGTCCCGGCCGGCGTCGGTCAGCAGGATCAGCAGCTCGCGCCGGTTGCGCGGATTGCGTTCCCGGCGCACCAGGCCGCGGCTCTCCAGGGACCGTACGAGATCGGCGGTGGACTGCGCGGTGACGAAGGAGTCGCGGGCCAGCTGCGCGGCCGACAGTCCGTCGTGCCGCTCCAGGACGGTGAGCGCGGTGTACTGCAACGCGGTGATGCCCGACGGTCTGACCAGCTCGTCCAGGCGGGAGCGCGCGGCGAGCTCCACCTGCTTGACCATATAGAGCAGCGACGGGGCCGCCCTCGTCACCTGGATGCCGACCATGACCTCACCCTAGACCATTGACAGGAAACCTGTCTGTGCAGAGACTGCGCACAAACAGGAAACCTGTTGGTTGAAACATAAGAGATCTGTACGGGATCCGAGACACCCGAAAATCCTGGCGAAGCGGCTGAGGAGCGGTCATGACCACCTTCGACATCGAACCCGGACGCCTGTTCATCGGGGGGCGCTGGTGCGAGGCCGCCGACGGGGCCCGCATGCAGGTGGTCGACCCGTCCCGGGGCGCGGTCGTCACCACCGTCGCGGAGGCGGGTGCCGCCGACGTCGACACGGCCGTGCGCGCCGCCCGCGAGGCCTTCGACGACGGCGCCTGGTCGGGGCTGAGCGGCCGGGAGCGGGGCCGGGTGCTGCACCGCGTCGCCCAGCTGCTCCGCGACAACGCCGAGGAGGTCGCCGCGCTGGAGAGCCTGGACGTCGGCAAGCCCATCGCCCTGTGCGGCGCCGTCGACGTGACGAACGCGGCCAACGACTACGAGTACTACGCCTCCCTCGCCCAGACCCTGGACGGCGCCCTCCGCGACACCCCGATGAACGCCCTCGCCTACACCAAGCGCGAGCCCCTCGGCGTGGTCGCCGCGATCACCCCCTTCAACTTCCCGCTGATCCTTGCCGGTTCCAAGATCGGCCCGGCGCTCGCGGCCGGGAACACGGTGGTGCACAAGCCGGCCGACGAGACCCCGCTCAGCGCCCTCTACATGGCCCGGCTGCTCCAGGAGGCGGGGGTGCCGGACGGCGTCGTCAACGTCGTGACCGGCACCGGCCCGGTGACCGGCGAGGCGCTGCTGCGCCACCGCGGCGTCGACAAGATCGCCTTCACCGGTTCCTCCGGCGTCGGCAGGCATGTGGCGGGCGTCGCCGGAGAGGCGCTCAAGCCCGTCACCATGGAACTCGGCGGGAACGCCGCCCACGTCGTCTTCGAGGACGCCGACCTGGAGAAGGCCGTCGGCGCGATCATCAAGGGCTTCGTGTTCAACACCGGCCAGTTCTGCATGGGCGGCCCGCGGCTGCTGGTGGCCCGCCCGGTGTACCCCACCTTGCTCGGCGTCCTCGCCGACGCCGTGCCCGGCGTGCCGGTCGGCAACCCGCGCGATCCGGCCACCGTCGTCGGGCCGATGGCGGGGGAGAAGCACCTGAAGAAGGTCGAGGAGTACGTCGCCCTGGCCCGCAAGGAGGGCGCCCGGATCGTCTGCGGCGGCGAACGGCTCGACCTCGACGGCGGCTACTACTACAAGCCCACCGTCATCGCCGACCTCGCCAACGACTCCCGGGTCGTCCAGGAGGAGATCTTCGGCCCGGTCCTCACCGTGCAGCCCTTCGACTCCGAGGACGAGGCCGTCGAACTCGCCAACTCCACGCCGTACGGTCTGGCCTCGGGCGTCCAGACCAACAATCTCGCCCGCGCCCACCGGCTCGCCGACCGCCTCCAGGCCGGCATCGTCTGGATCAACGACTGGGCGATGCTCGACCCCGCGGTCCCCTTCGGCGGTGTCAAGGACTCCGGCTTCGGGCGCGAGTACGGCCCCGAGGCCCTCGCCGCCTACACCAGGGTCAAGTCCGTCGTCGTCTCGCTCGACTGAGCGCCCCGCCCGTCTGCCAAGGAGTGCCTGCGATGCCCACCACCACCCGCGCCGCGGTCGTCGAGTCCGGCGGCGCGCCCTTCACCCTCTCCGACGTCGCCCTCGACGAGCCCGGCCCGCACGAGGCGCTGGTCCGCATGGCCGCGACCGGCCTGTGCCACACCGATCTCGGGGTGGCGGGCGGCGGACTGCCCTTCCCGCTGCCCGGCGTCCTGGGCCACGAGGGCGCGGGTGTCGTCGAGGCGGTCGGGCCGGCCGTCACCGGAGTCGCGCCCGGCGACCACGTCCTGCTGTCCTTCACGTCCTGCGGCGACTGCCGCAACTGCCGCGGCGGGCACCCGGCGTACTGTGCGACCTGGCTGCCGATGAACCTCCTCGGCGGCCGCCGGACCGACGGCACCAGCACCATCAGCCGCGGCGGCGAGCCCCTGGGCGGCCACTTCTTCGGCCAGTCCTCGTTCGCCGAACGGGCCCTCGCGGACGAGCGCAGCCTCGTCAAGGTCGACCCGGACGTCCCGCTGGCGTCCATCGCCCCGCTGGGCTGCGGCGTCCAGACCGGAGTCGGCGCCGTCTGGAACGTCCTGAAGCCGGTCACCGGCAGCACGGTCGTCGTCCTCGGCGCCGGAGCCGTCGGCCTGTCGGCCGTGATGGCCGCCGCGCTCACCCCCGCCACCGCCGTCGTCGCCGTCGACCGTGTCGCCGAACGCCTGGAGCTGGCCCGGGAACTGGGCGCCACCCACACGGTCGACGTCGGCGCGAAGGACCTGGGGGAGGCGCTCGCGGAGATCACCGGCGGCCAGGGCGCGGACGGCGTCGTGGAGACCACGGGCAACGTCGGCGTGCTCCGCCAGGGCGTCGACGCGGTCGGCGCCCGCGGCACCCTGGTCGTCGTAGGAGCCCCGCCCTTCGGCACCGAGGTCGCACTCGACGTCAACGGGCTGCTCGGCGGCAAGCAGATTGTCGGCCTCACCCTCGGCGACAGCGAGACGCAGACCATGATCCCCGCCCTGGTGCGCCTGGTGAAGGAAGGCCGACTTCCGCTGCACCGGCTGATCAGCACCTATCCGTTCGCCGACATCGAGCAGGCGGCGCGGGACATGAGCACGGGCAAGGCGATCAAGCCCGTGCTCACGTTCTGACTCAGTCGACGACGAGCACCAGCTTCCCCGCGGTCCGGCCGGTCTCGCCGCGCGCGTGCGCCTCGGCGGCACCGGCCAGCGGGAACGTCCCGGCGATCGTGGCGCGCAGCCTGCCCGCCTCGACCAGGTCCGAGATCGCCCGCATCCCGGCGCGGTCGGCGTCCACGAGCATCCGCACCGCCCGGACGCCGAGCCGCTCGGCCTCCCTCGGGAACTCCTCCGACCCGACCGGCAGGATCGACACCACCACCCCGCCCGGGCGCAGTACGCGCAGCGAGCGCAGCGCGTAGTCGCCGCCGATCGTGTCCAGGACGACATCCACGTCCCTCACGGCCTCGGCGAAATCCGTCTCCCGGTAGTCCACCGCCTCGTCCACGCCGAGGTCCCGCAGAAACGGGTGCTTGCCCGCGCTCGCCGTGCCGATGACGTACGCCCCGCGCTCCTTGGCGATCTGCACGGCCACGTGCCCGACTCCGCCGGCCGCCGCGTGGATCAGCACCCGCTGCCCGGGCCGTACGTCCGCGTGCTCGCTCAGGGCCTGCCAGGCCGTGAGCGACACCAGTGGCAGCGCGCCCGCCTGCGGGTGGTCGATCCCGGCCGGCTTGTGCACCAGGGCGCGGGCCGGGACGGTGACGTACTCGGCGTGCGAACCGTGGCCGAACGGGTAGGGCAGCATCCCGAAGACCTCTTCGCCGGGCCGGAACGCGGCGACGCCGATGCCGGCCGCCTCCACCACGCCCGAGACGTCCCAGCCGAGGACGAACGGCGGACTGCCGAGGAAGCCGCCGTTCGCACGGTGCTTCCAGTCGGTCGGGTTCACCCCCGCGGCGCGCATCCGGACCAGCACCTCGTTCGGCCGTGGCTCCGGCCGTTCCACCTCCGCGTACTTCAGCACCTCGGGGCCGCCGAGGACGTCCTGGCGGATGGCTCGCATCGTGTTCACAGTGCTCATGCCGACCCAGCCTGCCGGGCACCGCCCACCCGGGCAATGGCATGCCGTCCCTGGTGACCGCGACGCTGCCCGACGAGGTCACGGCCGCCCTCGCCCGCATCCGCGCGGACGCGCGCATCGTCTGCATCTGCACCGGCGTCTTCGTGCTGGCCGCCGCCGGACTGCTCGACGGGCGGAAGGCCACCACGCACTGGCAGCTCGCCGAGCCCTTCCGGCGCATGTTCGCGCAGGTCGCCCTCGACCCGGACGTCTCACCGACCACGGCAGCGAACTGGCCAACCGGGTCGCCCACCGCTGCGTCGTCCCGCCGTTCCAGGACGGCGGACAGGCCCAGTACACCGAGCAGCCGGTCCCCGAGCAGGGCGCCGCGACCACCGCCGCCACCCGCGCCTGGGCCGTGGAACGCCTCCGCGACGCCCTGACCCTGGCCGGCCTCGCCGCGCACGCCCGGATGAGCCTGCGCACCTTCGCCCGCCGATTCCACGACGAGGGCCGGGCTCAGCCCCGGCCGCCGACTGATCCAGCAGCGCGTGGCCCGCGCCCGGCACCTGCACGCCGCGATCGGCGTCTCGCCGCAGGCCTACCGGCGCACCTTCCGGACCACCCGCTGACCGCCGACCGCAACTGCGCAGGTCCGCAAGGTGATGTGCCGACCCTCCGTTCATGATCGTAAATGAGGGAATCCTCACGTCCGGTGACCCGGCGTGATTGATCCTTTCGGGTTCAAAACCGATAAGCTCCCGATCGGCGCTGCGAGTTGACACGATCGCGTCTGTTGTCAGCCCGCCGTGCGCACTCACGAGTGCGGTCCCCTTGAACACCCCCCGTTCGTTCGTGTTGCTTCGAAGGATGCAGATGGAACTCGCCACTCCGCCTCCGGCGGCGCGGGCCCCTGTCGCCTGGTACAGCTGGTGGCTGATGCCGCTGGGTTTGGGAGGCGGGACGGTAGCCGCCACGTTCATGAGCTCGGAACGAATAACCACGGCCGTCGCCGGTGTCGCGGCGACGGCGGCCAGCGCCCTGTGCGTACGGCTCCTGCTGCGCGCCCGCAACCAGCTGCGCCGGGCGGAGGGCAGTCACCGCACCGCCCAGGCCGAGCACGCCCAGCAGTGGCAGCAGCATGTGGCGGGCCTGGAGCGGAAGTACTCCGCCGAGCGCGCCGGCCTGGAGGCGCGGCTGACCGAGCAGGTCCAGGCGTACGAGGCCCAACTGGCCGAGCAGAGCCAGGCCTACGAGGCGCGGCTGGCCGAGCAGGCCCGGGCGTTCGAGGAACGGGTCGCCGACCAGGCCAAGTCCTACGAGGCCCAGCTCGCCGACCAGGCCGAGGTCTGGCAGGAGCAGCTGGCCCACCAGCTGGCCGCGGTCGCCCGGCTCGCCGACGAGCAGCTGCCCGAGGCCCTGAAGCAGCTGCGCGCCGGCGACGCCATCGACGACGTGCTGCCCAGCGTCAACCAGTGCGCGAAGGTCAGCGCCGATCTGCAGGCCGAGCTGCGCAAGGTGCTGCGCACCGCCCTGATCGGTGTCGAGCAGGAGTTCGACCGCTCCACCTCCGCCGAGCAGGCCGTGATCAGCATCGGCAACCGCATCCACGTGCTGACCAGCAAGCTGCGCGGTCGGCTGCACGAGATGCAGGGCGAGCACGGCCGGCTCCCGGCCGTCGCCCAGGGCCTGATGGAACTCGACCAGGAGATCGGCCCCGCCGACTGTCTCGCCGCCAGCATCGGCGTGCTCGGCGGATCCGACCGGCCCGGCCGGCAGTGGCAGGAGCCGCAGCGGCTGCTGAGCGTGGTACGCGGCGGCATCGGCCGGATCAAGGACTTCCACCGGGTCCAGGTGCGCCACCTGCCCGAACTCGGCGTCGACGGCGGCCTGGTGGACCACCTCACGCTGATCTTCGCCCATCTGCTGGACAACGCGGCCCGCTACTCGCCGCCCACCGAGCCGGTGCTCGTCTCCGGCAAGGAGGTCCCCAACGGCGTCGGCATCGAGATCCAGGACTCCGGCAAGGGCCTGGGCGAGGAGAAGAAGCGCGAGGCCGAGCACGCCCTCGCGGGCACCTCGCCCGGCGCCGGCCTCGGCGGCATCACCGAGGACGCCAACATCGGCCTGCGCGTCGTCGGTGCCCTCGCCCGCCGCTACGGCATCCGCGTCACCTTCGCGGACTCGCCGTGGCTCGGGACCTCCGTGGTGGTCGTCGTACCGCACAAGTATTTCAGCCCGCTGTCCGCGGCCACGCCGGCCACCGCCGCGGCCCCGGTCCCGGCGGTCCGCGCCGCCGGGGCCGCCGGCGAGCGGA
>NZ_JACTVI010000007.1:0-135573 GCF_014495685.1 Streptomyces sp. TRM68367 | reverse complement strand
CGCCGACGCCGACGCCGACGCCGACGCCGACGCCGACGCCGACGCCGACGCTGCCGACGCCGTGGACACCACCCCGGGCGGACTGCCCCGGCGCCGCAGCAGACGGAGTGAGGCGGCCCGGCCGCAGTCCGCCGAGCGCGGCGAGCGCGGCCCTGTCGCCGACGTCCCGCCGGACGCGTCCTTCGCGGGCCTCGCCGCCTTCGCCACCGCCGGACGCGGCGCCGGTGAGGACGGCAGGGCCGACGACCGTGCCACGCCCGCCGGATCCGAGTCCCCCGAGCAACGCACCGAAGAGAGCGACTAGTCCAGATGACGCAACAAGGAACAGACGTGAGCTGGGCGCTCCGGGATCTCGTCGAGAGCATCCAGGAGATCCGCTTCGCCCTGGTGGCCTCCAGCGACGGCAAGGCCATCACCTCCTACGGCGCCGACGACCCCGACGACGTCGACCGCTTCGCGGCCGTGGTGGCCGGCCTGCAGGCCCTGGCCCAGCCGGTCGCCGAGCAGTTCGCCCGGTACGGCGGACAGCTGGGACAGCTGCGCCTGGCGATGATCGAGGTCGACGGCGGTCACCTGTTCGTCGTCCGAGCCGGTATGGAGACGTATCTCGGTGTGCTCGCCCGTGAGGGCCTCGACCAGGGCCTGCTCGGACACCAGATGAGGGACCTGGCCCGCAGGATGGGTGAACTCCTCGGTACCACTGCGCGCCTGGAGGAGCACTCTGGATGAGTGCTCCCCGCAGGCCGATGGACCCGTCCGGTCTTGAGCGCTACTACGTCCTCACCGGGGGGCGCAGCGGACCGGGCGGTTCGGCGTCGAGCCTCGACGTGGCGACCCTCGTCGTCGCCCGCGCCGCCCCGTTACCGGGAATGCAGCACGAGCACGAGGAGATCCTCCGGCGCTGCCGCGATCCGCTGTCGGCGGCCGAGCTCGGCGCCCACCTCGGATTACCGTTCAACATTCTCGCGGTACTGCTGTCGGACCTGCTGGACGCGGGCCGAGTCGAGGCCCGCGACCCGATCCCGGCACATGACGCCGCCCGCGGGCCCGACCTCGCGCTCCTTGAGGAGGTACTCAGTGGACTTGAAAGGCTTTGACCAACCCTGGCGGCCGGGCGACGGGAAGACCCGCTCGGTGAAAGTGATGATCGCCGGCGGCTTCGGCACCGGGAAGACCACCATGGTCCGGTCGGTCAGCGACATCAAGCCGCTCACCACCGAGGAGACCCTCACCCAGGCCAGCGCCGACGTCGACCACCTCATCGGCGTCGCCGACAAGACGCAGACCACCGTCAGCCTGGACTTCGGCAAGATCGGCATCAACGACAGCCTGGTGCTGTACCTGTTCGGCACACCCGGCCAGGAGCGGTTCTGGTTCCTGTGGAACGGGCTGTTCAAGGGGGCGCTCGGCGCGATCGTGCTGGTGGACACCAGACGCCTGGCCTCCAGCTTCCGGGCGATCGAGGAGATGGAACGGCAGAACGTGCCCTTCGTCATCGCCCTGAACGTCTTCCCGGACTCCCAGGACTACCCCGTCGACGAGATCCGCGACGCCCTGGACATCTCCCCGCACACCCCGGTCGTGGCCTTCGACGCCCGCGACCGGGCTGCCAGCCGTGACGTGCTCATCACCCTCATCCAGCACCTGAAGGAACGCTCGGCCGTCGCTCTGGAGTCCCTGTGAACGACCAGCACGACCAGCACGCCCCCGATTCCGACGCCCCACGGGGCTGTCCCGTCGCCCACCACGGGGCCGACTTCGCCCGGCTGTACGGGCCGGAGGCGGCGACCGACCCGGGAGCCACCTACGAGCGGCTGCGCAAGGAGCACGGCACCGTCGCGCCGGTGCTGCTGGAGGGCGACGTGCCGGCCTGGCTGGTCCTCGGCTACCGGGACAACCGGCGGGTGCTGGACAACCCCCGGCAGTTCAGCCGGGACGCGCGGATCTGGCGGGACTGGCGGGAGGGCCGCGTCGCGGACACCTCGCCGCTGATCCCGATGGTCGCGTGGCGCCCGGACTGCGTGTCCCAGGACGGCGAGCCGCACCGCAGGCTGCGCGGTGCCGTCACCGACGGGCTGCAGGCGGCCGCCGGACGCGGTATCCGGCGGCACGCCACGCACTTCGCGAACAGGCAGATCGACGCCTTCGCGGGCGCCGGGCGCGCGGACCTGGTGGCGGACTACGCCGAGTACCTGCCGATGCTCGTGCTCACCCGCATCCTGGGGCTGCCCGTGGGGGAGGGGCGCGATCTGGTCGAGTCCTGTGCGCACGTCCTCCAGGGCGGCGAGGAGGCCCTCGTCCACGACGAGCGCATCCGGCGGATCCTCGGCGAACTCGCCGACCGCAAGCGGGCGGAGCCCGGAGCCGACTTCACCACCGCTTTGCTGGAGCACGACGCCGGGCTCGACGCGGACGAGGTGGTCAGCCATCTGCGCCTGGTGCTGGTCGCCGCGCACGTCACGACCAGCAACCTGCTGGCCCGGGTGCTGCAGCTGATCCTGACCGACACCGCCCGGCTGTCGGGGCTGATCAGCGGGCAGCTGAACATCTCGGCGGTGGTGGAGGAGATCATGTGGGACAGCCCGCCGCTGGCCGTGATGCCGGCGCGGTTCGCCGCCGCGGACCTGGAGCTGGGCGGGCACCAGATCCAGGAGGGCGACCTGCTGGTCCTCGGGCTCGCCCCGGGCAACGTCGACCCGGAGATCCGGCCCGATCAGGGCGTCTCCGTCCAGGGCAACCAGTCGCACCTGGCTTTCAGCGCCGGCCCGCACGAGTGCCCCGGCCAGAACATCGGCCAGGCCATCATCGAGATCGCCGTCGATGTCCTCCTCCACCGCCTCCCGGGCCTCCGCCTGGCGGTCCCACCGGAGGAACTCACCTCCACGGCCTCCACGTGGGAGTCCCGACTGGACAGCCTGCCGGTGGAGTTCCCCGTCTGACACCACCGACCGGTGACGGCTGGGGGGCGCGCCGATGGCCGACCGTTGGTCGACGGGCGTCGTCACCGCGCTTCGGACGTCAGCCGCGGACAGCCGACCGGCTGTTGGCGAGCCGCCGCCCAACCTCGGCATGCGGGAGCCCGACGGCAGGACCCAAGACAGCCGAGCCGGGCGGCGGCCGCTGTGCCACAGAGGGCCGGCAGCGGCGGCGGTGCGTGCGCAGGGCCGGTCGACGTGGCCGTGTCACGCGAGGCCGGACTCCGGCGGCCGGAAACCCGCGGCCCGGCACCGGCCGTCGCGTCACACGGCCAGCAGGTCGTCCACCGAGCCCCGGCCGGCCAGTTCGGCCGTGGCCACCGGTCCCTCCTTCGCCGCCGCGTAGCGGCCGGTGGTCAGGGCCCACTCGTAGTTGCCGTTGATCCAGTGCTGGATGGCCTCCACACCCTGCTGCACCTGGACCCGCTGCTCCTCGTCCAGGCCGAGTTCGTCGCACATCTTGGGTATCTCGGACTGGAGCTGCACGTACTCGTCGAGGCAGTCGGTCGTCATCCGGTACGCCTCGTCGGCCGCCTCCTGCCAGGAGCAGCCCCGCTCCCGGTGCAGTACGGCGATCAGGTTGTGGCCGTCCCCGCGGCGCCGCTCGCGCTCGAAGGAGTGGATGTCGTTCATGAACCCGATGGTGTCGGCGGCCAGATCCCGCATCCGCGCCATCAGCGGATGCCCCATCGCCTGCGCCGGCACCTCGAAGTGGCGGCTGCGCTCACCGGCGTCGATGCTGTGGTGGATGCCGACCGTACGGCGCCGGAACGCGGCGTACTCGTCCAGCGCCAGCGTCCCGGCCAGGCCCCGGGCCGCCAGGTCGACCTCCTCGCAGTGCGCCACCAGGAACCGGCCCCAGGACGCCGCAAACCGCGTCTGCCACGTCAAGGACATGCCATCGGAGAGGTGCTCCCACACCTCCGCCCAGGCGATGGTGATCGGGCAGACCACACGCGGCCGGCTGCCCGCCGGACGCAGCGGCGTGACGATGAGCTCCCGCGCGACCTCCGCTATCCGGTCCGCACGGTCGTCCGGCTGACTGGCGTCGAACTGGTCGTCGAAGAGGAAGGCGAGGGAGAACCAGTTCATCAGGACGGTCATGTCGTCCGCCGAGGCGTACGGGTAGGTACGGGCGGCGGCCTGCGGCAGATCCCAGGAGGTGTACTCGTCGAACCCGGCCTTGCTGCGTACCAGTCCCATGTCCCACACCCAGCGCAGATGCCGGGCCCGGGCGTACTCCAGATGCTCGCTGACGGGTGTGTCGAAGGGCAGGTCGAACCGGACGTCCTGAGGCATGCGCTTCCTTTCGGGAGACGGAACGCAGAGTCCCCCCGGCCCTGCGAGCGGGCGGTCGCCGTGGCCGCCCACGCACTCGAACTCGTCTTCGTGAGACGCAAGTTGAATCGAGAAGCGGTACGAGACTGCCCAGGGCGTAAATGATCTACGCGTGACCGGACCGTGATGCTGGTTACTGACCGAGCCTCGTGAGCTGCGTAGACTCGTCCGTTCCGCATCATGCCCGCGACGACTGGATCGGCGGCTCCGGGATAACCGCAAGGGAGGGCGGCGGACGCCCCGTCCCCCGAACCCTTGCGGAGGAGACATGGCAGTGGTGAAAGCGGGCGTCGTGGTGCTCGACTGCGCCGATCCCGAGCAGCTCGCAGCGTTCTACCAGGGCCTGCTGGAGGCGGAGACGACCGACGAGAGTGCCAACCGGATCGAGCTCAGGGGTGTCGACGGGACCCGGCTGGCACTCCGTCGCGACGTGAACGTGACCCCGCCCAGCTGGCCGCGCCCCGAGAACTCCCTCCAGGCGCACCTGGAGTTCCAGGTGGACGACCTGGACGAGGCAGAACGCCGGGTCGTCGATCTCGGCGGCCGCCCGACGCAGGCCAGGCACGCACCGGGCCCGCTGGAGGAGCGCGGCTACGCCGACCCGGCGGGCCACTCCTTCGTCCTGCGCCGCGTCCTGCCCGGGGCGCCCAAGCAGGACTGACCTGCCTGGCGTCCGAGCAGGGTCCCCGGCGCCCGAGCGGGGCCGACCCCGGCGTCCGGGCAGGGCCGAGCCGCCGTCCGAGCAGCGCTGACCCTCGGTCAGCTCCGGCCGCTCTTCTCGGGAGACGGCCAGGTCCCCGTCGTACGCTCGATGGCCTTCGCGCCCGTACGGTCCACGGCGCTGCGCACCACGGCGAAGATCGCCCCCTGGACGGCCGCGGCCAGCAGGATCTCACCCCAGCCGCGGTCCCGGTCCAGTGCATCGGGCGCGTCCTCCTCGTGCCGCAGCGCCATCCACGTCTTCTTGAAGGCGAGCCCCGCCAGCGATCCGCCCACCCAGCCCAGCACGAATCCGAACGGCTGGTAGGCGAGGGGGAGCTTCTTCTTCTTGCTCTTCTTGGCCACGGCGGCCTCCTTCGGTCTCGGTACGACAGGGGTTTCGTCAACAGCGGTCAGGGACGCCCCCGTTCGGGAACCTTCTCGTCGGCGCGGACGGGCCCCGGCGGGGTGCCGTCGCCGAACGGCCGGCCGCCCAGCGCCTGACGGTCGTGCGGCGCGAGCCACCCGGACAAGTCCGGGCCCAGCGGCACGATCCGGGTCGGATTGATGCCCGTGTGCACCTGGTAGTAGTGCCGCTTGATGTGGTCGAAGTCGACGGTGTCGCCGAAACCGGGCGTCTGGTAGAGGTCGCGGGCGTACGCCCACAGCACCTCGTGCTCCGCCAGCTTCCAGCGGTTGCACTTGAAGTGGCCGTGATAGACGGCGTCGAACCGGACCAGCGTGGTGAACAGCCGGATGTCCGCCTCGGTGATCGTGTCGCCGACCAGGTACCGCTGCCCCTCCAGCCGCCGGCCCAGCAGTTCCAGGCGCCGGAACAGCGCCGCGCACGCGCCCTCGTACTCCTCCTGGTCGGTGGCGAAGCCCGCCCGGTACACACCGTTGTTCACGTCCTCGTAGACGTCCGCCATCACCTGGTCGATCTCGTCGCGCAGCGCCCGCGGGTACAGGTCCGGTGCACCCTCCCGGTGCAGGGCGGTCCATTCCGTGGCGAGGTCCAGGGTGATCCGTTCGTAGTCGTTGGTGACCAGCTTCCGGCTGGGTACCTCCACGATCGCGGGCACGCTGACCCCGCCCGGGTAGCCGGTCTCCTGCCGGTCGTAGGCCTCGCTGAGGAAGCGGATGCCGAGGACCGGGTCGCGGCCGCCCGGGTCCAGGGTGAAGCGCCAGCTGCGGTCGTCCTGGATCGGGTCGGTGATCGCCAGGGACAGCGCGTCCTCCAGGCCGAGCAGCCGCCGGGAGATCACCGCGCGGCTGGCCCACGGACAGGCACGGCTGGCCACCAGACGGTAACGGCCCGGCTCCACCGGCCAGCCGCCCTGTCCGTCCGCGGTGATCCGGTCCGTGAAGTGGGCCTTGGACCGCCTGAACGCGCGGCGCCCGTAGGACTTGTTTCCGGCGTCTCCGGCGTCTCCGGCGTCTCCGGCGTCTCCGGCGTCTCCGGCGTCTCCGGCGTCTCCGGCGTCTCCGGCGTTTCTGGCATCCCCGGCGTTGTCGTCGGCGCGGCTCGTGGCAACCATGGCGAACCCTCCTCGGCGCGGCGTCGTCGCTGCGATACGTGCCCTGGTGAACGCGTTCCCCGTTTCACGCCGACGGCACGGCCCGGTGTGAGGCGGGCGAGCCGGGGCAGTCGTCGAAGGTGAGCGGTACACGACAGGACCGGAGGACACGCGTCACCGTGCTGGTGGCCCTCGCGGCCAACCTCCTGATCGCCACGGCCAAGGCGGTCGGGGGTCTGGTCGCTGGCTCGCCCGCCCTGCTGTCGGAGGCGGCGCACTCCGTGGCCGACAGCTTCAACGACGTCTTCCTGCTCGCCGCGCTGCGCCGCAGCCGCCGGCCCGCCGACCGGCGTCACCCCTTCGGCTACGGCAAGGAGCGGTTCTTCTGGTCGCTGCTCGCGGCCGTCGGCATCTTCGTCATGGGCGGCTGCTTCTCCTTCTTCCAGGGCATCGATGCACTGCGCGGCGGCTCCGGTGAGACGCTGAGCGGATACGTCGCCGGCCTCATCGTGCTCGGTGTCGCCCTCTTCACCGAGGGGATCTCGCTGCTGCGCGCCCTGTACCAGGTGCGCCGACAGGGTGGCACCGACGGCGGGGGGCTGCGCGATCCCGCCCTGCGCACCGTCGTCGCCGAGGACGGCACGGCGGTGCTCGGCGTAAGTCTGGCCATCACCGGTATGGCCCTGCACATGGCCACCGGGCAGATCGGTTACGAGGCCGCCGCGTCGTTCGCGATCGGCGCGCTGCTCGTGTACGTCGCCTACCGGCTCGGCCGCGAAGCCCGCGACCAGTTGATCGGCGAGGCCGCGGACCCGGAGGCCCGGGACCGGATCCGGTCCCTGCTGCGGGCACAGCCGGAGATCGACAGCGTGGAGGCGCTGTTCACCATGAAGACCGGCCTCGACTCCGCGCTGGTGGCTGCCCGCGTCGACCTGGCGCCCGGCCTGGACAGTGAACGGGTCGAGGAGGTCGCCGTCCGCATCAAACGGCACATCGCCCGCGCCGTCCCCGAGGCCGGCCAGATCTTCCTCGACGTGACCGAGCGATCCGCGCAGGAGGCACGAGAAAGCCCCGCCGCGACGGGGGAACGCGGCGGGGCCTGAAGCTCAGGTGCCCGGCCCACGCCGGTTCATGCGTCCCTGAGCCGAAAAAATCGAAGACATTCGACGATGTTCGACGAACGACCTCAGCCCTCGTCGGCCGGCTCCAGCACGAGGACCGGTATCTCCCGCTCCGTCTTGCGCTGGTAGTCGGCGTACGGCGGGTAGGCCGCCACGGCACGCTCCCACCACTCGGCCTTCTCCGCACCGGTGACCTCACGGGCCGTCATCTCCCGCTTCACCGTGCCGTCCTGAAGCTCCACGAGGGGATGGGCCTTGAGGTTGTGGTACCACACCGGGTGCCGGGGCGCGCCGCCCAGCGACGCCACCGCTGCGTAGCGCCCCTCGTGCTCGACCCGCATCACCGGCGTCTTGCGCAGTTTGCCGCTCTTCGCGCCCCGGTTGGTCATCAGGACGACGGGCATATCCGTGTCCCGCAGCGTGGTCCCCTCGGTCCCGCCGGACCTCTCGTACGCCTCGACCTGCTCCCGCACCCACTGCGTGGGGCTGGGCTCGTACTCACCCTCAAGAGGCATGCTCGCGTTCCTCTCGTCATGTCGTACACCTGACTGACACCGTCCATCAACACCGGTAAGCGCGGCGTTCATCCCCACCGGGAGCCCGCGAAACCCCCACCGGCGACAGGCCCGCGTGGCTGGATCCGGAGGTTCTCGCACCGTCCCTGTGGCCGGTTTCCGAAACGTGCACGGCGGTGTGCGCTCCGGCGGCGACAGCCGTCCCGGTGTTCGAACGAGGCGCGGCGTTCCTCGGCCAGATTTGCGCGGGCGGGCGATCTGGCCGAACTTCGCGTCGTCCCTTAGATGCACGGGGCATCTAATGAAGATCGGTACGAGGCACACTTCGTCTGCGAGGTCTTCCATGACGGACTTGACGGGCTCGATGGACTTCACGGGGATGAAGGACGGGACGGAACCCGTCGCCTTCCCCCAGAACCGGACCTGTCCCTACCACCCACCCGCCGCCTACGACCCGCTGCGCGCCGCCCGCCCGCTGGCCCGGGTCACCCTCTTCGACGGCCGCGAAGCCTGGTTCGTCACCGGTCACGGCGTGGCCCGCGCACTGCTGGCCGACCAGCGCCTGACCTCCGACCGCACCCACCCCGACTTCCCCGCGCCCACCGAGCGCTTCGCCCAGATCCGCGACCGGCGCGCCGCACTGCTGGGCGTCGACGACCCCGAGCACCGCACCCAACGCCGTATGGTGGCCGCCGACTTCACCCTCAGACGGGCCGCCGCACTGCGCCCGCGGATCCAGCAGATCGTCGACGAGCGGCTCGACGCGATGATCGCGCAGGGGCCGCCCGCTGACCTGGTGACCGCGTTCGCGCTGCCTGTGCCGTCCACGGTGATATGCGTCCTGCTCGGCGTGCCGTACGACGACCACGACTTCTTCGAGGAACAGTCCCGGCGGCTGCTGCGCGGCCCGGCGGCCTACGACGTACAGGACGCCCGCGACCGCCTCGAGGCCTACATCGACGACCTGATCGGCCGTAAGGAGAAGGACCGCGGCACCGGCCTGCTGGACGACCTCGTCCACCTCCAGCTGCGCTCCGGGGAGGTGGACCGCGAGTACCTCATCAACCTGGCTATCATCCTGCTGGTCGCCGGGCACGAGACGACCGCCAACATGATCTCGCTCGGCACCTACACCCTGCTCCAGCACCCCGAGCGGCTCGCCGAACTGCGCTCCGCCCCGGACCTGCTGCCCGCCGCTATCGAGGAGCTGATGCGCCTGCTGTCGATCGCTGACGGCATGCTGCGCATGGCCGTAGAGGACATCGAGATCGCCGGGACGACGATCCGGGCGGGCGACGGAGTGATCTTCTCGACCTCCGTCATCAACCGCGACGAGACCGTCTACCCCGATCCGGACAGCCTCGACTGGCACCGCCCGGCCCGCCACCACGTCGCCTTCGGCTTCGGCATCCACCAGTGCCTCGGCCAGAACCTCGCCCGCGCCGAACTGGAGATCGCCCTGCGCACCCTCTTCGCCCGGCTGCCCGGGCTGCGCCTGGCCGCACCGGCCGACGAGATCCCGTTCAAGCCCGGCGACACGATCCAGGGGATGCTGGAACTCCCCGTGGCCTGGTAAGAGGCTGCACCTATGCACATCGACATCGACAAGGACATCTGCATCGGCGCCGGGCAGTGCGCCCTGACCGCCCCGGACGTCTTCACCCAGGACGACGACGGATACAGCACGCTGCTGCCCGGCCATGAGGACGGCGACCATCCGCTGGTGCGGGAGGCCGCTCGCGCCTGCCCGGTCGGCGCCATCACTGTGTCGGAGACGGCGAGTTGACGCCGGGCAGGCCAAGCACGGCCAGGCGCAGCCCGCGCAGCCGCTCCGGGTCGGCGATCACGTCGTAGGAGGTGACCCGCTCGCCCTCGACGGTGACCTTCAGGACGTACAGCAGCCGCCCCCGCGGCGCGACCACGAGCCCGACGCCGCCGTCGACCAGCGCCGGCGCCGCGTGCCGGGTCCGGTGCCGGAACAGCACGGTGCCCTCCGCCACCGCGCGCGCCCCGCGCAGCTCGGCCGGCGTTCCGGGCGGCAGGGCGCCTGGGTCGGCCCGGCGTACCACGTCGGGGGCCAGCAGGGTCAGCAGCGCGCCGAGGTCGCCGCCCCGCGCGGCGGTCAGGAACGCCTCGACGACCCGCCGGTGCCGCTCCAGCTCGGCCCCCGGCACGGCCGGCGTGCCCCGCACCTTCCGGCGGGCCCGGCTGGCCAGCTGCTTCGCGGCCGGCACCGAGCGCTCCACGACCGGCGCGACCCGGTCGAAGGGCACCCCGAACAGGTCGTGCAGCACGAACGCGACCCGTTCCGCAGGAGTCAGCGAGTCCAGCACGACCAGCAGCGCGAGGCCCACCGACTCGGCGAGCACGGCGTCGTCCTCCGGCCCGGCCTCCCCGGCTCCCGCCTCCGGCGGTGCCTGCCCGTACGGCTCCTCGCGCCGCGCCGCGCGGGAGCGCAGCATGTCCAGGCAGACCCGCGAGACCACGGTCGTCAGCCAGGCCCCCAGATTGACGATGGTCTCGCCGTTCTCGCCGTTCTCGCCGTTCTCGCCGTTCTCGCCGTTCTTGCCGTTCTCGCCGCCCGCGCGGTCCAGCCGCAGCCAGGCCTCCTGCACGGCGTCCTCGGCCTCGCCCGCCGAGCCCAGCATCCGGTACGCGACCGCCCACAGCCGGCCGCGCCGCTCCTCGAACCGCCGCGCCAGCTCGTCCCGCCCGTCCATCGGTCACCTTTCTCCCGTGTGCTCCGTCACCCCGTCGCACCCCTATGACGTATCCGACGAGACAGAGGTGACCATCCGATGCTGCTGCACATCGACTCCAGCGCCGACGCGACCGCCGACTCCGTCAGCCGGAGCCTGACCGGCCTGTTCACCACGGCCTGGCGCGAGAGGCATCCGGCGGGGGAGCGCCGGTACCGGGACCTGGCCGCCGATCCGGTGCCGCCGCTGACTCCGGCGTACCCGGTCCTCGGCCGCCGCGTGGAGCGCGAGGGCTTCGTCCCGCCGGACAAGGTGCCCGCCCTGATCACGAACGCCCCCGAGGAACGGGAGTGGGCGCTGACGCTCCCGCTGATCGACGAACTGCGGGCGGCGGACACGGTGCTGCTCGGCGTGCCGATGTACAACTTCTCGGTGCCGGCGAGCCTGAAGGCGTGGATCGACCGTGTGACGTTCCCCGGCGCGTTCACCGACCCCGACACCGGCGAGAAGCTGCTGCGCGACACCCGCGTCGTCGTGGTCATGGCCCGGGGCGGCGGCTACGGCCCCGGCACCCCACGCGCCCACTGCGACTTCCAGGCGCCGTACCTCCGGACCTACTTCGGCGCCCTGGGCGTGGCACCGGGGAACCTCCACCTGGTGGCCGCCGAACTCACCCGCGTCGACGTCCTGCCCCAGCTGGCCGGCCTGGAGCACCTGGCCGCGGACTCGCTCGCCGCGGCACGCGCGGCGGTGACGGAGCTGGCCTCGGTCTGATCCCACGGGGCTTGCGGACACGTGGCCTTCGCACATGCCGCCTCCCTCCGGAGACAGGGACAGGCCGGGTCCAAGACGCAACAATCCGGCCTGTCGGTCGAATTGCCCGGCACGGCGGGCCGCGCTGCGGCAGTCTCGGAACAGGGCCGTGTGCGGGCCCACACAGGTGCGCTCCGCCGGCCGCCCGGGCGTGGCCGCCGGGGCGCGTGCCGTGACCGTCCAGGCGCAGGGAGGCAGACATGGCATGGCGGACCGAGGAGTTCGGGGAGTGCCACCAGGGCATCGTGGGCGCGGTCCTCGCCGACGGCGCCGAGCCCCGGCCGGTGTACCTGGACATCGGCAGCGTCGCTGGAACGCATCACCGACACCGTCAGCCGGGAGGCCGCCTACGCGGCCCGCGCCGACGCCCTGCCCTGGGAGTCCATCGGCAGGGGTCTCGGCCTGAGCGCCGACAAGGCCCGCGCCCGCGTGCCGCGCTACTCCCTGCCCTACTGACTGCCCTACTGATCGCGCCCCCTCCGGGGCGCGACCTGGCGTCCACGGGCGTCCCTTGGGGTTCCCCGTGACCGAATGGCGCCGCCCCGGCGACCCGAGCCCCTTCCCGCCGTGCGGCAGTGTGCCGCTCCGCCGCGTGGGCGCGACCAGCCTCGACCGACCGCGACCGTGCCCACCGGCCGAACCCCCTAGTGCGGTCCCTCCGGCGCGAACTCCGTTCCGCACGGTCCCGCACCCTCGCTCTCCGGCAACGGCACCCGCTCACCGCTCATCGTCACCGTGCGGTAGTAGTGCCCGATACGCTCGGCCGAACGCCCGACATAGTGACCGATGAACGACCGCCGGAACCGATCGGCCGTGCGGTTGGGCTGCGACCCGTGCACCAGGCTGCCGTTGAAGAAGAGCACGTCGCCCGGCGACATGTTCACGGGCACGGCGGACAGACCGGGCGGCGGCGGCACGTACTCGCGGGCGAACGACACCTCCGCGTCGGCCAGTTCGGGGCAGAACAGATCCATCCGGTGCGTACCCGGCACCACCTCGAGCCCGCCGTTGTCCCGGTCGATGGCATCGCACGCGAGCCACGCCGCGACGCACGTGCCCGGCTCCACCCGCAGATAGAAGTTGTCCTGGTGCAGCGCCTGCCCCCGGGCCCCCGGCGGCTTGAAGTAGAACATGCTCTGCGCGGCCAGCACCTCCTCCCCGAGCAGCGCCTCGAGCACCGTGCGCAGCCGCGCGTCCAGCAGCACACGCCGTGCGACGTCGTTGATCTCGTGCGGCTGCATCACCCGCGGCCACACGTGCAGCGGATCGGTGCCCGGCCGGGGCTCGAAGTGCCCGGGCACCGGACCGGCCGCGTGCAGCGCCGCGAACTCGGCGCACAGCCGGTCGATCTCGTCGGATGCGAACAATCCCCGTACGACGGTGAAGCCGTACTCCTGAAACCGCTGAAGGCCGGCCTCGCTCAGGAGGGGAGCGCCGGCGGCGCCCGTGCCCGTGACTGTCATGCGTGCACTCCCAGGTCGGTGTCCCTACCCTCGACACGCTAGGTCGCCGAGCGATCCAGGAGGATGCCCATGCGTGCTGACGGATTGCCCGACACTGCTGCGCCCGGCGATCCGGCCCCGCCGGCCGGCCTGGTCGTCGTCGGCCGCTTCGACCAGACGCCGGAGTACGCCGTCCACCGTCCGCGCGGCGCCGACAGCTGGCTGTTCACCTGGACGACGGGCGGTGCCGGGCGGCTGCGGCAGGGCGGGACGGGGGCGCGGGCGGGCGCCGGGGACCTGGTGGTGCTCGCGCCGGGCGCGGCGCACGGTTACGCGGTCGAGCCAGGCGCCCGGCACTGGCGGTTCTGGTGGGCGCACTGCCAGGCCCGGCCTGCCTGGGCGTCCTGGCTGCGCCCGTACGCCGCCGGCGACGGCCTGTACGTCGTCAGCCCGACGCCGGCAGCCGTGCACGAGCGGGTCGAGTCGGCGTTCCGCAGGCTGCTTGCCGACGCCCGCTGGACCGGTACCGGGGCGCCGCCCACGGCCGCGCCCGAGGAGGGGCGGATCGTCCTCGCCCACGGCAGCGCCGCGCGCGAACTGGCCCTGTGCGCGCTGGAGGAGGTCGTCCTGCTCACCACGGCCACCGCGCGGACCCGGGCGCCCGAGCCGGGGCTGGACGCCCGGGTGCGCCGGGCCCAGGAGCTGATCGCCGCCGACCCGGCTGCCCCGCACACCGTCCGCTCGCTCGCCGCCGAGGTCGCGCTGTCGCCGTCCCGGTTCGCCCACCTGTTCACCCAGCAGTCCGGCCAGTCGCCGATGCGGGCGCTGAGCGAGGCGCGGCTACGGCACGCCGCCCGGCTGCTGGAGGGCACGGGTCTGCCCGTGGAACGCGTCGCGGCGGCATCGGGCTTCGCCAGCCCCTTCCACTTCAACCGGATCTTCCGCGAGCGCTACGGGATGCCGCCCGGCGCATACCGTGCGGGTCACGGCGGAGCGGAGGGATAAATTCCGGCCATCCGTCATTGGTTGTGCGACAGCCGCGGATTCGGTGAAGCCGTGGACGGATTCCCGGCGTGAGCTGCTGTACTCGCCGCCCGTCAATGGTTTTCCGGGTGCCGAAGCTGGGTGTGATGAATCCTTCCGGCGATTCTTCGGCCGATAGTGCGGCAATGTGTTAAAGCGGCGCACGGGCGCTGTTGACTCTTTGTCAAAAAATCTGTGGCGGCGTACGCAAAGCGCAAAACGGGGACCTCTCTTGTTCCCTCTTGCCGCACTGTGCAAAGGTATGCGTCACCGTCCCCACGCTCCAAAAGAGCTGCCCTGGGCGGGCGTTCGTGAGAGCCGAATCCAGTGCGGACCAATCCCGCCGCATCGCCGGCTGAGGGCGCATACCCCTTGGTGTGGACTAATTCCCGCAGGTCCTTGAGAGGAATGCAGTAGTGAAAGACGCAGGCCTGTCGAATTCCCCCGCTTCCGTCCCGCGATTCGACGCCACGGACGAGCAACTGAGCGCCGAGCTCAGGAAGTGGACGGGGGCGACGCCCGCGCTTCAGCCCGTCGGCGAACTGCTCGACCGGCACTGGGAAGCGGCCTTCGCTTATGCACGGCTGTGCACCGACGGTCCGCGTTCTGCCGGAATGCTCACCACCGCCGCATTCACCCGGCTGTTCGGCGAGACCCTGCGGCAGAACGGGCCGAGCGCCGCGTGGCGGCCCCACCTCCTCGTGACCGTGCGCCGGATCGCGGCCGAGTGGGGCGCCGACCACCGGCGGGAACTGCTCCACCCCGAGCTGAGCGGTGCGCCGGACAGCGCGGAGCACCTGGCCGCCCGACTGCTCCCCCCGCCGGACCGGTACCTGTTGTCCAAGGCTTTCCAGCGGCTGCCCCAGGCCGCGCGCTGCGTGCTGTGGCACAGCGAGGTCGAGGGCGAGCCCTTCGACGCCCCCGCCGCGCTGCTCGGCCTGGACGAGGAGGCCGTGCGCACCGAGCTGCGCCGGGCCCGCGAACGGCTGTGCGAGGAGTGCCTGCAGCTGCACCGCGAAGTCGCCCCCGAGCAGGAGTGCCGGCAGTACGAGCGCCTGCTGGACGTGACCTACCGCCGCGGCGCCGTCGACCTCGACCCCGATCTGCGCGAGCACCTGGATCGGTGCGGGCACTGCCGGTACACCGCCGGGCAGCTCGAAGCGTTCAACACCGGACTCGGCACCGCGCTGGCCGAGGCGGTGCTCGGCTGGGGCGCGCGGGACTACGTGGACAGCGGGCTGGGCGTCGCCGATGCCGCCGCGCAGGAGGCGGCGCATGTCCAGGCCGCCGCCGAGGAGGCCCTCCCGGGCGCGGCGGCACCGCACCCCCCGATCGCGGGCGAGTCCTTCGCCGACCCCGCCCCGCCGGTCGCGCCCGGGGCTGCCGCGGTCGGCCCCGCCGCGCCGGTCGCGCCCGAGGCGTTCGCCGGCCCAGCGGCCAACGGCCCCGCCGCTGCCGTTGCACCTGAGGCGCTCGCCGGTCCTGCCCCTTCGGTCGCTCCCGAGGCGTTCGCCGACCCCGCCGGTACCGGCCCCGCCGCGGCGGTCACGCCCGAGTCCGTAGCCGACCCGGCCGCGGCCGATGGCGTCACCGCCCCCGCCCCGCCGGTGCCCCCGAAGCCCACCACACCGCCGATCGTGGGATCCGACGCGGCAGCGGCCGGAACCACCGCGACCGACACCACCGTGCCGGGCGCCATGGAGCCGGGCCCCGCCGCACCCCGCCCCCGCTCCCGCCGCTGCGCCCTGCGGGCCGCCCGCCGCAGCGCCCGCCGCCGCAACCTCGCCGCGGCCGTCGTGACGGTGAGCGGGCTGATAGTCCTGCCGCTGGTCCTGTGGTCCACCGGCGATTCCGGCGACGGCGCTCCGGCGGCCGGCGGCCGCCCCTCGGAAACACCCGGCGCGGACGCGGGCAGATCACCGGACGACTCCGGCGACCCCTCCTGGATCGGGGCCGGTGATGCGGAGAAGGGTGCCCTGCGGGGCGGCCTGCACAACGTCAGGTCCGGGCTGTGCGTCGCCATCGCCGGCAAGAAGGCCGTCAAGGGCGCGGGGGCCGAGCTCGCCACCTGCTCCTCGGGGGCCGAACAGCAGTGGACGTACGAGACCGACGGGCTGCTGCGCAGCGGGGCCAACCCCGACCTGTGCCTGGACTCGCACCTCGGCTACTCGGTCCGGCTGGCCCCGTGCAGCGGCACCGACCAGCCCGACACCAAGAACGTCCGCTACGACTTCACCCTCCAGGGCGCCCTCGTACCGCGCTGGAACCAGGACCTGGCCCTGGCCCCCGCCACGACCCGCGGATCGGGCGACCTGGTCCTCAAGACCCGCGCCGACAACGGCCTCCAGCGCTGGCAGATCGACACCTCCAAGCCCGACCTCCAGATGGAGATGGTCCGCTGGGAGGCGAGGAACGACAGCCCGCCGAAGTCTTCGGCCCCCAAGCCCACCCCCTCGAAGGAGCCGAAGACCACCTCGGCGCCCTCCCCGACCCCGTCGCCCCCGACCCCGGACTCCGGCGACAACCCCTGCGCCCCCTACGGCTACGACTGCTCCCGGGACGGGGACGGCGACCGGTACGGCCGGCCCGGCGGCTACTGGGGACCGGGAGGGTACGGGGGATACGGCGGATACCCGGATACGGCGGCGATGGATACGGGGCCGGCGGCGGCCACCGCCCCTGACCCGAGCCGCGGCGCGCCCCGCGACGGGTGGTCCGGCAGCAGCCCCGTACCCGGTCCGTCAGCCGCCCACGATCCGGAGCGACACCCACAGTGCCAGCACCGACGGCGCGAGCGCGGCCGGCACGGCGAGCAGCCCGAGCCGGGTGAACTCCCCGAGGCCGACGCGGTGCCCGCGCCCGCGTACGATCCGCCGCCACAGCAGCGTCGCCAGCGACCCGGCGTAGGTCAGGTTGGGGCCGATGTTCACCCCGAGCAGCGCCGCGAGGACCGCGCCGGGCCCGGAACCGGCGGTCAGCGGCAGCAGGACCAGCACCGCGGGCAGGTTGTTGATCAGGTTGGACAGGACGGCGGCGAGAGCCGCGATCCCGGACAGCGCGGCCGGCCCCGCCCCGTCGGGCAGCGCGTCGCCGAGCGCACCGGCGAGCCCGTTGTCGACCACGGCGCGCACGACGACGCCGAGCGCGAGCACGAACGCCAGGAAGGCGGGAGCGGCTGCCCGCACCACCGCCGACGCGGGCGCCCGGCGCCGCAGCAGCGCCCGCCCGGCGAGCACCAGCGCCCCCGCCGGGGCCACCCACCCGGGCGCGACGCCGACCGCGGACGCCACGACGAACCCGGCCAGCGTGCAGCCCACCGTCACCAGCGCGAACACCGGCAGCCCGGGCGCCCGGGCCGGCTCCGGCACGGCGACCGGTGCGGTCAGGTCGTCGGCGAAGAAGCGCCGGAACACCAGGTATTCGGCGCCGACCGCGACCAGCCAGGGCAGCGCCATCAGCGCCGCGAACCGCGTGAAGCTCAGACCGCTCGCCTCGAACGCGAGCAGGTTGGTGAGGTTGGAGACCGGCAGCAGCAGCGAGGCCGTGTTCGACAGATGGGCGCAGGCGTACAGGTGCGGCCGGGCCCGGACGCCCATCCGGGCGGCGGTGGCGAGCACCACCGGCGTCACCAGCACGACCGTGGCGTCCAGGCTGAGCACGGCCGTGATCAGCGAGGCCAGCGCGAACACCGCGGCCAGCAGCCGCCGTGGACGCCCCGCCGCCCACCGGGCCGTCCACGCCCCGCACGCCGTGAACAGCCCCTCGACGTCGCAGAAGTGGGCGAGCACGAGCACCGCGGCCAGGAATCCGACCACCGGCGCGAGCTGTTCGATCTCCGCCCGGGCGTGCTCCGGGGAGATGACCCCGGTCACGATGGCCACGCCGGCCGCCGGAACCGCCACCACCGCCTCGGGCAGCTCGCGCGGCCGGGCAACGGCGAAGACCAGGACGACAACCAGCAGCGCCACGGAGAGGACTTCGGCGAGCGGCGTGTTCAGGGTCGTCCTCCGGGAGGCGAGCAGGTCAGGCCCGCACAGGAAAGCACCCCCGGGTAAGAGGGCCGCTAACTCGCCCCAGGTCAGGGACCAGAGCCCGCGCTGAACACCGTCAGCCGCACCGAGGACGCGTTGCCGCCCACCGGCACCTCACCGGCCGTCCACGGCACCCTCAGCGGGTCCCGCTCGTCCGGCGGTGTCACCAGCAGCGCCGCCGGGGTGGCCGTACGGGCGCCGCTGATCTCCGGGCTGGAGTACGACAGCCCCGCCCACGCGCTGTCGCCCGGCGCCAGCGTCACGGTGCCGGGGGAGGGGCCGGGGGAGCGCTGCGGGTCCGGGCCGAGCTGCCTGCCGGATGCGTCGACGAAGGCGGCGCCCGGATAGCCGTGCACGGTGCAGGTGCGGCCGGAGGTGTTGGTCAGCACGACCGGGAAGTTGCGCTGCCCGGCACCCGGGTCCATCCGGCCGACGGACGCCCGCAGTTCGGAGGTGTGACAGCGGGCCGTACCGCCGGCGAGCGCCGGGGCGGCGGTGCGAGCCGTACCGGATGGCGTTGGTGACCAGCTCGCTCACCACCAGCTCGGCGGTGAACGACGCCTCGGTCAGCGCCCACACGCCGAGCTGCTCGACGACCTGCTTGCGGATCGGGGCGACCAGCGCCGGGTCCGCGGGGATGTCCCAGGTCGCCACCTGGGACGCGGGCAGCCCGCGGGTGCGGGCCACCAGCAGGGCCACGTCGTCCGCGGCGCCGCCCGGCGGGAGCAGCGCGTGCAGCACGCGGTCGCAGGTCTCGTCCAGCGAGTCGGTGGAGCCCGACAGGGCCGCGCACAGCAGCTCGTGGCTGGCGTCGACGTCCCCCAGCTGCCCCGGCTTGGCCACCGCCTCGGGGGTGCCCGGGTTGACCGACTGGTGGGCGGCCCGGCGCAGCCCGATCGGTGTGGCCGGCGGCCCGGTGGGACCGCCGTCGTTCGCCGGCGGATCGAGCAGGTCGACGCTGACGAAGTCGGCGAGCGCGGGCACGCACACATCGGCCAGCTCCTGCGCCGTCCGGCTGACGTCGAGGGTGCTGCCGATGCGCACGCTGGCCTGGTTGACCAGCTGGAGCCGCTCCCGTGCGAGGTACTGTTCGGTGAGGTCGTGAGCGGTCACGCAGGTGCCCCACACGCGGCCCGCGCCGTCGGTGAGCGGGGTGATCCGGGACAGCCAGGCCTGCGCGTGGCTCTCACCGGCGGCCTTCGCGTACGCGTGCATCTCCGCCGGGCGGCCGGTCGCGAGCACCCGCCGCATGTGCGTCTCCAGCTCCCGGGTCTGCGGGTGCACGCCGATCTCGACGGCCCGCAGGCCCAGGATGTGCTCGGCGGGCAGGTCGAGCAGGGCGGCCATCGCGTCGTTGACGCCGCGCAGCCGCAGCCGCTCGTCGAAGACCAGGGTGGCGCAGGGGGACTGCATCACGGCCGCCCTGACCAGCGGGTCGTCCTGCTGCTGCGGGACCTTGCCGCTCACCGGCGTGACGGTGAGCCAGTCGCCGGGGCCGTCGCCCTCGGGCTGTCTGCGGTGGGCGAGCACCCACACGGACACGGCGTGGCCGTCGCGGTGCCGCAGCGAGAGCGTGCCGCTCCAGCGGGCCTGGCCGGACGCGGGGAGCGGGCCCGCGCCGTCGTCCGCGAGAGGGTGCACGGCGGGACGGCCCACCACCTCGGCTGCCGTGTGGCCGAGCAGCCGGCGGGCACCCTCGTTCCAGGCGGTGAGCATGCCGTCGGCGCCGATGACGGCCCGGGCCGTCGCGACATCGTCGAACGGAACGTCCGGGCTCATCGTCGCCACTCCATCGCACACTCACAGTGAACCTGTGGGCCATTTCTGCTCAAGCCTAGTGCGTTTCCGACCACCCCGGACGGGAACCGGGATCCCGCCGGGGCCACGCGGGAGACCAGGGGAAATCCGGCCGATAGGGCCCGTGGTGCAGAAGTACGTGACCGTACCCTTGACGGCCGTGTGTGGCGCCCCGTCAGAATCTGTTTGTTCACGATCAGTTGTGAGTACTTCTGAGCCCTGACGAGGGAGAGCCGCCCATGACGGTCACTCGAAGATCGGTACTGATCGCCTCCGCGGCCGCGCCGGCGGCCGGAGCGCTGGCGAGCGCTCCGGCGGCGCGGGCCGACGAGGCTGCACGCGACGCGCCCGGCCGCCGCATGGTCGCCCTGCGGGACGGCTGGCGCTTCGCACTGGTCAACCCGGGCGGCATCACCGACCCGGACGGCGCGTACGCCAAGGCCGCGGAGCCCGGCTACGACGACTCGGCCTGGCGCGAGGTCGCCGTCCCGCACGACTGGAGCATCGAACAGGCACCGACCACCGAGCACGGCACCACCAGCGGCACCGGCTTCCTGCCCGGCGGCCTCGGCTGGTACCGCCTCGCCTTCACCCTGCCGCCCGCCTTCGCCGGCAAGCGGATCTCGGTGGAGTTCGACGGCGTCTACATGGACTCGTACGTCTACTGCAACGGCAAGGAGGTCGGCCGACACCCCTACGGCTACACTGGCTTCGCCCTCGACCTGACCGGCCTGGTGCACACCGACGGCCGCACCGAGAACGTGATCGCGGTCAAGGTCCAGAACCGGCTGCCCAGCAGCCGCTGGTACTCCGGCAGCGGCATCTACCGCGAGGCCCGCCTGGTGATCACCGAGCCGGTGCACGTGGCGCGCTGGGGCACCCAGGTCACCACACCCGAGGTCGACGACGAGCGGGCCGTCGTCCGGATGCGCACCTCAGTGGTGAACGCCTCGGGGGCCGCGGCCGAGGTCGAGATCAGATCGAGCGTGCAGGACCCCGAAGGCCGCACGGTGGCCCGCGCCTCCTCCACGGTCACCGTCACCGACGAGACGGCCGAGACCCACGAGGTCACCGTGCCCGACCCCCGGCGGTGGGACTTCGCGAGCCCGGAGCGCTACACCCTGCACACCGAACTGCGCGTGGGCGGCGAGACCGTCGACACCTACCGCACGGTCTTCGGCATCCGCACCTTCCGCGTCGACCCGGACGAGGGCTTCCAGCTCAACGGCGCGTACACCAAGTTCAAGGGCGTCGACCTGCACCACGACCTCGGCGCGCTCGGCGCGGCCGTCAGCATCGACGCCATCCGCCGGCAGATGACCATCATGAAGTCGATGGGCGTCAACGCCCTGCGCACCTCCCACAACCCGCCCGCGCCGGAGATGATCGAGGTCTGCGAGGAACTCGGCATCGTGATGCTGGTGGAGGCCTTCGACTGCTGGAAGAGCCCCAAGACGCGGTACGACTACGGCCGGTTCTTCGACGAGTGGGCCGACAAGGACGTCGCGGAGATGGTGCTGGCCGCCCGCAACTCGCCGGCCGTCATCATGTGGTCGATCGGGAACGAGGTCTCCGAGTTCACCTCGACCGCCGGGCTCGCCATGGCGGACCGGCTGATCGCCGCGACCAGGGCGTACGACGACACCCGCCCGATCGTGATCGGTTCCCACCGGCACCGCAGCGTGCCGGCCGCAGGCTCCCCGGCCGACCTGATCCTCGCCAAGATCGACGGCCTCGGCCTCAACTACAACACCGCCAAGTCGGTGGACGCGCTGCATGCCCGCTACCCGAAGCTGTTCCTGTTCGAGTCGGAGTCGTCCTCGGAGACGTCCTCCCGCGGCGCCTACCAGGAGCCCGAACACCTCAACACGGGCGAGAACTACACCCCGGGCAGGCGCGCCACCTCGTCGTACGACAACAACCTCGCCTCCTGGACCATGAGCGGTGAGTACGGCCACAAGAAGGACCGGGACCGCAAGTGGTTCGCCGGGCAGTTCCTGTGGTCCGGCATCGACTACATCGGCGAGCCCACGCCGTACGACGTGTTCCCGGTGAAGGCGTCCTTCTTCGGCGCGGTCGACACCGCGGGCTTCCCGAAGGACATGTACTACCTGTTCCAGAGCCAGTGGGTCGGCGAGCCGATGGTCCATCTGCTGCCGATGACCTGGAACCACGAGGAGGGCGACACGGTCGAGGTGTGGGCGTACTCCAACGTCGACACCGTCGAGCTGTTCCTCAACGGAAAGTCCCTGGGGACACGGAGGTTCGACACCAAGAAGACCGTCGACGGGCGGACGTACCTGGAGACGACCGAGGCGACCGGCGACGACAAGACCTTCACCGACGGCCCCTACCCCGGCAGTTACACCAGCCCGAACGGCAGCGCGGGCAAGCTCCACCTGACCTGGAAGGTGCCCTACAAACCGGGCGAGCTGAAGGCCGTCGCCCGGCGGGACGGCCGGGTGGTCGCCACCGACGTGCTGCGCACGGCCGGGGAGCCGTATGCCGTACGCCTCACGCCCGACCGCAAGTCCCTTGCCGCCGACGGCCGTTCGCTGGCGTTCGTGACCGCCGAGGTGGTCGACCGGCGGGGCGTGGTGGTGCCGGACGCCGAGCACCTGATCTCCTTCTAGGTGGCGGGCGGCTCGCTCGCCGGGCTCGACAACGGCCGCCAGGAGAGCGCCGAGCGCTACCAGGCCAGCACCCGCACCGCCTTCCACGGCAAGGCGCTCGCCATGGTCCGCTCCGGCACCCGGACCGGCACGGTCAAGGTGACCGCCCGCGCCGAGCGCCTGCGCACGGGCACGGCGACGGTGCGCGCCACCCCGGCCGCCTCCCGCGCGACCACGCCCGCGCCCCGGTTCAAGCCGGACCATCCGGCGCCGCAGAACTACCCTCACGCGGAGGCCAGTTACTCCGGCCGACCGGACACCCTGCCCGCGGCCATGCTGGACGGCGACGCGGCCACCGGCTGGTCCAACGGCTTCCTCAAGGCGGCCACGGCCCTGCTGCCCGCCTTCGACGGGGCCCGCACCGAGGACTGGGTGTCGGTCGACCACGGGCGCACGCGCACCTTCGACCGGGCGGACGTGTCCTTCACCGTGAACGGCAAGCACAGTCTGCCTGCCGCCGTCGAGGTCACGGTGTGGAACGGCCGGGAGTGGCGGCCGGTGAAGGGGACCCGGACCGACTGGGCCACCGCGTCCGACGCCCCGACGGTGATCACCTTCGACCCCGTCCGCGGCTCCCGGATCCGGCTCACCATGACGAGCCGTTACCCGGACGAGGCGAGGGGCGCCCTGCGGATCAGCCGCCTGGCGACCTGATCCCGCACGCCGTGCGGTCCGGACGGGACACGGTCAGCCAGTCCTGTCCGGACCGTTGACGGGGCGTCATGACTGCAACAAGCATGTGCAGCTGTCCGCATCTGGGAGCGCTCCCACGCCGAGCGTCACCCGCACCTCTCCCGAGGAGCCCAGACGTGCAACGACGCAGAACCGCACTCCTGTCCCTGACCGGGCTGCTAGCAGCCGCCCTCACGGCCCTGCCCGCCGCCCCCGCAGGCGCCGAGGAGACCGAGCAGGTCAGGAACGGCACCTTCGACACCACCACCGACCCCTGGTGGACGACCGCCAACGTCAGCGCGGCCCTCACCGGCGGCCGGCTGTGCGCCGACGTCCCCGGCGGCACCGCCAACCGCTGGGACGCCGCCATCGGCCAGAACGACATCACCCTCGTCAAGGGCGATTCCTACCGCTTCTCCTTCGCCGCCGACGGCACGCCCGCGGGCCAAGTGGTGCGCGCGATCGTCGGACTGTCGGAGCCGCCGTACGACACCTACCACGAGGTGACCCCGCAGCTCAGCGTCTCAGGCGACACCTACTCCTACACCTTCACCTCGCCCGTCGACACGACGAAGGGCCAGGTCGGCTTCCAGCTCGGCGGCAGCGCGGAGCCCTGGCGGTTCTGCCTGGACGACGTGTCGCTGCTGGGCGGGGTGCCGCCCGAGCCGTACGAGCCCGACACCGGGCCGCGGGTGCGCGTCAACCAGGTCGCCTACCTGCCCTCCGGGCCGAAGAACGCCACCCTCGTCACCGACGCCACGGCGAAGCTGCCCTGGCAGCTGAAGAGCGGTGACGGGACGATCGTCGCGCGGGGCTCGACCGTGCCGCGCGGCGTCGACGCCTCCTCCGGGCAGAACGTCCACTCAATCGACTTCGGCGCGTACCGCAAGAAGGGCACGGGCTTCCAGCTGGTCGCCGACGGGGAGACCAGCCGCCCGTTCGACATCGACGCGGGCGCTTACGACCGGCTGCGCCTGGACTCGGCGAAGTACTACTACACCCAGCGCAGCGGCATCGCGATACGCGACGACCTGCGCCCCGGCTACGCCCGCCCGGCCGGCCACGTGGGCGTGGCGCCCAACCGGGGCGACCGGGACGTGCCGTGCCAGCCCGGCGTGTGCGACTACCGGCTCGACGTCAGCGGCGGCTGGTACGACGCCGGCGACCACGGCAAGTACGTCGTCAACGGCGGCATCTCCACCTGGGAACTGCTGAGCACCTACGAACGCGCCCGGCATGCCCGCACCGGGCAGCAGGACAAGCTCGGCGACGGCACGCTCGCCATCCCGGAGAGCGGCAACCAGGTGCCGGACATCCTCGACGAGGCCCGCTGGGAGCTGGCGTTCCTGCTGAGGATGCAGGTGCCCGACGGCAAACCGCTGGCCGGCATGGCCCACCACAAAATCCACGACGAGCAGTGGACCGGCCTGCCGCTGATGCCGCACGCCGACCCGCAGAAGCGGGAACTGCACCCGCCGTCCACCGCGGCGACCCTGAACCTGGCTGCGACGGCCGCGCAGGCCGCCCGCCTGTACAGGTCCTACGACCGGGAGTTCGCGGCGCGGACACTGGCGGCCGCCCGCAAGGCCTGGGCGGCGGCGCTCGCCCACCCGGACCGGTACGCGTCCGAGAGCGACGGCATCGGCGGCGGCGCCTACCCCGACACCGCCGTGGCCGACGAGTTCTACTGGGCGGCGGCCGAGCTGTACCTCACCACGGGGGAGAAGCAGTTCGAGACCCACATCCTGAACTCCCCGGTGCACACGGCCGACATCTTCGGCCCGCTCGGCTTCGACTGGGCGCGCACCGCGGCGGCGGGCCGCCTCGACCTGGCGCTGGTGCCGAGCGCCCTGCCCGGCCGGGACAAGGTGCGCCAGTCCGTCGTCAAGGGCGCCGACCGCTACCTGGCCACCCTGAAGGCACACCCGTACGGCATGCCGTACGCCCCGGACGACAACACGTACGACTGGGGCTCCAGCCACCAGGTCCTCAACAACGCGGTCGTCCTCGCCACCGCGTACGACCTCACGGGAGCGGCGAAGTACCGGGACGGCGCGTTGCAGAGCATGGACTACATCCTGGGCCGCAACGCGCTGAACATCTCCTACGTCACCGGCTACGGCGAGGTCAGCTCCCAGAACCAGCACGCCCGCTGGTACGCCCATCAGCTCGACCCGAGCATGCCGAACCCGCCGCAGGGCACGCTCGCCGGCGGGCCGAACTCGAGCATCCAGGACCCCTACGCGCAGAGCAAACTCCAGGGCTGCGTCGGTCAGTTCTGCTACGTCGACCACATCGAGTCCTGGTCGACGAACGAGCACACCATCAACTGGAACGCGGCGCTGGTCCGGATGGCGTCCTTCGTGGCGGACCAGGGCTGAGCGGGGCGAAGAGCCCGCGCCCGGTGGCCGGCGGCGGGCTCCTTCCGGTGTCCGGCTTACGGGGTGACGTTCTTGACCGGGAGGTCAGCGCTCGCGCCCGCCATGTAGTAGTCCTTGGGCGCGGAGAAGAGCACGAACTCGTTGTCGTAGTCGCGGATTCTGGTCTGGACGAGGAAGTTGCCCTGCGCGTCGGTGGTGGTCTGCGCGTTGTACGCGGACTCCCAGTAAGTTCGCAGCAGGACCCGGGGTCCGGCGACCGGACCGTGCCCGGCGGGCCAGGAGACCTTGCCGGTGACGACGAGATGGTCACCGGCCTGCACTCTGGTCCGGTTGACCTTGTAGGTGATGGCGCCGGCGACGGGCTCGACGGCGACCGTGTGGTGGGCGAAGAAGAAGTGGTGGTCGTTCGGGTCGCCCGGGTCGTAGGAGGCCTGGAACTGCACCTCGTTGCTGGGGAACAGGTAAGGGCTGGGCTCGTCCTCCCAGCGGTCCGCCCTGACGTCCGCGAGGGAGAACCGCCCCTCGGCGTCCGTGCGGACGGTGCCCAGGTCGCGGGTCTCCCGCTCGGTGGGGTCGATGGGGTCGTACCACGGGTTCCAGGTGTCGTACTGGACGGACTCGTGGAGCTTGACCGGGGCGTCGGCCACCGGAGTGCCGTCATCCTCGGTGACGGTGCCGGTCAGGTCGACCGTGCGGTGGCCGAAGTCGGTCGTGGCGGGGCTGCTGGTGAGGGTCACCTCGAAGGGAGCCTCGGGCTCGGGGCCGGGCGGGTCGTCGGCTCCCTGGGCTGATGGGGCGCCGGCCATCAGGGTGGCCAGGACGAGGGCGGCGGCCGTGGTGAGACGGGCGGCCGGTAAGCGCATCTGCACGTGAACTCCATTGGTGACTGGTCGGTTGGCGGTTCTGGCACCGGGTTCGACACGTGGGACCTCACCTGTGGTTGTGGACGTCGCCGAGAGTGCGGTGTTTGTGCATGGCGCGTTCAGCCGCCGGTAACCTGCTTGTCGGTGGTTGTTCGGGGTTCGTGCTCGACGAGCTCTCCGGGCCGCTCGTGCGCGGTCAGGGAGTGGACCTGGGCCCGACTGAGGGGCTCGTGCACCTCGACGTACTCGCCGTGCGGCAGCCGCTTGATCACGCCGGTCTCCCGGCCGTGCAGCACCAGTTCCCGGTCGCGGAGCTGGAGACCCAGGCAGATCCGCCGGGTGACGACGAAGACGGCCACCGGGACGACGAGCAGGGCGATCCTGATCGCCCACGTCACCGTGTTGACCGACAGGTGCAGGCGGGTGGCCACGATGTCGTTGCCGCCGCCCGCCAGCAGGATCAGGTAGACGCTGATCCAGGCCGCCCCGATCGCCGTGCGCACGGGGCGGTTGCGCGGCCGGTCCAGGATGTGGTGCTCGCGCTTGTCGCCGGTGAACCTGGCCTCCAGGAACGGGTACACGCCGATGAACGCGAGCAGCAGTGGGAACGCCACGACCGGGATCAGCACCCCGAGCGCCAGCGTGTGACCCCACAGGGTGACCTCCCAGCCCGGCATGATCCGCACCAGACCCTCGGCGAAGCCCAGGTACCAGTCCGGCTGCGCACGCGTGGAGACCTGGTCGGCGCGGAAGGGGCCGTACGCCCAGACCGGGTTGATCGTGGCCACCGCCGCCAGCAGCGTGGGGACGCCGAAGACCAGGAAGAAGAAGCCGCCCGCCTTCGCAGTATGGACGCCGAGCCGGCCGTCGAACCAGTCGGCGACGCGCTCGCCCTTTCCGGGACGTTCCGCCGCGTCGGGTCGCTCCACAGGGGTGGGCCGCTCCACAGCGGTCACTGCTCCTCCTTGCGTACGTGCGTCAGCTTGTCGGGGTTGGCCACGACGTACACGCCGCAGACCCGGTCGCCCTCCGGGGTGAGGTCCAGGACCATCACGGCGAAGGGCGCGTCGCCCTGGAACAGCACGGCCGCGTCGTCGCCGTTGACCCGCCGGTAGCGCAGGTCCAGCTCCGGCGGGAAGCGTCGCCGCGTCGCCTGCGCGGCGAGCAGGCGGGCCGCCTTGACCCGGCCGTGCACCGGGCGCAGACCCCCGGCGCGCGGCCTGCCGCCGCCGTCCGTCCACACCGTCACGTCCGGGGCGAGGATCTCCATCAGCCCGGCGATGTCCCCGCCGAGCGCCGCCCGCACGAACCGCTCCGTCGCCTCCCGCCGCACCCGCGGATGCGCCCGGTACCGCGGCCGGCGGGCGTTCACATGCCCCCGCGCCCGGTGCGCCAGCTGCCGTACGGCCGCCGGGCTGCGGTCGATGATCCCGGCGATCTCGGTGAGCGGGTACCCGAACACCTCGCCCAGCACGAACACCGCCCGCTCCAGCGGGGTCAGTGTCTCCAGCACCACCAGCAGGGCCATGGACACCGACTCGGTGCGCAGCGCCGGATCGTCGGCGCCGACGTCGGTGTCGTCGGCGACCAGCGGCTCCGGCAGCCACGGGCCGACGTACGTCTCGCGGCGCCGGCTGATCGCGGCGCGCCGCCGCAGCGCGTGGTTGACGGCGACGCGGACGAGGTGGGCCCGCAGGTTGGCGATCCCGTCGAGCGGGGCGCCCCCGCCGCGGGCCGTCCAGGACAACCAGGTCTCCTGGAGGACGTCCTCGGTGTCGGCGACGGTGCCCAGCAGGTTGTAGACGACGCCGAACAGCAGCTCACGGTGCTCGACGAAGACCCCCATCGCCTCGTCGAGCCGGGCGTCGGCGCCGGGAGCGGGTGTCTCGGACTTCGGTGGCATGCGCGGCCCTCCCCAGTGGCGTGCTCACCACTACGAGGTGCGGCGCGGCCCGGATTGTGACATCGGACGGGCGGAATGTGACCCGCATCTCACCGGGAGCCCGTCCATGACAGTCGGCCCCCACGTCTCCGGTACCGTCCGGTAACCGCCGTGACCTGCTTTTATTTACGAGTAAGTACCCGAGAGGTACCGTGAGGGCATGCCAGCTCTCAACGTGGAGTTCAGCGACCGCGAACTGGAGGACCTGCGGCAGATCGCCAAGGAGCGCGGTACGTCGATGAAGGCCCTCGTGCGGGAGGCCGCCGCGGCTGACATCGCGCGGCACCGGGCGCTGCAGGAGGGCGCGGAGGCGTTCCGCCGGTTCTTCGCCTCCCACGCCGACGAGTTCGCGGCCGCCTTCCCGGACGACGAACCGGCGGCCAAGGGCGCGGGGCGGGTCGCCTGACCGATGGCACCCCCCGTCCTCCATATCGACGTGCCCTGGCTGCTCCAGCGTCACGAAGAGGTCCTGCCGGACCAGCCCACCATCAACGACTTCTCCGCGCTGGTCGCCGCCGTCGCCCGGCACCGCGTCGACCCGCCGCGCCTCGGCGTGGACTCCGACCCCGCCTGGCGGGCCGCCGCCCTGCTGCACACCCTCGCCCTGCTGCGGCCCCTGCCGTCGGCCAACGCCCGCTTCGCCTGTGCCACGGCCGTGGCGTACATGTTCGTCAGCGGCGTCGGCATCGACCCGCCCTACGGCGCCCTCGTCGACCTGGCCCGCGATCTGATGTCCGGTACGACGGACGTCTACGGCGCGGCGGACCGGCTGCGCTCCTGGCAGATCTGAGACCCGGCAGCCGGGCTCTGGCGGCGGCATGCCCTCGGGACCGCCGGCCGAGGGCGGGAGGAACAAGGCCGGCGGCCCGGGCGCACAGGAGAGCAGTCGTCCTGCGCGCGGCCTTCAGGGAAGGGCCGCACCCAGTGCACTACGCCGGCGCGTGCGCCGGGAGCGTGCGCGGCGCACCCGGCATGTGCGTGCGATTCACACGGGGCGCATGAAATGTCGAAAACAGGTGCGAGCGAGCACGCTAGCCCATGCGTTTCTGACTTTCTTTCAACGAGGCGGATGTGGTCCGAGTGCCTTGTTGGCCCCGAGTGACTTGTGCGAGAGTGAACCACCGTGTGGGGGGTAATGGCCGGGTGTCACGCGCGCGTTGACGAGCCGGGTCCGAATCGCCGTGGGCCCTGCCCGTGGTGAATTCGCGCCCCCTGCGCCGCGCCAAGAGGTACGCACCAGCCCGCGCTCCTTTTCGGCCCCCAGAACTTCTGAGTGACACGTGCGCGTGGGAAGGAACATCTCAGTGCCCACCCCCCACCCTCCTCGTCCTCCCTCTCCCCCGCCCGGCGGGGATGCCGGGGAGTCCGACGAGTCCCTCGCCACCCGGCTCCGGGGCCTCCCGGAGGGCGAGGCCGCCCACTCCGTCGGGCTGCTCATGGCGCGGCACTGGCAGTCGGTGCACGACTACGCGGTGATCTGCCTCGCCGCCTCGGCGACCCCCGCGGACATGGTCACCGCGGCCGCCTTCCGCCGGGTCCTGGACCGGGTCACGCAGGGCGAGCCGGGCCTGGCCCTGCGCCCCCGGTTACTGCTGGCCGTGCGTGACACGGTCCGCGAGTGGTCCTCCGACGACCGAATAGCCGCAGTTCTGCCCGCGCTGCAGAAACCGGCCGGCGGGCGGGGCATGCGCTCGGCGAAGTCGATGACACCCGAGAATCGCGTACTCGTCGATCGGTCATTCCAGGCCCTTCCCGGAGCCGCCCGCTGTTTGCTCTGGCACACGGAGGTCGAGGCGGAGTCCATAACCGTACCGGCCGGTCTGCTGGGCATGGACACCGACAGCGCGGCGGCCATGCTCGAGCAGGCGCGGGACAAATTCCGTGAGGGGCATGTCCAGGCGCACCGGGAACTCGCGCCGACCAAGGACTGCCGCTTCTACAACCGTCTCCTCGACGTCCCCATTCGCCGCGGCGGCGCCCAGCTGCCGGATGTCCAGCAGCATCTCGTGGAGTGCCGCTACTGCCGGCAGGCGGCCGAGCAGCTCGGCCACTTCGAGGGCGGCCTGGGCACGCTGCTCGCCGAGGCCGTGCTCGGCTGGGGCGCCCGGCGCTATCTCGACTCCCGGCCCGGCCGGGCCTCCGTCGGCGGGGGCCGGCGCGGCGCACAGCACGGCGGCAGACGGACGGCCCGCGGGCGCAGGGCGGCCGAGAACGGCCGGCACCGGATGCTGGCCCGGATCCCGGCACAGGTGCGGCGCATCCCCCTGCCGCTGCCGCGCAGCCCCCGCGCCCTGCTCTCGGGTGTCGGCGCCGTCTCGGCCGGGGTACTGGCGACCGTACTCATCGTCAGCGTCTGGTCGTACGACGACGGCGCCGCCGACCCGGCCGCCTCGACCAGTGCCGTCGGCGGCAGCGGCGCCCTGCCCTCGCCGCCCGACGCGTCCGATCCTGGCGCGGCCGGACTGCCCACCCCGCCCCGGCAGACCCGGCTGCGCAACCTCGCCGCCGACCTGTGCCTCGACGTGCGGGGCGAGCCGGAGTCGGGAGCGGGGACCGAGCTGGCGGCGTGCTCGACCGCACGGACGCAGCAGTGGACGTACGAGGACGACGGGCTGTTGCGCAGTGTGGCCGAGCCCGACCTGTGCCTGGACTCGCACAAGGACGCAGGCGTCGTGATCCTCGACAGCTGCGCCGACGAGGACGACGAGCGCGGGGACGACGTGCGCTACGACCTCACCGTGCAGGGGGAGTTGCTGCCGCGCTGGGACGAGCAGCTCGTCCTCACGTCCACCACGCAGGACCAGGAGGCCGAGATCGTCGTCAAGGTCCGCGACCGCTCCGCCGAACAGCGCTGGCGCACCGATCCGGTGCCGACGACCGCCGGATCCCTGTCCATCGCCGAGAGCCAGACGCCGGGCGCGCGGGCCGTGGACTTCCCCGGCGGGGAGGAGTAGCCGACGGGCCGTGGTGTCGGGGGCGCTGGCCGGCCGAGGCCCCCGACCACGGCGCGCGGGTCACGGGTCAGCGACAGCACCCGGGCCGCAGCGCACTCGGCGAGGCGCGGCCCGCGGGACCCGGGTCGGGCGACGACGTCCCGCGGTGGTGTGCCCGCGAGGAGCCGGCCGCGTTCTGGACGGCGGCGAGCGCGTAGTCGGCGGTGCGCAGCAGCTCGTCCAGCGCGCACTGCACCAGCTCCAGGTGCGGCTCGGCGGCGACGTGTCCGGCGGGCACCCGGGCGAGCGCCGTGACGATCACACGGGCCTCGCGCAGCGCGGCCGGGCCGTCACGCGGTCTCCTCGACGAGGTCGGAGGGGCCGGGCGTGGCGGGGGAGGCGTGCCCGGTCAGGGCGAGGGTGAGGTCGAACTCCGCGAGCAGACAGCGGATCACGTGCTCGACGCCCGCCTGTCCGTCGAGGCCGAGGCCGTAGACGTACGGCCGTCCCAGGAGCACCGCCCGGGCGCCGAGCGCGAGGGCCTTGAAGACGTCGTCGCCGGTGCGGACGCCGCTGTCGAACAGCACGGTGAGCCGGTCGCCGACCGCCTCGGCCACCCGGGGCAGCGCGTCGGCCGCCGCGACGGCACCGGCGACCTGGCGGCCGCCGTGGTTGGACACCACCACGCCGTCCATCCCGGCGTCGGCGGCGAGCCGGGCGTCGTCCGGGTGCAGGACGCTCGGCGTCCGGGTGCATGATCGACAGCACGCCGACCGGCGCCAGGGCCAGCGGGGCGGGCAGGGGGCGGCCCAGCACCTCGACCGACAGATCGCGTTCGTGCACGTCCCGCAGCATGCGCGGCACGATCCGGCGCCGCCCGAGAGCCGCCCGGTTGGCGCGGGCCGTACTGCCGTGGCCCGCGCTGCCCGCCACATAGCCCACCGGGCCGGGACCGAGCCGCTGCTCGGTGAGCGCCTCGAGCCGGGTCAGGTCGGTGGGCAGCCGCGGCACGGCCCCGGTCATCCCGTTCAGGTAGATCTCGTACTGGAAGTCGGCCCAGTGCCTGCCCATGTGTCCGTCCCGCCTGTAGTCGCTGAGAACGCGCCGCACCGACCATACCGGCGGGTAGCCGGAGCGGACTTCAGGATCCGACCACCGACTCCCGCAGGATGCGGGCCAGTTCGCGCGGCTGCGAGAACATCGGCCAGTGCCCGGTCGCCATCTCCACCAGCGTCCAGTGCTCACTCTTGAGCGCCTCGGCCACGGCCGGCATCGGCTCGTCGCCGTCGAGCAGGCACTTGATGTACGTCGCCGGAAGCTCGCCGATCGGCCGTGTCAGGGCGGCCGGTTCGGTCAGCGTGGCACCAGGGTGCCGGGTCGATCCGGCCACGATGTGGGCTATCTGATCGGCCGTCAGGCCCTGGCCCGCATAGTGGGCCGCGGGGGCCGGGGGCCAGAAGCCGTCGTTCTCGGCGATCTCCCGCCGCACGTGCTCGCTGTCCCAGCCCGACAGGAACGACTCCCCGTCGACGGGGACGTTCGAGTCGACGAAGACGACACGCCTCAGCCGGTCACCGATCCGCTCCGCCGCCTGGCCGACCGGGATGCCCGAGTAGCTGTGCCCGACCAGCACCACGTCCCGCAGACCGAGCCGCTCGACCTCGTCGACGATGTCCTGCACATGCGTCTGCTGCCCGGCCGGTACGCCCTGCTTCTCGGCGAGGCCGGAAAGGCTCAGCGGATGGACGCCGTGCCCGGCTGCACGCAGGTGAGCCGCCACCTCGTCCCACGCCCACGCCCCGAGCCGCGCCCCCGCCACCAGTACGAAATCAGTCATGCCCGCAACGTAGCGAACGGCACTGACATTGATAGTGGTACGCAGGTTCCGGTGGTCGTGACTCGGGCACTGACTGACGCCCTGCTGGGTTGTCCTCCCGTTGTTCTGTCCGGCTGCCGGGGCTTGTTCTCATGGCTTCGGCCGGGCGGAACATGACCTGATAGGAGCTTGGTCAGAAGCCCCCTCATGTCCTGTCTGCGCCACCCGGCCGACGCCTGCCTCGGGACTGGGAAGGCGTTACCAGCATGGCAGCAGTGACGGCACAGGACACAGCCGATGAGATCGTGTGCGGCGGGGTCGACTCCCACGCCGACACGGTTCACGTCGCGGTCATCAGCGACAACGGCGGTCACCTCGCGGACGCCGAGTTCGCCACCACCGCCGCGGGGTATGCCGCGGCGGTGGCCTTCCTGACCGCGCACGGACACGTGATCGCGATCGGCGTGGAAGGCACCGCCTCCTACGGGGCGGGCTTCACCCGGGCCGCCCGCTCGGCGGGCCTTCACGTGGTGGAGGTCAACCGGCCCGACCGGGCCGAACGGCGCCGCATCGGAAAGTCAGATCCCATCGACGCCTACGCCGCTGCCCGGGCGGCCCTGTCCGGACGGGCCTGTCCGGACGGGCCTCCGGTGCGCCCAAGGACGACACCGTCGCCGGGATACGTGCCCTGCACAACGCCGCCCGCTCCGCCGTCAAGGCCCGCACCGCCGCCCTGAACCAGATCGGGCACATCCTCATCAGCGCGCCCGAGGCCATCCGCGCCAAGTACGGCCGGCTGAAGGGAACAGAGCGCACCGACGCCCTGGCCCGGCTGCGGCCGGGCGGGGACGCGGTCCACACCGCGGTCCTCACCGCGCTGAAGAGCCTCGCCCGGCGTGTCAGAGAGCTGACCGCCGAGCACGAAGCCCTGACCCGGGCCCTGGACAGCGAGGTCACCGCCCACAACCCCGGCCTGCGGGCTGTCCACGGAGTCGGCCCCGACACTGCGGCCCAGCTGCTGGTCACCGCCGGCGGCAATCCCGAACGCATGCGGACCGAGGCTTCCTTCGCCGCCCTGTGCGGAGCCGCCCCGGTCCCCGCGTCCAGCGGCAGAACGAACCGGCACCGCCTCTCACGCGGCGGCGACCGGGCGGCCAACGCCGCCCTCTACCGCATCGCCCTGGTCCGCATGTCCAGCGACTCCCGCACCCGCGAATACGTGGCACGGCAGACCACCGCGGGCCGGACGAAGAAGGAGATCATCCGGCTGTTGAAACGGGCCATCGCCCGCGAGATGTTCCGCTGCCTGACCAGCACGGTGACCATCCCCGGCATCGCCGACCTGCGGCCTCTGCGCCAGTCCAAGAACATCACGCTCACCGCGGCCGCCCGTCACTTCGGACTCTGGCCGACCACCATCTCCACCCTCGAACGCGGGATCCGCCGAGACGACGACCTCGCCCACACCTACCGCGAATGGCTCCATGCGGCCTGACCGTTCGACGCGAACACCACTTCACTCATAGACAGTGGCGGCCTGAAGCGCTCTGGCCAGGAAGGTCCAGTCCCCGCCTTCCGGGAGATCCTTCCCCACGTTCTGGTACCAGCCCGGCGAGTCATGCATCCATGCCGCGAGGGCCTCAAGGAAACCGTCGAGGCTTTGGTTCTCCCATTCGTGTCCCCGACGGAGGTAGTCCTGACGCAGTTCTCGAACGAAGGAAACCAGTTCGTCGCGGCTGCGGACCTCGTCGTCGGGAGTCAGTGACATGCAACGAAAGTACCTTGCGCCTCGTGCCTCAGAGCGCTTGACGAGCAATAGGAGCATCAATGGTCCCGGCGGCAGCTCACTCCTCGTCCACCGGGGGAGCGTCCGGCGGCTCGGCGTCGGGCCCCTGGGCCCTGACCCGCTGGACGTGTTCGAGGGACTCGCGCAGTTCGGCGAGCCAGTCGTCGGCGTGCCGCTGCACCAGCCGGACGCACCAGGCCAGCGCGTCGCTGCGGCTGCGGGCGACGCCGCCGGCGATCAGGGTGTCCAGGACCTGGCGCTCGGGCTGGCGCAGTCGGGTCATGACGGGCGCGGCCACATGCGTGAACAGCGCGCGCCGCGTACCGCACTCCACGCCCCAGGAGACCTTCCGGCGGAACTTGTGCTCGGCCTCCCGGGCGACCGCCATCCGGTCCTGCCGGGTACGCTCCCGGAACTCCTCGATCCGGCCCTCGACAGCTGCCTCCCGCTCGGCGGTGGAGGCGTCCACGGCGAGCCGGGGCTCGGGGATGCGGCCGATCACGGTGATCTCCTCGCGGTCCGCCGTGACCTCGACGAGTTCCTCGAACAGGTCGTCCGGCAGCCGGCCTGCGAACCAGCCGCGCAGTTTCGCTTGCTGCTCTGACGTAATCATGTAATCAGCATTACTCGATGCGAACGCGAGTACAAGGGCGCTGCGCGGGCTACGCCGAGAGCTCAAACGGAATGTTTCAGGCCTATTACCGGGCGTGGGGAAACCCGCCACTCGGTGGCCTTGGGCGATCAAGAACCGTGCGGTTCGGCCATTGGAACGTTCAAAGTTCGTGACTTCACGCCACTGATTCAATACGTAAGGTTACTGAAACCCATGGGGTCGATGTGAGTTCCGGCGGCGGACTCGGCAGACTCGCGCTCGCCGGACGGGCACCGACCGAGCCGGGCGGCAACCCTCGAACCGAGCGGAAGGATGCACACAATGCGGAACACCGCGCGCTGGGCAACGACACTGGGTCTGACGGCCACCGCCGTCTGCGGACCCCTCACGGGGGCTGCCCTCGCCTCCCCGGCCGCCGCCCCCTCCGCCCCCTCCGCGCTCTACGCCCCGTCGGCCCTGGTGCTCACAGTGGGCCACGGGGAGAGTGCCGCCCTTGCCGATCCTGAGCGAGCGGTCACGCTGACCTGCGCGCCGAAGCCCTCCGGAACGCACCCCGCCGCCGACCGGGCATGCGCCGAACTGCGCCGTGTCGCAGGAGACTTCGACGCTCTGAAGGCGAGAGAAGGCGTGCTGTGCACCAAGGAGTACAACCCTGTCGTCGTCACCGTCGACGGCGTGTGGCAGGGGCAGCGCGTCTCCTATGAACGCACCTTCGCCAACGAGTGCGTGAAGAACGCCCACGGGGCGGGCGTCTTCACGTTCTGAGGGACCGGGACCGCACGGACCCCGCGCGCATGACCGCGGCCTGCAGATGGGGAGTGTGAGCCGCAGTCGCGGGGCCGGGTGATCCCGCACCGGGGGCGGCGGGCGAAGTGGGGCCGCCCGCCACCCCCGGCACTGCTCATAGTGGGCCCGCCATGGCGGCCCCGGCACCACGCCGGCTCACCGGGTGTCACTCCCGCTCGCCCGGTATCGCCGGCAACGGCGGAAAGCGGGCCAGCAGACCCGAGGCGCGCAGCAGTCGGCGGATGCGCGGCGTGCCGCACACCACGCGCACCCGGCCGCCGTGCCGCTCGGCCCTCGCCCCGGCCCGGCACAGCAATCGCAGGCCCGAGCAGTCGAAGAAGGCGACGGACCGCAGGTCGACCAGCACGTCCGGCTCGGGCCGGGCGGTCGCCGCGTCCAGGTGCTCCGCGACGAGGTCCGCGGTGGCGACGTCGATCTCGCCCGTCACTTCGACCACGGTGAAGGGGCCGCTGATGCGGGTGCGGGCATGGGCGTTCGCTGCGGGCAGTCCCGGTCCGGCCGAGCCCGCGGCCGTACCCCCGGGTGCCGCGGAGGCGGCGTCTTCGGCTTCCGGTGTCATGTACGTTCCACCTCGGCGTGAGGCGTGTTCGATCCCGGTAGCTACCCCGCGACGGTCGGGGCCATCCCTGACGGGACCTCTGCCAAGATCTGGTTCACCCGACCCGGTGATTACCGCCGGAAACAATTGACAAGCATGCGTACTCAGTCCCCGTGGGACTCCTCCTGAGCGCGCGGGTTCGGGGTGATGGCCTCGCCGGCCTCGCCCCGGTGCCGACGCTGCTCGGCGGAGTCCCGGGTGCGGCGTTCGGCGTCCTCGATCTCGCGCAGGACTTCCTCCACGGCCGTGTCGGGCTGCTGCTCGCGGTCGTCCCGGTCGTCGTGGTCCTGGGGCACGGTGTCTCCCTCCGCCGTACGGTGCGCGTTCGACTGGTCGGTCTCTCTCCCCGAGCTCGTGAGTACCCCGTTCCGCGCGGCACCAATGAGGGCCCGCACGAGTATTCCTTGACTGGCATATAACCGTCGAGGCATATTGGCCCCATGTCCGACCCCCCGCTCTGGACCGCCCTCGCCGATCCGCACCGGCGGGCCATCGTCGCGCTGCTCCTGGAGCGGCCACGGTCCGTCGGCGAGATCGTGGAAGCGTGCGGGCTCAGCCAGCCCAGTACGTCGAAGCACCTCAGAGTGCTCCGGGAGGCGGGCCTGGTGCGGGTGCGGCAGGACGCGCAGCGCCGCGTCTACGCCCTCGACCCCGCCCCGATCGCCGAACTGGACGCCTGGCTGGCCCCGTACCGCAAGCTCTGGACCGAGAGCCTCGACGCACTGGGCCGCCGCCTCGACGCGGCGTCGGACGACACCCCCGGCACTCCGGACCCCGACACCCCGGCCCCCACACCGAAGGACTGATCCACCATGGCCGCCGAACTCACCGGCGCCTACCTGACGTTGGACGACGGCCGCCCGGCCGTCCGCTTCAGCCGCACCTACCACCACCCGATCGGCCGCGTCTGGCAGTTCGTGACCGACCCGGAGGAACTGGCCCACTGGTTCCCGTCCCGGATGGAGATCGAGCCGCGCACCGGCGGTGTGATCAGGTTCGGCGGCGATCCGGACCTGGAGGATTCCACGGGCACCGTGCTCGCCGTCGACGTGCCCCGGCACCTGTCCTTCGACCGGGGCGGCGACGAACTGCGCTTCGACCTGGAAGCGCTGGACGACAGGCGCACCCGGTTCACCCTCACCAATGTCCTGCAGTCGGCCGACACCGCCGCCCGCAACGGCGCCGGCTGGGAAGTCTGCCTGGCCGCGCTGGACGCCCGGGCCCGGGGCGAGGACTTCGAGGGCGCGCACGCCGGACACACCCCGGCCCGGGACAGGTGCTACGCCGCCTACATCGAGACCGGCATCCCCTCCGGGGCCCCCGTCCCCGGCGTCGGCGCCTGAACCGTCACGCCATCTGCCGCCGGACCAGCTCGTGCAGCCGCCCGCCCGTGTCCGCGAGGAGCTGCGCGGGCGGGCCATGCTGGATGACCTTGCCGTCCTCCATCACGACGACGCGGTCGGCGTCCATGACCGTCGACAGGCGGTGCGCGATGACGACACGGGTGGCGTTGAGGGCCTTGGTGCTCTCGATCACCGTGCGCTGCGTCTCGTTGTCGAGGGCGCTGGTCGCCTCGTCGAAGAAGATGATCCGGGGGCGCCGGATCAGCGCCTGGGCGATCATCAGGCGCTGCCGCTGGCCGCCCGATATCGCCCCGCTGCCCGAGACGATCGTGTGCAGGCCCATCGGCATCCGCTTGATGTCCTCGGCGAGCCCCGCCATCTCGGCCGCCGCCATCGCCTCCTCCGGCGTGTACGGCTCGGTGCCGCAGATGACGTCCAGGATGGAACCGGTGAACGGCTGCGCGTGCTGGAGCACGACGCCGCACTGGCGGCGTACGGCGGACTGGTCGAGCGCCGCCAGGTCCTGACCGTCGTACAGCACACTCCCGGACAGCGGGCGGTCGAAGCCGATGAGCAGGCGCAGCAGCGTCGACTTGCCGCAGCCGCTGGGGCCGACGACCGCGACGAACTCGCCCGGCTTCACCTGGAACGACACGTCGTCCAGGACCAGCGGACCGTCGTCCGAGTAGCGGAAGGACAGCCGCCGCGCCTCGACCGCGCCCGACAGCGGACCGGGCCGGGTGCTCGCGGTGCGCACCTCGGGGGTGGCCTCCAGGACCGGCCTGATCTGCTCGAACAGCGGCAGCGCGGCCACCGCCGACACGAACGAACCCGTCAGCTGCGTGACCGAGGTCAGCACCATCGTCACCGACGTGTTGAAGGTCAGGAAGGCCGCCGACGACATCGAGCCGCGCGCCGGGCCCGCCAGCAGCATGAACATCAGCAGTGTGCACACCGGCAGATAGACCGCGCCCAGCACACTCGTCAGGTTCTTGATACCGCCGACCTTCTGCTGGAGCTCACGGCTGCGCGCGAACTGCGACGCCCAGGCGGCGTACGCGTAGTTCTCGGCCGCGGCCACGCGCAGCTTGGGCAGGCCGCGCAGGGTCTGGAACGCCTGGTTGTTCAGCTTGTTGGTGAGCACGACCAGCCGCCGCTGCCAGCGCACCTGCCACAGTCCGAGCCCGAGGAACACGGCCGCGATGACGACCAGCATGCCGATCGCCGCCATCGCCATCGGCACGCTGTACCACAGCAGCAGACCGAGGTTCATCGCGCCGACCGTCACCGACTGGGCGACGGTCGGGCCGACGCCCGCCAGCATCTTGCGGATGGAGCTGATGCCCATGGCGGCGCTGGCCAGCTCGCCGGTGGAGCGCTCGGTGAAGAACTTGGTGGGCAGCCTGAGCAGCCGGTCCCAGACGGCCGGCTGGAGGGTGGCCTCGATCCGGCCCTCCAGGCGCAGGATCGTCAGGTTCTGCAGCAGCATGAAGGCCGCCGCCACCACGCTGCTGAGGATCACCGCCAGGCACACCTGCACGATCAGGTCGGTCTGCGCCTTCGGCACGAACTCGCCGAGCACCTTGCCGGTGGCGATCGGCACCAGCGCGCCGATCGCCACCGTGACCAGGCCACTGAGCAGCAGGCCGGTCAGATCGCCGCGCGTGCCCTGCAGGCAGAACCGCAGCAGGCGCAGCGGGCTGAGCCGGCGGTCGGGCAGCGGGCGGTAGAACATCACCGCGCGCGGCTCGAACTCCTCGGCGTTGGCCTTCTCGACCGGCGTCTCCCGGCCGGTCGACGGGTGGACGGCGACGTACCCGCCGCGTCGCCACAGCAGCGCGACCGGCGCGCCCGACAGAGCCCGGTGCCCGACCAGCGGGCCGACGTTGTCCCGCCACCAGTGGCCGTCCAGGCGCACCGCCCGGGTACGCACCCGCGAGGCCAGGGCGACCTGCTCGACCGGGTCGAGGCGGTCGCCGCCGGTGCCGGACTGCGCGGGCTCGGCCAGCGTGATCCCGCCCGCCTGCGCGACCAGCTTGCAGGCCGCGTACGTGGCGTCCGCATCTGCCGCGGTCGTGCGCTTGTCCGACCGCTTGCCGATGGAGGCGAGCAGCGTCCGGTCGGCCTGGGCGCGCACGGCCTCACCGGCCTTGATGCCCGCCGCCGTACGGTTCTCGTGGGTGCGCTCCAACTGCTCTATCCAGCGGTCCAGCGTGGTCAGCAGCCGGTACTGCTGGTCGACCATGCTCTGCCACAGCGCCGGGTCCATCAGCAGGTCGGCCGCCGCCTCGGCGCCGTACAGCGAGCCGTACTGCACGCTGCCCGGCGGCACCTGCATCCAGAAGACGTCGTCGTCCGTGAGGACGGCGGCCCGCTCGGTGGCCATCGGCGCCTGGAAGAGGATCGACAGGCTGCGGCCGACGCCGAGGGCGAGGGCGTACTCCAGCGGGCTCGTGGTCGGCGGGACGTACTGGGGGTGGCCGTACTCGTCGTACGACCAGGTCTGCGTGCTCGCGGGCTGGTACAGCTCGCGCAGGCCGATGCGGTGCACCAAGCAGTCCCGCAGCGGTCGGGCGACCAACGTGTGCTGGGGGCCGGCGACCGGGCCGAGCAGCAGCGAGCCCGCCTCCAGGCGGCCGAGGTGGTGCCAGTGGCCCTGCTGTCCGGCGTCGACCGCGAACAGGTCCATGGCGCCCGCCGCGACCAGCCACAGCACCTGCGGGCTCTCCAGGTCGAGGCGGTTGAACCCGGTGCAGTCCAGGCGCGTGCCGAGCTGCCCGAACGCGCCGAGGACGTAGTCGTTGTTCTCGGCGTTCTCGGCGTTCCGCCCGCTCGTCATCTCACCGCTCCCTGACCAGCGCCGCGTACGCCCCGCCGCTCGCTACCAGTTCCTCGTGCCGCCCGCGCTCCACGATCGTGCCGTGCTGCAGGACGACGATCTCGTCGCTGTCACGCACGGTGCTCAGCCGGTGCGCGATCACCACGCAGGCGCAGCCCCGCTTGCGCAGGTTGTCCATCACGACCAGCTCGGTCTCCGCGTCCAGCGCACTGGTCACCTCGTCGAGGACCAGAATGCTCGGCCTGCGCACCAGCGCCCGGGCGATCTCCAGGCGCTGGCGCTGGCCGCCGGAGAAGTTGCGGCCGTCCTGCTCGACCTTGCTGTGGATGCCGCCGGGCCGGCGCATGATCATGTCGTAAAGTGCGGCGTCGCGCAGCGCGTCCACCACGGCGTCGTCCGGGACCGACGGGTCCCACAGCGCCACGTTGTCGCGGACCGTGCCCTCGAACAGGAACACGTCCTGGTCGACGAAGGAGACGGACGCGGCCAGCGCCCCGCGCGGGATGTCCTCGATGCGCTGGTCGTCGATGCGGATCACGCCCTCCCACGGTGCGTACAGGCCCGAGATCAGCCGGGACACCGTGGACTTGCCGCTGCCGGAGCCGCCGACGAGGGCGACCTGCTGGCCGGGGCCGACGGTCAGGTCGAAGCCGGTCAGCAGCGGCTTGTCGAGCGGGTTGTAGCCGAAGGTGATGTTCTGCAGCTCGACGTGACCGTGCAGGCGGCGCGTGGACTCGCCGGCGCCCGGACGGCCGTACAGCGGGTCCGCCTCGAAGTTCTCCACGTCCTTCAGCCGGGCCACGTCCGCGGCGAAGTCCTGGATGCGGCCCGCGACGCCGTTCAGGCGGGTCAGCGGGGCGGTGAAGCGGGTGACCAGCGACTGGAAGGCCACCAGCAGGCCGACCGAGATGGCGCCCTCGACCGCGCGCATGCCGCCGATCCACAGGATCATCGCGCTGTTGAGCGTGGCGAGCGTCGGCGCGACCACGCCCAGCCAGGCGCTCGGCACCCCGAGCCGCTGCTGCTCCTCCAGCGTGGTGGCGTGCTGCCCGGCCCACTTGCGGAAGTAGCCGTCCTCGCCGCCGGTGGCCTTCATCGTCTCGATCAGCTGGAGGCCGGTGTAGGCGGTGTTGGTGAGCCGGGCCGAGTCCGCGCGCAGCTTCGCCGTACGCGTCGCGCGCAGGCGGATCACGACCCGCATGGCCACCAGATTCAGCAGCGCCACGCCGATGCCGATGAAGGTGAGCTGCGGGTCGTACGTGTACAGCAGCACCGCGTACAGCACGACGACCACCGCGTCCACGCCCGCCGCCGCGAGGTCACGCGCCAGCGTCTCGGCGACGGCGTCGTTCGACTGCAGGCGCTGCACCAGGTCGGCCGGGCTGCGCTGGGAGAAGAACGTCACCGGCAGACGCAGCAGATGGCGCAGGAAGCGGGCGCTGGAGAGGGTGGAGGAGATGGTGCGGCCGCGCAGCAGGTTCGCCTGTTGCAGCCAGGTCAGGACGACGGTGAGCAGCACGCAGGCCGCCATCGACGTGAACAGCACGGGGAGCAGCGAGGTCTGGTTCCCGATCAGGAACTCGTCGATGTAGGTACGGCTGAGCGCGGGTACCGAGGCGCCGACCAGGACCAGCAGCAGGCTCGCCAGCATGGCGGCGGGCAGGGTGCCCGAGGTGCCGCGCAGCCGGGCCGGCATCGCGCCCAGGACGCCCGGCTTGCGGCCACCCTTGGTGAAGTCCTCGCCGGGCTCCATGACCAGGACGACACCGGTGAAGCTGCCGTCGAAGTCCTCCAGGGGTATGAAACGGCGGCCCTTGGCGGGGTCGTTGATGAACACCCCGCGGCGGCCGAAGCGGCGGCCGATGCCGTCGTAGACGACGTAGTGGTTGAACTCCCAGAACAGGATGGCGGGCGTGGTGACCTCGGCGAGCGCCGCCAGGTCCATCTGCATGCCCTTGGCCGTCAGGCCGAAACTGCGTGCGGCCTTGAGGAGGTTGCTGGCGCGCGAGCCGTCGCGGGACACGCCGCAGGCGATGCGCAGCTCCTCCAGCGGGACGTGGCGGCCGTAGTGGCCGAGCACCATCGCCAGGGAGGCGGCGCCGCACTCCACCGCCTCCATCTGCAGGACGGTCGGCGTGCGGACGGTCTTCGCCTGCGCCTTGGGCACCTTGCGCTTCGGCGGGGCGGAACGGCGCCGGCCCCGGGTCTCCTGCGCGGCGGTCACGGCAGCAGCCAGTCGACGGGATGCTGGTCGGTCAGGCGGATGGCGCCCTCGGCCATCGTCATGGAGGTGAGCCGGTACGGCGGCCCGTCCGCGGACGACCACTTGTAACCGCTCTTCGTGGCGGAGGACTTGTCGAGGCGGACGGTGACGGCGACCGGCCTGCCCTTCTTGGTGAACTGCTCGCCGAGCTGGCTGTCCCCGAGGAACGCGGTGATCTGCTGCGCCGACTGCACGGAGTGGTCCACCGACTTCACATGGCCGCGCAGCACTCCGTACTCCTGGCTGGGCACCGACTGCACGGTCAGGTCCACGGAGGCGTCGTCGGGGATGGCGGAGGCGTTCTCGGCGGGGACGTACACGGTCGCGTACAGCGGGTCCTTGGCGCGGGCGACCTTCTCGACGGCGGCGACGTTCGCGCCGGTCTGGATGATCTGCCCGACGGTGGCGGCGAGCGCGGTGACCCGGCCCGCGTCGAGGCTGCGGACGACACTGTCGCCCTCGCTCGTACGGACCTTCAGGACAGGAGAGTTGGCCGGCAGCCGCTCGCCCTGCTTGGCGAGGACCGCGGTGACCTGGCCCGCGACCGGGCTCTGGAGCACGTAACTGCCCTGCGCGTGCGTGAGGATGGCGGGCGCGCTGACCGTCGAGGCCACCGAACCGGTCACCGCCCACACCGAGGCGGCCGCCATCGCGACCACCGTCACGGACAGCACGAGCCAGCCCTGCGGTCGGGCGAAACGCACCGGAAGGTCGAGCTCCTCCGGCGACTGGAGCTTGGCGAGGGCCTGTTGGCGGAACTGCAAGGAACTTCCCTCACCCGTGAAGGAGAACTGTCACGGCGCCTGTGCGGCACCTTGCGCGCTCTGCGCACCCGAGAGTCCCGGAGCCGGGCTGCGGCTCCGGGACTTCAGTGTCACAAGGGCGCGATCAGAGACCGGCGACCAGGTTCTGGACCGGCGCGGTGCTCAGGCCGGTGGTGCCCTCCACGGTGCTGGTGACCGTGTTGAGCACCGCGCCGACCGGGGCGACGCCGTTCACGGCGTCGAGGGCGCCGTTCACGGCGTTCACCTGCAGGCCACCGGAGACGTTGTCCAGCTCGGCGTCGGAGATCTCGACGGTCTCAACCCGGGGGGTGGAGTTCATGTTGGAACTTCCCTTCCTATGGATATTTCACAAGGGGGAGCGGCCCCCTCTGGGGACAGATGGACGGCCGCGGCCGCGAGCGTCCGGACGCCCGTCTCCGGGAGCCCTGGGCGGACCCCGCGGTGCGATGGATCAAAGCACGCTGCGGGGGCGGGCTTCCAATCAATCAAACCTCTCACCAGGGCACTTGCGCCTCAGGGGCCCCGAGTCGTGCAGATGTGTGCACGGTGAGATGGCGACTTCTTCACACACGTCACCGCTTCGGCTCGTCCACGCGCTTGCTGCCCAGGAGGCGAATCCGGCACACCTCGCCAATGACGTCGGCTCAGGTGCAGTCGTGTGCAGATCTGCCGTCTTCGGTGACCTGGTTGAGTATTCGATGTGCAGATTCGCTGAAGCCTTGCTTCCGCTACGTGATCGGAACGATGGGTTACGGATCGGTAGCCGACCGTGTCAGACCGTCAGCGCTTCGATGTGAGTCCGTCACCGCTTCGATCAAGACATCCGCACCGGGCTCCACAGCCCAACTGCCGCCGCTGTCCGGCCAGATGCCCAGGGCCCTGCGCTCTCCTGCGCGGACCGCTGTGACCAGGGCTTTCGCAAGGGACGGCCGGACAGCCTCGCCCGGACGCGGCGACCTGGCCGATTCGCACGGCACATCCCGGCACCCGGAAACGGATTTGAACGCCCCACGTGAACCGTGCGTACCAACAGCCATCCAGGCGCCGCTGATCGAGCTGCCGACCGGCAGCACTGACCCCGTCCCCCAGGAGGTCGAGAAGTTTGAGTCACAAGCGAATTCCGAAGCGCAAGGCCGCGATAGCGGCGGGCAGCGTCGTGGCGCTCGGAGCTGCCGCGATCCTGCTCCCGAACGCCAACGCGTCGCAGGACGGCGCGTCGGACGACGCAGCGGCCGCGCCGAAGACCCTCAAAGCGGGCGCCGCCTCGGATCTCGCCTCGCAGCTCTCCGGGCTCCTCGGCGACGCGTTCGCCGGCTCCTACTACGACGCCGCCGACCAGCAGCTGGTCGTCACCGTCGTGCAGGGCGACGACAACAACGTGATCGTGCAGCAGGCGAAGAAGGCCGGCGCGGAGGTCCGTGAGGTCGAGAACAGCATGGCCGACCTGAAGGCCGGCGAGCAGACCCTGAAGACCAAGGCCACCATGGCGGGCACCTCGTGGGCGGTCGACCCGCGCACCAACAAGATCCTCGTCACCGCCGACAGCACGGTCACCGGCGACAGGTGGAACAGACTGGAATCCACCGTGCAGAGTCTCGGCTCCGACATGGCGACGATCAAGAAGTCCGCGGGCACCTTCAAGACGTTCGCCTCGGGCGGTGACGCCATCTTCGCGGGCGGCTCGCGCTGTTCGCTCGGCTTCAACGTCACCGCGGGCGACGGCTCGCCCGCCTTCCTGACCGCCGGTCACTGCACCCTCGGGGGCGACCAGTGGTCGGACACCGAGGGTGGCCAGCCGATCGCCACCGTCGACCAGTCCACGTTCCCCGGCGACGGCGACTTCGCGCTCGTCAAGTACGACGACCCCGCGACCGAGGCGCCGAGCGAGGTCAACCTCGGCGACCAGACCGTCCAGATCACCGAGGCCGCCGAGGCGACGGTCGGCCAGGAAGTGTTCCGGATGGGCAGCACCACCGGGCTCAGCGACGGTCAGGTCCTCGGCCTCAACGCCACCGTGAACTATCCGGAGGGCACCGTCACCGGTCTCATCCAGACCAACGTGTGCGCCGAACCCGGCGACAGCGGCGGCTCGCTGTTCACCCAGGACGGCCAGGCGATCGGCCTGACCTCGGGCGGCAGCGGCGACTGCACGGCCGGCGGCGAGACCTTCTTCCAGCCGGTCACCACCGCCCTGGAGGCGGTCGGCGCCACCCTCGGCGACGCGGCCGGTGGCGGCGGTGCGGGCGGTGCGGGTGCCGGCGAGGAAGCCGGTGCCGGTGACCAGGCGGGCGGCGAAGAGGCCGGTGCCGGAGCCGGTGGCGAGGAAGCCGGTGCTGGTGCCGGTGAGGAGGCCGGCGCGGGTGCGGGCGAGGAAGCCGGGGCCGGTGCTGGTGCCGGTGAGGAGGCCGGCAGCGGTGTCGCCGACGGCTCGGGTCTGACAGACGCCCGCTGAGCCGGACGGCTCGGGTCTGCGACGCAGACCACCTGAACGGGCACCGGCGGCTCCGGCAGTAGCTGACCTGGACCCGCCGGTGCCTCCGCCCACGGCACGGGCAGCCACCACGGGCTCCGCCCGAGGGGACTTGCCTCAGATGGCCGCGTGCCATCGCCCCGCGGTCGCTGCCAAGCCCTGGGCACTCAGGGGTCCTTGCACTATGCCCGCCCGGGTCGGGCGCTCATGGTGCAAGGACCCCTTACAGCCACTGTCGGCCTTCACCGCGATTCCGGTCGGCGGTGGATCGGCCCGCGGGAAGCTCCGGCGGGAGGGCCGGGCCGTCCTGATTCCGGCCCGCGGGAAGCTCCGGCTCAGACCTCCCGGCGGGCCCGGAGCAGCAGCAGCGCCACGTCGTCCAGGCGTTCCGCCTCATCCGCGGCGTCGGCGCCTTCCTACGACAGCACACACGTCCCCACCGGGCGGCCCGAGGCAATCAGCGGCAGGTAGGCCCAGGCCTCGAAGCCGTCGGGCGTCGTGTGCAGCGCCGGATAGAGGTGCTCCAGCTGACTGCGGGACTCGAAGAACGCGGGCACCCCGGTTCCCAGCACCTGCGTGCCCGGCGTCTGATCGGTCAGCGGCAGCCTGTCGAACCGCTGCACGACGTGCGGGTCCGGATAGCCGTGGTGCCCCAGCACCCGCATCCGGCCCGCCTGCGAACCGAGCACGACCAGCGCCTGGCCGCCCACGGCCGGGACGACCTCGTCCGCGACCAGCCGCACCACGTCCTGCACCCCCACCGCCTGGGTGAGCGCCCCGGCCAGGCTCAGCACCTGCGAGATGGTGACCAGCCGGGACGGCGCCTCGCCGGGCCACTGAGCAGCCCGGGTCATCTCCGACACCGCCCGGGCCCGGGTGACCCGCACGCTCAGCCCCGTCGTACTCGGGTACATACGGAACGACAGCCAGTCCCCGGGCGGCCGCAGCGCCACGAACGATGCGGTGTGCTGGCTGATCAGCGCCGCCCGGTAGCGGTCCTCGTACACCGGATCGTTCAGCCACGGCACCGACGCCCACGACTGCGTGCCGAGCAGCCGGCTGACCGGTACGCCCATCAGATCGGCCGCCGCGGCGTTCACGAAGCAGATCCGCCCCTGCAGATCGAGCGAGCACAGCCCGTACGGCAGCCTGGCCAGCAAAACGCGCCGCCTCCACCGTGCCGAGCGTGCCCGCCGCCCCGCCCAGCGGCGACCCGGCGAGCAGATCGGGCTCCGCGTACACCGGACGGCTCTCCTCGGCGGCCCGCTCCATGCGCACCGCCAGCCGGCCGCAGGCGGCGATCAGATGCTCGCGCTCCCGGTCGGACAGCTCCGGCGGATGCGAGCCGGGCCAGGTCACGAACACCGCGCCGTACACCGTGGACTCGGTCGCGATCGGCAGCGCGGCCAGCGCGAAGGGATACGGCAGCACCACGGCGATCCGCGGATAGCGGCGGGCCATCTCCTCCTCGCCGCCCACCCAGACCAGCCGCCGCTCCCGCACCGCCTCGGCCACCGGGACCGGCGCGGGCAGCCCCACCCGCTCCCACGGCGCCGCGAACGCCCGGGGCAGCCCCGCCATCACCGCCATCTGAAGCACCGGCTCGTCGGCGGCGAGCAGGTACACCGCGCCGGGTCACGGAACGCTCACAGGGGCTGCGCGGGTGTCCCGTAAGCGCTGTAATAACGGACGTGGTCAACGAGGGCGCCGCAGGACGCAGAGCGAGGGCCCTGCGTGTCGAGGACACCCTCAAGACGATCACCGACGACGCGGACTCGCCCGAACGGCTGCGCCGGGTCCTGGAGCAGGCCCTCGTCTTCGCCGGCGCCTCCTTCGCTGCCGTCTACGCCCTCGGCGAGGGCGGCGAACTGCTGTGCCTGGTCGAGTGGGCCGGCGTGCCCCGGACCCTGTACGGGCTGCGCGACAGTTACGCCGTCGCCGGGCGCTCCCCGGTGGCCGACGCCCACCGCGCAGGGCGGACGGTGTGGCTCGGCCCGGAGGAACTCGCCGAGTGTGCGCAGACGCGGCGCGTGGCCGGGCGGGACTTCCATCTGGCGGCGCTGCCCGTGTCCGGTGACGACGGCGGCGGCTGCCTGCTCGCGGTGAGCGAGCACCCCGACGGGTTCGGCACCGACGCCCGCGCCTGCCTGGACCGCGTCGCCGACGCGGTCGCCCACCCGGCCCCGGCCGCGGCGGTCGAGGGCGGGGAGCCGCCGCCGGACGCGTTCAGCCTCGCCATGGACACCGGCCGCGTCGAGGTCGGCGACGCCATCCTGGGCCTGTTCGGCCTGGACCGGGACGGGTTCGACGGCAAGGTCGAGACGCTGCTCGGACTGACCGTGCCGGAGGATCTGCCCTCGCTGATGTCGGTGGTGGAGGCCGACCACATGTCCATCGGCGACCGGGAACTGGAGTTCCGGGTGCTCCGGCCCGCCGGCCCGCCGAAGTGGCTGCGGCTGCGCGGGCGCCTGCTGCCCGGCGGCGAGGGCCATCCGGCCCGCCTCGTCGGCACCGTCGTCGACGCCTCCACGCTGCGCCCCGCCGTCAACGACGTAGCCCGCGTGCAGCGCCTGGCCGCCGCGCTGGCCACCGCGGTCACCGTCCGCGACGTCGGCCAGGCCGTGGTCACCGCGCTGCGCGGGCCGCTGCGGGCCGACCGGATCGCGCTGGCCGAGCTGGAGAACGACCGGCTCGTCGTCACCGTCCTCGACCCGCCCGCACCGGAGCACTGGCCCGAGCTGTGGCGCACGGAGTGGCGCACCGAATGGCCCGACGCACCGATGCGCGCCATGCCGACCCTCGCGTCCGCGCTGCGCGAGGGCCGCGCCCGGATCTGGCCGGCCGGCACCGTCCTCGAACCCGCCCTCACCGATGTCGGCCCCGGCGGCCTCGCCATACTGCCGCTGCCCGCCGCGGGCCGCATGGCCGGCGTCTGCCTGATCGGCTGGGACAGCCCGCACGACTTCGGCCCCGACGAACGCGCCCTGCTCACCGCCTCCGCCGGTCTCGCCGGACAGGCACTGATGCGCGCCCGCGCCTTCGACGCCGAACACGAACTCGTCGGCATGCTCCAGCGCCAGCTCCTGCCGCGCCGCCTGCCCCGGCTGCCCGGCGCGGTCGCCGTCGCCCGCTATCTGCCCAGCACGGCCGGACTGGAGCTGGGCGGCGACTGGTACGACGTGATCCCGCTGCCCGGCAACCACGTCGGCCTCGTCATCGGCGACGTCCAGGGGCACAGCGCGGGCGCCGCCACCCTCATGGGCCAGATGCGCACCGCCCTGCGCGCCTACGCCGTCGAGGGGCACCCCCCGGACGTGGTGGTCTCGCGCGCCAACCGTCTGCTCACCGACATGGAGACCGACCTGTTCGCCACCTGCGTCTACGTCGACATCGACCTGGAGGAGGGCTTCGGGTGGTGCGTGCGCGCCGGTCATCTGCCGCCAGTGCTGCGGTATCCGGACGGCGGCACGGAGATCGCGGAGGCCGAGGGCGGCCCGCCGCTCGGCGTGGCCGCGCAAGCCGACTTCCCGATGAGCCCGCTGCGGCTGCCGCCCGGCACCGTGATCGCGCTGGCCACCGACGGGCTCGTGGAGTCCGTCGAGGCCGACATCGACGCCGGCATGGACCGCCTCGCCCGCGAACTGGCCGCCGCCGACCCCGCCCACCTCGGTCTCGTCGCCGACGCCCTGCTCGGCAACGCCCGCCGCAGCGACGACGTCGCCCTGCTGCTCCTGCGCTACGACGGGATGGCGCTGCGCCCGCTGCGCGAGAGCTGGACGGTGTGGCGGGTGCCCCAGGCGGTCGGCCACGCCCGCCGCTTCACCCGGCGCACCCTGCGCTCCTGGGGCGTGACCGGGAACCTCGACGCCGTCCTCCTCGTCGTCTCCGAGCTCGTCACCAACGCCCTGGTGCACACCGACGGCCGGGTCCGCATGGACCTCACCCTCGTCAACGGGCGCCTGCGCGTCGCGGTCGCCGACGCCTCGCCCCGCACCCCCGTCAAGCCCACCAGCATCGGCTGGGAGGCCACGGGCGGCCGCGGCATCCTGCTCGTCGAGTCGATGTCGGCGACCTGGGGGACGGTGCCGGTCAGCGGGGGCAAGCAGGTGTGGGCCGAGGTGCCGCTGGGGCACTGAGAAGGCTGCCGAGGTGGCGTGGGAACGCCGAGGACGCCAACGGGGTGGCGCTAAAACGCCGAGCACGCCTCGCGCCTCGGTGCTCAGCCCAGCTTCTTCAGCAGCTCTTCGGCGACCGGAGCCGCCGACGCCGGGTTCTGCCCGGTCACCAGCGTGCGGTCGACGACCACGTGCGGGGCCCACGGCTCGCCGGCCCGCACGCGCACCCCGGCCTCGGTGAGCCGGTCCTCCAGCAGCCACTGCGCCTTCTCCGCGAGGCCGCCCTGGATCTCCTCGGCATTGGTGAACGCCGCCACTTCGTACCCGGCGCACACATTGCCGCCGTCGGCGCCGACCGCGGCCAGCAGCGCCGCCGGGCCGTGGCACACCACGCCCAGCGGCGTACCGGCCTCCAGGACGCGGGCGAGGAGCCGGCCGGAGTCGGCGTCGACGGCGAGGTCCTCCATCGGTCCGTGGCCGCCGGGGTAGAACACGGCCGCGTAGTCCTCCAGTTTCACGTCGGTCAGCGCGATCGGCTGTCGCAGCTCGGTGAAGGCACCCAGCGCCTTGGCGATCCGGTCGGCGTTCTCCTGGCCGCCGTTCAGCTCCGGCGCGAACGAGGCCCGGTCGACGGTAGGGACGACCCCGCCCGGAGTGGCGACGACGATCTCGTGGCCGACGGCCTTGAACGCCTCGTAGGTCCTCCAGGCTGCCGCTAATCCGTCGGCGCGGCGACGACTCGACGCTAGTGGGGCGCACCCTGCGGATTCCAATACCGTCGTCAACGTCAGTCACAGGAATTCTCATGACCGGGCCATGAGTCCGCCGCCGTCAGGCAAATCGAACCCAAGGCCCGGTCATGCAGCCCGACCTGAACCTGTTGCGCACCGTCCTGGCCGCCACCCTCGTACGCGACCGCCTGCTCGATTCCGCCCGCACGTGGTGACCGCGGCGCGACGGCGGGTACCCGGGGACGACGCAGAACCGCGAAGGCGCGAGAAACCCGAGAAACCCGAGAAACCCGAGAAAGGGGGCGCACCCCATGGCCCAGCACGTGCGCGACATCATGACCGGCGCACCGGTGTCCGTCGAGCCGCAGGCATCCGTCGCCGCGGTTGCCCGCCTGATGCGCGACCAGGACGTCGGCGCCGTCCTGGTGACGGACGGCGAGGAACTGCGCGGCCTGGTCACCGACCGGGACCTGGTGGTCCGGTCGGTCTGTGAGGGCGGCGACCCGGAGCAGACCACCGTGGTCGGCGCGCTCAGCGACGACCTGGTGACCGTACGACCCGACGAGGACCTGGACAACGCGGTGCGGATGATGCGCGAGCACGCCGTACGCCGCGTCCCGGTCGTCGACGACGAACAACACCCCGTGGGCATCGTCTCCATCGGCGACATGGCCATGGAACGCGACCCGAAGTCGGCGCTCGGCGACATCAGCGCCGCCCGCCCGAACACCTGACCGTCACGCGCCCGCCCCGCCGCACACTCACCCGAACGGGTGCTGTGTGCGGGACCGGCGGGTGCTTCACGACCGCCACGCGGTCGGCGCCGTACCCGGCGGGGGAGGGACACCACGGGCGGCGCACACCGGAAGCGCCGCCCGTGGTGAACCGGACGGGGACGGGAGGCCCGGGTGAAGCGGCGGGAGCGGAAGGGCCGTGCGGCCAGGACGGCCGGGCAGTCGCGTGGGGTCCGGCTCGCCGATGCCGCCGACGCCCGGCTGCCGGTGTACGAGGGCGGGGGACTGACCCGCAAGGCGTTCCCCGACCACTGGTCGTTCCTGCTCGGCGAACTGGCCCTCTACAGCCTGCTCGTCCTGCTCCTGACCGGAGTGTGGCTGACCTTCTTCTTCGAACCGGACATGTCCGAGGTCGTCTACGACGGCCGGTACGTGCCGCTGCGCGGCGAACGCATGTCGGCCGCGTTCGACTCCACCCTGCGCATCAGCTTCGACGTGCGCGGCGGGCTGCTCATGCGGCAGGTGCACCACTGGGCGGCGCTCGTCTTCCTCGGCGCCATCGGCCTGCACCTGCTGCGGATCTTCTTCACCGGCGCCTTCCGCCGCCCCCGGGAGGTCAACTGGATCATCGGGGTCACCCTGTTCGCGCTCGCCCTCGCGGAGGGCTTCGCGGGCTACTCCCTGCCCGACGACCTGCTGTCCGGCACCGGACTGCGCATCGCCCAGGGCATCATGCTGTCCCTGCCCGTCGTCGGCACCTACGTCAGCATGTTCGCCTTCGGTGCCGAGTTCCCCGGCGAGGACATCATCCCCCGGCTGTTCAGCCTGCACGTCCTGCTGCTCCCCGGCGCGCTGTTCGGCCTGGTCACCGTGCACCTGATCCTGGTCTTCTATCTCAAGCACACCCAGTGGCGCGGGCCCGGCCGCACCCGGGACAACGCCGTCGGCAGAACGTTCTTCCCGCGGTTCACGGCGACCTCGACCGGCCTGTTCCTGATCGTGTTCGGCTTGCTCACCCTGCTCGGCGGCATCGCCCAGATCAACCCTGTGTGGGCGTACGGCCCCTACCGCCCCGACCTGGTCTCCACCGGCTCCCAGCCCGACTGGTACGTCGGCTTCCTGGAGGGCGCGCTCCGCCTCGTACCGCCGTGGGAGACGACCATCGCCGGGCACACCCTGATGTGGAACGTGCTGCTCCCCGCGGTGGTCCTGCCCGGCCTGATGTTCCTCGTGCTGTACCTGTACCCCTTCGCCGAGCAGCGCCTGACCGGCGAGTCGCACCGCGAACAGCACCTGTGCGACCGCCCGCGCGACCGCCCCGTCCGCACCGCCCTCGGCGTCGCCGGTATCACCTTCTACGGCGTCCTGCTGCTGGCCGGCGGCAACGACGTGGTCGCGTACGCCTTCGAGGTCTCCGTGAACGCGTTGACCTGGGTGCTGCGCATCTCCCTGGTGGTCGCGCCGGTCCTCGCGTTCCTGCTCACCCGGCGGCTGTGCCACGCCCTGCTGCACGCCGAACGGGAACGGCTCCGGGAGGGGGTGCCCACCGGCGACGTACGGCAGACCGTCGAGGGCGGCTACGAGACCGAACACCGCCCGGTCGGGCACCTGCGGCCGGGAGCACCCGGACCGCCGCTCAGTCCTCCCCCCGGTCCACGAACTGGAACACCAGCCCCAGAACGCCGCGGGCCAGCACCGCGGCACCGATGAGGAACAGCCACAGCCCGTACACCACGCCCGTGGCGGCCACCGCGAACCCCGCCGCCGTCACCACCGGCCACGGACTCCCGGCCGGGAAGAACTCCAACGGCCCTGCGCTGTCGGCCACTTCCGCATCGCGACGGTCCTGCGGTCGCTTCCCCTTGCGCCGGTACTGCACCGCGCCGAAGAAGGACACCAGAGCCGCCATCAGGAAGGTGATCACCAGCACGGTGGTCCCGGCGGGTTCGGCGGACCACCAGCCGTAGAGGGCGGAGATGCCCGCGAAGAACAGCGCCACACCGCCGAACAGCAACGCCTCCGTCCTCATCGCACGCGCTCCCGCCTGCCGACTTCCGGGTGGCGCAGGTCGAACGCGGGCGACTCCGAGCGCACCCGGGGCAGCGCCGTGAAGTTGTGCCGCGGCGGCGGGCAGGAGGAGGCCCACTCCAGGGAACGCCCGTACCCCCACGGGTCGTCGACGGTGACTCGCGGCGCGTACCGGGCGGTGCGCCACACGTTGTACAGGAACGGCAGCGTGGACACGCCCAGCAGGAACGCCCCCAGCGACGACAGGGTGTTGAGCAGGGTGAAGCCGTCGGCGGCCAGGTAGTCGGCGTACCGCCGGGGCATCCCCTCCTCGCCGAGCCAGTGCTGCACCAGGAACGTCAGCTGGAAGCCCGGGAACAGCAGCCAGAAGTGGAGCTTCCCGAGCCGCTCGTCCAGCATCCGGCCGCTGAACTTGGGCCACCAGAAGTAGAACCCGGCGAACATCGCGAACACGACGGTCCCGAACAGCACGTAGTGCAGATGGGCCACGATGAAGTACGAGTCGGTCAGGTGGAAGTCCAGCGGCGGCGAGGCGATGAGCACCCCGCTCAGACCGCCCAGCAGGAACGTCACCAGGAAGCCGCAGGCCCACAGCATGGGTGTCTCGAACGACAGCGCACCGTGCCGCATGGTGCCGATCCACGCGAAGAACTTGATTCCGGTCGGCACGGCGATCAGGAACGACATCAGCGAGAAGAACGGCAGCAGCACCGCGCCGGTGGCGAACATGTGGTGCGCCCACACCACCGCCGACAGCATGGTGATGACGATCGTGGCGCCGATCAGGGGCAGATAGCCGAACAGCGGCTTGCGGGCGAACACCGGGATGATCTCCGAGATCACCCCGAAGAACGGCAGCGCCACGATGTACACCTCGGGATGCCCGAAGAACCAGAACAGGTGCTGCCACAGCAGCGCCCCGCCGTTCGTCGCGTCGAAGATGTGCGCGCCGAACTTGCGGTCCGCCTCCAGGGCGAGCAGGGCGGCGGTGAGCACGGGGAACGCGGGCAGGATCAGGATCGAGGTGAACAGCACGTTCCAGGTGAACAGCGGCATCCGGAACATGGTCATGCCCGGCGCGCGCAGGCACATGATCGTGGCGATGAAGTTCACCGCGCCCAGGGTGGTCGACACACCCGTCACGACCTGGCCCATCACCCACAGGTCGGCGCCCGCGCCGGGGGAGTGATTGGCGCTGTTGAGCGGGGCGTACGCGAACCAGCCGAAGGCCGCCGCACCGCCGGGCACCACGAACCCGGCCACGACCATCAGCCCGCCGAACAGGTACATCCAGTACGACAGGGCGTTCAGGCGGGGGAAGGCCACGTCCGGGGCGCCGATCTGCAACGGCATGATCGCGTTCGCGAAGCCGGCGAACATCGGCGTCGCGAACAGCAGCATCATGACGGTGCCGTGGATCGTGAGCAGCTGGTTGTAGGTGTGCTCGTGCACGAACTGCAGCCCCGGGCGGGCCAGTTCGGCCCGTATGGCCAGCGCCAGCAGACCTCCCAGCAGGAAGAACCCGAAGGCGGTCACCATGTACAGCCGGCCGATCACCTTGTGATCGGTCGTCGTGGCCCAGCGCAGCATCGTGGAACCGAGCGAGCGCTCACGGCCACGGGGTCCGGCGGCCCCGGCGAGCTGTGGCGGGTGCGTCATCGTCCTCCTCCCGGACCGCCGCGACGCTACCGGCGCCCACCGGCCTGCCGGACCGCGCCACGCCCTGATGTCAGCCCGTCAGGGGAGGTGGTTGTGCCGCACGATGTTTGACGAGACGGCTGGCGGGGACCCGGGGCGCCAGTGGATGCGGAAAGGATGATGAGAACCGTGACCACCGACACCAGTGAGAACGCCGCCGTCCGCCGGCCCGAGACGGGCTGGTCGCGAGCCCGCCGCCTGCGCGGCATGAAGGCCCTGCGCACCTGGCTGCCCGCTGTCGAGGAGCGCGACACGCCGCGCACACCGCACGTGGGCCCGGAGTGGAACATCGTCCGAGGCGAGGACTGACCTGCGGCTCGGCCAACGACTACGAAACCCGTAGTAATGGACAAGTAAACAGCCGATGTTCCACTGTGCCGGATCGCGGCTATGGTGGAGCAGATGAAGGCTCTCGTGCTGTCCGGCGGCGCCGGTACCCGATTGCGCCCGATCACTCACACCTCGGCGAAACAACTCGTCCCGGTCGCGAACAAGTCCGTGTTGTTCTACGGGCTCGATTCCATTGCCGCGGCCGGGATCACCGAGGTCGGGATGATCGTCGGCGACACCGCTGCCGAGATCGAGGACGCGGTCGGCGACGGATCGAAATTCGGCCTGAACGTCACCTACATCCCGCAGGAACGCCCCCTGGGACTGGCCCACGCGGTGCTGATCGCCCGGGACTATCTCGGCGACGACGACTTCGTGATGTATCTGGGCGACAACTTCATCGTCGGCGGCATCACGGGCCTCGTCGAGGAGTTCCGCGAACACCGGCCCGACGCCCAGATCCTGCTGACCCGCGTGGCCGACCCGCGCTCCTTCGGCGTCGCCGAACTCGACGCCTCCGGTCAGGTGATCGGCCTGGAGGAGAAACCGGACGCCCCCAAGAGCGACCTCGCCCTGGTCGGCGTCTACCTCTTCACGCCCCTCATCCACGACGCCGTCCGCGCCATCAAGCCGTCCTGGCGCGGCGAGTTGGAGGTCACCCACGCCATCCAGCACCTGATCGACGGACACGCCGACGTGCGCTGCACGGTCATCCAGGGCTACTGGAAGGACACCGGTAACGTCGTCGACATGCTGGAGGTGAACCGCACCGTCCTGGAGGGAATGGAGCGCCGGATCGACGGCGAGGTGGACGCCGGATCCGAGACGATCGGGCGGGTGGTCGTGGAGGAGGGTGCGCGGATCGTCAACTCCCGCATCGTGGGCCCCGTCGTCATCGGCGCCGGCACCCTGGTCAGCGACTCCTACGTGGGACCCTTCACTTCCGTCGCGGAGAACTGCGAGATCACCGACAGTGAGCTGGAGTTCTCCATCGTGCTGCGGGACTCCTCGATCCGCGGCGTCGGCCGCATCGAGTCCTCACTGATCGGCCGGCACGTCGAGGTGACCCCGGCCCCGAGCGTCCCCAGCGCCCACCGCCTAGTCCTCGGAGACCACAGCAAGGTGCAGATCCATTCATGAACCTCCTCGTCACCGGTGCCGCCGGGTTCATCGGCTCCCGTTACGTCCGCACACTGCTCGCGTCGGACGCACCCGACCCGCCACGCGTCACGGTCCTCGACAAGCTCACCTACGCCGGCACCCTGGACAACCTCGAACTCGACCATCCCCGGCTGGAGTTCGTGCAGGGCGACATCCGCGACGCCGAACTCGTCGACAAGCTGGTGGCCGAGGCCGACCAGGTCGTGCACTTCGCCGCGGAGTCCCACGTGGACCGCTCGATCCTCACCGCGAACGACTTCGTCCTCACCAACGTGGTCGGCACCCAGACCCTGCTGGACGCGGCCCTCAGACACCGCGTGGAACCCTTCGTGCACGTCTCCACCGACGAGGTCTACGGCTCGATCACGACGGGCTCGGCGACCGAGGAGTACCCGCTGCTGCCCAGCTCGCCGTACTCCGCCTCCAAGGCCTCCTCCGATCTGCTCGCCCTCGCCTACCACCACACGCACGGCCTGGACGTCCGGGTCACCCGCTGCTCCAACAACTACGGCCCTCACCAATTCCCCGAAAAGGTCATTCCACTCTTCGTGACCAACCTGCTCGACGGAAAGAAGGTCCCCCTGTACGGTCAGGGGCTCAACGTTCGCGACTGGCTGTACGTCGACGACCACTGCCTCGGTGTCGATCTCGTACGGACCAACGGCCGGCCCGGGGAGGTGTACAACATCGGCGGCGGCACGGAACTGACCAACAAGGAGCTCACCGGCCTGCTCCTGGACGCCTGCGGGGCGGACTGGGACCAGGTGGAGTACGTCGAGGACCGCAAGGGCCACGACCTGCGCTACTCGGTCGACTGCACCAAGGCCCGCACCGAGCTGGGCTACCAGCCGCGCCACGACTTCACCACGGGCCTCGCCGAGACGGTCGCCTGGTACCGGGACAACCGCGCCTGGTGGGAGCCGCTGAAGCGGCGCGTCACCGAGGAGCGAGCATGAAGTGGCTGGTCACCGGCGCGGGCGGGATGCTCGGCCGGGACGTCGTCGAGGAGCTCACCCGCCGCGGCGAGGACGTCGCGGGCCTGGACCACGCCGCCCTCGACATCACCCGGCCCGAGTCCGTCGACCGGACGCTCGCCGCGCACCGCCCCGACCTCGTGGTGAACTGCGCCGCCTACACCGCCGTCGACGATGCCGAGACCGACGAGGCACGCGCCCTGGAGATCAACGGCGACGGGCCGGGACACCTCGCCCGGGCATGCGCGGCGCACGACGCGCGCCTGGTGCACGTCTCCACCGACTACGTCTTCTCCGGCGACGCCCGCACCACCCCCTACCCGGAGAACCACGAGCCCGCCCCGCGCACCGCCTACGGCCGCACCAAGCTCGCCGGTGAGCGGGCCGTGCTGCAGGAGCTGCCGGGTGCGAGTGCCGTGCTGCGCACCGCCTGGTTGTACGGCACCCACGGCCGCAGCTTCGTGCGCACGATGATGGACCTGGAGGCCGGCCGGCCCACCGTGGACGTGGTCGACGACCAGCACGGACAGCCGACCTGGACCGCGGATGTCGCCCACCGCATCGCCGACCTCGGCCCCCGGATCGGCCCCGCCGCGCACGGCGTGTTCCACGCCACCAGCGCCGGCGAGGCCACCTGGTACGAGCTGGCCCGTGAGGTGTTCCGCCTCGTCGGCGCCGACCCGGACCGGGTCCGTCCCACCAGCAGCGTGGCCTTCGTCCGGCCCGCGCCCCGCCCGGCGTACAGCGTCCTCGCGCACGGCCGGTGGCAGGACATCGGCCTGCCACAGCCGCGTGACTGGCGCGCCGCCCTGACCGAAGCTCTACCCCTGATCCACAAGGCGTCCCAAGGAGTCCGTTCGTGAAGCGCCATGAGTTCCTGCGGGAACTGCACAAGGTCAGCGCCAACCGCAACTATCTGGAGATCGGCGTCAACGACGGCCGCAGTCTGCATCTGTCGCGCGTCCCCAGTATCGCGGTCGACCCCGCTTTCAAGGTGGTCTCGGAGCTGAAGTGCGACGTCCACCTGGTGAAGGCCACCAGTGACGACTTCTTCGCCCGCGACAACCCCCTGGCGCACCTCAAGGGAGGACGTCACCCGCTGCGCAACCTGCGCCGGGGCCGCAGCCCGATCGGCTACTGGCGGCGCACCACGGTCGACCTGTCCTTCATCGACGGCATGCACCTGTTCGAGTTCGCGTTGCGCGACTTCATGAACGTCGAGAAGCACTCCGACTGGACCAGCGTGATCGTCTTCGACGACATGCTGCCGCGCAACGTCGACGAGGCGGCACGCGACCGCCACACCGGCGCCTGGACCGGCGACGTCTACAAGGTCACCGAGGTCCTCAACCGGTACCGCCCCGACCTGGTCACCGTCCTGGTCGACACCGAGCCCACCGGCCAGCTCGTGGTCTTCGGCGCCGACCCCGGCAACACCGTGCTGCACGAGAAGTACGACGAGATCATGGCCGAGTACAAGGACGTGCCCGACCCGCAGAAGGTGCCCGAGGCGATCCTGGAGCGTGCGAGTGCCGTAACGCCTCAGACGCTGCTGGAAGCGAGCTTCTGGGGCCGGCTCGCCAAGGCCCGCGGCCTCGGCCTGTCCCGCTCCCGCGGCTGGGAGCCCCTGCGCCGCGCCGTGGAGCAGGTCGGCGTCAGCCGCTGACTCCGTACCGGACGACGGGGCCGGCCACCGCCCGGGGGTGGTCGGATCCGTCGTCCGGTCTTGTCGTGTGAGTGGGCCGGCGAGTCAGATGCGTGCCTATCTGCCGCGCTGCTCCTCGTCATACGCGCGGCAGGCCTCGTACGACGGCAGCAGGCCGGTGCGGCGGGCCTCGGCCAGGGACGGTGCCTCGGCGTCCTTCGGTGACAGGACGGGCGGGATGCCCTCGGGCCAGGCGATGCCCAGGTCCGGATCCAGCGGGTCCACCCCGTGCTCCCGCTCCGGCGCGTACCCGGTCGAGCACAGGTACACCACCGTCGCGTCGTCGGTGAGCGCCATGAAGGCGTGCCCGAGCCCCTCCGCGAGGAACACCGCGTGCCGGGTGTCGTCGTCCAGCCGTACCGCCTCCCACTGCCCGAAGGCGGGCGAACCGACACGCAGGTCGATCACCACGTCGAGGACGGCGCCGCGCACACACGTGACGTACTTGGCCTGCCCCGGCGGCACGTCCGAGAAGTGCACCCCGCGCACCACGCCCCGGCGGGACACCGAGCAGTTGGCCTGCGCGAGGGACAGGTCGAAGCCGGTGGCCTCGCGGAACTCCGCCCCGCGGAACCACTCGTGGAAGCTCCCCCGCCCGTCGGTGAACACCTTGGGCTCCAGAACCCAGGCTCCCTCGATCCCCAGTGCACGCACGCTCTCACGTCCTCCGTGACTTGATCTTCGATTCCGCCCTGCGCAGGGCGGCTCCGGCCGTCCGCCGCGCCTTGCGGACCAGCCGCTGTCCCAGACCGGGCTGCTGGGGAACGGGCACCACCTGCACTCCGTCGCGGGTGGCGCGCAGCGCGAGGGACAGCCGGTGGAAGCGCGGCGTGGCGCGGTCCGGGGTCAGGCAGAGCGCGGGGCGCCACGACGCCCGCGCGAGTCCGCCGGCGGGCAGCGGGGCCGACACCACGGCCCCGGGCCGGTCCGCGGCGGGGGACAGGGTGGCGGGCGTGTCGACCGACCCGCCGGCCGCGGTGAGCCGGGTGAGCCGCAGCCGCACCTCGGTGTCGCTGGGCACGTACACCGGCACCGTGGCGCGGAAGCGGCCGCCGGAGACACCGATGTTCGCCCGGCCGAGGGCGAGGTGCTTGCCCCCGTCGCCGACCTCCAGAGAGAGGTTGCCGTGCGGGTCCGTCCAGTACGGCCGGACCACGCGCCCTGCGATCACTCCGGGGTGCGGTTCGGGGCGGCCGGAGCGGGAGGCGGGTCCCAGCCGGCACTCCTTGGTCCAACCGGCCAGCTTCACCCGTACGACGGCGTCCCAGAAACCGTCCTCCGGCAGCGCGGCCGGGTCGACGGTCGCCGTCGCCCGCAGCACCAGCCGGACCTGACCGTCCTCCCCGGCGGGCACGGATTCGCGGGTGAACTTCACGGGCTGGAAGTACTGGGCGGCGCTGGAGCGCGCGCGCAGCAGCAGATCCGCGGTGGCGCTGCCGAAACGGGCGGCGTTCTGCGCGCCCACCCAGGCGATGGCCTCGGCCACGTCCTTCGGCGCGTCGGTCAGCGGGGCGGGGCCGGCCTGGGCCGGGAACGTCATCGGCTCGCGCGCGCAGGCGTACTCGGCGGTGAAGGAGATCCGCAGCGCACCGTCCTGCCACTCCACGCCGACGGGGCTCGCCTTGGGCGCGACGGACGCCTCCCACTGGGCGAACTCCACGACGTCGTCGTACCGGTCGGCCGCGGTCAGCGCGGCGACGACCTGCTGCGTGGGCTGCAGCGGAGCCGCGACGCCGGGCCCGAAGCGCTCCACGACGACCTCGTGGATCTCCTTGAACAGCTCCCGGCGGTAGTCGTCGGGCAGGCCGAGGAAGCGACGGCCGCGCAGCCGCTCGACCATCTCCACGCGCAGCCAGCGCCGGTAGAGCCGGTCGCGCACCGGTCCCGGCTCGGTGTACTTCTCGACGACGTCGAGGGCCTCGCGCAGGTTCCTGAAGTAGCCGACCGGGTCGAAGCGCTGGAAGCCCGCGTTGGAGGAGTCGTCCCGTCTGACGTGGTAGTAGCAGACGTAGTCGCTGAGCACCGAGACGTTGTCCGCGCGCAGATACGCCTCGGTGACGAAGACGTGGTCCTCCAGGCGCCGCCGCCCTTCGGGGAAGCGCAGGCCGGTGCGGTCGAGGAACGCCCGGCGGACCATCTTGTGCGGGGTCAGGCTGTCGAGCAGCGGTGCGTTCTCGACACTGGCCCGCGGATGGTTGCGGCGGAACAACTCCACCGGCACCCCGCGGCCCTGCCCGGCCATCTTGCCGACCACGACGTCGGCGCCGTTGGCCACGGCGTAGTCGTACATCCGCTCCAGGGCCTCGTCGCCGAGGTAGTCGTCGTTGTCGACGAACATGACGAACTCGCCCCGGGAGGCCTCGATGCCGACGTTGCGGGGCTTGCCCGACCAGCCGGAGTTCTCCTGGTGGATCACCCGCATCCGGGGGTCCTCGGCGGCGAGCGCGTCGAGCCGGGCCGGCGTGTCGTCCGTGGAGCCGTCGTCGACGAAGATCGCCTCGTATTCGTCGGGGGGCAGGGACTGCCTCTTCAGCGAGGCGATGCAGTCCTCGATGTAGGTCCCCGGGTTGTACACAGGGACGATGACGCTGACCTTGACCGGCATCAGGCTCCGGGGCCCCCTTTGGGTTCTCTCGCCGTTCACGTACGGGTGTGGAGCGTGTGTGCCGATGCTAACGCGGGCACCTGTGGGGCCCACGTCCCAACAATCTGCCGGAACGGTATCGTTCGATCACGCTGGCCGTGCGCTCCGGGCGGCCGTTCGAGGCCTTCGGCGTGTCCCGGCGCGGCGGCAGCGGCCGGAGGTGGCGGCGGCCGGCGCGCCGTAGCCTGACACCGTGCGCCTGCTGCTGATGTCCGACACCCATCTCCCCAAGCGCGCCAGGGAGCTGCCTGCGCCGCTGCTGGCCGAACTCCCGCGCGCCGACGTCGTGTTCCACGCCGGGGACTGGGTCGACACGGCCACCCTCGACCTGCTGGAGAGCCGCTGCCGCCGGCTCGTCGGTGTGTACGGCAACAACGACGGACCGGCGCTGCGGGCCCGGCTGCCCGAGGTGGCGTACGCCGACCTGGGCGGCCTGCGCTTCGGCGTCGTCCACGAGACCGGTCCCGCGCAGGGGCGGGAGGCACGGTGTGCCGCCCGCTTCCCCGACCTTGACGTGCTGGTCTTCGGCCACAGCCACATCCCCTGGGACACCACCGCCGCGACCGGGCTGCGCCTGCTCAATCCCGGTTCGCCGACCGACCGCCGTCGTCAGCCGCACTGCACGTACATGACCGCCACGGTCGCCGGCGGCTGCCTCACGGACGTGGAGCTGCACCGCCTGCCGCTCCGCTGACCGCGGCACCGGTGGCCTGTTTCGGCGGGCCGGGTGCGGGAGCCGCGGCGCCCCAGCCGCCGCCGACACGACCACGAGGTGGGTGTGAGTCATGCAGCACGACGCGTTCATCGGCCAGGTGCAGGCCAGGGCCAGGGGCAGCCGCGGCGCCGCCATGGGTCCCCCCCCGCTCCGAAAGATCGGTGCGCACCGACACCCGGTAATCGTGGTGCAGCCATGGCTTCCTCCTCGCGCCTCAGGGGGCGTCGGCCGGATGGATGGCTCCGGCGGTCGCGGTCAGCGGGGCACCGGTGCCGCCCCAGCGCAGTGCGACGATCTCGGCGGCGACGGACACGGCCACCTCCTCGGGCGTACGGGCGCCGAGGTCGAGCCCGACCGGCGAGCGCAGCCGGGACAGCTCGCGCTCCGTGAGCCCGGCCTCGACCAGCCGTTTCGTCCGGTCCCGGTGGGTGCGGCGGCTGCCCATCGCGCCGATGTAGGCGGCCGGGCGGCGCAGCGCCTCCTCAAGCAGCGGCACGTCGAACTTCGGGTCGTGGGTCAGCACGCAGATGACCGTGCGCTCGTCGGTGGCGGTGCCGTGCAGATAGCGGTGCGGCCAGTCCACGACCACCTCGACGCCTTGGGGGAAACGCTTGGGGGTGGCGAAGACGGGGCGGGCGTCGCAGACGGTGACGCGGTAGCCGAGGAAGGCGCCGATGCGTGCCACGGCCGCCGCGTAGTCGATGGCGCCGAAGACCAGCATGCGGGGCGGGGGCGCGAAGGAGTGCAGGAAGACGGTGACGGCGTCCTCGCGGCGCTCGCCGTGCGGCCCGTAGTGTCGCAGGCCGGTGGCGCCGAGGTCGAGTTCGCCGCGTGCGTCGGCGGTCACCGCCGCGTCCAGGCCGGGCGTGCCCAGGGTGCCGGAGGCCCGGTCCGGCCAGACCGCGAGGGTCGCTCCGCGTGGTGCCGGGCCGTCGGTGACCGTGGCCGCGGTCACCGGCTCGCCCGCGCCGACGGAGTCCGCGAACGGGCCGAAGGAGGGGTCCCGCTCGGGGGTGACGGAACGCACCAGCAGGGTGATCTCGCCGCCGCAGGTGAGGCCGACCGCGAACGCGTCCTCGTCGCTGTAGCCGAAGGTCTCCAGGCGGGCCTCGCCGTCGGCCACGACCTCCTGCGCCAGCTCGAACACGGCGCCCTCGACACAGCCCCCGGACACACTGCCCACGACCTGGTCGTCCGGACCCACGGCCATGGCCGCGCCCGGCCCGCGCGGCGCGCTGCGGCGCACCCCGACGACCGTGGCGAGGCCGAACGGTGCCCGGGCGGCGTACCAGTCCTTCAGCACCGGGATAATGTCACGCACTATTCGCTCCTTCCACCGAGGCCACTGGGGCGCCGAACGCATCGGGGCCGACGGGGGCGCCGGAGCCACCGAGGGCGCCAGAGCCGTCGGGGGCGCCAGAGCCGTCGGGGGCGCCAGAGCCGACAGGGGCGCCGGGGCCCGCTGAAGGCTGCCCCCCGTACTCCAAGGGTCCCCTGCACCGCCGCCGCCCGCCGCTCCAGCGCGGCCAGGCTGTGCCCCTCGATGAACGCGTCCACGCTCGGCAGCGCCGCCGCCATCCCGGCCGCCAGGGGCGCGTAGCCGGGCCGGGCCTTGCGCGGATTGGCCCAGATGACCCGGTGGCCAGCCGGTGCAGCCGGCGCATGCCGGCCCTCGGCCGGGTCGTACGGCAACAGACGTACGCCCGTGCCGCCTCGGTCGCCGCGCAGCGCACGGCGGCCGAGGACGGCACGGGCGAGGCTGTCGGGGCCCTGGAGGGATGGGCCTCGACGCGCCGACCAGGCAGGTCACTGACGGGCCGTAGGCCAACCGGCTGACGGTGCCGCAGATCAACTGTCCGCCGAATACCGCCGATCAGCCGGCCGACGGCCCCGTCCAGTCCGCCCGTACGTGGCCGAGGCGCACCCGCTGCGGGTGGTCGCCGACCGGTACGGACGCCGACTTCTTGCCGGTGGCGAAGTCGATGGCGGTGACCTGGTCGGACCCGCTCTCGGAGACGACGCAGGACTTGCCGTCGCCGCTGACGGTCGCCCAGTAGGGCTTGGCGGCGGCGACGAGCGGGCCCTCCTTCAGGGTCGACCGGTCGACGACGGTCGCGTAGTCGTCCATCGTGCCCGCGACGCACAGCTTGCTGCCGTCCGGGCTCATCGAAATGCCGTGGTGACGCGAGTCGTTGACCCAGGTCGTGCGACCCTCGCTGGTCGCCGGGTTCTTCGGCAGTGTCTTCGTACGGGTGATCTTGTCCGTGGCGACGTCGTACTCGAAGAAGCCGTTGAAGAACGAGACCTGGAAGTACAGCTTGGACTCGTCGGGCGAGAAGACCGCGGGCCGCACGGCGTCCGAGTGGTCGTCGAGCCCGATCGCGTTCAGGCGCTCGCGCATGTCGATGACCTTGACCTGTTTGTACGTCGTTGCGTCGACGACCGTGATCCGGCGGTTGCCCTTCGTCCAGTCCAGCCACGGGGCGTCCAGGGCGGTGTTGACGTCCCCGATGGACATGTTCCAGATGTACTTGCCGTCCTTGGTGAAGATGTTCTCGTGCGGCTTGTCCCCGGTGGGGAACGAGCCGAGCTGCTTGCCGGTCTCGATGTCCAGCACGTGCACGGTGTTCCCGGTCGAGGCGGAGACGGCGACGCGCTTGCCGTCGGGGGAGATCGCCATGTGGTCGGCGCGGAAACCGGACACCGGGAAGCGCCAGTTGATGCGCCCGGTGGCGAGGTCGAGGGAGACCACGTCGGCGAAGCTCGGCCGGGAGACGACCACCGACTTGCCGTCCGGCGTGGAGTACATGTCGTCGACGAACTGGTCGTGGCCCTCGCCGACGGTGTTGCGGATCGTCATGAAGGCGACCCAGCGGATCGGATCGGCGTTGATCTCCGCCATCCGCTCGTCCTTGTCCGGGATGACGTTGATCCGGCCGATTCTCGCCAGGTCGCCACCGGACCTGATGACATCGGCGGTGCCGTCCCAGTTGTTGCCCACGAACAGCACCTCGCGCAGCGCGGCGGAGGAGCCGGCTGCCGGGGCGGCGGAGGCGACGGTCGCGGGAGCGGCGACGGTGAGCGTGAGGGCGGCGGCTACGGAGCAAAGGTGCCTGGTTTTGCTGGCAGGCATGACTGCTCTCTCCTCTGTGTGGGCGCGGTGAGCTGGCAGGCCGGGCAGGGGTCGGCGCAGAAGCGGGAATCTGAACACAGACGCTTTCAGAGTCAACTTACTGCAAAGTAAGGAAGGGGTGGCCTTCTCCACAAGACCGCGTGCACGACAAAATCGGGGTTCGAGTCGAGATCGCCGGGCATCGCTCCGGACGAGGAAGAGGAGGGGCGGGTGGCGGGCAGGCTGAAGGCGCCGACCGGTCGCTACGGCGGCAAGTCCGCCGCGGAACGGCAGGCCGAGCGGCGCCGGCGTTTCCTGGACGCCGCGCTCCAGTTGTTCGGGGACACTCCGGGGTACCGGTCGACGACCGTCGCGGCGCTCAGCGAGGCCGCCGGGTTGTCGACGCGTCAGTTCTACGAGGGGTTCAGCACGTTGGAGGACGTGCTGACTGCCCTGCACCTGGAGGTCAACGACTGGGCCGAGGCGGCCGTGGTGACCGCGGTGGCGGGTGCCGAGCGGCTGCCGCTCGCGGAGCGCGCCGCCGTGATCTTCCGCGCGTACGCCGCGAACGTCACCTCCGACCCGCGCCGCATCCGCATCACCTTCGTCGAGATCATCGGAGTCAGTCCGCGCCTGGAGGAGCAGCGGCTCGCCCGCCGCGCCCGCTGGATCGACCTCATCTGCGCGGAGGCGCAGCGGGCTGCCGAGCGCGGGGAGGCCGCGCCGCGCGACTACCGGCTCGCCGCGACGGCGTTCATCGGCAGCGTCAACGGCCTGCTCCACGACTGGAGTGCCGGCTGGGTGGACGCGACGCTGGACGACGTCGTCGACGAACTCGTCCGGCAACTGCTGGGCATCCTGCGGCCGGTGGGATGGAGCCCGTCGGAGGAGGGGGATCCGCCGGGGTGAGGGGGGCGCGCGAGCTGCGGAGGTGAGGGCCAGCTACCTGGCGATACCGGAGCCCCCACCGCGGAGGAAACCGCCGACCAGGCGGAGCTGCTGGGCCATGCGAACTCCCCGCCGTTCCTCCGGTGTTGTCGGAATGCCCGCGAGCCACCCGCTGTGAGCCTGCCGTACGACCTTGCCCCCGCACCACGGATCGTAGTCCGCGGGTGATCCGGACGATACGGCTCGGCCGTCCCCGTCCCCGGCGGGGATGAGGAACCCCGGGGCAGGACCTAGGCGAGCCGGTTCACCGCGTCGACCACCGGTGCGATTCCGTCCTCCGCGCGCACCCGGGCTCCCAGGGCCCGTGCCCGTTCCCGGTAACCCTCGTCGCGCGCGGCCCGCGTGAGGGCAGCGGCCAGCATGTCGGCGGTGAGGCGGCGCAGGGGGATCGCGCGCGGGGCCACGCCCAGGGCGACCAGGCGTGCGGCCCAGAAGCCCTCGTCGAACTGGACCGGCACCGGCACGGCCGGGACCCCGGCCCGGACGCCGGCCGCCGTCGTGCCCGCGCCCGCGTGGTGGACGACGGCGGCCATCCTGGGGAACAGCACGGAATGCGGGACCTCGTCGATGGTCAGCACGTCGTCGCCGGACGCCTCCAGCCCGCCCCAGCCGCGCTGGATCACCCCGCGCAGCCCCGCCCGGCGCAGCGCGCGCACGATCTCGGCGCTGAGTCGCTCGGGGTCGGGCACGGTCGCGCTGCCCAGGCCCACGAACACCGGCGGCGGGCCCGCGTCGAGGAAGTCCCGTACGGATGGCGGAAGTTCGCTCTCGCGATTGTACGGCCACCAGTAGCCGGTGACGTCCAGGCCCGCTCGCCAGTCGCGCGGCCGGGGCAGCACCAGCGGGCTGAAGCCGTGCAGCACCGGCCAGCCCCGGCGCTCCCGCTCCCGCCACGCCGTCGCGGTCCCCGCGCGGGGCAGTCCCAGCCGGGCCCGCACCTCCGGCACGGCCCGGGCGAAGACCCGCTCCACGGCGAGGTTCACACCGTGCCCGGCGAGCCGGTTGCCGGCGGCCCCCCAGGAGCCGGCGGTGAGCATCGGCGGCGCGAACTCCTGTGTGGGATGCAACGGTTGGAGATGCACACCCAGGCTCGGCAGTGACAGCCCCTCGGCGATGGCGTGCCCCAGCGGTCCGGTCGCCCCGGCCAGCAGCACCACGTCGCTCTCCCGGGCCGCGGCCAGGAGGTCGTCCGTCATCTGCCCGACGACCGCCCGCGCCAGCGCGACGAACCGCACCATCTTCCCCACGCCGGTCGCGCTGCGATGCAGGCCCCGCCCGCGCGAGGACTCCAACTCGGCCCGCGGATCCACCGGCAGCGGATGGAACGCGACCCCCGAGCCGGCCACCAGCGGCTCGAAGCGGCCGTGTGTGACCAGGGTGACCCGGTGCCCGGCCCGCACGAGACCGTGTCCGAGTCCGGTGAACGGGGCCACGTCGCCCCGGGATCCTGCCGTCATGATGGCTAAGCGCACGACGGCAGTATGCCGGACGCGGCCGGTCTTCCCGGGTGAACGACCCGTCGGCAGCGGCGATTTCGCGCCTGACGCACCCGTTGACTTCGCCCTCCCACCAGCTCTACGGTCGCGTTCGGTTTCCCGACTTGTGTTCGATATATCGAAGAATCCCTGTCTGTATCAGCGGCCACAAACCAGAAGTGGAGCCCGGCATGAACGGACCCCAACCCCCCTCGCGTCGGCGGTTCCTGCGCATGGCGACGGCCGGCCCGCTGGCCGCGACCGGCGCGCTGGCCCTCGGCGCCGGCTCCGCCCACGCGGCCGACTCGGCGTACGTGATGTGCTACTTCACCGAGTCGACCAACCTGGGCGCCGGCACCGACTACGGCCTGCACCTCGCCGTCAGCACCGACGGCCTGCAGTGGACGCCGCTGAACCAGAACAACCCCTTGGTCACCCCCACCGGAGGCGCCGGAGGCCTGCGCGACCCGTTCGTGATGCGCAAGCAGGACGGCTCGTTCGTCGTGCTGGCCACCGACCTGAAGGGGACCGACTGGAACCGGGACAGCGTCAACATCCACGTCTGGGACTCGGCCGATCTGCGCTCCTTCACGGGCTACCGGCTGCTGAAGCTGCACGACATGACCGACACCCACAGCTGGGCGCCGGAGGCCTTCTGGGACGCCGGACGCGGCAGATACGGAATCCTGTACTCGTCGGTCAACGCCAGCGGCCATAACGTGATCATGGTGAGCTACACCACCGACTTCCGCACGACCCAGAACCCGCAGGTGTTCTTCGACCCCGGCTACGACGTGATCGACGGCAACATGGCCGTCGGCGTGAACGGCGTCAACTACCTCTACTACAAGCGGAACCAGGCCCTCGTCGGTGCCCGCTCCACCTCCCTCAACCCCGGCAGCTTCACCCCCTTCAGCACCCCGGTCGCGCACGGCGGCACCGAGGCCCCGACGCTGGTGAAGTCCCTGACGTCCAACACCTGGTACCTGTGGGGCGACACCTACACCCCCAACGGCGTCTTCTACGCCTGGCAGACCAACGACCTCGCCAGCGGCACCTGGACGGCACTCGACCAGCGCCGGTACACCCAGCCGGTCAACTCCAAGCACTGCGCCATCCACCCGATCACCGGCAGCGAGTACAGCAACCTGCTCGCCAAGTGGGGCGCCCCGGCCTGGAACCGGCTGAAGTCGTACAACTACCCGGCCCGTTACGTACGGCACGCCGGGTTCGCCGCGCGGATCGACACCTACCCCATCGACCCGTACGCCGACTCCCAGTGGAAGCTGGTGCCGGGCCTCGCCGACTCCTCCGGTGTGTCCTTCCAGTCGGTCAACTACCCGAAGCGCTACCTGCGCCACTACAGCTACGCGCTGCGCCTGGACGAGAACGACGCGACGCCGACGTTCGCCGCCGACGCCACATTCCACCGCACGGCGGGCCTGGCCGACTCCTCCTGGGCGTCGTTCCGTTCGCACAACCTCCCGACGCGGTACATCCGGCACGCCGACTACGCCCTGCGCATCGACCCCGTGTCGACGGCGACCGAGCGGGCCGACGCGACCTTCTACGTCGGCCACTGAGCCCGGATCACGCTCCGTGGACGCCGAGTTGCCGCGTGGCGGCGTCCACGGTCTGCTCCAGCAGCGTGGCGATCGTCATCGGACCGACCCCGCCCGGCACCGGCGTGATGAGCCCGGCCCGCGTCACGGCCGAGTCGAAGTCGACGTCGGCGCCCCCGGTCGCGGTGCCCGCGTTGTATCCCGCGTCGATCACGACGGCGCCGGGCTTGATGTCCGCGCCGCCGATCAGCCGGGGCCGCCCGACCGCGGCCACGACGATGTCCGCCTCCCGCACCACCGACGGCAGGTCCCGGGTGCGGGAGTGGCAGTACGTCACCGTCGCGTCGCGGGCCAGGAGCAGCATGCCGACGGGCTTGCCGAGGATGGCGCTGCGGCCCACGACCACGGCCCGCTTCCCGGCCGGGTCGACGTCGTACTCGTCGAGCAGCCGCATGATCCCGCCCGGTGTGCAGGAGACGAAGCCGGGCCGGGCGAAGCTCATCGCCGCGAACGACGCGAAAGTGACGCCGTCGACGTCCTTCTCGGGCGCGATCGCCTCGAACGCGGCCCGCTCGTCGATGTGGTCGCCCACCGGGTGCTGGAGCAGGATGCCGTGCACGGCGGGTTCGGCCGACAACTCCCGGAGCGCGCCGACGAGTTCCGCGGTGGTCATGGCGGCGGGCAGTGCCACGTGCCGTGAGGTGATGCCGGCCTTGCGGCAGCGTTTCTGCTTCATCCGGACGTACGTGGCGGACGCGGGGTCCTCGCCGACCAGGACCGTGGCCAGACAGGGCGCGGTGCCGGTGCGGTCGGTGAGGGCGACGGCGCGCTCGGCGGTGTTCTCGACGATGCGGCGGGCGAGCGCGGTGCCGTCCATGAATCGGGCCTGGGACATGATCCACTCCTGGGCTGGTGCTCGGTTCGCCCAGGCGCACGGCATCTGCTCCGCGGGGCCGCTCCCCGGTGGTGCTCCACCTCAGCGCCAGTCACGGCCCGGGCCCACCCTAACCGAGGGGCGCACGGGCCGTCGGCGAGGCTCCTCCTACTCGTCCCAGGCCTGCACCAGCGTCTGCTCGGCGATCTTGCCGCCCCGCAGCGAGAGCATCGACTCGGAGAGCACACGGACGCCGTCCGCGTACTCGCAGCTCTCGCTGTAGGCGGCCTGGTCGCCCTGGATGACGCAGCGTTCCAGTTTGTGCGTCATGTCGCGGCTGTAGACGTCCTCCAGCATCCGGCCGATCTCGTTCCGGCCGTGCAGGACCTTGGGGTGACTGGGCTGGGTCGTGCGGTCGACGATGCGGAACTCCGCGTCGTCGGCGTAGAGGGAGAGCAGGATGTCCGGGGCCTGGCCTTCCAAGGCCCGGCGCAGTGTCTCTCTGTCGAACGCGGGTTCTGCCGCGGTTCCCATGGTGACCTCCTTCGCAGGCCTTCGGCCCGAGGGGCACGGGCCGCGAGGCCTCACCTTCGAGCGTCCTCCGCTCCGGCGGGGTCGGCAAGCGCAGCCGTCTGCCTCGCCGCCGGTGTCGCCGGCCTCGCCGCACCCATGGCGAACGCGGCCGGGGCAGGCGCCCAGGACCTCATGAACCTGGTCCCCGCCGTCCACTGAAAGTGGCCGCTGAGCCCCGCCCCGAGGGGGCCGCCCGACGCCGGGCGGCCCCCTCCCGCCGTGCTCAGTCCGCCGTGGCCAGGAACTGGGTCGCCGCCAGCTCCGCGTAGAGCGGATCAGCGGTCACGAGCTCACGGTGGGTGCCGACGGCGCGGACCCGGCCCATGTCCATCACGACGATCCGGTCGGCCATCGTCACCGTCGACAGCCGGTGCGCGACGACCAGCACCGTGGTCGTCCGGGCCACGTCGGCGACCGTGTCCCGCAGCGCCGCCTCGTTCACCGCGTCCAGCTGCGAGGTGGCCTCGTCGAGCAGCAGCAGCCGGGGCCGGCGCAGCAGGGCACGGGCGATGGCGACGCGCTGCCGCTCGCCGCCCGACAGCTTGGTGCCGCGGTGCCCGACGAGCGTGTCGAGCCCCTGCGGCAGCCCGGCGACCAGGCCGTCCAGGCGGGTCGTCTTCAGCACCCGGGTGAGCGTGTCCTCGTCCGCCTCCGGGTTGCCCAGCAGCAGGTTGTCGCGCAGCGAGCCGGACAGCACCGGCGCGTCCTGCTCGACGTACCCGATCGCGGACCGCAGCCGGGGCAGCTCCCAGTCGGCGAGGTCCCGGCCGTCGAGGGCGATCCGGCCGGAGTCGGGGTCGTAGAACCGCTCGATGAGGGAGAACACCGTGGTCTTGCCCGCGCCGGACGGGCCCACGAACGCCGTCATGCCCCGGGCGGGCACCGCGAACGTCACCCCGTGATGGACGTACGGCAGGTCGTCGGCGTAGCGGAAGCGCACGTCCTCGAAGGCGAGCGCGGCCGGTTCGGCGCCCGCCGGGGGCAGCGGCGCGGGCTGCGCGGCCGGTTCGGCGGGCAGCCGCAGCGCCTCCTGGATGCGGGCGAGCGCGGCAGCACCGGTCTGGTACTCGGTGACGGCGCCGACGACCTGCGCGATCGGCGACATCAGGTAGAAGACGTACAGCAGGAACGCCACCAGCGTGGCCACGTCGATGGCGCCGGTCGCGACCCGCGCACCGCCCACCGCGAGCACCGTGATGAACGCGATCTGCATCGCCAGCCCGGACGTGTTCCCGGCCGCCGCCGACCACTTGGCGGCCCGCACGCTCTGCCGCCACGACTCCTCGGCCGCCTCGTGCAGCGCGCGCTCCTCCCGGTGCTCGGCGCTGGACGCCTTCACCGTCCGCAGCGCGCCGAGCACCCGCTCCAGCGAGGCGCCCATCACCCCGACCGCGTCCTGCGCCTGCCGGCTCGCCTTGTTGATACGTGGCACGATCACGCCGAGGACCACACCCGCGCCCACGATCACGGCCAGCGTGACGCCCAGCAGGACCGGTTCCACCAGGCCCATCAGCACCACGGTCGCGAGCAGCGTGAGCCCGCCCGTGCCGAAGCCCACGAGGGAGTCGGTGGTGACCGCGCGCAGCAGGGTGGTGTCGGAGGTGATGCGGGCCATCAGGTCGCCGGGTTCCGTGCGGTCCACGGCCGCGATCCGCAGCCGCAGGAGATACGACGACAGGGTGCGGCGCGCGCCGAGCACCACCGACTCGGCGGTGCGCCGCAGGACGTACGAACCCAGCGCGCCCACCGCCGCGTTGGCGACCACAAGCACCGACATCAGCAGCAGTGCGCCGGTGATGGCCCGGTCGCGCCCCAGGTCGTCGATCAGCCCGCGCGCCACCAGCGGCAGCAGCAGCCCGGTCGCCCCGGTGACCAGCGAGAGCAGCGCGCCCGCCAACAGGCTCCACCGGTACGGTCGTACGTAACCGAGCAGCTGCCGCCAGGCGGGCGGACCTGTGCGTATGTCGGCGATGCTCACGGGGCTCCTCGGGGAGTCGGCGGAACGTTCAGGCTACGTCGCACCCGCCCGCACGGCCTGCGAATTCCGCTTGGCGCGGCCGGCTACGGGGTCGCCGTCCGCCGGACCAACTCGGCCAGTGTGGCGTCGAGATCGGCCGGGGGCGGACGGTTGTGGGGGAGACTGCCCAGCAGTGCGGCCGCGAACGGCGAGACGACGGAGCAGACGAAGGCCCGGCTGGAGAAGCGCATGGTACCCCCCTGGGGTATTTGTTTTGGGATGTGGCTTGAATCATCGGGCGGATGCATCGCTCATTTCCGCTGTTACTGATCAGTCGCGCGTAGGGTCGAGACGAACCGACACGCGGCCGACGAAGGAGTCAGCACCATGGCGCAGGAAGTACGGGGTGTGATCGCACCGGGCAAGGACGAGCCGGTACGGGTCGAGACGATCGTCGTGCCCGACCCCGGCCCCGGCGAGGCCGTCGTACAGGTGCAGGCGTGCGGGGTGTGCCACACCGACCTGCACTACAAGCAGGGCGGCATCAACGACGACTTCCCCTTCCTGCTCGGGCACGAGGCCGCCGGCGTGGTGGAGGCGGTCGGCGACGGGGTCGAGGAGGTCGCGCCCGGGGACTTCGTGATCCTGAACTGGCGGGCGGTGTGCGGTCGTTGCCGGGCGTGTCTGCGCGGACGGCCCTGGTACTGCTTCGACACCCACAACGCCGAGCAGAAGATGACCCTCGCCGCCACCGGCCAGGAACTCTCCCCGGCGCTGGGGATCGGGGCGTTCGCCGAGAAGACGCTGGTCGCGGCCGGGCAGTGCACGAAGGTGGCCCCGGGCGTCGCGCCGCAGGTGGCGGGGCTGCTCGGGTGCGGGGTGATGGCCGGGATCGGCGCCGCGATCAACACCGGGAACGTCGGGCGCGGCGACAGTGTGGCCGTGATCGGCTGCGGCGGCGTCGGGGACGCGGCGATCGCCGGGGCGCACCTGGCCGGCGCCGGGACGATCATCGCCGTGGACATCGACGACCGTAAGCTCGAGACGGCCCGGTCGATGGGGGCCACGCACAGCGTCAACTCCCGCCAGACCGATCCCGTCGAGGCGATCCGGGAGCTGACCGGCGGCTTCGGCGCCGACGTCGTCATCGAGGCCGTGGGCCGCCCGGAGACGTACAAGCAGGCCTTCTACGCCCGCGACCTGGCCGGCACGGTCGTCCTCGTCGGCGTACCGACCCCGGAGATGAAACTCGAACTCCCGCTGCTGGACGTCTTCGGCCGGGGCGGGGCGCTGAAGTCGTCCTGGTACGGCGACTGCCTGCCCTCACGCGACTTCCCCATGCTCGTCGATCTGCACCTGCAAGGCCGCCTGGACCTGGGCGCGTTCGTCACCGAGACGATCGCCCTGGACGAGGTGGAGAAGGCCTTCGAGCGGATGCACCACGGTGACGTCCTGCGCTCGGTGGTGATGCTCTGATGGCCGCCCGCGTCGAACACCTCGTCACCTCCGGTCAGTTCACCCTCGACGGCGGCAGCTGGGACGTCGACAACAACGTGTGGCTCGTCGGCGACGACCACGAAGTGATCGTCATCGACGCCGCGCACGACGCCGACGCCATCGCCCGGGCCGTCGGCGACCGCCGGCTGACCGCGATCGTGTGCACCCACGCCCACAACGACCACGTCAACGCCGCCCCCGCCCTCGCCGACCGCACCGGCGCCACCATCTGGCTGCACCAGGACGACCTGCCCCTGTGGAAGCAGGCCCATCCGGACCGCGACCCCGACGCCTGGCTGACCGACGGCCAGTTGATCGAGGCGGCGGGTGCCGATCTGCGGGTAATGCACACGCCCGGGCACGCGCCCGGCGCCGTATGCCTGTACGACCCCGGCCTGGGCACCGTCTTCACCGGCGACACCCTCTTCCAGGGCGGCCCCGGCGCCACCGGCCGCTCCTACTCACACTTCCCGACGATCATCGACTCGATCCGGGACCGGCTGCTCACCCTCCCGCCCGAGACCAAGGTCCTGACCGGCCACGGCGACGGGACCAGCATCGGTGCCGAGGCCCCGCACCTGGAGGAGTGGATCGCGCGCGGACACTGACGGCGACGACACTGACGGACGACGCCCGCAATAGGCGACAGAAGATGTCCGGCTTACCCGTCACCCTCTAAGCGACGAGCACCGCAGAGGATTCGGGAGGCCGGACATGTCACAGCCGCTGCACGGAAAGGTCGCACTGGTCGCCGGGGCGACCAGGGGAGCGGGACGGGGAACCGCCGTGGAGCTGGGGGCCGCCGGGGCCACCGTCTACGTCACCGGGCGCAGCACCCGCGAGCGCCGCTCGGAGTACGACCGCCCCGAGACCATCGAGGACACCGCCGACCTGGTCACGGAGGCCGGCGGCCACGGCATCGCCGTACCCACCGACCACCTCGACCCGGCACAGGTCCGCACCCTCGTGGACCGCATCGCGGACGAGCAGAGCCGCCTCGACATCCTCGTCAACGACATCTGGGGCGGCGAGACGCTCTTCGAATGGGAGAGTCCGGTGTGGGAGCACGACCTCGACAACGGGCTGAGGCTGCTCAGGCTCGCGGTCGACACCCACGCGATCACCAGCCACCACGCCCTGCCCCTGCTGCTGCGCCGGCCCGGTGGCCTGGTGGTCGAGATGACCGACGGCACGTCGGAGTACAACCGGGACAACTACCGGGTCAACTTCTTCTACGACCTCGCCAAGGCATCCGTCCTGCGCATGGCCTTCGCCCTCGGCCACGAACTGGGCCCGCGCGGTGCCACGGCCGTCGCGCTGACCCCCGGCTGGCTGCGCTCGGAGATGATGCTCGACAACTTCGGCGTAAGGGAGGACAACTGGCGCGACGCCCTCGCCCGCACGCCGCACTTCGCCATCTCGGAGACACCCCGCTACGTCGGCCGTGCCGTCGCCGCACTCGCCGCCGACCCCGAGGTGTCCCGCTTCAACGGCGCCTCCCTCTCCAGCGGCGGCCTCGCCCAGGTCTACGGCTTCACCGACCTCGACGGCAGCCGCCCCGACGCCTGGCGCTACCTCCTCGAGGTCCAGGACGCGGACAAGCCGGCCGACACGACCGGGTACCGCTGAGACCGCACCGGCACAGCACCTGTCCGGCCGCTCGTCCCGCACGTACCGTCGGCGCCATGACGGACACAAGGCGCTTCGAGGGATACGGAGTTCTCATCACCGGCGCGGCGCGCGGCATCGGTGCGGCCACGGCGCGCCGGTTCGCCGCGGAGGGGGCGCGGGTCCTCGTGGCCGACGCGGACCTGGCCGAGGCCGAGAAGACGGCGGCGCTACTGCGGGACGAGGGGGTGGCCGCCGAAGGGTTCGCGTGCGACGTGGCGGACCGGGCGGCGGGCGAGGCGGCCGTGGCGTACGCCGCGGCCGCCTTCGGCTCGCTCGACGTGTGCTCACGCAGCGCGGTCGGCGGCACGGCCGTACGGCCGGCGCACGCCCGTAGCAGCGGATGGTCCGAGGCCGCGGCGCCACCAGCGGCACGTCGACAAGCACCCGCACCGCCACACCGGGCGGCAGCCCGGCGTCCGTGAGCCCGGCCACGGCGATGTCGAGCTCACCGCTGCGCAGCGCCGCGAGCATCCGGTCGGAGGTGTCCTTCGCGAGCGCGGCACGCGCGTACGCACCGGCGGCTCCCGCCCGGGCGGCTGCGCGGCGCGGATTGTCACCGTTTCGTCGCAGCGTGAGCGCCCCCGGCAACCGCTGCCGCCCGGCGCCGGTCTAGATGGCAGGGACCGCGGCCCGCGCGGTCCCGTCGAACACTGTGCGAAAGGGCTGACCAGCCATGGGGGACATACGCAGACGGACCGCCGTCGCCGCCGGGATCACCGCACTGGTGGCGCCGCTCTCGCTCGCGCTCGGCGCGACACCGGCGCAGGCCGCGAGCTGCACCACGCAGACCGGGCCGTACCAGAAGCAGGTGGAGAAGTTCCTCGGCCGCCCGGCCGACGGCAAGCAGTCCGCCGCCGACTGCACGGCGATCCGGTCATTCCAGACCAAACACGGCATCACGCCGAACATCGGCTACGCCGGGTCCGTCACCTGGGGCGTGATGAACCTCATGAACAAGCAGAAGGCTGTCGGGAAGCACCCCAACAAGGCCGGCAAGTGCCCGGTCAACAAGGGCCGGATCGCCTGCGTGAACCTCACGCTCCAGCTGAGCTGGATCCAGGACGGCAAGAAGCTGGTCTACGGCCCGGTGCCGGTCCGCACCGGGCGCAACGGGTACGAGACCCGCACCGGCATGAAGAAGATCTACTGGCGGAACATCGACCACGTCTCGTCGATCTACCACGTGCCGATGCCCTACAGCCAGTTCTTCGACGGCGGGCAGGCCTTCCACTCCGTCGGCGTCAGCATGTGGAACCCGCCGGGCTCGCACGGCTGCGTCAACATGACGAAGACCGACGCCAAGAGGTACTGGTCGCTGCTGAAGAAGGGCGACGACGTCTTCGTGTACGGCCGCAAGCCGGGCACCTGATCCCAGGCACCCGGCCCGCACAGCCGCTACTGGGGAGCGTCCCCGAAGTCCGGGATCTCCAGCCGGGCCCCGCCCTGCCGCGCGGACTCGTGCGCGATGATGCCCGGCAGGGTGTAGCGGGCCGCCACCCACGCGTTCACCGACGGCAGGGTGCGGGTGTTCACCGCGGTCACGAAGTCGTCCACCAGGAAGTGGTGGCTGCCCTCGTGGCCGTTGTGCAGGTTGTCGAACTCCCGCGGCAGCCGCGCACGGTCGTGCACGGGCGCCGACCCGGAGGTGAACGCGGCCCGCAGGTCCGGCGCGATGTGCTGGAGCGAGGGGTCGTCCGGGGACAGGGTGGGCTTGGGCTCCAGCAGTTCGCTGATGTCCTTCACGCCCTTCTTGTCCTGCCACAGCGCGACCGTGGCGACCTGCTCCATGCTCGCCTCCGTCCCGAAGAACCGGAACCGCGACTCCCGGATGTGGGACGGATAGCCCACCCGCCGGAACTCGTTCGTACGGAACGAACCGCCGCCCGCCACCTCGAACAGCGCGGTCGCGTTGGAGACGTCGTTGCCGAACTGGCTGACCGACGTGTCGAAGACGCCGTCCGCGCGGTCGTCGCTCACCCCGATCGCGGAGACGCTCACCGCGTGCGTCTGCCAGGCACCCAGCACACCGCCCACCGAGTGCGTCGGGTACAGCAGCGGGGGATAGCTGGCGGTCGCCTTCCAGTTCTCGCCGCCGCTGTACTGGTACGCCTCGTAGAACCCGAGGTCCATGTCGTGGACGTAGTCGCCCTCGGCGTAGAACAGCCGCCCGAAGGCGCCCTCGGCTATCTGGTTGCGGGCGTGCACGGTCGCCGGGTTGTACTGGCTGGTCTCGCCCATCATGTACGTCAGCCCGGTCGCCCTGACCGCGTCGATGATCGCCGCGATCTCCTCCGTGGCGATCGCCATGGGAACCGCGGAGTACACGTGCTTGCCCGCGTTCAGGCCCTGCACGACCAGCGGCCCGTGGGTCCAGCGCTGGGTGAAGATGGCGACCGCGTCGACGGCCGGGGACTCCAGCATGGCCTCGTACGTGGGGAAGGTGCCCGCCAGCCCCTGGGCGGCGGCGAGCTGTTCGGCCCGTTCGGGCAGCAGATCGGTGACGTAGACGTCGCTGATGCCGGGGTGTGCCTGGAACAGCGTGGCGAACTGGCCGGAGAACTGGCCGGCGCCGACGATGCCGAGCGAGAACGTCATGTAAGGCGTGCCCTTCACTGGTCGAGAATGAGATTGATCTGGTCGTTGGTCTGGTCGAGGCTGCTCACGGGCTTGCCGTTGCCGTAGATGTCCTCCATGGCGGGGTCCATCAGCGCCTGCACGTCCGCCGCGAAGTCGGTGATCGGGTAGGAGAAGGTGGTGAAGTTCTTCTTGTCGGCCACCGGTTCGGTGAACGCCGAGACGTCGATGCCTTTCTTCTTGTACGCCGCCACCGCGGCGTCCGTGCCGTCGGGCGTGGCCGGGAAGACGACGCCGTAACGGCCCACCGTCGTCTGGCACTCGTCCGACGCCAGGTACTTCACCCACTTCCTGGCGCCCGCCTTGTTGCGGGCGTTCTTGGTGATGGAGTCGGCGAGTCCGTTCATCATCGTGGCGCGCTTGCCGGTGGGGCCCTCGGGCGTGAGGGCGGAGCGGATGGTCATCCCCTTGAAACCGGCGTACGTCGAGATCATCCACGCCCCGTCCAGCGAGGCCGCCGCCTTGCCCGCGGCCACCTGGACGTTGCCCTCGTTGGACTGGGAGTTCCAGTCGGACAGGGGCGCCATGTAGCCCTTCTTCGCCAGGCCGAAGTACCACTTGACGACCGACTGGAAGGTCTTGTCGTCGTACCGGTACTTGGTGCCCCACCGCTTCTTGTCGGTGTAGTTCCAGCCCGCGGAGGCGGCGAAGCTGCTCCACTGGGTCTGGCCGTCGGCGTAGCCACCGCCCTTGGACGCCAGGCCGTACACCTTGACGTTGTTCTTGTCGAAACCGGGCTCGTCGCCCCGCTTGCCGTTCTTGTCGACGGTCAGGTGCGCGAGGGCCTTCTCGAAGGAACCGCCGTCCTTCGGGTTCCAGGACAGGTTGTTGAGTTCCTCGGCGGTGAGACCGGCGTCCTTCGCCATCTTCTCGTTGTAGAAGAGGGCGACGGTGTCCCAGTCCTTCGGGGCGCCGTAGCGGTGGCCGTCCTGGCCGATCCAGTTGGCGGCCAGCCCCGGCTGGTAGGCGGAGTCCTTGATGCCCAGGTCGTCCAGCGGCTCAAGCACCTGCAGGTCGGCGAACTGGCCGAACTTCTGGATGTGGTCGGTGAACACGTCCGGCTGGGTGCCCGCGATGAAGCTGGCGGTGAGCTTGGTCCAGTAGTCGTCCCAGCCCATTTGGGTGATCTGCACTTTCAGACCCGGGTTCTGCTTCTCGAAGCCCTTGGCGCAGGCCTGGTAGGCGGGCAGCTGGTTGGCGTCCCACAGCCAGTACGTCACCGTGTTCTTCGCGGACGAGCCGGTGCCGCCGCCCTGGGCGCACCCGGTCGCCAGGGACAACGTTAGGGCCCCGGCCAGCGCCCCGACCGTACGGAATCGAAATCGCATGACCATTCCCTCACTTGAGCCCGGTGAAGCTGATGGAGCTGACGATGCGGCGCGCGAAGAAGCCGAACAGCACGAGCATCGGCAGCGCCGCGATGAGCGTCGCCGCCATGAGGCCCGACCAGTCGATGCCGGACTGCGGGGTCTGTGCCCGGAAGATGGCCAGCGCCACCGTCAGCACGCGCGAACTGTCGCTGTAGGACACCATCAGCGGCCAGAAGTAGTCGTTCCAGGACGTGATGTACGTCAGCACGGCCAGCGTCATGACCGGCGTGGACGCCATCGGCAGCAGCACCCGGAAGAAGATCCGCACCTTTCCGGCGCCGTCGAGGAGTGCCGCCTCCTCGACCTCCTTGGGGAGGTTCATGAAGAACTGGCGCAGGAAGAACACCGCGAACGGCGTCATGAACATCGTCGGCAGCGCGATGCCCAGCAGGTTGTCCACCAGGCCGAGTTCCTTGATGAGCACGAAGTTCGGCAGCAGGGTGAAGATGGTCGGCACCATCAGCCCGGCCAGGAACAGGGCGAACACCGTGTCCCGGCCCCGCCAGCGCAGCCTTGCGAAGGCGTAGGCGGCCATCGCGGAGAAGAAGATCTGGCAGGTGGTGACAAGCGTCGAGACGAGCACCGAGTTGAGCAGATAGCGCCAGAACTTCAGCCCGCCGCCCGCGCCTCCCTGCGCGACCGCCTCCTCGGCGGACTGCAGGCCGAGCGCCCGCTCGAAACCGCCGGTGGTCAGGTCGACCGGCAGCGGATCGGTCGGATGGGCCGCAAGCCCCGGGTTCGAGGAGAGCGCGGTGCGCAGGATCCAGTAGAACGGCAGCAGGGTGATGAGCACGATCGCGGTCATCACCGTCCAGGCCACGACCCGCCCGAAGGAGGGCCTGCGCCGTGCGGGCCGTACGGTCGTCGTCGTTTCTGCCACGGCAGCCATGTCGGCGTCTCCCTTCCGTCAGCCGAGGTCGGTCTGGCCGGCCCGGGTGAGCCGGTACTGGAGGACGGTGATCGCGCTCAGCACCACGAGCAGGGCCACGGACATCGCGGAGGCGTAGCCGAACTGGAAGCGGCCGAAGGCGGCGCCGTAGATGTAGAACTGCAGCACGTTGGTGGCGTTGGCCGGTCCGCCCGCAGTCGTCACGGCGACCGTGTCGAACACCTGGAACGACCCGATCACCGTCATGATCAGCACGACCGCCAGCACCGGCCGCAGCAGCGGCATCGTGATCCGCCAGAACATCCGCCACTCGCTCGCACCATCCACCTTCGCGGCCTCGTACATGTCGTTCGGGATGGCCATGAGGCCCGCGAACAGCAGCAGCGCGGTGTAGCCGACGTGCCGCCAGACGTTGATCAGGGCGATCGTCGGGATCGCCCAGGTCTCGTCGGCCAGGAACGGGATGCGGCCGAAACCGAGGCCCGAGATGATCTCGTTGCCGATGCCGAGCTGGGTGTCGAGGATCCACAGCCAGACGATGCCGGCGACGACGTTCGACATCAGATACGGCGTGAGCACGACCCCGCGCAGCACCGACGACTGCGTCAGCCGCTGGAGCAGCACGGCGATGGCCAGGGCCGCGACCGTCTGCACGCCGATGTTGAGGACCACGTACTCGACGGTGACCCAGAGCGAGTTCCAGAAGATCGGGTCGTTGACCATCCGGACGTAGTTGTCCAGACCCACCCACTTCTCCGGCGTCAGCAGGTTGAAGTCGGTGAAGCTCAGGTAGATGCCCCGCAGCGTCGGCCAGAGCAGGAAGACCAGGAAGCCCAGCAGGGCGGGTGCGATGAACACCGCGGCGAGGCGTCCGTCGCCCTGGTTCTCACCGGCCGTCGACCGGCCTGTCTTCTGTCGGCTCTGCGCCCCGGTGGCGCCGCCCAGGGGCAGACGCGACGGTGGGCTGCTGGAGGCGATGGTCATCGGAGACTCCCTCGCGTGCGGCGGCTCATCCTCGGGCCACTTACTTTTGATGCGAAAGAATCAATGCGTCAAGAGGCCTGCAATCATCTTTTCCGAGCGGCAGGTTTCGTCCTACAGTGGCCATGTTGGTTTCAGTGCGAAAGGAATCATGAGGGAGGTCGATGTCCATGGCCGCAGGTGCCGCCAGCTGGCTCCCGCTCAGCCCCGGCGAACGCTCGGTGGCGATCGAGGTGCTCGTCCACGGACCGCTGTCGCGCACCGAGCTGGCCCGGCGCCTGGACCTCTCGGCCGGCAGCCTCACCCGGCTGACCAAGCCGCTGATCGAGTCCGGCCTGCTGGTGGAGGTGCCCGAGGCCGGCCCCCCGGGCGAGGTGCGCCAGGGCCGCCCCTCGCTGCCGTTGGACGTGGTCGCCGACTCCCGCTCCTTCCTCGGCTTCAAGATCACCGAAGACATGGTGTACGGCGTCGTCACCACCCTCAGGAGCGACATCGTCGCCCGCTACGACCGTCCCCTGACCTCGCACGACCCGGACGAGGTCGCCGACCTGCTGGCAGAGATGACCACCGAGCTGACCCGCGGCCACCCGCGGCTGGCCGGCATCGGCATCGGCGTGGGCGGCCTGGTCCAGGACCGTGCCGTGGTCGACGAGTCACCGTTCCTGCAGTGGCGGGACGTCCCGCTGGCCCGCCTCGTGGAGCAGCGCACCGGGCTGCCGGTGGTCGTCGAGAACGATGTCGCCGCCCTCGTCGAGGCCGAGAGCTGGTTCGGCGCCGGCCGGGGCCTGGACCGCTTCGTCGTCCTCACCATCGGCGCCGGCATCGGCTACGGCCTGGTCCTGGGCGGCGAGCGGGTGCCGTACGCGGAGGAGGACCGGGGCTTCGGCCGCCACTGGATCCTCAGTCCCGACGGTCCGCTCACCCCCGACGGCCGGCGGGGCAGTGCCGTCTCGCTGCTGACGATCCCCAGCATCTGCTACCAGATCCGCGCCGCCACGGGCCGCGATCTGCCTTATGACGAGATCCTCGCCCTCGCCGCCGAGGACGACCCCATGCCCGCCCGCGTCGTCGACGAGGCCGCCCGTGCCCTGGGCACGCTGGTGGCACAGATCTCCAACTTCGTCCTGCCGCAGAAGATCCTGCTCGCCGGGGAGGGGGTCGGCCTGATGGACGTGGCCGCCAAGGCGGTGGAGGAGGCGATCCGGGTCAATCGGCATCCGCTGGCCGCACCGCTCGATCTGGAGACCAAGGTGTCCGACTTTCACGACTGGGCGCGCGGCGCTGCCGTCCTGGCGATCCAGGTGCTGGTGCTGGGCACCGCGCGGGCGTGAACTCCGTGATCTCCCCTGGGAGATGGACGTGATCAGCAACACGGTCCGGAAGGTCCGAATTGTTCGCCATTGCTCACATCACCTTCACCTGCGGAGCCGTATGCTTCACACCATGTCCACCACTGTTGAACCCCCTACCGAGCGATCGGCAGCCGAGGTCAACGAGGAGATCCGGGCGCTGTGGCGCCGGGCGGGCGGGACACTGAGCGTCGAGCAGCGCGAAGAGTACCAGCGGCTCGTCATGGAGTGGGCCACCGCGGCCCCGCACCCGGACAAGGCCGCCTGAGCGCTCCGCGCCTCGCCGCCTTGTTCCCGCTGACCTGACCGGAAGGGTGCCCTTCCGGACGGGTGCCCTTTCTCACACCGACCTCGGCACGGCCGATCGGCAGGCTGCGGGCCGGGTCACGTCATGCCACGGGCGCTTGTGCGTCTGCCCGCCCGCCCCCGCGACCGCGCAGTGCCCGGCACCGGCAGCGCTGAGGTGCCTCCCGAGCCTCCGCGCCGCCGACGCCGGGACGACCGGTCAGCCCCAGGTCGCCGAGTAGTACCGCCGGTACGCCTTGCGGTCCTGCTCCGCGCGGATCCAGCGCGCGGCCACCAGAGCCACCATGCTGCCGCCCATCACCAGCAGCCCGGGGCCGATGTTCCGGGGGTCGGAGAGGCTGGCCAGCAGCGTCTCACCGGTCGTGCCGCCCGCTGAGGGGGCCGAGGAACCCGGCGAGGCGTCACCCGGCGCCGCGGCGCCCTGCGTGGGCGGCGCGGACCCGCCCTTCTCGCCCGAGCTGGCCGGCGCCGACACGATGAGCTTGACGCCCAGGTCGGTGAGCGCCTTCGGCACCGGCTGGAAGAACGTCGTACCGCCCTGCGTGCAGTCCCCGCTGCCGCCCGATGTCACCCCGAGCGCGATCCCGTTGGCGAACATCGGACCGCCGCTGTCGCCGGGTTCGGCGCACACGTTCGTCTCGATGAGGCCGCTGACCGTGCCCTCGGGGTAGTTCACCGTGGCGTCGACCGAGGTCACCTCGCCGTCGCGGAGCCCGCTCGTGCTGCCGCTGCGGAACACCCGCTGTCCGACCGACGCATCACCGACTCCGGTGATCCGCACGCCCTTGCCGCCACCGACCGACACGACGTCGGCGCCCTCGCCCGCCCGGCCGCTGTCGTACTTCACCAGGGAGTAGTCGTCGCCGGGGAAGCTCCCCTTGATCGTCGGCCCCACCTGCTGCCGGCCGCCGTTGTCGGCGAACCACACGGAGCCGTTGGGGCCGCAGTGCCCTGCCGTGAGGATGAAGTCGCTGCGGCCGTCGGTCACGTTGAAGCCGGCCGAGCAGCGCCCGGCGGTCGACAGGATCGGCTGCGCGCCGTTGATGCGGGTGGTGAAGGTGCCCTCGGTGCGCTCCATGCGGACGAAGGCGCCGATGTCGTGCGCGAGGTCGGTCATCCGCGACCAGTCGGCCGCCGAGACGGTGCTGTCGCCGCGGACCACGATCTCGTTGGTCCTGTAGTCCATCATCCACGCCGTCCCCGCCACCCGGGGCGCCGAACGCAGCGTCTTCGTGGCCGACTTGAGCTCACGCATGCTGTGCTCGACCATCTGCGCCTTCGCACCCGCCCGCTGGACCTCGGTGGCGGACTCCTCGTCGGTGACCGCGACGACCGGCTTCCCGTCGGCGTCCATCCAGCTGCCCGCCGTACGCGAGGTGCCGAGCCGTTCCATGAGGTCGGCGCCCATGCCGGGGCCGTTGTCGCCGGTCGCGGCGGTCGTGCGCGGGACGGCGGACGCGTCGGGCGGCTCGCTCGCCACGGCGCGTGTGACCATCACTCCTCCCAGGAGGAGTCCGCCGACGGCAGCCAGCCGTGTCACTCGCCGGACGACCCGTCGTCGTGCGTGCCTCATGCATGGCTCCCGAACCCGTGCAGCGCGGTCAACATCGCGGGGCGCTCAGGCAGTTGAGTGCCCTACTTTCATACGGGGCGGAAGGTGGCGGTGTTCAGTGTGCGGGCGATCTCGTCGGTTCAGGTGGTCGCGGAGTGGCCGAGGCGCCGGGAGCTTGAGGGCTCAGGAGGGGCCAGACAGCTTTAACTCGATCGTGTTGGGTTGGCCGCCGCCAGGAACGCCCGCCACCCTCCTCGCCGAAGTCCCGCCGGTCCTCGCGGAACAGGAGGACGGCCACGGCCGGGGCGCCGAACAGCAGGCCCACGGCATGGTCCGGCGAACCGGATGTGCCGGACGCGCCCGGCCTCCTCGCTGAACCGTTTCAGAAGGGCCCCGACCCGGCGGAGTGGACGGTCCGGCGGCGGGAAAGGCCACCTCCATGAGCCGTACTTCCCGCCTGCGTGCAGCCGTCGTCGGCACCGGCCACCGTGCCCAGCTGTTCACCCGGGGCCTCGCCGAACGCCCCGGCCACGTCGTCGCCGCGCTGTGCGACCCCAACCCGACCCGCATGGCCTTCCACAACCGGCTGCTCACCGGGGCCGGCGCGCCCGCCGCGACCGAGCGGGAGCCCGACCGCTTCACGGACATGCTGGCCAAGGAGGACATCGACGAGGTCGTCGTCACCACCGTCGACGCCGCACACGACCGCTACATCGTCTCGGCCCTGCAGGCGGGCTGCCGGGTGGTCACCGAGAAGCCGATGACCGTCGACGCCGAGCGCTGCGCCCGCATCCTCCACACCGTCCGGGGGACCGGCAAGTCGTCCCACCACTTCGACCTGGTCAACTGGTGGCTCGCCGACGTACCGCAGGAGGCCTTCGGCTACGGACGGCTCGGCTTCTGCGGCCGCGCCGCGGGCGAACGCCACGGACTGCGCCGGGACTACGACCGCGCCCACGGCGCCGCCCCCGCCGCCGACGACCCCTTCGCCCTGGACCTCGCCGCCAACGACACGCTGCGCGCCCTGTACCTCGACGCCGAGGGCGACGACGGCTCCCTACGTGACCGTCTTCGACGGCCCCGTAAGCATCGAGGACGACATGGCGGTGCTCGTGCGGTACGTGGGCGGCGCGACGATGACGTACCACCTGACCGCCTACTCGCCGTGGGAGGGCTACCGGGTCATGTTCAACGGCAGCGCCGGCCGGCTGGAACTGGAGGTCGAGGAGAGCCGCTGGCAGCCGCCGCTGACCCGGGTCACCTCGGCGTACGGCGCCGTGCACGGGGACACGACCGCGGAGCACGCGGGCGGCGCCCGCCTCACCGTGCGTCCCCTGGGGCAGCCGCCCCGGGACGTCCGGCTCGAGGTCGCCCACGAGGACCACGGCGGCGGCGACCCGCGCACGCTCAACGCGCTGTTCGGCCCCGCCGGCCCCGCACGGCCGGCCGGTTCCGCAGGGCCGACCGAACCGGCGGCGTCCCACCCGACGGCCACCGAACGCGACGGCGCGCTCGCCCTGGCCGTGGGCCTGGCCGCCAACCGGAGCTTCGAGACGGGAGGCCCGGTCCGCACCGACGCGCTGATACCGGGCGCCTACTGATTCAGGCCGTCAGCTCCAGGCGCGGTACGGCTCGTCGACGAGCTGGAAGACCGGCTCGGCGCGTACCGGGTCCTTGGCCGTGGACAGCCGGACCGGGTCCCCGCTGTTGATGCCGATGGGCGGGCCCATGACCCGGCCGCGTACGACGAACCCCTCGGCCATCTCGACCAGGGACACGTTGCGTGCGGCCGGGGTGTTGCGGTGCACCACCGTGGAGTGGCGCACCGTGCCGGTGCCCTGGCTGTGCTCGGTGCGCAGCTCGCTGCCCCGGCAGACCGGGCACAGCAGCCGGTGGTACATGGCGGTGCCGCACCAGGTGCAGCGCTGGAAGAGGATGGCCTCCGAGCCCGGGGCGCCTGCGCCGGGGTCGAGCACGCCCGTCGCGGAGCCGGCTGCCTGCCGAGCGGCGGTTCCTGTGTGGTGGTACACGCTGGTCAACTCCCTGCACTCGGCCGGAATCCCACGTGCGCGGTTCGCCGTGCCACCGTGCACATGCTCAGCGTATGGCACTCAGTGCCACTAGTAAAGGCACTCCGTACCCTCACTGTGGGGAGTTCTCGTGCCCGCCTCCGGGGCGGCCGAGCGTGGACTCGATCTCCTGCACCACTCGCCACAGGGGCGCTCCGCGCCGCGACACGAGCACCACCACGTCCTCCTCCGCCTGCGCGTCCGCCGCAGGCGCGGAAGCGGCGCCGAAGCGGGCCTGCACATAGCCCAGCGCGTGGTCCACCGCCGCGCTCGCGTCGTCCTTCCCGTCCGAACGCAGCCAGGAGCGCAGCGCGTTGTTGTGCGCGGCGACCACCGCGGCCGCGATGACATCGGCCTGGAGGGTTCCGTCCCGGCGGCCGGCGAAGCACCCGCGCAGGTACTCGGCGAGGGCCCGCTCGTAGCGCCACACCACCGACAACTCGTACGCGCGCAGCCCCGGCACCTTCTTGGTGAGTCGGTAGCGCTGCACGGAGAACGACGGGTTCTCGGCGTACATCCGCAGCACGAGCCGGGCCGCGTCGCACACCCGCTGCACCGGTTCGTGTTCGCCCCCGCTCGCGGCGAGGAAGGCCGTCATGTCGGCCAGGCACCGCTCGTGGTCAGGGAAGACCACGTCCTCCTTGGACGGGAAGTACCGGAAGAACGACCGCCGCCCGACCCCGGCGAGGGCCACGATGTCGTCGACGGTGGTCTGCTCGTAGCCCCGCTCGAGGAACAGCCGGAAGGCCGCCGCGACCAGCGCGTCCCGCATGGGCGGCTTCACCGCGGCCGCCTGCGCCTTCTCACCGCGACGGGGCGCCGCGCTGCCGGAGCTCATGAACGGGAACGTAGCATCCGACCGGCCGCGATGGCACTCAGTGCTCTCCCGCCGCGGAACTGAGTGCACTGGCGCGGTGCCGGTGAACTCCCGGGGGGCGCCGGCCCGTATCACTCGTCGGGGATGGGCCCAGCCCACGCAAGGGACGCAAGGAGAGCAGCGTGTCGACACCGTCCGACCCCGGGCAGCCGCAGCACGGCCCGGTACTCGAACCTGTGCGCGTTCTGCGGCCCCGCCGCACCGACGCGCTCGCGGAACTGCTGAAGGACCTGCCACTGCCTCCCGGCGTCGGTGGCCGTGACATCACCCCTGGTGGCTACGACACGGTCGCGCTGCCGGATCCGCCGCCCGGCTCCGAGGCCGCGACACAGGAACTGCCCCCGGTTGCGACGGGAGCCGGAAGGCCGGCGCGGGCCCCGGACCGCACCGCCGGAAACCGATCCGGGCCGCGGCGTGCCGCCGTCGCGGTGGCCGTGGCCGCGGCCGCGGTGATCGGCTTCGGCGGCGCCCTCCTGCTGCCCGGCCGGGCGGACGACAAGGGCGACAAGGCGGCACCGGCCCCGCCGCCGTCCGCGGCAGCCCCGGCCGACCCCGCCCCCACGGGCCCGGCCGACCCCGACGGGGCCGGCACCCTCCGCGAGGGAGACACCGGCCCAGAGGTGACCGCGCTCCAGGAACGTCTGCTGCGCGTCCCGAACGTCTACGACAACGGCTCCACCAGCGGCCGCTACGACGCCGTCCTCACCGACGCGGTGGCCCGCTTCCAACTCTGGTACGGCGTCCGCGGCGACGAGACCGGCGTCTACGGCAACGACACCCGCGCCGCCCTGGAGTCCCACACGACACCGGGCACGGGCTGAACCCCGGGGCCCGTGCACCGAACGAGTGCTCGGCGGGGTCCGGGTCAACGTCCCGCAGAACATCGACGATCCCGACAGCCACGCCCACCTCTCCAAGGGCTGGCAGCGCCTGAACGGTGAACAGGCCCTGGGACTCGTACGCACCCGGCACGGCATCGGCGACGGCAGCGACCTCGGCCGCATCGAGCTCCAGCGGACCTTCATGAAGGCCCTGCTCACCCAGATACGCTCCACCGACGTGCTGACGGACCCCGTCCACTCGTACCAGCTGCTCGACGACGTCACCAGCGCCATCACCACGGACAAGGCCTCGCCGTCGTCCTGGCGGCGGCGATCGCGTCCCTCATCGCGATGGCGCTGGTCCACCAGCCCGGTGAGGACAGCTCCCGCGCCTACTTCGGCAGCGACACCCGCGCCTTCGGCCTGCTGCTCGGCGCCGCGCTCGCGCTCGCGGCTCCCTCGGCGCGTGCCTGGAAGCACCGCTGGGCACCCCTGGCGTGCGGTGCGGGCGCTGACCCGCCAGTCGGCCGGCAACTCCCGGACCGGTGACCGGGAACCCGGTGCCTCCGGGGCCAACGGGCCCGGGAACCGCCCCTCGTGGCGTCCGCGCGCGGTGGCGGCCGCTGCCGGGCTGGCCGTCCTCGTCGCCGCCTGGGGCATCACCACGGCCCGCCGCGGCAACAGCGCCGCCGACGACATAGCCGCGGGCGAACGCGCCGTCCACGTACGACCGACCCCGTACGACCGACCCGGTTCGCCCCCCCAGTACGGCGCCGCTTACTGAGCTCCGTACACCGGCTGCGGCGGCTCCGCCTCCGCGAGCAGCTTCAGTGCCGTCTCGCCCGCCTCCGCCGGGCTCCAGCGGGCGCCCTTGTCGGCGGTCGGGCCGGGACGCCAGCCCTCCATGACGGTGATGCGGCCGCCCTCGGCCTCGAAGACCCGGCCGGTCACCCCGCCCGAGGCGGCGGAGCCGAGCCAGACGACGAGGGGGGAGACGTTCTCCGGGGCCATGGCGTCGAAGCCGCCGTCCGCGGGGGCGGCCATGGTGTGGGCGAAGGTGTGCTCCGTCATGCGCGTGCGGGCGGCCGGGGCGATGGCGTTGACCTGCACGCCATAGCGGCGCAGTTCGGCGGCGGCGACCAGGGTCAGGCCCACGATGCCGGCCTTGGCGGCGGAGTAGTTGCCCTGCCCGACGCTGCCCAGCAGCCCGGCTCCTGAACTGGTGTTGACGACCCGCGCCTCGGGCGTGCGGCCGCCCTTCGCCTCGGCCCGCCAGTGCGCGGCGGCGTGCTTGAGCGGCAGAAAGTGCCCCTTGAGATGGACGCGCAGGACGGCGTCCCAGTCGTCCTCGCCGAGATTGACGAGCATACGGTCGCGCGGGAACCCGGCGTTGTTGACGAGCGTGTCGAGGCGGCCGTACGTGTCCAGGGCGGTGCGTACGAGGGAGGCGGCGCCGTCGGCCGTGGTGATGTCACCGGTGTGGGCGACCGAGTGCCCGCCCCGCGCCCGGATCTCGTCTGCGACCTGCTGCGCGGGCCCGGCGGTTCTGCCGGTGCCGTCGATGCCGACGCCGAGGTCGTTGACGACGACCTGGGCGCCCTCGGCCGCGAAGGCGAGGGCGTGCGCGCGGCCGAGCCCGCGGCCGGCTCCGGTGACGGCGACGACGCGTGCGGTGCACAGTCCGGTCATGGTGGGGTGTCCTTCCGAGCCGTAGGGGTCACTCGTTGGCGGGCCGCGTCCAGGAAGGCGGGCCGCTCCCCGCCGCCGTGTACGAGGAGGCTGGCGCCGCTGATGTAGGAGGCGTGGTCGGAGGCGAGGAAGACGCAGGCGTCGCCGATCTCGGCGGGGTCGGCGAGGCGGCCGAGGGGGACCGTGCGGCCGACGGCCGCGATGCCGTCCTCGTCGCCGTAGTGCAAGTGGGACAGTTCGGTGCGGACCATGCCGAGGACGAGGGTGTTGACCCGGACGTGCGGGGCCCACTCGACGGCCATCGTCCGCGCCAGGTGCTCCAGACCGGCCTTGGCGGCGCCGTACGCCGCCGAGCCGGGGGAGGGGCGGCTGCCGCTGACGCTGCCGATCATCACGATCGACCCGCCGCCGGACTGACCGCGCATCACCTCGTACGCGGCGAGCGAGGCGGTCAGCGGGGCGAGCAGGTTCAACTCGACGACGCGGGCGTGCCGGGCGCCCCCGCCCTCGCCGAGCAGCCGGTACGGGGTGCCGCCGGCGTTGTTGACGAGGGTGTCCAGGCGGCCGTAGTCGTCCCGGATCCGCTCGAAGAAGACGCCGGCCGAGTCCTGGTCGCGCAGGTCGACCGGCAGGAAGCGGGCCGTGCGCCCGCCGCCCTCGACCGGCTCGTCCGGGGCGCGGCGGGCGCAGATGACGACCGCGGCGCCGGCCTCCAGCAGGGCGCGGGCGATGCCCGCGCCCACGCCCCGGGTACCGCCGGTGACGACGGCGACGGACCCGGACAGATCGGTGATCGCTGCCAATGGACACCTCCCGCAGCGCATGGACCGCTGCTACCCTTCACCTAACAAACGTTTGGTGGAAAGGTAGCTGATCCGCTCATGGGTGTCTCCACCTCCGCCCCGGAAGAAGGCGTCGCCGTCGTCACCGTGGACTTCCCGCCCGTCAACGCCCTTCCGGTGCAGGGCTGGTACGACCTGGCCGCCGCGGTCCGCGCCGCCGGGGCCGACCCCAAGGCGCGGTGCGTGGTGCTCACCGCGGCCGGGCGCGGCTTCAACGCCGGTGTCGACATCAAGGAGCTCCAGCGCTCGGCGGACAACGGAGCCCTCATCGGCGTCAACCGCGGCTGCTACGAGGCGTTCGGCGCGGTCTACGACTGCGAGGTCCCGGTGGTCGCGGCCGTGCAAGGCTTCTGCGTGGGCGGCGGGATCGGCCTGGTGGGCAACGCGGACGCGATCGTGGCGAGCGACGACGCGACCTTCGGCCTGCCGGAGCTGGACCGGGGCGCGCTCGGCGCGGCCACCCATCTGGCCCGCCTGGTCCCGCAGCACCTGATGCGCACGATGTACTACACCTCGCGCACCGTCACCGCCGCGGAGCTGCACCGGCACGGATCGGTGTGGCAGGTGGTCCCACGCGATCAACTCCACGCCTTTGCCCTGGAGTTGGCGCGCGAGATCGCCGCGAAGGACGGCTACCTCCTCCGCCTCGCCAAGGCCGCGATCAACGGCATCGACCCGGTCGACGTCCGCCGCAGCTACCGCTTCGAGCAGGGCTTCACCTTCGAGGCGGGCCTCAGCGGCGTCGCCGACCGGGTGCGCGGCACCTTCGGCACCTCCGGCACCACCGGCGACTCCGGGCAGGAGCAGTAGGCGTGAGCAGGGACAAGATGATGACCGCCGACGAGGTCGTCGGGAGGCTCGGCAGCGGCATGACGATCGGTATCGGCGGCTGGGGCTCGCGGCGCAAGCCGATGGCACTGGTGCGCGCACTGCTGCGCTCCGATGTCACCGATCTCACCGTCGTCTCCTACGGCGGCCCGGACGTCGGCCTCCTCGCCGCCGCCGGCAAGATCCGCAAGCTGGTCGCGGCGTTCGTCACGCTCGACTCGATCCCGCTGGAACCTCACTTCTCGGCGGCCCGGCAGCAGGGAGCCCTGGAGCTGGTGGAGCTGGACGAGGCCATGTTCATGTGGGGCCTGACCGCCGCCGCGCACCGGCTGCCCTTCCTGCCGATCCGCGCCGGACTCGGCTCGGACGTGATGCGGGTCAACCCGCATCTGCGCACGGTCACGTCACCGTACGACGACGGCGAGGAACTCCTCGCGGTCCCGGCCCTCCGGCTGGATGCGGCGCTCGTCCACCTCAACCGGGCGGACGTGCACGGCAACGCCCAGTACCTGGGTCCCGACCCGTACTTCGACGACCTGTTCTGCCAGGCCGCCGACACGGCCTACGTCTCCTGCGAGCGGATCGTGGACACCGCGGACCTGCTCAAGGCCGCCGGACCACAAACTCTGCTGGTCAAGCGGGCGTTCGTGACCGGCGTGGCCGAGACCCCGAACGGCGCCCACTTCACCTCCTGCGTCCCCGACCACGACCGCGACGAGCCCTTCCAGCGCGCCTACGCGCAGGCCGCCCGCGACCCGGCGACCTGGCGTGCCTTCACCGAACGCTTCCTGTCGGGAGACGAGGACGCCTACCGGGCCGCGGTCGCCGCCTTTCACAAGGCCTTCGAAGAGGAGGATGCCCGATGACGGTGACCCGGGCCGAGTACTGCGTGGTGGCCTGCGCCGAGGCCTGGCGGGGCGCCGGCGAGATCCTGGCCGCCCCCATCGGCACCGTCCCGGCGATCGGGGCCCGGTTGGCGAGGCTGACCTTCGCCCCCGACCTGCTCCTGACCGACGGCGAGGCGCTGCTGACGGCGGACGTCCCGGCGGTGGGTGCCAGGGCGGAGGTGGTCGAGGGCTGGCTGCCGTACCGCCAGCACCTGGCCCTGGTGGCCACCGGTCGGCGGCACGTGATGATGGGCGCCAGCCAGATCGACCGGTACGGCAACCAGAACATCTCCTGCATCGGCTACTGGTCCCGGCCGAAGCGGCAGCTGCTGGGCGTGCGCGGAGCCCCGGTCAACACCCTGAACAATCCGACCAGTTACTGGATTCCGCGCCACTCCGAGCGGGTCTTCGTCGAGCGGGTCGACATGGTCTGCGGTGTCGGCTACGACCGTGCCGTCGCGGCCGGCCCGTCCGCCACCCGCTACCACCACCTCGCCCAAGTCGTCAGCGACCTCGCCGTGTTCGACTTCGCCACACCGGACCGCACGATGCGCGTGCGCTCCCTGCATCCCGGCGTGACGGCCGGACAGGTCGCCGCCGCCACGGGCTTCGCGCTGACGATCCCCGACGACGTGCCGCACACCCGCGAACCCACCGCCGAGGAACTGCGGTTGATCCGTGAGGTGGTCGACCCGACGGGGCTGCGCGAGCGCGAGGTGCCGGCGGCATGACGATCGACACTGCGCTGACGAAGCTGGTCGGTGTGCGGCATCCCCTCGTGCAGACGGGCATGGGCTGGGTGGCCGGCCCCCGCCTGGTGTCGGCCACCGCGAATGCCGGGGCGCTGGGCATCCTGGCCTCCGCCACCATGACGGTGGATCAGCTCCGCTCGGCGGTCCGCGAGGTCAAGTCCCGTACCGACGCGCCCTTCGGAGTCAACGTCCGGGCGGACGCGGGCGATGCGGCCGAGCGGGTCGGGATCGTCATCGACGAGGGGGTCAAGGTCGCCTCCTTCGCGCTCGCGCCCTCGCGTGAGCTGATCGCGCGGCTCAAGGACGCCGGTGTGGTCGTCATCCCCTCCGTGGGCGCGCGGCGACACGCGGAGAAGGTCGCCGCGTGGGGCGTGGACGCGGTCGTGGTGCAGGGCGGTGAGGGCGGCGGGCACACCGGGAGCGTCGCCACCACCGTGCTGCTGCCGCAGGTCGTGGACGCCGTCGACATCCCGGTGGTCGCGGCGGGCGGCTTCCATGACGGGCGCGGTCTGGTCGCGGCACTCGCCTACGGCGCCGCCGGCGTCGCCATGGGCACCCGCTTCCTGCTCACCTCCGACAGCACCGTCCCCCACCCGGTCAAGGCCCGCTACCTGGCCGCCGCCGTGCAGGACGTCACCGTGACCACCAAGGTCGACGGCCTGCCCCACCGGATGCTGCGCAGCGAACTCGTCGACACGCTGGAGCGCTCCGGCCGGGCCGCGTCCCTGTGGCGCGCGGTCCGCCACGCCGCCGCCTTCCGGCGCGAGACCGGCATGAGCTGGGCGGCGATGGTCCGTGACGGCCTGGCGATGAAGCACGGCAAGGACCTGACCTGGAGCCAGGTCCTGCTCGCCGCCAACACCCCCATGCTGCTCAGGGCCGCGATGGTCGACGGCCGCACCGACCTCGGCGTGATGGCCTCCGGGCAGGTCGCCGGCGTGATCGACGACCTGCCGTCCTGCGCCGGACTCGTCGACCGGATCATGGCCGAGGCGCAGGCCGCGCTGCATGGTCTGCCCCACCCGGACTGACTCCCACATCAGCATCACCGCAAAGTAGTAACAGCACTTATATAAGTACTGTTATATTCACCGTCATGACTGATCCTCATGCGCCCGACCCGACCGAGCAGAGCCTTTGGCGGCCGCTGCGCCTGCTCCAGGCCGCCATGGACGCCGACATCGCCCGGGTCTACTCGGAGCAGCGGATCGACGGGCTCAAGCCGAGCTATGTCATGGAGTTGCTGCGGCTCCATGCGCACGGGCCCATGACCATCACGGACCTGGCCGAGTCGGTGCAGCGCACGCATTCGGCGCTGAGCCAGAAGGTCGCCGCGATGCGCAAGGCGGGCTGGGTGCAGACCGTCGAGGGGGACGACGCGCGCACGAAACAGGTGATGCTCACCGACAAGGCCCGCCGGGTCGTCGGCCGTCTGGCGGCCGAGTGGCGGGCCACCGAGGCGGCCCTGGCCGACCTTGAGGCGGAGATCCCGTACCCGCTCTGCCGGGTCGTCACCGACATCGAGGAGGCCCTTGAGCACAAGAGCTTCCACGACCGGATCGCCGAGAAGCTGGCGCAGGACGCGGCGTGGGGAGAGAAGTTGCCGGGCGGACCTGCGCTCGGCCCGCACAGCCGTACGGTGCGAATCCGGCGGATAACCGGTTGCCGCCCGCTGTCCGGGCCCAACAGGCTGGTGTCGTCATGTGCCGGGATGGGGGAGGGCCTGATGGCGGAGGACGGTTCGGCCGGGACGGGGCTGTGGGCGATGGCGGACCTGGTGACGCCGATGGCCTTGCGCGTGGCGGCCACCCTGCGGCTCGCCGACCACATCACGGCGGGACTGCGCACGGCACCCGAACTGGCCGCGGCCACGGGCACCGACGCGGACGCCCTCGACCGGCTGATGGGGCACCTGGCCTCGGTGGGCGTGCTCACCCACGACCCCTTCGCCGGCTACGCGCTGACACCGCGAGGCCAGGAACTGCGCGGCGGCCACCCGTCCGGCCTCCGCACCGTACTGGACCTCGACGGTGCCGTAGGCCGCGCCGATCTGGCCTTCACCCGGCTGCTGCACAGCGTGCGCACCGGCGAGGCCGCCTTCCCGGCCCAGTTCGGCAGGCCCTTCTGGGACGACCTGGCGGCGGACCCCGTGCGCACCGCCTCCTACGACGCCCAGATGGGCACCGACGCGGCAGCCTGGGCCGAGGACATCGTGCCCGCCTTCGACTGGGGTTCACTGGGCGAGGTGATCGACGTCGGCGGCGGCAACGGCACCCTGCTCACCGCCCTGCTGAGCGCCTACCCCGCGCTGCGGGGCACGGTCCTCGACCAGCCGGACACCGCGGCGGCGGCCCGCGAGACCCTGGCGGCAGCGGGCCTGACCGACCGCGGCGACGCCGTACCCGGCGACTTCTTCCAGGCCCTGCCGCCGGGCGCCGGAGGCTACCTCCTGTGCGCCGTCCTGCACGACTGGGACGACGACACGGCCCTCGCCATCCTGCGGCGCTGCGCGCAGGCGGCGGGATGGCACGGCCGCGTCTTCGTCATCGAGAAGACCGGCGCCGACGGCACACCGCCCACGGAGATGGACCTGCGCATGCTGGTCTACTTCGGCGGCCGCGAACGCACCGTCGCCGACCTCACCGCCCTCGCGGCCCGCACCGGCCTGCGCACCGTCGCGGTACACCAAGCGGCCCGCCTGGCCGTCCTCGAACTGGCCCGTGCACGCCCTGCCTGAGCAGCAGGGTCTCAGAGCCGCTCGATGATGGTGACGTTGGCCTGGCCGCCGCCCTCGCACATCGTCTGGAGGCCGTAGCGGCCGCCGGTGCGTTCCAGTTCGTGCAGGAGTGTGGTCATGAGTTTGGTGCCGGTGGCGCCCAGGGGGTGGCCGAGGGCGATGGCGCCGCCGTTGACATTGACCTTGTCGGGGTCGGCGCCGGTCTCCTTGAGCCAGGCCAGTACGACGGGTGCGAACGCCTCGTTGATCTCGACCAGGTCGATGGCGTCGAGTGCCAGCCCCGTCTTCTTCAGGGCATGCGCCGTGGCGGGGATCGGCGCGGTCAGCATGCGGATGGGGTCCTCGCCGCGCACCGAGAGGTGGTGAAAGCGGGCACGCGGGGTCAACCCGTGTTCCCGTACGGCCCGTTCGCTCGCCAGCAGCATGGCGGAGGCGCCGTCGGAGACCTGGGAGGAGCAGGCGGCGGTGATATTGCCGCCGTCGATCACCGGTTTCAGGCCGGCCATCTTCTCCAGGCTGGTGTCGCGGCGCGGCCCCTCGTCGGTCGTCACGTCGCCGTACGGGACGAGTTCGCGGTCGAAGCGGCCCTCGTCGATGGCGCGGACCGCCCGCTGGTGGGAGCGCAGCGCGAACTCCTCCATGTCCAGGCGGGAGATGCCCCACTTCCCGGCGATCATCTCGGCGCCGACGAACTGGTTGACCGGCCGGTCACCGTACCGGGCCCGCCAGCCCTCGGAGCCCGCGAAGGGGCCCTGCGTCATGCCGAGCGGCTCGGCAGCCTGGCGGGTGGCGAAGGCGATCGGGATCATCGACATGTTCTGCACGCCGCCCGCGACCACCAGGTCCTGGGTGCCCGACAGCACCGCCTGGGCGGCGAAGTGCACGGCCTGCTGCGAGGAGCCGCACTGCCGGTCCACCGTCACGCCGGGCACCTCCTCGGGCAGACCGGCGGCCAGCCAGCAGGTGCGGGCGATGTCGCCGGCCTGCGGCCCGACCGCGTCCAGGCAGCCGAACACGACGTCCTCGACGGCCGCCGGGTCGGCACCCGAGCGCTCCATCAGCGCCCCCAGCACATGCGCACCGAGGTCGGCGGGGTGCACGGCGGACAGTCCGCCGCCTCGCCTGCCGACCGGGGTGCGGACCGCTTCGACGATGTATGCCTCGGCCATGGCCACTCCTTCTGAAGCCTCTCGGGGTCATCCCCGGAGCGTGATGCCCTCCAGCACCATCGACAGGTACTGGCGGGCGATCTCCTCCGGGCTGTGCAGTCCGCCCGGCCGGTACCAGGACGCGGCGACCCAGACGGTGTCGCGCAGGAAGCGGTACGTGAGCCGGGCGTCGAGGTCGGCGCGGAAGACCCGGTCGGCCACCCCGCGCTCCAGCGTGCCCAGCCACGCCTTCTCGAACTTCACCTGCGACTCGGCGAGATAGGCGAACCGCGGCTGGGCCTGCAGCTGCCTCGCCTCCTTCTGGTAGATGGCGACGGCGGCGAGATGCCGGTCGATCTCCCGGAAGGACTCGGTGACAAGGGCCTCGATCGTCTCCCTGGGCCCGAGGCCGGCCGCGAGCACGGAGTCGTACCTGGCCCACAGGTCGTTCAGGAAGCCGGAGAGGATCTCGTCGAGCATCGACTCCTTGGAGTCGAAGTGGTAGTAGAGGCTGCCCGCGAGCATCCCCGCCTCGTCCGCGATCCGGCGCACGGTGGTGGCGCGGTAGCCCTGCGCGGCGAACACCTCGGCGGCGGTGGCGAGGATCTCCTCCCGCCGCTCGGGAGCGGCGCTCACAGCCGTCTTCTTACGGTCACTATTGCTGTTCGGCACCAGGTCATTCTCGCCTCACGGATGCTGACTGCTGACCGATACGACCTCACCGGTCATGTACGACGAGTAGCCGGACGCCAGGAAGACGATCACGTTGGCCACCTCCCACGGTTCGGCGTACCGCCCGAAGGCCTCGCGGACCGTCAGCTCCTCCAGCAGACCGGGCGTGGTGACCTTCACCAGGTGCGGATGCATGGCGAGGCTCGGCGCGACGGCGTTGACCCGGACCCCGAACTCGGCGGCCTCCAGCGCCGCGCACCGGGTGAGCGCCATGACCCCGGCCTTCGCGGCGGCGTAGTGCGCCTGGCCCTTCTGCGCCCGCCAGCCGATCACCGAGGCGTTGTTGACCACGACCCCGCCACCGCCCGCGGCCTTCAACCGCCGCAGCGCGGCACGAGTACAGCGGAAGGTGCCGTTCAGCGTGACGTCGAGGACCGTGCCCCACTGCTCGTCGGTCATGTCGACGAGGTCGGCCGTACCCCCCAGACCGGCGTTGTTGACGACGATGTCCAGCCGCCCGTGCCGCTCCTCGGCCAGCTCGAACAGCGCGGCGACCTGCGCCTCGTCGGTGACATCGCAGACTGCGGCCGCGACCCGGTCCGCTCCGAAGGCATCGGCCAGCTCCGCCTCGGACTCCTTCAGCCTGCGGGCGTGGGCATCGCAGAGCACGACCCGCGCCCCTTCCTCCAGCAGCCGCCGCGCGGTCGCACCGCCGATGCCGGCACCCGCGGCGGCGGTGATGACGGCGCTGCGACCACGCAGCAGCTCGTGGCCCGGCACATACGACGGCGTGGTCACCGGCGGACCTCCTTCGGCAGGCCGCCGCAGACGCACTCCGGACGGCGCTCGACGGCTGACGCCCCGCCAACGTTAATCTACCAAACAGTTGTTAGGGAAGGAGGGTGCTGCCAGGTCGCGTCCGTCGACACGGACTGAATACGGCTCGGATACCGACAGTCGCAGCATGAAGCCGGAGCCCTACCGCCAGGCGGCCGCGTCGCGCGCCTGACGTCACTCGCAGACGATCTCGTTGCGCGGGGCGTAGTGGGTGCGGAAGGGCTCCCGCCTCACTTCCCGGCCGTCGTCGACGAGGACCCGCTCCACGGTGACGTCGAAGCCCTCCAGCGGCGTCTGCGGCACGCACTCCTTGTCCTTGCTCACCCTCCGCTCCGGCTGCTTCACCTCGGTACGCGGCCCTTTGACCGACTTGACCTCGTCGTACTTCCGGGTGCCGAGGAAGGAGACGGTCACCGAGGTGTCGGTCGACCCGGCCTGGATGTAGATCGCCTTGCCGGAGTCGTTGGTGAACCGCAGATCCAGGCTGCCCCAGGCGACCGTCGCCTCACGGCCCTCCGGGTAGCGCTCGATGTAGAAGGAGTGCGCGCCGTACTCCACGGGCTTGACCCCGGCGAAGAACATCGCGTTGAACACGGTCGTGGCCACGGCGGAGACACCGCCGCCGGACGCCTTGGTGAACCGGTCGTCGAGGATCATGATGCCCTCGACGAAGCCGTTGGCCTCGGTGCGCTCACCGACGGTCCGGTTGAAGCTCCAGGTCTCGCCGGGCATGACGACGGAGCCGTTGATCAGTTCCGCGGCCCGGCCGATGTTCTTCGTGCGGTAGGGCGTCGGTTCGAAGTTGACGGTGAAGGAGGACATCTTCTTCGTCAGGCCCAGCCGCGCGGCGTTGTCGCGGGTCACCTCCGGCCGCACCGTCCGCGTGGCCAGCTCTCCGGTGCGGGCGGCGCCCGACTTGGTGAGCAGCGGCATCACGGCCTCGCCCAGCGCCTTGGCGGTGACCTGGCGGCCGGGTCTGGCGTCCTCGGCCACCACGACCTTGTCGCCGTCGAGCCGCAGCCGGGCGTTCTCGGGCCTGCCGGTGACGTCGGCCAGGGAGCGGGTCACCGTCGGGGCGGCGTACAGGCCCTTGCCGTCGAGATTCGGTGTCAGCCTGCCGGTGTCGTCCGGCCGCATGCTCAGATGCTCGCCCAGGACGGCCGGGCTGACCGTGAACCGCTGGTCACCCGCGGTGAGCCTGACGGGCGCCGACATGGCCGGCCGCGCGAACTCGCGCACCGCCCGCCGCACCTCCGCCGCCGTGACCTCCGGCTCGGCCTCGCGGGCGGGCAGGGCCGTGACAGCGTCGTCCGTGCCGCGCAGGAAGGAGGTGCGCAGGACGCCGACCGCGGTGTCCACGTCCAGCGCGTACCCGGTGCGCGGGGCGGTCTGCCTGACCTTGCCGTCCTTGAAGCCGACAGCGCCGTCGCGGACCTTCTGGTCGAGCGTCCTGGCCAGCGTTCCCAGGGCGGCGCGGGTCCTGTCCTCGTCGACCCGTACGACCGGCTCGATGGCACCGCCCGAGCGGAAGAGCCCGCCGATCACACTGACCGGGTCCGCGCCGCTGCGCGTCGCCTGGTCGACGCTCCGCTCGATGTCGTAGGTGAATCCGGCCCGCCGCGGATCGACCGTGCCCTTGCGGTCGCCGACCCGGACGGCCAGTTCGCGGGGCCGGTCCAGCTGCTTCTCCAGCTTCCGGACCGCCTCCGCACGGCTCAGGCCGCCGATGTCCACGCCCCCCACCGTCGTACCCGAGTCGATCTCGCCGCCCGTGAGCAGCAGCCCGGCCAGATACAGGCCGCCGACGCCGACGGCCAGCGCGCCGACGGCCAGGGCGAGGGGCGGCATCGAGCCTGTCCGCGGCACGGAGCCTCTTCGCGCAACGGAGGTCATTCGCGGGACGGAGGGTATCCGGGGGCGCATGGGTCTCCTGGACGGTCGGTGGGACGGCTCTCCCGATGACACGGCGCCGGGTGCGGGACAAGCACAACAAGCTATCCACAATCGGGCGGCCAACGTGTATGTCCGAGGCCAGTATGTTTCAGATCACGCGGGCGCCTCGCCGCATACCGTGGGTCGGGAATCGCGGGCGCTGGAGGCCCTGGCTGGATTCGGGGTGACTTACGAACTGGTCGAGCGCGGCAACCCGGCGCCGCGGCTGCGGCGGCACCTGCCACGGCGCGTCGTAGCGCTGCCGCTGTTCGACATCGGCGGCAAGGACACCCCGTACTCCTTCCTGCGGTTCCTCTCACAGGCGGAGACCGAGAGGGTGCTCGCCGAGCATCGGCGGCACCGGGACGGCACCCAGGAGACCGTGCGGCCCGCCATGTCGTCGGCTGCGACGGAGCGCACAGCACCGTCCGCGCCCAGGCGGGCACCGGCTTCCGAGGGCCGGAGCACCGGACACCGAGGTGACGGTGCCGCTCCCGCAGGACATCGCCGACCGGTACACCCCGCACCGGCTGCCGCTGCGTGACCCGGTCTGGATGACCGGCTTCCGGCTCCACAACCGCGGCGCCGCCCTCACCCAGTCTCGGCTTCGCCCGACCGGGGGCACCCCCATCCGCTCCGGCCCCTGCTTCCTGGCCGGGAACGCGGCCCACATCGACAGCCCGCGGCCGGCGCCAGGGCAGGAACACCGGCATCCAGGACGCCCTGAACCTCGGCTGGAAGATCGCCCTCGTCTGCCGGGGCGCGGCGCCCCAGGAGCTGCTGGACACGTACGAGGCCGGGGCCCCGGTCGGCCCGCAGCGTCCGCCGCCTCACCGACCGCGCGTTCACCCTAGCCACCAGCTCCCACCCGGCCGGTCTCGGAGCTGGGCATCCACTACCGGCGCGGCCCCGTGGCCCGGTCCGCCCTTGGCGGAACAGGCGCCCGAACCGTACGACGACCGCCGCCCCCGGCGTCAGCCGCTCTTGTGGGCCACGCCCCCGTAGAAGCCGATCTCAGCACACCTAGGGGTCGCGCACGGCGGATCACAGCTTCGCGCACCAACGCCCGTGTACCTGCCCGCAGTTGTCCGCACCCGGCGGCCTGGTCACGCGAGGCGCCGAAACCCGTTCACACAGAGCGGCGGACAGGGATGTTTCAAGGGCAACAGCCCTAGCCGCCGATCTCCGCCACCGCCTCGAATCCGGTGTGCCGCAGGGTGCGCCGCACATCGTGCCGGGCGCCGTGGACGGTGAGCGCCGCGTTCGCCGGGCGCTCGGTGGCCGCCCGCAGGAGGGCGTAGGCGCAGGCGAGGTCGAGGTGGCCGACACCGCTCATGTCGACGTCCCACTCGACGGCCTCGGCGAGCCGCCGGTCGGCGAACCGTTCCTCCAGCTCGCGCAGGGCTCCGGTGCCCAGGTCCCCGGCCAGGGTGAGCCGGATGCGCTGGGGGCCGGTCGCCGCGATGTCGACCGTCGGCGACGGGGCTCGGCCGGGTTCGGATGCCACTGCGACCACCTCCGCGACCGTCCGGGCATGGACTGTTTCCATCATCCCCCGAGAGCGAGCACGGTGCATACGCGTTGGTACGTCGGCGACCGCGGGTACGTATGAGGCAGAGCGCGGCACAGAGACGGTGCCCGGTGACAGGGCTCCGGTTCCGCAGGGCTGCACGGCTTCCTGCTCGCCCGCTGGGCGACTTCCGTCCGCCAGGACGCCTGCACCCCGGGGAAACCGGATCGACGGGTAGGTGATGGAGTTGGCCGGGTCCAAGAACGTAGCTGTCGAACTGGACCATGTGACGCAGGCGCCGTCGGCCTCGGCCGGCGACGCCGCGGAAACCCTCGTCTCGCCGGTCCGTTCGCACAACGAATGGGACCCGCTGGAAGAGATCATCGTCGGGCGTCTCGACGGCGCGACCATGCCCTCCAGGCATCCGGTCGTGACCTGCAACGTCCCTCCTTGGGCGGCGCGCTTGCAGGGTCTCGCCGCCGGCTACAGGTACCCGCGGGTGCTGATCGAGCGGGCACAGCACGAACTCGACCAGTTCGTCGCTCTGCTGCAGTCCCTCGGCGTCACGGTCCGGCGCCCGGACGCGGTCGACCACCGGCAGCGCTTCCGCACCCCCGACTGGTCCTCGCGAGGCTTCTGCAACACCTGCCCGCGGGACAGCATGCTCGTCATCGGCGACGAGATCATCGAGACGCCGATGGCCTGGCCCTGCCGGTATTTCGAGACCCACTCGTACCGCGAGCTCCTCAAGGACTACTTCCGCCGCGGTGCGCGCTGGACGGCGGCCCCCAAACCGCAGCTCACCGACGAGCTGTACGACCCGGGGTTCCGGGTCCCGGAGTCCGGCGAGCCCATGCGCTACATCCTCACCGAGTTCGAGCCGGTGTTCGACGCGGCGGACTTCGTACGCGCGGGACGCGACCTGTTCGTCACCCGGAGCAACGTCACCAACCACTTGGGCATCGAGTGGCTGCGCCGCCACCTGGGGCCTGGCTACCGCATCCACGAGATCGAGAGCCGGTGCCGTACCCCCATGCACATCGACACGACGTTCATCCTGCTCAAGCCCGGCAAGGTGCTGGTCAACCCGGACTACGTCGACGTGGACCGCCTGCCCGACGTGCTGAACTCCTGGGACGTCCTCGTCGCCCCGGAACCCGACCCGATCGACGACCGCCTGCTGAGGATCACCTCGATGTGCGGCAAGTGGCTCAGCATGAACGTCCTGATGATCGACGAGAAGCGGGTCATCGCCGAGCGGCACCACACCGGCATGCTGCGCGCACTCGAGCAGTGGGGGTTCGAGCCGATCCCGTGCGACCTGCTGCACTACGCCCCGTTCGGCGGCTCGTTCCACTGCGCGACGCTCGACATCCGCCGCCGCGGCACGCTCGCATCGTACTTCTGACGGTCAAGGGCGTCCGCGACCTCGATCTGCGGTGAACCGCTCGACGGCCTCCCAGAGTTCCGCTTCGCGCCCTGGGTCGTAGGACTCCGCCGCGGAGCGGGCCGCACGCCTGCGGTCGACGTAGGAGCCGTTCGGCGCCCGGGTCGTGCCGAGGACCACGTCGGCGAGGTGGCGGCCCGCGGTGGTGCGGCCGGTGGCGAACGGAGTGAGGGCCAGTACCGGCAGGATGCGCCGTACCGCGAACCGGGCGACGGGGCCTGCATTGCGGGCGAGGCCGGTGCCAGGGACGAAGCCCGGGTTGTGGGCGACGGCGTCGATCCCGGCCGGCAGCCGGCGCGCGTACTCGTGCACCAGGTGGATCACCGCCAGCTTGCTCGTCGAGTACGCGGTGCGGCCGGCCGTCGTGGTCTCCGGCTCGGGGAAGGCGCCCGTGCGGGCGAGGACGTCCGGGGACTTCCAGACGGGGCCCGGCACCATGCCCAAGTTGTGCCGGAAGTCGCCGAAGTGGGTGTCGCTGGCGGTGAGCACGATCCGGGCGGGAGGGGCGAGGCGGTCCTGGAGCAGGCGCACGAACAGGTGGTTGGCGAGCACGTTGACGGTGAAGGTGGACTCGAACCCGTCGGGTCCCTCGGTGAGTGCGTTCGCGTACTGCGTGCCCGCGTTGCCCACGAACCCGCGCAGGGGCGGGAGTTCACCGCGGTCGAGCCGGTCGCGGATGCCGGCGGCGGCCGCGCGGACGCTCTCCAGTGAACCGAGGTCCGCCGGGACGTGCGAGACCGCGTGCCCGCCCGCGCCGAGGTTCGCGGCCGGCCGTGTGCCGGAGGAGCCGCGGGTGACGACGAGGAGGTGCACGTGCGGCGACCGGCGCAGGATCTGCTCCGCGGCCACGCGGCCGATGCCACTGCTCACGCCCGTCATCACGAGGGTGTGCTGCATGGGGACTCCTCACCTGGTCGGCCGCCGGGACGTCCCCACGCTCGCTGCTGGCGCCGACGCCGACCAGGGCCGTGCGCGTCACTAGGACCGGCAGTACCCAGGCTCATCCGGCGCCGCACAGCGAGAATGACACCATGGCTTCCTCCCGCTCCGGCTTCGCCGCACTCCTGCGCGCCTGGCGCGACCGACTGTCCCCGGCCGACGCCGGCTTCACCGTGACGGACGGCCGCCGTGCCAAGGGGCTACGCCGCGAGGAGCTGGCACAGCTCGCCGGGCTCTCCTTCGACTACGTCCTGCGCCTGGAGCAGGGACGCGCGAAGAACCCCTCGGCCCAGGTCGTCGGCGCCCTCGCCCGGGCCCTCCAGCTCTCCCGTACCGAGCGCGACCAGCTGTTCCGGAGCGCCGGACTCCTGCCGCCCCAGGACGGGACGGTCAGCACCCATGTGCCCCCGGGGATCCAACGGCTCACCGCCCGCCTGGGCGACGTCCCGATCGGGGTGTTCGCCGCCGACTGGAGCCTGGTGTGGTGGAACACCACGTGGAGCGCCCTGCACGGCGACCCCTCCGACGTACCCGCCGCCGAACGCAACCTCGCCCGCGCCCTCTTCGGCAACGGCGCCGCCCGTGCCGCGATGCGTCCGGTCCGGTCCGAGCGGGGACACGACGCCTTCGCCGCGTCGATCGTCGCCGACCTCAAGGACACGGTGTCCCGCTATCCAGGGGACGCCCAACTCGGTCGTCTCGTGCGGGAACTGCGCGAAACCTCCGGCACTTTCGCCCGGCACTGGGCGGCGGCGACGGCTGCCGCCGAGCACACGACCGACCGCAAGACGATCCGCCATCCGCAGATCGGCGATCTCCACCTCGACTGCGACGTCCTCCTCGTCCCCGGCGCGGACCTGCGCATGGTCACCTACACGGCGGCGGCCGGAAGCGACGACGCCGGGAAACTGGACCGTCTTCGCGTCACAGGTGCCCGTACCCCCAACGGGGCCGTCGCCGAAGCGAACAGGCCATAGCGTGGCTTGTCGACCCGAGGTTCGGGGGAGTTGGCGGACGGCGCTGCTGTCCGGCTGCTTTGCCGTATCGGTTCGCGAACCGGCCGCGTCGGTCCGGTCCGCTGCGCAGCCGGGCGGCACGGGCGCCGAACTCCCTACGGCGTCAGCGGTGACCATAAGAAGCTCCGTGGTCCAGCAGGTGTAGCAGCCGCAGTCCTCCCACGACTGTCGTCCGCGACCGGAGCGCGTCCGCGCCGACGCGCGGCTCGGTCCGGCTCGTAGATGCCGCCCCCACCCATGCCCGTCGCCTCCCTCCGCCACGACCGGAGGAGGGACGGCCGCACGGAGGACCTGTGCCGCCCCTTTCCCGTACGCCGTCGCACCTCTGGTGCACCCCGACCGCGCCACTCGGTGCCCGCCCCTGCTACAGCGCTGGTCACAGGACCTTTTCACGATGGACGCGCAACTCCTACTTAGTTTCCTTGATAACAGCCTTCCGGCTCTTTTGTATGTGGTGAGCCACTGACTTTGGCGAGCAACGGAAGGAGCAGCACGGTGACACAGGCATCCGCCGAGGCCGACCATCTGCCGATCTACGAGGACCTGGTGCGCGAACGCGGTGACGTGGTGGCGGAGGCCCAGATGGCGGCCGCGCACACGGAGAACCAGGCAGCGGAACTGCTGCAGGGGCCACCTTCGCCCTCCGTCAACCGGGATCCGAGATACTCGTCCGGGCCTCCCGAGCGCCCCTCCGGTTGAGAGCGGTAGCGCTGCCGGGGTTGACCTTGTCCCAGGGACAGACCCGACCATACGGGTCATGACCGACGATGGCGACGCCCTCCTGGCGGAACAGCTCGCCTACTACCGTGCAGGTGCGGCCGAATACGACCGGCCCTACGCGGAGCGCGAGGAGCTACGGCGGTTGCTGACCGTCGTGGACTGCCTTCCGGTGGCCGGAGATGTGCTGGAGCTGGCCTGCGGAACGGGCCCGTGGACTCCCGCGCTCGCCGCCCGAGCGCACTCGGTGACCGCTGTCGACGCGGCCGCGGAGGTGCTGGCCATCGCTCGCGGGCGTACTCCTGCCCTCAACGTGCGGTTCGTCCGGGCCGACGTCTTCGACTGGCAGCCGCCCCGGCGCTACGACACGGTGTTCTTCGCCTTCTGGCTCTCCCACGTCCCGCCGGCGCGGCTGCCGGCCTTCTGGCACACCGTCGCCGGCTTTCTCGCGCCGGGCGGCAGAGCCGTCTTCGTCGACGACGGGCCGGCCGCCGCCGTGAGCGAGGAAGGCGTCGAGCCGGGGCCCGTTCCCACAGTGCTGCGCCGACTCGGCGACGGCGGCCGGTACCGCATCGTGAAGGTGTTCCACGACGCCCGGACCCTGACGGGCGAACTCACGGCGCTGGGATGGGCGGCCCGTGTCCGGACCGTGGGCGAGAACATCGTCGGCGTTGCCGCACCGGATCCGTCAGAGCGAGGCCCCGGCGCACTGGACGAGTTGCTGGCCGGTGATCGTGCCGCCCTCCGGGCCGAGGAGGAAGGCGGTGAGTCCGGCGACCTCGTCGGGTGAGACGAGCCGGCCGAGCGGCGGGAGTGCCGGGGAGTGCGGGAGCGGCCGGGGTCGGACAGCATCGGGGTGTCGGTCGGGTGAGTTCCTTCGCCGAGCGCAGTTCGTGCGCGAGGGCGCCCACGGTCGATCCGGCGTCCAGCAGCACCGTCTCACCGGCACGCACCTCGGCGGCGGCCCGGCGCGCGATGGCCCGCTTCTCCTCGAACGCCTCGCCGGTGCGCTGCCGCAGCGACGCCTCCGGATGGGCGGTCAGCGCCATGGCTCCGCCGTAGGCGCGGGCGAGGCGGCCGTCGGCGGTCAGCTTGGCGAGGTCGCGGCGGATGGTGGAGGCGGTGACGCCGAAGCGCTGCGACAACTCCTCGACGCTGGTGAGGCCGGTCGTGGTGGCCAGGTGCAGGATCCGGTCGCGCCGGGCCTGGGATCCGGGTGGGGGACTAAGAGGCACGCTCTTCCTTCGCGGACAGCCGCTCGGCACGCGCGACGGCGGTTCTGGCCCGGCGCCGGGCCTCCCGGACCCGGCGGTCGGTGTTCCGCACCTGCTCGCGCGCCTCCTTCTCGGCGGCACGGGCCTCCTGCTGCTCGTCCTCGGCGCCCTTCAGCGCCTCGGTCAGCTCGTCGATGCGCTGCTGGAGCCTGCCCACCAACTCTGCCGCGTCCTGCGCGGCGCGTCCGGCCGCCGTGGCCTCCTCCTCCAGGGTGTGCAGTTCCTGCTCCGCCTCCTCGGCTTCCTGTCGCGCCCGAGTAAGCCGCCGGTGCCGCTCTGCGTCCGGCTGGCTCTTCTGGCTCTTCTGGCGGTCGGCCGGTGGTTTTGCAGGCGAGGCGGGTACCCGGGCCAGGGCTTCGGCCTCGGCGGTGGGGAAACCGGCGGTGGGGGAGAGGGGTTTGACCAGGCGGCCGACCGCCCATTCCTGCGCGGCCTCCGGGTCGGCGAGCACGGCGTGCAGGGTGTCTTCGACCTCGTGCAGGGTGCTCTCACCGATCGGGTGACCGGCCTCCGCCGCCAGGTGGCGGGTCTGACGGGTCAGCGCGTTGATCAGGGTCCGCTGCCGGCGGCCGAGTTCGCGCAGCTGGTCACCGTTCAGCTCGCGATGCGCCTGGCGCAGCCCTTCGCCCAGCCGGAGCAGCGGCTCGACCTGCTCGGGCTGCTCGCGGACGAGCAGGTTGCCGGCCCACGCCGACAGGCTCGGCCGGCGCAACTTGCCGATCTTCTCGGCGAGGGCTCGGTCGCCCTCCTTGCGTGCTGCTGCCGCGCGTGCGTCGCGGGCGGCGGTGAAGTCCTCCGGCCGCAGCCCGTAGAGCTCGTCGGCGACGGCGTCCAGGTCCACGGGCGTTTTCCCCTCCGTCTCAGAGAGAACGGTGTTCAGAGAGAGCGGATGTCGATTGTCTCACCATTTGTCCGCTCGCTCAGCCGGTCCGTGATCTCCTCGGCCGTGAGCACCAGGGCGAAGCCCTTGCGCAGGACCGCGAGTTCCGGTTCCTGGCGGGACTCGTCGTCGGTGGCCGTGACGTCCGAGCCGAACATCACCCGGGTATCCGCGTTCGTACGCCTGCCGGGCCGTGGTGCCGCAGCAGTAGTTGGTGAGCGTTCCGGTGACGATGACCGTGTCCCGGCCGAGGTTGCGCAGGATCGTGTCGAGCGGGTCCCCGCCACCGCCGGCGGCATCCTTCGGCGGCAATGCCGTGAACAGTTCGAGCCTATGCGGAGATCGCGGAGAACCCAGGGATGCGACGGTGGGCGTCAGAGCTCGCGGGCCTGCCAGATCACCCAGGGGAGTGACGGCGTAACTCTCTTCCTGACGGCCGTCGGATGTGGGCTCGCCGCGCCAGGAGCTTGCGGAGCTCGGCGGCGACCTGTTCGGGCGCCTCCGCGTGGGACGGCGCCGGCGACGCCCTCGCACTGAAGGGCCCCCGGCACCGGGCCGTGCTCGCCCGGCTGATCGTCGCTCGGCGCCGCGTGGTCCCGGTCGCCCGGCTGGTGGAGGACCTGTGGGACGAGCCCGGACCGCGCGCGGTCGGCGCCGTGCAGACCTTCGTCGCCGCACTGCGCCGCATCCTGGAGCCGGACCGCCCGCAACGCGCCCCGCCTGCTGGTCACCGAGGGCCCCGGCTACGCGCTGCGGGCCGCACCCGACGCCGTGGACGCCTGGCGGTTCGAGGCGGCCGTCGACGCCGCCGCCGCGGCGCCGCCCGGGCAGGCACTGGAGCACCTGGAGAACGCGCTGGCGCTGTGGCGCGGCCCCGCCTACGCCGAGGCCGCCGCAGACGCCTGGGTCCGCGCCGAGCGCTCGCCTGACCGAGCTGCGGCTGCGGGCCGGCGAGCAGCAGGCACAGGCCCGGCTTGCCCTCGGGCTGGCCGCCGAGGCCGTGCCCTGGACGCGCACGTGGCCGAGCACCCCTGGCGGGAGGAAGCCTGGCGGCTGCTGGCCCTCGCGCTGTACCGCGCGGGCCGCCAGGCGGACGCGCTCGCCGTACTGCGCCGGGCCCGGGCGATGCTGGCCGACCGCCTCGGGGTGGATCCCGGCCCGCGGCTGCGCCGCCTGGAGGCGGACGTCCTCGCCCAGGACCCACGCCCTGACCCGCCGGCAGAACCGGTGACGGCGGCGGCCCGGCTGTGGACGCGGGCGGCCGAGGCGTACGACCGCACGGTCGCCGCGGGGGCGCGATCCCGGCTGGAGTCGACGGTCGGCCTGCTCCGCAACCTCGCGGTGACCGGAGGCAGCGGCCTCGCGGCGGCCCGGGAGCATCGCCTCGCAGCCGTCACGGCAGCGGAGGAGTTCGGCGACCCGGAACTGATCGCCCGGGTCATCGGCGCGTACGACGTCCCCGCGATCTGGCCCCGCAGCGACGACCCGGAGCAGGCCCGGCAGATCGTCGCGGCCGCCGAGCGCACCCTGACAGCGCTGCCGGACGACACCGCGCACGAGGTGGCCCGCTGCCGGCTGCTCGCCACGATCGCGCTGGAGATGCGCGGCACCAGATCACCGCGCGGCCCGCAGGCCGCCCGCGAGGCGGAGGAGACCGCCCGCCGCCTGGACGACCTTACGCTGCTGGCGTTCGCCCTCAACGGGGCGTTCATGCAGTCCTGCACCCGGGCCGGTCTCGCGCCGCGGCGGGACGTGATCGGCGAGGAGCTGATCGCGCTCGCCGCCCGGCACGGCCTGGTCAACTTCGAGGTGCTCGGCCACCTGATCCGCATACAGGCGAACAGCGCACTCGGCGACTTCACGACGGCGGACGAACACCCCGCCGCGGCGGACGCGCTGGCCGAGCGCCACGAACGGCCACTGGTGTGCGTCTTCACCCACTGGTACCGGGCGCTGCGGCTGGCCGCCTCCGGGCAGCGTGCCCGGGCCGGGACCGCATACCGGGCCGCCGCCCGGCTGCTGGACGGCGCCGGCATGCCCGGCGTGGAGCACGGACTGCTGCCCCTCGCCCGGCTCTGCCTGCACCTGGCCGACGCCACCACACCCGCGTCACGGGCCGCCGCACACATCGACCCGGCGGCGGACACGGACTGGGGCCCGTACGCCCCCTGGGCCGAACCCTTCGTCCTGCTGCGCACCGGCCGCCACGCCGACGCCCGGGCGAGACTGCACACCCTGCCCGAGCCGCCCGCGGACCTGCTCTACGAGGTACTGTGCTGCCTGCACGCCGCCCTGACCCTGGAACTCGGCGACCAGGCCGCGCTGCAGACCCTCCGCACCCGCCTGCAGCCGGCCTCCGGAGAACTCGCCGGCGCCGGCAGCGGCCTGGTCACCCTCGGCCCAGTGGACCACTGGCTCGCCGCCCTCGGCACGACGTAGGGGAGGGACGCTGCCGGCCCGTCCGCCGGTCAGGAGTGGGCGACCTTGATGTCCGAGATGCGAACCTCGCCGTAGTTCGAGTCGGCGCACGGGTCGGCGTTGTCGCAGTTGGCCTGGGTGTAGGCCCCGGCCTTGAAGTAGTTGGCGTCGCCGTCGTGGGAGATCGTGGTCTGCGGCTTCCCGTTGTAGTAGACGCGGATCTTCCCGTCCTCTGCCAGGAACCTGGCCTCGAACTCGGTGCCCAGCTCGTAGTCGTCGGTGACGAGGTGATGGTGCCGGTCGTCGCCGTCGGTGATGTAGAGGCTGCTTCCTTCGAGGCGGAAGACCGTGACGTCGTCGTCCCCGCCGTGGACCTGCGCGCCCACCAGGTGCGGCTTCTCGGCGGGCAGTGCCGTGAACGCCTCGGTCACCGCCAGGGTGTGCCTGCCGTCCGTGGTGGACCAGGCGGCTTCGTCCTCGCCGCCGTCGGTCATCTCCCGCAGCTCGGCGCGCGGGTAGCTGGAACCTCCCGTCGTCACGCCGTTGACGGGGGCCCGGAACCGGACCGCGTCACAGGTGCCACGCACCCGGAACCAGGGGTCGGCGGAGAAGGCCGCCAGCTCCGGCTGGGTGATCTCGGTGGGATCCTCGTCCTCGCCGGTGGGCAGCGTCAGCTTCCAGTCGGTCAGGTCGAGGACCTCGGACGGGTACGCGCACCGGGCGGCGGCCCGCTCGGGCGGGACCGCTGTGGCGGCCTGGGCGGGCAGCGTGAACACGGCGGTCGAAACGGCCGCGGTGATGACCGCCAGCACGCAGGTCCGAGTGCTTGGCATGGAGGGTTTCCTCCCTCTCGTCGGGTGTTCGGTCTGGCCCGACGCGAACCGTAGCCGTCGTCGACGGGACGGGTCCCGAAACCCGTGCGCTCGGCGGGCGGCGCCGTCCTGCCACGTTGGCCGCCCCGCGGCACTCACGCGTACCGGCGGCTTCCTCTGTCCGAGAGCGCATCGCTGCCGTCGCGGGACCGCCGGAACGCGAAGGCCGCGGCTATGCCGCCCAGGAGTCCGAAGAGATGCCCCTGCCAGCTGACCCCGGTCGTTGTCGGCAGGACACCCCACAGGATCGAGCCGTAGACCGCGCCGACCAGGAGACCCACCAGGATGTCGCCGACGCGGCGATCGACGAAGCCGCGCAGCAGCAGATAGCCGAAGAGACCGAAGACGACGCCGGACGCACCCGCGGTCGTGGAGTGGGCGGGGGCCGTCAGCCACACGCCCAGGCCGCCGACGAGCATGATCACAGCGACGACGGCGAGGCACCGGCGTATACCGGACAGCGCGGCGAGGAAGCCGAGTACCAGCAGCGGCACGCTGTTCGCAGCGAGATGGTCGAAGCCGAAGTGCACAAAGGCGGAGGGCACGACGTCCCGCAGTTCGCCGGCCTCGCGCGGGCTGACGCCGAACGTGTCCAGCGCGTGGCCGCTCGCCGCGTCGACGGCCTCGAGCACCCACAGCAGGGCGACCCAGGCAACCATCAGAACGCCGGCATCTCTCACCCGGGCCCGGCGCGCCCCGCGTGCGGGGCGGGCCGCACCGCCCGGTCCGTACCGAGATCCAGGGTGGTCATGCGATCCGTACACCATGAGGACCCCCAGCTTCGCTCCTGTACTGCTCAACGCCGGGGAGGGCCGGCCTGGTTCCCGCCCGGCGGGCGGCATCGATCGCTCAGGACGCGGCGCGTTCCTGGAGCAGGGCCGTGTTCGGCGGGGTTGGCGGTCAGCTCGAGCGCGAGCCGGTCCGCGGCACGGGCCTCGTCGGGGTGGCCCAGCGCGCGCCGGAGGCCGGCGCGCGTGGCGTGGAACAGGTAGTACCGGTCGAGCTCCGCGGCGAGGCCGTCCACCTCCGCCAGCGCGGCCCGCGGCCCCTGCGTGTTGCGGAGGGCGGCGGCCCGGTGCAGCCGGGTGACCGGGGGCAGGGCGAAGTGCAGCAGCATGTCTACGGCAGCACGATCTGCCCCAGTCGCCCGCGCCAGCAGGGCCGCGGCCGCCGCGATCGCCCCGTGGTATCCCACTGGGGTGAGATCGAACCCGCGATGCTGGGCGGCGGATGACCGGCGCCCCCCTACCGACCGCACCGAAGGCAGCCGCCGCACGGACCGCTTGTTCCAGCCGGACCTGGCCGAGTCGCTCAACGAGGCCTACGCCTGGGTGACACGGATCCAGGTCCAGCGGTTCGTGGGGATCCTGCGCAGGGAGGAGCACCGCGAGGCGATGGCCATGCGCGCCCTGCACGCCTTCGCGCTGCGTCACCCGGTCGAGGAACTGGTCGAGCTCGCCCGAGGGGCGGGACACGGTCATGCTGATGGCGACGGCGGCCCTGTCCCGGCCCGTGAAGGAGGCCGCCGAGCTGGCCTGGATGCGGCAGGACGCGGAGTCCGGCAGCGAGCGCGCCCCGATCACCGCGAGCATCGTGCACGACGTGGCCTGCCAGCGCACGGCGTTCGACGTGGCGGTGTTCGTGCGGGTGCTGACCAGGAGGGGCAGTCGGCGCTCGCGAAGCGCACCGTGAAGGTGGCCCACGATGTGCTCGAACAGCAGGTTCGGGGCGCCGAAGGCGGCGAAGTACGACACCACCACCGTGGCCAGGAGGCTCTCGGCGGTGGTGCCGCCCAGGAGGGCGCTCCCGCGGGATCTTCTCCTGGGCGACGACCGACTCCGGCTCGTCCTGGAAAGGGGTGCCGAGGGAGGCCAGGCGCTCCGCCACGACCACCCACGTCTGGCCGACACCCACTCTCCGCCGTACGGGCACGCGAGTTCCGCCGCTCCCTGCCCGTGCTCCTGGACGCCGTACAACAGTGATCCAGGAGATGTCAGACGGAGTGCTGCTCAGCCTTCGTCGTCCTCTTCTCCCTCGAAGAAGTCCCCGACCTCGTCGACGACTTCGGCCGCGACCATGCCGCCCGCGAGCCCGGCCGCTCCGGCCGCGATCGCGGTGCCCGTGCCGGGGCCGGAACGGTGGCCGCCCTGCTGATGCTCGTCGAACCCGGGCCCGTGGTGACCGTACGCGGCGTGCGCGCCGTATGCCGCTCGGTGTTCGATCAGTTGCCGGACCCAGCCGTCGACGACGGCGTTCCAGTCCTGGTGCCCGACGCCGTCGTGGGTGACGGTGAAGCGGGTCAGTGCGTCATGGCCGGACGAGAACGGGCCGCCGCGCTTGTCGGCCTCCAGGACCACCTCCAGCCCGCCCGGGCCGGCCAGGAAGGTCACCTCGATCTCGTTCACCTGGCGCGCGTACCCCGGCGACGGGGTGATCTCGATCTCCTGGTAGAAGGGCAGCTGCTGGCCGGTGCCGCCGATGCGCCCGTACTCCAGGTCGGCGGACCTGAAGCCGAACCCGAGCTGCCCGAACGCCTCGAGGATCGCCTCCTGTACGGGCAGCGGCGCGACGGTCAGCCGGTCGAGGTCGCCCTTGTCCTTCGCGCCGGCCACCGACAGCTCGGTGCGCACGCCCAGGACGATGCCCAGGCTCTGGCCGTACAGCTCGGTGATCGGCGTCTCCCACGGCAGCGTCACGCTGAACGGCACGCTGTGCGGCTCGCCTTCGCCGAGCCGGAAGCCGCCGCCGACGGTGAGCCGGTCGAAGGCGACGACGCCCTCGCTCTCGCCCCCCTCGTGCTCGGCCTCGGCCCGCGCCACCAGCTCCAGCGTGATGTGCTCGATGTCGAAGCCGGCTTTGCCGCCCTGGAGACGGACCTGGCCGTTGAGCGCGTCGCCGGGCCGGATCGGGCCCTGGTCGAGGGCCGTGTCGACCGTGGGGCCACCCACACCGAGCGAGCCGAGCAGTCGTTTGAACACCATCGTGGCGTCCGCTCCTTCACGTACGTGTGTCTGCGCGACGCGATCTAGCCGCGCACATGTTCTACAGGAACGTAGAAGCATAGTGGTGTGCGGGAAATACTTTTGCAGTGTGCGGCGCTTCGCGACCTCCTGGGCGTGGCGAGGTCCGTCAGGCCTCGGGTGTCCGGGGGCGGGCCTGTGTTCAGACATGGTGGCGGCCGGGCAGATGGAGCAGGCCGTCGCCGGGGTGGCCGGCCTCGGGTACGGCGCGGCCGATGGCGACGACATCGTCGTGGCGGCTCTCGGGGGGCCGCAGGTGCAGGCTCACGGGTACCAGGGCGATCAGCACCGCGGCTGCCGCCGCCCACGGCACCCGAGCCGGTCGTCGGCGGATGGCGCGGTCGATACCGGCTCCCAGCAGCAAGGCGAAGCCGAGGCAGTTGTAGCTGTACGGGATGAGCAAGCAGGGAGTGCTGGCGCCGTTGCTGGCGAAGGTGGACGCCGTGCGCCGTACTCCGCAGGCCGCGATCCTGTTCACCACCGCCATCGCCTTCGGGCTGGTCAGCTTCGTCTCGCTGAACCCCGACAGCCCGGTCGTGTCCCTGCTGGGCGGGACGACATCACTGCTGCTGCTCACGGTCTTCGCGGTCGTCAACGTGTCGGTGCTCGTGCTGCGCAGGGACAAGGTGACGGCCAAGCACTTCCGGGCCGGCCGCATCCTGCCAGTGGTGGGCGCGATCACCTGCCTCTACCTGGTCCTGCCCTGGTCCTCCGGGCGCCCCGCCATGCAGTACCGGATAGCCGGCGTCCCACTGGTGATCGGCATCGCCCTGTGGGGGTCACCGAGCTCGCCCACCGCAATGACGACGCGGAGAAGGCCACCTCGAGCTGAGGGAGAGGCCGATGCAGGAGGATCAGGTGAGTTCCCCACATCGTTGGTCGAAAGGCACCCCTTCATGAGCATCCCAGAATCCGGTCGGCGCGTCCTCGTCAGTGGCGCGTCGCGGGGCCTCGGCCGTGCGGTGGCGCAGGCGTTCGCGGCGGGCGGCGACTGGGTCGCCGTCCACTTCGGTACGCGCGCCGAGGAAGCGCGCGTCACCCTCGACTCCCTCGCCGGCACCGGCCACACCCTGGTCGGAGGCGACCTCGCGGACCCGGCGGGGGCGGCGGCCGTGGTGGACGCGGCGGCGGAGGCGCTCGGCGGGATCGACGTCCTGGTGAACAACGCCGCGGTGAACATCCGCCACCCCCTGGCGGAGACCTCGTACGAGGAGTGGGTGGCGGTCTGGCAGCAGCATGTGGCCGTGAACCTGCTCGCCACGGCGAACCTCAGCCATCTCGTGGCCCGGCGCCTGATCGACCAGGGCAGCGGCGGAAGGATCGTCAACGTCGGCTCCCGGGGCGCCTTCCGCGGCGAACCCGACCACCCGGCCTACGGGGCCACGAAGGCGGCGGTGCATGCCCTGGGCCAGTCGCTCGCGGTCTCGCTGGCACCGCACGGTATCGCCGTGGCCTCGGTCGCCCCCGGCTTCTTCGCCACAGAACGGGTCTCCGCGCGTCTCGAAGGCCCCGAGGGCGCCGCGATCCGTGCCCAGAGCCCCTTCGGCCGGGTTGCCACCGCGGAGGAGATCGCGGCGGCCGTCCTGTGGCTCGCCTCTCCCGCCGCCGAGTGGTCCTCGGGCACCATCCTCGACGTCAACGGCGCCTCGTACTTGCGCAGTTGATGGCAGACGCCGGCCGAGAGCGGCTTGTACGGAACCCACCCGGTCAGCAACGAGCAGGCCCGGGCAGCTGCGGCCCGCCTCGGACGCACTGTCGTGCCGCGTTGGCCGGGCGAACAGGCAGGCCCAGGCCCTTACGGGCTCCTCTCAGCCACCCGGTGTCCCGGTGGACGCGCCGCCGTGTTCGGCATCCCGCGCCGACGCCTGGTTCTGGTCGGTGTGATCAGCGTCAGGCCGGGCTCGGCGGCCGGTTGGAGGATGTCGTAGCGCAGGTCGAGCGAGCCCACGACCGGGTGCTGGAGACGCTTGGTGCCTCGGCCGTAGCGCGCACGTCGTGGCCGGCCCAGAGCCGGCGGAAGGTTTCCCTGCGGGTGGACAGGTCGCCGACGAGGTCGGTGAGAGTGCGGTCGTAGCCTGCAGTTCGCCGTCGACCAGCAGCCGTACCTCCAGGGTTACCTGGCCGTCGACGGCCTGTGGCTGTACCGCTTCAACGGCAACTACAGCGGCGGCGGGCAGCAGCCCGTCCGCACCAGCCCCGCGGCGGGCGGCACACGGTAGCGAGGCCGTCGGCGGCCTTCGGGCGGCCGGGCGACAGGACGTGCGCTCTCGGGTTATCCCCACCCACACAGGGGAGTTGGCCTGATGGCGGCCGGGCGCCCGGACCGGCGAGGCTGACCGGCATGGCCGATGACAGCAACGACACAGGTGCGGCCGGTCACCGTCGGCGGGTGGCCGGCCTGGCGGTCGCCCTCGGGTGCGCCACGCTGGTCACGCTCACCGGCGTCACCACCGGTGGCCCACGCCGGTGAGGACGCCGGGTCCGGCGGGCTGACCCGCGCCGAGCTGCGGCGCGAGGTGCGGACCGTCGCCACCCACACCTTCGACATGGCCGACGACGACAAACAGGACCGCACGGACGCCGCCCTGCTCACCCTCGTCGACAACGCCCGTCGTCGGATGGCGGCACCGCTTCGCGAATGGCCGCTCGGAGTCCGCCCGGTTCGTCGACCATCGTTCCGAGGACGTCGAAGACGACGGCGTCGATGTCGCGTGCCTCGGCCATCCGGTCTCCCCTTTGTGGTGGTCGGGCGCGAGATGGCGCCGCGCTGAGCGGGTACGCACGTTACCCCTAGAGCCGCTTAACCGGCAACATGCGCAGTCCGAGCGCACCACGGGACGGCCCGCCCAGGGCTCATCAACAAAAACCGAAAAACTCGGGCGGCGATGTCGAGAACGCGTGGCTGGCTCCGTCCCCGGGGTGAACGCGACCAGAATGGGTCGCACAGCACCGAGGAGAAAAACAATGGCCAAGTACCTGCTGCTCAAGCACTACCGCGGCGCTCCGGCGGCGGTCAACGACGTGCCCATGGACGAGTGGACGCCGGAGGAGATCTCGGCGCATGTGCAGTACATGAACGACTTCGCGGCCCGGCTGGAGAAGACAGGCGAGTTCGTCGACGGTCAGGCGCTCGCCCCCGAGGGAGCGTGGGTCCGCTACGACGGCGAGGGGCGGCCGCCGGTCACCGACGGCCCGTTCGCCGAGACCAAGGACCTCATCGCCGGCTGGATGGTGATCGACGTCGACAGCTACGAGCGCGCCCTCGAACTGGCCGGGGAATTGTCGGCCGCCCCCGGGGCCGGCGGGAAGCCGATCCACGAGTGGCTCGAGCTGCGCCCGTTCCTGGCCGCGCCGCCCACCATCACGGAGTGACCTCATCATTGAATGAGGCCCTGCTCAGGAGCCTCACGCCGAGCGTGCTCGCCATCCTCGTCCGCCGCGGAGCCGACTTCGCGGCGGCCGAGGACGCCGTACAGGACGCACTCGTCGAGGCGGTCCGCGTCTGGCCGGCCGACCCGCCGCGGGATGCGAAGGGCTGGCTGGTCACCGTTGGCTGGCGCAAGTTCCTCGACGCGACCCGCGCGGACACCGCCCGCCGCCGGCGTGAGGACCTCGTCGGCGAGGAGCCGGCGCCCGGGCCCGCGCCCACCGTGGACGACACGCTCCAGCTCTACTTCCTGTGCGCCCACCCGTCGCTGACGCCGTCGTCCGCCGTCGCGCTCACACTGCGCGCCGTCGGCGGACTCACCACCCGCCAGATCGCCCGGGCCTACCTGGTGCCCGAGGCGACCATGGCGCAGCGCATCAGCCGGGCCAAGCGCACCGTCTCCGGCGTGCGGTTCGACCAGCCCGGCGACGTGGCCACCGTGCTGCGCGTCCTCTACCTGGTCTTCAACGAGGGCTACTCCGGCGACGTCGACCTCGTTGCCGAGGCCATCCGGCTCACCCGGCAGCTCGCGGCCACGATCGACCACCCGGAGGTCGCGGGGCTGCTCGCCCTCATGCTGCTCCACCACGCCCGGCGCGCCACCCGGACCGCGCCCGACGGCAGCCTGGTGCCGCTCGCCGAGCAGGACCGCGGCCGCTGGGACACCGAGTCGATCGCCGAGGGCGTCGAGATCCTGCAGGCGGCCCTCGCCCGCGACCGCCTCGGCGAGTTCCAGGCCCAGGCCGCCGTCGCGGCACTCCACGCCGACGCGCCCACCGCCGAGGAGACCGACTGGGTGCAGATCGTCGAGTGGTACGACGAGCTCACGCGCCTGACCGACAGCCCGGTCGTCCGGCTCAACCGCGCCGTGGCCGTCGGCGAGGCCGACGGGCCGCGCGCCGGTCTGGCGGCGCTCGCGGCGCTGGACGACTCACTGCCCCGCCACGCCGCGGTGGCGGCGTACCTCCACGAGCGCGACGGCGACCTGGCGGCGGCGGCACGGCTGTACGCCGAGGCGGCCCACAAGGCCTCCAACCTCGCCGAACGCGACTACCTGACACGCCAGGCCGCCCGGCTCAACGACCGCCGACGGTAGATGTCGTACGTACCGCCGTCGCTGGTGACGGTGCCCTGAGTTTCAGTGATGGATCTCCGGGGCGGTATCGCCGAAATATTTCGGAGCCCTTCCGGATCACTTCGCGCGGCGTGCGGTGGGGCTGAGGTGTGCGACGAGTCCGGGGGATGCGACGCAGAGAGGGTGCTCGAAGGCTTCGGCAGCCGCCTCCTGGGCGGCGTCCGGATCTGTCCCCGGCCACAGGTGGGTGAGCGGGACGCGGGCCGCAGTCCGCGCACGCGTACGCGGGCGTCGCTCGCCGGTCGTAGGGCCGTCTCAGCTTTCGGCAGGGGTGAGCACCACGAAGTCCGCGTTCCACGGGTCGAGGCAGACCGCCAGCCGGCCGACGCCCTCCGCGTCCTCCGGCCCCATCTGCACGCTGCCGCCGTTCCCGGTGACCGCGGCGACCGCCGCGTCGCAGTCGGTGACGGCGAAGACCGGGTGCCAGTACGGCCGCCCGTTCGTCAGGGCGAGGTTCTCCTTGGGCAGCTCCATCACGCCGCCGTGCATGCGCTCCTCGGGCAGCCCGGCGGGTGTGATGAGGCTGTACGTGCCCCCGCCGCCCGGCAGCTCCATGTCGCTGAACTGCCAGCCGAAGACATCGCCGTAGAACTCCTTCGCGGCCCTGGCGTCGCTCGTGAACAGCTCGGTCCACGACAGCGAACCCGGCTGGTCCACCAGCTCGGCGCCCTTGTTCGTCCCCGGCTGCCAGACCGCGAACTGACCCCCCAGCGGGTCGCTGTACTGGGCCATTCGGCCCCAGTCGTCGAGATCTCTCGGTGGCACCCGCACCGTGCCGCCCCCGCTCTGCACCGCCCGGGTGGTGGCGTCCGCGTCGGTGACGCAGTAGTAGATCATCCAGGCGGGCCGCGCTCCCTCCTCGGTGAGCTTGCCGAGTCCGGCGACGACCCTGCCGTCCTTCCGGAACATCCCGCCTTCCATGTCCTCTCCTTCGCCCATCGACTCGTACTCCCAGCCGAGCACCGCGCCGTAGAAGGCCGCGGTGGCCCGGACGTCGGGCGCGCCGAGGTCGAGCCAGCAAGGTGAGCCGGGGGCGAAGTCAGTGGTGATCATGCCGGTTCCCTTTCGCAGATCCTGGATACCCCCAGCGTGACACCGACCACTGACAATCGCCCGTCGACCGATCACCGGACGCGCCCGGGGCTTCTCCGAAGCCACCACCTTCGGCAAGTTCTTCACCCGCCGCGACGCGCTGGAGGGCGCCGCCGCTCATCCGGCCGGGCAGCGTGGCCAGGTCGGTGATCTCGAAGCCGGAGACGGGAGCGGCCGGAGGGCTGAAGCCGGACCCCGGGATCAGGCCGCCACTCGCAGGGCTGTTGTCCTGAGCGGACATGATGACCTCACCCGGCGATGTCCGATTTCGACCAGGGAGGGTCCCCAGCGTATCTCGTCCGTGCGCCCACCAGGGGCGAGGGTGGAAGGGCCCTGGACGGCCGGACGGAGGCCGAGTACGCGCTGGCCTGCGCCGACGAGGCCGTCGCGTACGCCAAGGGGCACTGGGCAAGCCGATCGATCGGCTGATCACCACCCACGCCCACCGGACCACTTCCACGGCGCCGCACGCTTCGGCACAGCCGTGCACGCACTGCCCGCCGTACGCGACCAGACCGCGGCCCAGGGCGATGGCCAGGACTCTTCGGAGCCGCCGGAAAGGCGGGCTCCCGCGTCGTCACAAAGGCAGCAGCCCGCGGCCACGAGGTCACCGCCGTCGGCGGCCCCGACGCGCGTCTCTACACGGTCGCCGTGGCCACGGTCGCCGCGGGCCGTCCGTGCCCTGGGCCCAAAGGGCCCCGCGCATCCTCCACAGGGGCGGCGGCGCGAGCCTCCTGAACGGGGGACGGCCTGCGCTTCTTCGACGCCCCCGGCTTCCCGGCGGAGTTCAAGCCGTACGCCATCGGCCGGATCCGGGCACTCGACGCCTGGTGCGCCCTCGCCGACGCCGATGGCCAGGCCCGCATCACCTGCGAGGACTACGTCTTCGCCCTCGTCGACGAGATCGAGTTCCCCCGGTACCTCAACCGCCGCTGCACCGTCGGCTACTGACCGGCGTAGTCGTCAACTGCCGCTGAAGTCAGCAGATTGCCCCAGCCCGTAGCGTGTAGTGTCCCGTTGTGTGCTGGCTGAGCGACGACACCAACTCATCCTGCAGGCCCTGCGTTCCGGCGGCACCGCCTCCGTGACCGGCCTGGCCGAGCGGCTTCACGCCAGTGCGGCGACCATCCGCCGTGACCTTCTCAAGCTGGAGGCGGACGGGCTGCTCACCCGGGTCCATGGCGGAGCGGTTGTCGAGGAGGAGCAGCCGCCCTTCGACGAGGCCGCCGAGGTTCAGGTGGCAGGGAAGGACGCCATTGCCGCCCAAGCGGCCACAATGATCGAGGACGGCCAGTCGGTCATTCTCGACAGCGGCACAACGGTCCACCGGCTGGCACTTCAACTGCACGGTCGCCGACTCACCGTGATCACCAACAACCTCGCTGTGTATGACGAACTCAACGGTGACGAAAGCATCGACCTGATGCTGCTCGGAGGCATGGTCATCCGTGAGTCACGCATGCTGGACGGTTTCATGGCCGAGGACAACCTTCGCCAAGTTCACGCCGACTGGCTGTTCATGGGTGCTTGCGGCCTGCGCCCCGGGGGCCAGGTCATGGACACCACCGTGGCCGAGGTGCCCGCTCGGCGCGCCATGATCGCCGCCAGCGACAAGGTAGTGCTCCTGGCCGACAAGATCAAGTTCCCCGGAACCGGCATGGTCAAGATCTGCGGCCCCGAGGAGCTGGACGCACTCATCACCAACGCATCGGAAGACGACGCGACCTGCTTGGCTCTGCGCGAGGCCGGTGTGAGGGTGATACCGACAGTGGCGCGGCCCGTTGGCACACACCGGCCGAACTGACGCGAGAGCTGGTATTGCGAGACGCCCTCCATATCGTTGGAAGTCAGAATCAGGCTTTGAGTCTGTGGACGGCATTCCGGTGGACTCATGCCATGGCGGTGCTGAACCGTTCCTGATACGGACCGCCCAGGCGGTACCGGACCGGGCGGAGATCCGGCGGTTCCATCTGGCCGGGCACTCCATGGGCGGCCTGACCGCGCTGCTGCTCGGCCACCAGCAGCCCGACCGCGTCCTCAGTTTTGTCGACATCGAGGGCAACGTGGCCCCGGAGGACTGCTTTCTGAGCCGGCAGATCGTTACGCACCCACGGACGACCCCGAATGCTTCGCGGCCGACTTCACCGAACGGGTGCGCCGCTCCCCGCAGTTCGCCGGCGCCCTGTACGCGGCGAGCCTGAGAAAACTCGCCGCGAACGGCGTCGAGTTGGCCGAGGTCCCGCACAGCGGTCACTGGCCGATGTACTCCAACCCCGTCGCTGTGTGGGGCGGATCGCCGACTTCCACGCCCGCGCCCAGCGCTGAGGAAGCTGGTGCGCTTCCTCCTGTCACTCGACGGCTCCGGACCGGGGCCCCGGCTCTCGTGCAGCCGCCGGCGGATCGCCGTCCCGGTCGCCTCGCGCGGATGGCATCATGCCCAGATGATCGACGATCTACCCGCTGGCCTGAGGGCCCGGCACCTTGCCGTCGAAGACCATCTCCGAGTGCTCGCCGTACTGGACACGTGGTGGGGTGGCCTCAAAGGGGAGGCAGGGGCGACGGAACGTGCGCTGCTTCTGCCCCGGCTGTACTTCCAGCACTTCACCACCACCAGTTTTCTGGTCGAACGTGGCAGTGGAGAGGTCGCCGCCTTCCTGGTCGGCTTTCTGTCGCAGACAGAGCCCGAAACCGCCTATGTGCACTTCGTGGGCGTCGACCCGGCGCTGCACGGGCAGGGCATCGGGCGTGCCCTGTACCGGGCCTTCTTCGCCCTCGCCCGGTCACACGGGCGCCGACACGTGCACTGCATCACCAGCCCCCAGAACACTGCGTCGCAAGCGTTTCACGCTCGGCTCGGCTTCGCGGCCTCAGCCGTGAAGCCGGACTACGACGGCCCCGGATTCGATCGGGTGGCGTTCACCATCGACCTTGCCGCGGACCCGGTGGCCATCCCCTAGCAAGGTCCAGTGCCAGTTGCTGATCTTGACGTCGTGCGGCGCGGGCTCGCCCCTGCCGGTTTCGACCAGCTTCCGGTCGGGTCCCCAGGCGGGGCAGGAAGTGATCCGAGCCGGTGACGTGCTCGCGGTACGCCTCCTCGAGTACGGCTGCATCCCGGCCCTTTTCCCCGAGCCCCGACTCGGTGAAGTGCACCAGCGTGCCCGCACCGGACGGAACCAGCTCGAAGGTCACCAGGAGCGAGTTGGCCGGCGTCGCGACCTCACCCTCGTCGTACCTCCACCGGAAGGAGGGCAGCCTGGCGGGCCGGCCCGCCAGGCTGCTGCCCGCGTCGTGTGGTCAACTGCTGACCGCGCGACCACCGTTTCGGCGCTTGACGTACAAGCGGTTGCCCTCCAGGCCGGTCCATTCCAGCTGCACGACACCGGGCACGGCGGCGTCGGTGATGCGTTCGGGGACGGACCAGTAGCCGGCGGCCGGGTTGAGGAAGAACGTCGCCCACGGGCGGCCGTGGTGGTCCACGAAGAAGTTGTTGTGGCCGGCGCCGACGCCCGCAGTCCATCGCTCGGAGTACGGCCCCTCGAAGGTGTCCGAAACGGCGACGACCGCGTCGTACTGGTACTGCTGGCGACCCTCGTCGTAGGCGTACCGCGTGGTGCCGTCGAGATTCGTCTTCCAGTCCCAGGCGGCCTGGACGACGTAGTACTTGCCCTCGTACCTGAACACGTAGGCGCCTTCGAGGTACGGCTCGGGTGAGTACGGTTTCTGCCGGAACTTCGGGAGATTGGTGGTCGGGACGATGTCCTCCATGTCGTCCCGGAACCTGGCGTACAGGTTGTTGTGCAGCACGAGCCACGCATCCTGGCCCTCGGAGTAGAGGCCGCCGTCGATGTGGAAGTAGGCGCGGTTCATGCCTCGGCCGGCCTCCCCCGGTGGTCGGCGCCGGCGGTCGCGTCGCTCGACGCCTCCGTGCCGGGCACGGTAACAGAGGCCGCCGCCGGTCACGATGCGGTGGTCTCCGCCGTCTCCCGCCCCGCGACGGCTCCGACCGGCGGCCCCGCTGCTGGCGACGTACCGCTCACCGATCGAGTGGCTGCGCACGGCGGGCGTACGCCGCCGGGTGGTCGTCGGCGGCGTCGGCAGCCTGCGGACCACGTCGGGTGTGGACCGGGTCGACACCCCGGACGTCGCCGAGATCTGCCGAGTCGCTCGCCCAGCGCGAGGTGCTGCGGCGCCTCTTCCGTGCCGAGGTCGCCGATCTCGACTGGACCTACGTCTCCCCGGCCGGCGAGATCGCCCCCGGCGAGGTGGAGAAGAGCGCGCCGAAACGCCGCCGCATCACCGTGGCGTACTGACGGTTCGCGTCCGGACGACGCGATGGAATCCGTTGGTCGCCGACGCGGGCGGCGGTGTGCCGGCACAGCGCCGATGCCGGACCGCAAATCACTGGCGAACTCGTTACCTCACGGACGACGATGGAGCGTGTGACTGACCAACCCACACGATGGAGCCGGGCAACGGTCTACCCCGACATGTGGGCTGACCCGGACGACGACCCCCGCAACCGCGACGGAGCCAGTCCGGGCGGCGAACTCGACACACTTCGGGACTTCCTGACGGACTACCGCACGACCTTGCGGATGAAGTGCGAGGGCCTTGCCGCGGAGCAGATGGCCCGTCGGTCCGTTCCACCGTCGACCATGTCGCTGCTCGGCCTGCTCCGGCACCTCGCCGAGGTGGAACGGGACTGGCAGAACTGGATCAGCGACGGCGATCCGCTGCCGAAGCTGTACGGCAAGCGTGACGCGGACTTCGACGGAGCCGTCGCCGACCAGGCCGTGGTCGACGCCGCGTATTCCGCTCTGGCACGCGAACAGGCAGCGACCGACGCCGCGCTGGCCGAGCACCCGGAGCTGAGCGAGCGTCTGGGGGAGGACAGGATCGCGGTTCGGGAGCTCATGGTCCACATGATCGAGGAGTACGCCCGTCACTGCGGGCACGCCGACCTGTTGCGCGAGTGCATCGACGGAAGAGTGGGCCAGTGACGAGCGCCGGGGTCACGTCGGCCCGCCTGGAATCGGCGGCAACCAGCGAAGCGTCACAGGGCTGAGGAGCCACCGGACGGCCCCTCTCCTGAGTTCCGGGACGCCCGCGCAGCCCACGTCGATGTCGAGGCGGCGCCCCGGGTCGGCAAACTTTCAAGAAACCTTGCCTGGCACCTCATGGGCGCCTATTGTTTGGCTTCAAATGAGTCGCAGACTGGAGGAGGCTCGGTGCCCGCCCGCCATCCGCCCGCCACCGCCGACCAACTGACCCGACGTCCCCGAGACCGCCAAGAGCGGCTGGCCCGACGCCGATGACCGCATCGACCCGGGCACGCTCGCGGTCTCCGGCGGCATGCCGCGCGCGGCCTACCTCCTCGCCGAGGTCTCCGACCCCGCCGCCGGAGGCACCCCGCTGCGCTTCGACCCGCGCTCGATGCTGCGCGCGCAGAGCGACCGCCTGGCCGCGCGCGGACTGCACCCCGTCGTTGCGCCCGTCACCGCCAACCGGGACTACGACAACCGACTCGCCTACGCCCGCATCCCGCCCGAGCGCGGACCCGGCGCCCGCATCGAGATCGGGATCGGCGACCAGCGTGCAACCCCTGGCTGTCCGTCGCGGCCCTGCTCGCCGCCGGACTCGACGGCATCGAACGCGAGCTCACGCCCCTGCCGCCCATCACCGGCGACCACGGCGGCGTGGGCGCGCCGCTGCCCGCCTCGCTCGGCGCAGCCCTGAGGTCCCTCGAAGGGGGCAAGGTGCTCGCCGAGGCGCTGGGCGAGCGCTTTGCCGAAGTCTTCGCCGCGCTCAGCGCCAAGAGCTGGCCTGGTTCGAACGGGCCGTCGCCGACTGGGAGTTCCACGAGTACTCGTGGATGCTCTGAGCCGCCTCGACGAACCCGTGAGCCGCCTCGACGACCCTGTGTACGAAAGAGGGACCATGACGACTGTTCCCCGCATGCAACTGGTGCTGAGCGAGAACTGGACCATGACCGGCGGCCGGGCCGACCTGCCCGCGGTGGTGCGCTGGGCGCGCGAGGCCGAGGACGCCGGGTTCGACTCCGTCATGATCAGCGAGCACATTGTCCTCGGCCCGGACGCGGGCGCGAACGGCGTGATGGGCAACCCCCGCGACTACGCCCTGCCGGGCAACCAGGACCCCTACACCCCCTGGCCGAACTCCCTGCTCCTGCTGAGCGCCGCCGCGGCGGTCACCGAGCGGATCCGCCTCGCCGCCTCCGCCGTGATCGCCCCGCTGCGCCACCCACTCCTGCTCGCCCGCGAACTCGGCACCCTCGACCTCCTCTCCGAGGGGCGCCTGACGGTGCTCCCCAACGTCAGCTGGAGCCGCGACGAGTACGCGGCGCTCGGGGTGCCGTTCGCCCGGCGCGGCAGGCTGCTGGACGAGCACCTGGAGATCTGGGCCAAGTTGTGGGGCCCGTCCCCGGTGTCCCACAAAGGCGAGCACTACTCCTTCGAGAACGTCTACTTCGAGCCGAAGGCGTACCGCCCCGACGGACCGCGCCTGTGCTTCGGCGGCGCCGGCATGCACGACGCCATGGTCCGCCGGATCGTCCGCCACGGCCACGCCTTCAACCCCCTCGGCCGCCCGGCACCCGAGGAGCTGTGCAAGCTCGCCGACGCGATGAGCACCGCCGGACGGGACATCGCCGACCTGGAGCTGATCGGCGGCACCCGCGCGGTCTTCCCCGACGACACCTCGTGCGCCGACCTCGGCCAGGCACTGGCGTCCATTCCCGAGCAGATGGCGCAGGGCTTCACCACGTTCTGCGTCAAGCCCTCGCAGTTCATCGACGATCCCGACGGCGTCGGAGTCTTCTGCCGCGAGGTCGTACGGCGCGTATCCGCACTGGTCTGACAGGCCACCGAACAAGGGCAGAACCGAAGGGAAGAACTCACGTGCGCGCCCTCGTCATACGCCACGACCACGCCTCCTCGCCCGGCCCCATCGGCAGCCGTCTCGCGGAGCACGGCTACGACCTCGACGAGCGGACGGTGGTCCCGGCCGAGCGGCACCACGACCCCGCCGTGGACTTCACTTTCCCCGCCCCCTACGCCTACGACCTGATCCTGATACTGGGCGCTCCCTGGTCCATCTACGACAAGACCGCGACCGGCCCCTGGATCGAAGGCGAACTGGACCTTCTGCGCCGCGCCCACGCCACGGACATTCCCATCCTCGGCATCTGCTTCGGAGGGCAGGCCCTGGCGACGGCCCTCGGCGGAACCGTCGAACGCGCCCCGCGCCCCGAGATCGGCTGGATGACCATCGAACCCGAGGCCGCGGATTCGGTCCCCGAAGGGCCGTGGTTCCAGTGGCACTTCGACCGGTTCACCGTCCCACCCGGAGCTGTGGAACTGGCCCGCAGCGCGGTCGGCCCTCAGGCGTTCCGCGCCGGGCGGGCCCTCGGCGTGCAGTTCCACCCCGAGATCACCGAGGAGACCCTCCGGCAATGGCTCGTGCTCGGAGGCAGAACCCAGGCCGAGCAACACGGCGTAGCCCCGGACCGCCTGATAGCCGACACCCGAGCGTCGCGCGAGGACTCCCGGCAGCGGGCATACGACCTGGTCGACAGGTTCCTCCGCCGCGTGGCCCACGCATCCGCCCCCGGCATGCTCTGACCTTGCTGCGGACCCGGCACTGGCCCTGGGCCGTTCACCCCGATCCTGAGTAGCCTGGCGTTCCCGGGCCGCCTGTACGTCCGAGAGGATGCCGCCGTTGACGGGTGCGTGGGCGCAGGAGCTGCTGCTGGGCGGGGTCGTGCTGTTGGGTGCCTGTGTGCAGTGGCTCACCGGGATGGGTTTTGCCCTCGTCGCCGTTCCCGCGCTGGTGCTGCTCCTTGGGCCGGCTGAAGGCGTCGTGCTCGCCAACTGTGCTGCCGGAGTCATCAGTGTCGTCGGGCTCGCCGTCGGATGGCGGAGGGTGCGGCTGAAGGCCATGGTGCCGTTGTGCACGGCGGCCGTGTGCACCGTGCCGGCCGGGACGTGGATGGCGCGGCGGCTGCCCGAGCCCGTGCTGATGGCTTGTATGGGGGTGCTCGTGACCGTGGCCGTCGTGCTGGTGATGCGCGGCACGCGCGTTGCCGCCCTGCGGGACGGCGCGGGTGCGGTCACCGCTGGTGCTGTCGGCGGATTCATGAACTCCGCGGCGGGCGTGGGCGGGCCGCCCGTGTCTCTGTATGCCGTCAACGCGGAGTGGACCGTCGTGGAGTTCGTGCCCAACGCACAGTTCTACGGGGTCGTCGTCAACGCCGTCTCTGTGGCGTCCAACGGGATACCGAGGCTCAGCGCTACCGTCTGGGGCCTCGCCGTCGGCGCGATGGCCGCGGGCGCCCTGACCGGCAGGAAACTCGCCGGACACGTCCCCGAGAAACGAGCGCGTCTCCTCGTACTCCTGCTTGCCCTGGCCGGAGGTGTGATCACCCTCGGAAAGGGGCTGTGGGGGTTGTGAGCGAGCCGATGCCACCGGCGTCTCATCTCTCCTCTGGAAAAGGCCCAGGTGGCTTCGGCTGGGGCGGGCACAGTGCAAGGACCCCTTAAGAGAGCAGGACGTCGAGGTTGCGCGGTGCGCGGAACTCCCAGCCGCGGAAGACGGGCGGGTGCTCGGGGTCGAGGCGCAGGTTCGGGAACGCCTCCAGCAGGCCGCGGAGCGCCAGGCGCAGTTGGTGGCGGGCGAAGGCGTGGCCCGTGCAGAAATGGCGGCCGAAGCCGAACGCGGCATGGTGGTTGCGGCCCGCGCGGAAGACGTTGAACGTGTCGGGAGCGTCGAACAGTTCCTCGTCGCGGGAGGCCGACGACACCACGGCGGCGACCGGGGCTCCAGCAGGCAGGGTGACGCCCGCCAACTCCACCTCCCGGGCGGTCTGGCGGGTCTGTGTGCCGATCGGGGCCACCCAGCGCAGTCCCTCCTCGACGGCCCTGGGAACCATCTCGTCCAGATCGGCCCGCACGGCGGCGGCCTGGCCGGGGGAGGCGAGCAGGCCGGCCACGACCGTGCCGCCGCCGTGGCCGGGTTCCTGCATGCCACCCAGCAGGATCACCTTGAAGCTCGGCATGACGAACTCCCGTGCGCGGCACCGGCCCGGCGGCATGGCCGTGTGCAGCATGTGCGAGACCGTGCTGTCGTCCGGGGCGGTGGCGAGCCGCGTCATCAGAGCCCCGACATGCTGGTCGATCTCCCGCGCGGCGCCGTCGGACCGGGCCTGCTTGCGCGGGTCCTTCTCGAAGTTGGTGGCACCGTCGGACAGGCGGGAGAACCAGGAGCGGAGGGTGTCGGCAGGCAGATCGCCCAGGCCCAGGACGCGGCCCAGGCTGAGCACCGAGATGGGTTCGAAGTACTCGGTCATCAACTCGGCCCGGTCCCTGCCGCGCAGGGCGGCGATCCGTTCCTCGACCAGGGGACCCACCAGGTCGTCGATGTAGGAGGCGACCGCGCGGGGGCGGTACTTGGCGTCCAGGCTCCTGCGGAGTTCCATGTGGACGTCGCCGTCGACCGTGAGGATCGTGGGACTGCCGAAGGAGTGGTCGAGCGGGGAGTCGTCCAGTGCGGCTGTGAACGACTCGGTGTCCGTGGCCACCCGCTCGACGTCCCGCCACCGGGTGACGAACCACAGACCGACGGCGGGCACCCAGGCCACCGGCGCCTCCCGGCGCAGCCTGGCATAGACCGGGTAAGGGTCGCGGTCGAGGTCCTCGACGGTCAGTGCGGCGGCGTACTCCCGAACGTCTTCCACTGCGGCTCCCCTCGAAGGACCGAAGTCGTTCGGGCACAAACAGTACGACCGGTGTCGTCTCCTTGCAAGGACGAGGTGGGCCGGGACGCGCAGCCGACGCCGAGTTGGGTGAGCAACAGTCGCTGAGTTCCCAGCCTCGTCCCGTACTGGCGGGCGCCGCGGAAGATTTCAAGTCCAGTGAGACGTTTGTGATGCTATGAGATCTGTGGTGTGGGTTCCCTGCGGTTGGCGGGGTCGTTGATCCACGCTTGCCGGGGTGTTTCGGGTGGTGTGGGGCGGCGGCCGAAGCGTTCGGGGTGGCTGGTGTAGGCCGCGGCGAGGTGACGGCGCGCTGGTCGCGGACCTCTTCGGCGGTGCCGAAGTGGACACTCGCAGGTGTGTGCCAGCCGATACCCGAGTGCCGGTGCTCATGGTTGTAGTACGACGTGAACGCGTCGAACCACTCGCGTGCGTGCGCCAGGGAATCGAATCGTTCGGGTAGTCGGACATGTACTTGGTGGTCTTGAACTGGGCCTCGCTGTAGGGGGCGTCGTCGGAGACCTTCGGCCGGGAATGACTGCGGGTGACACCGAGGTCGATCAGCAGCTGGGAGACCTTCTTGGACGTCATGGAGGTGCCCCGGTCGGCGTGGACGGCCTCGGGCACGATGCCGTTGCATTCGATGCTCTCGCGGATCAACTCCTCGGCACGCTCGCGGATTCGGCACGCTCCACGGTGTGCCCGACGATGTAACGGCTGAAGATGTCGATGACGACGTAGGCGTGGTACCAGATGCCTTGGCCGGTCCGGCGAGCTTGGTGATATCCCAAGACCTGCAAGGGGGCGATGGCCACCAGTTCGGGCACCGCCTTGGCCGGGTGGGTGGCCTGACGACGCCGCTCGCCGGACTGCCCGTGCTCGCGCAGGACCCGGTACATCGTGGAGACCGAGCAGTGATAGCGGCCGGCGTCCAGCTCACGGGCCCAGATCTGCGCCGACGGCAGCTCTGCGTACTCGGCACTGTTCATCAACTCCAGTACCACGGCACGCTCTTGGCCCGTCAGAGCCGAGGGCTGCGCCTGGACGCGGGAGCGGGCTGCGCGGGGTTGCCGGGGGCTTGAGCCGACGGTAGTGGGTGGCCCTGGAGCGGCCGGTCAGCCGGCACGCGGCCGTGATGCCCAGCCGGCCCTCGACACCGGTGGAACGCGGTGTCGAGGACCGGGTCGGCCGCGTGCCTCAGTCCGCGCTCTCGGAGATCATTTCCAAGAGCGCAGAGGCTTTTCCCATCACTTCGAGTGCGGCCTTGTTCCGGGCCAGGTCCTTTTGCAGCCGCTCCACCTGCTGGCGCAGCTTCTCGTTCTCCACTTCCGCGGCGGACTTCTTCGTGCGGGCCGGGCTGGTCCGGCGGTCGACCAGGCTTTCCAGGGCCCCGGCATCCCGGGCGGCCCGCCACTCCTTGACGTGCGAGTGGTAGAGCCGTTCCCGGCGCAAGACCGCGCCCTTCTCGTTCCTGGGGGCGGCGTCCTACTCGGCGACGATCCAGCGTGACTGAGGGGCTTTCACCGGGAACCCACGGCATCTTCTGCAGGCGTGCTCGGAAGGGCGGTGGGTTCCGCGTCGCTGTTATTGGTGGGCGGAGGAGGTACTCATCGACGTTAAGCGATCGCGCGGTCACCCGGTTCGACAGGGCTTCTCCGCACCGACGCAAAACCCTTGGGAGGTCTGGCAGATGACGCCGTAGTCTCCCCGGATGACTACCGTTTCTGTTGAAGATCTCGCGCGCGCGTCCGAAGTCGTCGGCGACCTGATCGCCGAGGTCCCCGCCGAGCAGTGGAAGGCGCCGACGCCGTGCACGGAATGGAACGTGCGCGAGGTGGTCAACCACCTGGTCGGCATGGACCTGGTGTTCGCAGCCATGATCGAGGATGGCCCGATGCCCGAGCGCGGAGCAGACCGCCTCGGTGACGACCCGGTCGGAGCCTACCGGTCCTCCAGCGCCTCGCTGCAGGCCGCTTTCTCCCGTCCCGGGGTACTCGAGCGGAGTTATCGCGGACCCTTGGGGAGTGCCACGGGCGCCGAGCGCTTGCACATCCGCCTGTACGATCTGCTCGCTCACGGATGGGACCTCGCCCAGGCCACCGGAATCCCTGCCCGGCTGCCCGAAGACCTTGCCGAGCAGGCCCTGGCGTTCGTTCAGGTCCAGCTCTCCACTCAGTCCCGAACGGGACGATTCGCCGAGCCGCAACCCGTCGAGGAGACCGCTCCGGCCATCGATCGGCTCGCCGCGTTTCTCGGCCGGCCGGTCCCACCGCAGCTGTGAGGCCGATCGCGGGCAACTGACCGCCCCCGAGCGCCTGATTGGCAGGATGCTCATTCGTTCCCGGCGGCCCGCTCGATCTGGTCCTCCAGCAGGCTCTGAGCGATGGTCGCGTAGCGTCTCGCGGTGGTGTGGGGGAGGTTGAAGACCAGGGCGAGGTGCAACGGGTCGGCGCCGATCGTCAGAGCTTCGTGCAGTACCCGGTCGCCGCGGATGCGTTCGAGGTAGACGCCCTGGTGCAGCAGGTGTCGCTTGAGGTATTCGGCGCTGACTGGCCCGGTCCCCAGGACGGTCTTCGCGTTGATGAGCACGTGCCGGTTCGGAGTCTTGGGCCAGGTGGTGCCGGCGTTGGTCGAGCCAGGCCAGCAGGGTCCGGTGGGGCAGTTCGCCGAGTCGTTGGGCGTGTCCTGCGATGGTGATCCGGCGGTTGGGCAGGTCGAGGTCGTCCAGGGTGAGGCGTCGGACGGCGGTGGCGCGGGCGGCGTGGACGGCGGCCAGGGCGACGATCAGCCGTTGTGCCGGGGTGACGGTGATCTGCTGGGCGGCGAGCACCTCGGCGTCGGTCATCGGCAGGAGGCTCCGCTCGATTTTCTCGGCTTCGAGGCGGGTGGTGGGGTTGGCGAAGATCAGCCCGCGCTTCTTGGCGAAGCGGAACAGTGAGCGCAGTGCGGCGATCGCGTTGCGACGCCGCCATCCGCACAACCGGTCCAGGGCCGTAGTCACGTCGGCGACGGTGATCTCTCGCAGGTGCCCACGGGTGGTCGCCCAGATCTCCAGCAGGGGCTTCACGCATCCGAAGTAGACGTAGACACAGGTGTGGGACCGGGGTCTGGTGCGGCTGTCACCGTCGAGCAGGACCAGCAGCCAGGCCCGGACGTCGGCGGCGAAGCCGGCGGGCAGTTCGCTGGTGCGGCGGTCGATCCAGGCGCGGATCGCCAGGGTGCTGTCATCGTCGAGAAGATCCAGATTGGCGAGGACCTCGGCGACCCGGTGGCTGGAAGCCTGTCGCGGTATTGGCGTACGGACTTCGGTGAGCTTCACGGGCTTGCCGGGCGGGCGGCCCTCCAGCACCGCCATCAGGCCGTCCATCGCGCACCGGATAAGCGATGGTGACCAGCCGTTGGCGTCGCCGAGCTGCTTGGCGTGGGCCGCGGCCGACCGCAGCGCGGGGTCGTCCGAGCTGAGGGCAGGGTTTTGCCAGCGGAGTGGAGGCGGGATACCGGCCTCGCGGCGGTAGTAGGAGGCCAGACCTCGGCAATTGTGGGGTCTTCGAAGTTGAGCGGTGCGCCTCGTCTCACGCACTGACGTGGTGTCACGGTGTGTGACTGACTCCGGGAGTGATCGCCTCCT
>NZ_JACTVI010000069.1 GCF_014495685.1 Streptomyces sp. TRM68367 | reverse complement strand
GCCTCTGCCACTGCCGTTGGCACGCGTACGCCGACACCACACCGTGATCAGAAAGCTCAGCAGCGGCTATCTACAGCTGCCGTAGCTGATCGAGGGCGCGCACGCGGACTCCCTGCTGTACCTCATCGATGAGGCCAAGATCGTCCCGGATGGCACCTGGGATGCCATTGAGGGTGCTTTCTCCGGCGGGCGCACCGACGGGCCACCTGGAAAGCTGCCGGAGGCGTTCGCGCTGGCCATCTCCACCCCCGGCCCGCCGGTGGGCCGCTTCTATGAGATCCACAAGCGCGCCCCGGGCCTGGAGGACTGGTGGGTGCGGCACGTCACCCTCGCGGAGGCCATCGCCGCCGGCCGTATCTCCTCCCAGTGGGCCGAGCAGCGTGCGAAGCAGTGGGGCCGCGACAGTGCCATGTACGCGAACCGCGTGCTCGGGGAGTTCCACGCGAGCGATGAGGACAGCGTGATCCCGCTCGCGTGGGTGGAGGCAGCGATCGAGCGGTGGCACGCCTGGAACGACGCCGGCCGCCCGGCCCTGGACGGCCGCCGGATCACCGGCGTGGACGTGGCCCGCTCCGGCGGGGACTCCACGGTGTTCGCCCATCAGTGGGGGCCGTGCATCACCAGGCTGGAGGTGCACGACAGGGAGGACACCATGCAGACCACCGCCCGCGTGCTCGCCGCGACTGGCGACCCGGACGAGGAGGGGCGCACGGTGTCCGTGCCGGTGGTGGACTCCATGGGGGTCGGTGGTGGTGTGGTGGACCGCCTGCGGGAGCTGGGCGCGCCTGTCCTGGCGTACACCGGTGCCGCTAAGAGCAAGCGGCGCACTCGTGATGGGGAGTGGGGCTTCACCAACACGAGGGGGGCCGCTTACTGGAACGTGCGGGAGCTGCTGGACCCCGCGTTCGAGCCGGAGCTGATGCTGCCGCCGGACGATCTCATGGTGGCCGACTTGACGACGCCCACGTGGGACGTGACCACCGGCATTCCGCCGAAGATCAAGGTGGAGCCCAAGGAGGACGTGGCCGCGCGCCTCGGCCGCTCGCCGGACCGTGGGGACGCGGTGGCCATGTCGCTGTTCGCGGAGTACCTGGCTGCCGCCACAGTTGCTTCGCCGGCACGCTCTGCGCCCGCTCGGCAGACGACCGCGGCCGCGAGGTACGGGCGCACCGTGGCGGGTGGGCTCGGGGGCGGTGGCGGTCGGATGGGTGGCCGACGGTGAGGGTGCGGCAGATCCACAAGGATGCGTGTGCATGTATGTGGAGCTACCCATAATTGCACCTTAACGTTGCAATATCATGGTGCATACAGTGGGGGTGTCAGCAAGACACCGACCACAAGGAGCGCACCATGACCAGCAACGCCGAGACCCCGGACCCCATCCGCAGCGTCTGGACCTACAAGGTCAACGGCAGGGTCATGGGCGTCTACACCGAGGACTACTCCCGCGGCATGTACGAGAGCCTGACGAGAGACAACCCCCACACCCGCGTGCAGCTCGTCCGGTTCGACCACTACGCGGCCGACTTCGCGACCACGGGCAAGAACTGGACGAGCGTGCTGACCATCGTGGAGGACTCCCACCCCGAGCCCGCCCCGGAGCCGGCCGCCGAGCCCGCCCCCGAGCCCGCCCCCGAGCCCGCCCTTGAGTCGACCACGGAGGCCGCTCCCGGGCCGTGGAAGGGGAACGTCATGCTCACCCCGAACCACGTCCACACGTTCACTCGCCCCCAGGCGTACGGCACCCCCTACTACTTCGGCAAGGTCGAATGGTTCGACGTCGTGGACCGCGAGACGGATGAACTGCTGCCTTGGACCGTGAGCCGAGTCGACGGTGCGGAGTGCGTCATCAACCACCCGAGCGAAGGCGTCACCCCCGGCCTGCCGTCCCTGCGGCGCGCAGCCGAGACCATCTCAGCCCGCCGCGAGAACTGACCAGAGGGACCGCCTGCACCACCACGAGCCCGCCCGGCACTCCATGCTGCGGCGGGCCCGTTCGTGTCCGGGCTCAGCTGCCCGGCTCGTCCAGTTCCGCCGGGATGACCAGCACACCGGCGTCCTGGAACTCCGGGCCCGGGCCGTACAGCAGCAGCTCCGTGCCCTGGTCGGTCTTGAGCTCCACACGCTGCATGGGCGGGCCGGAGTCCTCCGGCTGTCGCATGGCGTTCCCGAGGTCTTCCTGAAACTGCCGCAGCGCACCCCCGGCGGCGCCGCAGGTGCACCGCTCGGTCGGCTGCTCCTCGTCCCCGGTGTCCTCAATGCGATCAGCCATGTCCCCACGGTAGGGCGCGGGGCCGACAGCAGGGGCCAATTACCCACGAGACGCCCCGTGGGTGGGCGAGACCTGCACCGGCAGCGACAGGAATAATTTCTGTACAAAGGCGCCTACGCCGCAAGATTTCCGGAACCGGGCCTATCATGTGCGCCGTACCAGGAGACCTTTCACCATGGGGGCGTTCCGTTGATCTCACTGCCCGTGCTCGCCCTACTGGGATTCGCCGCCTACCGAGCCACGCAGCTCGGCGTCCACGACTCGATCCTTGACCCCGCCCGCGAGCGCCTCGCGGCCTGGCACTCCCGCAACCTGGACAGCAAGCCGCGCGCCTTCCTCATACAGCTCATCAGCTGCATCTACTGCCTCGGCTGGTGGATATCCGGCGCCGTCCTCGCCACCTACCTGCTGGCAACCGGCACATGGCACGACGCCCCGCTCCTCATCCACGGCATCGAGTGGTTCGCCGTCGCGGGCGTCCAGGCCCTCCTCAACCGCCGCGACGACACGTTCGGCGGGTGACCCGTGGCCGCACAGCTCACCGCCGCCGCCGCGCGCTACACCCGCAAGCCCACCCGCAACACCGTCACCCCGGCCAGTGTCAGCGGCCAGGGCTGGCAAGAGGAAGCGTGGCGCTTCTTCGACGCCACCCCCGAGGTACGGTTCGCCGCCACCTGGATCGGCAACGCCATGAGCGGCGCGACCCTATTCGCCGGCCGCCGCGCCGAGGACGGCACGATCGAGCGCGCCCCGGATGACCACCTCGCCGCGGAACTCGTCCAGCGCATCGCCACCGGCCCGGACGGCCAGTCACAGATCCTCGGGGACTTCGGCCCCCACCTCGTCGTGCCCGGTGAGGGCTGGATCGTCATCCGCCCCACCCTGGACGCCGCCGGTCTCGTCACCGGCGAGGAGTGGCGCGTGCTGTCCACCTCAGAAGTGCGCAGCGGCAACGGGGAGATGACCGCCGAGATCGATGGCGAGCAGATCAAGATCCCGGAGTACGACCCGGACAACCCCGACGACACCGCCCCCGTGGCCATCCGGGTGTGGCAGCCCCACCCCCGGCGTCACATCGAGGCAGACAGCCCCATCCGCTCCTCCCTGGTGCTGCTGGAGGAACTCCAGCTCCTCAACGCCGCCGTCGCCGCCATCGCCCGCAGCCGACTGACCGGGCGTGGCGTGCTCCTGGTTCCCAAGGGCGTGCGCTTCCCCACACAGCCGGGCCAGTCCGACGCCCAGGACGACCTGATCGAGGTGTTCATGCAGGTGGCCGAGACGGCCATCCGTGAACCCACCTCCGCCGCCGCCACGGTGCCGATCATCCTGGAAGTGCCCGCGGAGGCCATCGGCGATATCCGCCTCGTCACGTTCGACAGCGACTTTGACGAGATCGCCATCAAGCTCCGTGAGGAGGCCATCCGCCGCTTCGCCAACGGCCTGGAAATCCCCGCAGAAATCTTGCTCGGTCTCTCGGACGCGAACCATTGGTCGGCCTGGGCTATCTCCGCCGAGGCAGTTCGCCTCGGCGTAGAGCCACGCCTGGCCCTCATCGCGCACGCCCTCACCACGCAGTGGCTGCGCCCCCTGCTGGAAGACCAGAACGTGGAGGACGCCGGGGAGTGGCTGGTCTGGTACGACACCAGCCAGCTCCGTGCCCAGGCCAACCGCGCGGCCACCGCCCTGGAGGCGTTCAAGGAGGGCCTGATCTCCGCCGCCGCCGCGCGCCGGGAGACCGGATTCGACGAGGCGGACGCGCCCACCCCCAGCGAAACCCGCGAACGCGACCGCCAGAGCGGCGACGACGAGGAGGCACCGAGCAACGTGACCAACCTGCCCGTAAGCGAGACCACCAGCATCCCGGACACCCTCGCCGCCGCCGCCATCCCGAGCCCCGGCGTGCTAGCCGCCGTGGACGGCGTGATCTGGGCCGCACTCCAGGCCGCCGGGGAGCGCCTGCGGAACAAGCCCGCCTGCCCGCGCAGCGAACGGGCCCGTGCCCGGGAGATCGTGCCGGCCGAGTTGCACACCGTCTTCCCCGTAGACGAAAGCCAGGTCGATAGCTGGCACCTTTTGGACGGCGCATGGGCCCGCGTCCCGGAGATTGCCGCCCGGTACGGGCTGGACCCGGAGTGCCTCACCGCGCTCCTGGATGACTACGCCCGCGCTCTCATCGCCGCCCGCCACCCCCACACGTACGAGGACACCGCCCGCGTGCTGCGCGACTCCTGTATGGCGATGGCCGCATGAGCGAAGCGCGCGTACAGCCGGTCGTCACGCCGGTCATGGGCGATGCCCGCGAGGAGTTCTGTCCGCGTTGCAAGGCCATGAGCCTGGTCTGCGCGACCCTGCACATCCTCACGCCGCAGGGCGTCACCCGCAGTCACACGTACGCCATGTGCCCGATCTGCGAGGACCCCGACGACCGAGGGGGGAGCCGGCCGTGAATGAGGATGAGCTGAGTAGCCCGGCGGGCCACACCATCGAGGGCATCCTTGCCGTCCTGCACACTCCGATGAGGAGCAAGCGGATCGTCTTCGGCACTCCAAGCCCTCTGCCACTGCTCGCCGACTCCCCGGTCTTGCTGCACGGGCAGCGCGTCGGCCGTGTCACCTCCCTGCGGCTACGGGGGCAGCACGTCCACTGGACCGGGCGCCTGGACCAGCAGCAGATCCAGTGGGCCGATGAGCCCGCAGACCCGATCAAGGTCCCGTTTCCCGAACCGAGCGCAGCCGAACTCATCGCGGCCGGACGGCTCGTCGGCGTACCCGACATCGTCCAAGGCGCCATGAACACGCGGGGGACCCAAACCACGCTGTCCGACTGGGCGGTGGCGTCCGTCACGCTCCTGCGGGCCGAAGCGAGTCCGTGGCCCGAACTGACGCTGCGCCTATCCAACGAGCAGGAGACCAGCCGTGAACGATGACGAGCTGGAGGCCGCCCTGGAGGCCGCAGAGGAGGACGTAGCGCGCGAGGTCCGCGCCATCCTGGCCGAGGTCGCCGAGGAGTACGCCACCGCCCTGGACGCGGCCACAGAGCTTGTCGCGGCCCGGTTCAGCGTCTCCCGTATCGCCTCCATGTGGACGCGGCGTGTTCCCCGGCTCATGCGGCGCCTCCTCGGCGTCGCGGAGACCGCCGCGGAGACGGCCGCCACGCAGGTTGGGGACACCCTGCCGGACGGCTGGGACGACCTGCCCGGCCGGTACGACGACGACACCCTTCCGGCGCAGCTCGGGGACTACGTCACCAGCACCGAACACCTCCTGAACGCCGTAGGGGAACGCCTGGCCACGGTCGCCACCCGCGAACTCGCCGAGGGCCTCAACGCGGGCGAGGACGTGGAACAGCTCCGTGCCCGGCTGCGTGCCGCGTTCGACCGTGAGGGGGTACAGCTCGGCGCGTCCCGTGAGGAACTCATTGCCCGGACGGAGTCCTCGCGCGCCTGGAACTCCGCGACGCTCGCGGCGGCTCAGGCGATGACCGGCCCGGACCGGCCGCTCGTCAAGCAGTGGCGTATCCACAACAGCCCGCAGGGCGACAGCCGGGTACGCGACCCGCACCGTGACGCCGACGGACAGGTACGCCTCCTTGGTGACGCGTTCCAGGTCGGCGGGGTGGACATGCAGGCCCCAGGAGACCCGACCGCGCCGCCGGAGCTCACGTGCAACTGCCGGTGCGTGCTGGTACTGGCGACCGCGGAGCGCACCGCGTCCTTCGAAACTCAGGCGCCCGTCGGGCGCGAACTTTCGAATCCACGGGACGATGACACGCTACGGCAGCTGATCAAGGCCGCCGACAAGGTCGCAGTCCTCATGACGAACGGCGTGCTGCGCCCCGCGCTGGAGGCAGCAGGCGTGAAGGACCCCGAGCGGTTCCACGTCGCGTTCGACACCAGCCCGCTCCCGATCCTCCGGAAGGACGTCATGGACGAGGTAACGGCCGCCGCCGAGGTACACACGGGCGCCATGGTCGCGCTCATGCCCTCCGAGGAAGACGTGGAGCGGCTCGCGTTCGAGGACGGCGAGCCACCGGAGGAACTGCACCTGACCCTGTGCTACCTGGGGGAGGGCGCCGACTGGACCGACGACCAGCGCAACGAACTCGCCGGCCTGATCCGTGCCCGCGCGGAAGGCCTCGGCGCCCCGGTGGCCGCCCGCGCGTTCGGCGTGAACCACTGGAACCCCGGCGAGGACGGCGTATGGGTGTGGGCCGTCGGCGACGACCGCGACCAGGACGGGCCCGGCCTGGCCACCGTGCATAACCTCGTCTATGACGCGCTGGAGTCCACCCACGAACGCCCCGAAGTGCCCGCCCAGCATTCCCCCTGGGCAGCGCACGTGACCGGGGCGTATACGGGCGACCGGTGGCCCCTGAAGGTCATGCTCGACCGGCTGGGCCCGATCACCTTCGACCGCATACGGCTGGCCTTCGCAGGCGAGCACACCGACATACCCCTACGCCCAGACTTGGAGGCCGCCATGGCTACCCCTGCCGAGGCTGAGATGCCACCGCCCCCGGTGCGCACCTGGTCCACCCCCGACGGTGCCGCGCTCGCGTTCGAAAACGAGGAGACCGGCGACAACCGGGTCTTCGCCTCCGGCGCCCTGTACTGGGACGGTGCCGGGCCCTGGCCCCTCCAGTACGCGGAAGCCATGGGCGAGGGCCACAACGGCGCCGAACTCGCTGGCTCCTTCCAGACCCTTGGCCGGGACGGGGACCGACTCACCGGCAACGGCGTCCTCTACCTGACGCAGCCCGCCGGATACGACGCCGCGCTGCTCCTGGACCAGAATGCCCCGCTCGGGGTGTCCGTGGACCTGGACGACGTGAGCGTGCAGCTCGTGGACACGACCACCACACCCGGCGAGGGCGATGAGGAGCCGATAGCGCTCGCGGCATCGTTCGCGTCCGCCTCCGTCATGCGCCTGGACGACGGCTCATGGATGATCACCGGCCGCAGCCGCGCGGAGTGGACGGCCTCCGGCATCGAGATGGCCCACAGCGCCCGCTCCACCCTGCTGTTCACCAGCCCCGGCGGACGCATATCCGCGGCGACCGCGCGCCGCGTGTTCCCCGAGGAACTCACCGCCGCCGCCGGGGACACCGACGACCCGGAGGCCGGTGTCGTCTTCCATGAAGAGCACGCCGGTGACTTCCTGGTGCGCATCACCCGCGCCCGCGTGCGGGGCGCGACCCTCGTAGCGATGCCCGCCTACGACAAGGCCCGCATCGTGCTCGACCCGCCCGAGGAGCAGCAGGCCGCCGCCGCGCCCATCGTGGCCGCCTCCGGGGATGACCACCAGCGGGTCATCACCTACGTGTGCAGCTCCCCCACGCCGGTCAGTGCCCCGCACGTCGCGAACGCGCTCGCTCTCAGCGTGGACGCCGTGCGCAGCCATCTGGCGCGCGCCCTGGACGACGGGCACGTGGTGCGCCTCACCCGCGGACTCTACGTCGGGCCCTCCACGATCCCGGAGGGGGAAGCCACCGCAGCAGCGGACGCAGACGCTGACGCCCTGTACGACCAGCGGGCCGCCGAGATCCTCGCCTCCGCGTGGCAGGTGATGCAGACCGAGAAGCCGATGCCGGCCGCATGGTTCGCCGAGCCCACCCCCGAGGAGCTGCCCCCGGGGAGTGGCGGTGTCCACATCGTTGACGGCCGCGCGTACGGGTGGGTGGCACAACGCGGCGTGCCGCACGCCGTGCACGGCAAGAAGGTCACCATCGAGAAGCTCGCCGCGCGCGGCCTGGACCTGAGTCACTTCCTGCGCACGCAGTTCCTCCTGGACGACGGGTCGGAGGTTCGCGCGGGTGCGATGACGATGAACGTGGGGCACCACCGCGACGGCTTCGAGTGCGAGACCGCCGTCTGCCAGTTCGACGACTCCCGCACCGTGGGGGCAGTCGTCACCGTCGGCATGAACGAGGGAGGCATGTGGTTCTCCGGCGCCGCCGCCCCTTGGCTGTCCCAGTGGGACCGAACCGTGTTCCAGGCCTGCCAGCCGAGCTATCACATGACGCAGGGCAATGACGGCCGCTGGCAGCTCAAGGCCGTGCTTTCCGTGCCGGTGCCCGGCCACTCCTCCCCGCTCACCGCTGCCGCCGTCGTCGACCGGTCCAACCTCGCACTGACCGCCGCCGCAGCCGCCATCCACGAGAACAGCCCCGCCGTAGCAGAGCACCCGGCACCGGCCGACGAACCCGAACCCGAGCACACCCGCACCAGCGACGAGGCCCCAGCCGTGAGCGCCGTCGGGGAGGTCACCGCCGCGCTGCTGGAGCCCGCGTTCCTCGACCAGTTCTCCGACGCCCTCAGGACCCGCGAACAGGAGCGAGCCGCAGCCGCCCGCGCCGAACTCGCGGAACTCACAGCCCGGCTCGCACCCGTCCGCGCCGAGCTCGCCGCCAGTGCTGCCCCGCAGCCAGAAAGGAACTGACCCATGCCGTGCGCCTGTAACAAGAACAAGACGCAGTACGAGGTCATCGACGCCTCCGGGAAGCGGGTGTTCGGGCCCACCCCGTACAAGACCACCGCGGACGCCATGGCCGCACGCGGCGACGGCCGCACCGTCCGCGAAGCCGCCAAGAAGTAAAAGGGAGGGCTCATCATGGGATGTGGCTGCGGCGGCAACCGCAAACGGTCCCCGGGCGCAGGCTCCGCCGCCCGCCCATCCAGGACCACATATCAGGTGATCCTCAACGACGGAAACGGCCGCGTCGCTTTCACCAGCAGCAATAAGCCCCTCGCGGACAGCGTTTCCCGTAGCTACCCCGGCAGCGTCGTGCTTCCCCGCGGCGCCGCCCCGACCGAAGCCGCCCCGACCGAAGCCGCGCCCACCGAGGCGTGAGAACACCGCATAGGCGGTCGGCTTGACACACAGAGCTGGCCGCCTCTTCGGCTAATATGCCTGGCAGTCGATGGTTTAGGGCCTGACTCCTGCGAAGCATCAGGAGTCCTACAGATGCCCGAGCCGTTCGAGCTCCCCGACGACCTCACCTCCCTGGACGACGAGCAGCTTGCTGCGGCCCTTGAGGGTGCCGTCCAGGCCTTCGACGCCAAGGCAACGTCCAGCCTCGTCACGCAGAAGGACATCGACGAACTCCGCGCCCTCGCCTCCGGTGTGGAGGCCATGCGCACGGAGCAGAATGACCGCGTCACCGCCGCCAAGGCAGCCGCTGCGGAGATCGAGCAGCTCGCCGCGCAGGTTCGTGGCGACGACCCGAACGCCGTCCCGGCCGAGCCGGAGCCCGTCGCCGAGGAGACCCCGACCGAGCCGGAGCCCGCCCCGGAGCCGGAGCCGGTCGTGACCGCGTCCTCCTCCCTGGTGCGCCGCCCGGCCCTCAACCTCGCCTCCGTGCGCGCCCAGCAGCCGCGCGTGCTCCCCGAGCCGCCGGCCCCGGGCACCACCATCACCGCGGCCGTGGACGTTCCCGGCTACACCCCGGGCGCCCCGCTGGACTTCGGGCAGGTCGTGACCGGCATCATCAGCCGCGCCAACGCCCTCAAGACCGCGGGCGGCGGCACGGGCCAGGTCATCTCCTACCGGCACCCGTTCTCCTCCAACCTGGTCGTCACCGACTCCAGCAGCGCGCCGGAGGGCACCACGGTTGCCATCGCCGCGCAGGACCAGGCGCGGCTCCCGCAGGGTGACCTCGTCGCCTCCGGCGGCTGGTGCGCGCCCAGCGAGACGTTGTACGACATCACCGGCGTGGCCTGCCCGGAGATGCTGTGGGACGCCCCGGAAATCCAGCTCTCGCGCGGTGGCCTGCGCTACTACAAGCCGTTGTCCCTGGACGTGTCGTCGCTGACGTGGTTGCACACGGAGAGCGATGACATATCCGGCGCCACCAAACCGTGTTACACGATCCCCTGCCCGGACCCGGTCGAGGTGCGCTGTGACGCCGTCGGTGTCTGCTTGGAGGCGGGAATCCTGACTCAGCGGCACTTCCCGGAGCTGGTGGCCTGGTACCTGCGCAACGCGATGGTCGCGCACGAGATCCGCATCAAGCAGCAGCTGTTCCAGGCGGCCCTCAACACCGCCACGCCGGTCATCCTCGCCCCGACCTTCGGTGCCCTGTCCGCCATCTACAACGCCGTCGCGCTCCAGGCCGCGGACATGATCGAGCGTCACAGCCTGTGCGAGAGCATCGCGCTGGAGGTCGTGTTCCCCTGGTGGAGCCGCAACCTCTTCCTCGGCGACCTGGCCCGGCAGAACGGCGTCAACATCTGCGACCTGTCCCCGACCTGCATCCAGGACGTGTTCAGCACCCTGGGCGTGCGCGTGCAGTTCGCCCGCGGCCTGACCCCGGCTGTCCCGGCCGACATCGGCGGCGCCACCGCGGCCACCGAGTGGCCCGCCACCGTCCAGTTCCTCATGTACCCCTCCGGCAGCATCCAGATCGGCCGCGGCGAGGAGGTCAACCTGGGCGTCGTGCACGACAGCACGAAGTTCCAGACCAACGACTACACCGCGCTCTTCGCGGAGGAGTGCGTCGCCCTCGTCGACAGGTCGGTGGACACCCGCCTCGTCACCGTGCCGGTCTGCCCGGACGGTGCCACCGGCGCTCAGCTGGAACTCGTCTGCGCCGCTGGCAGCAGCTGACCCCCTTCACCGACAGCAGCCCCGGCCCTCTGCCCGGCCGGGGCTGCCCGGATGAGAGGAGGTGAGGCAGATGCCAGCAGCCGGACTCCGTAAGCGCGTTGATGCCATCCCCGGCACACCGCTGCCGCACGGCATCCTCGGCGGCTGCGTCGACATCATCGACGTGGAGGACGTGCACGATCTCCTCGGCACGGAGTGGATGCCGCTCTCGTGCGCTGCCGCCCATGACTGGGAGTGGTGCCCGGAGGACAGCACCACCCCGGGCCCGGCCACGAAGACCTTCGAGCGGCCCGGGGTGTGTACCGCCTCGCCCATCACCATCTACGCCGGGGCCACCTGCTCCACCGTCGGATGGCCGTACGAGGAGGCAGTCCAGCACGCCCGCGAAACCCTGCGCATGGGGGAGCAGCGCGCCCTTGAGGAGTGGTTCGCGCGGGACGTGCTGTGCACCATGGCCGCGGACCTCACCCCCACCGCCGGGGCTGTGTCCATCGCGCAGGGCGTGGCCGCCCTGGAGGGCTGGCTCACTGAGACGTACGGCGGGCAGGGCGTCCTGCACGTGCCGGCCGGAGCCGCCGCGCTGCTCGGCTGCTGCAACGTCGTGCACATGGAGGGCGGCATCCCGCGCACCCTCATGGGCAACTGCGTGGTCATGGGCAGCGGCTACTCGGTGAACGTGGGCCCTCCGGACTGCACGCAGGCCCCGGCCGGCGAGGCCTGGCTGTTCATCACCGGCCCGATCCGGGTCCGTCGCGAGGCCCCAGCGGTCATCCCGGACACGGACGCCGAGAGCTTCCGCATCCAGACCAACGACCGGTTCGTGCTCGCCGAACGCTCGTTCGTGGTCGAGGTCGCTTGCTGTGAAGCGGCAGCGATCCGGGTGGTGCTGTGCCCGTGAACATGATCAAGGTTCAGCCCACCCGGGCACTGCGCGTGGACTTCGCCCGGTGGGCGGTCGCCCAGACCCCCAAGGTGCGCACGTGCTCGATCACCGAGTTCGCGGTGCCCCCGCACCTGTTCGTCCATATCCCCGAAGAGCTGCTGATCGGCTCCCTCGTGGACGGCCACCGGTACGTGTCGCCGACGGAGGACGAGGCCGCTCCGTGGCTGACGGCCGTGCCCGGGGAGCCGCTGCCGCCCGTGCCGGACTCCGCGTACGGGCCGGACGCGGTCCCGCTGCCCGAGCCGGAGCATGCGGCGGCCACCGACCCGGCGACCGTCCAGGCCGCCGAGGACGCCGCCGCGCAGCCGGTCCCGGACGCTGCTGCCGGAGGGGACAGCAGCGCGCCGCCGTTGGACGCCGAGCCGTTCGGCGCTGGCCCCTGGCCGTGTGACGTGTGCTCCCGCGACTTCGACACCCGACGCGGCCGGGACATGCACCACCGCATGGCACACCGGGAGGGATGAGCGATGGCGATCGAGCCTGTTCCTTGCGCGCCCGGCCCAGGCGGTGAGCCGGTCGAGGTCAACGTCACCACGTGCTGCGCTCCGTCGATCGCCTCCACGCCGCTGTGCCGCCAGGACGGGACCACGGTCCTCCTCGTCGTACGGTCCGGCTGCGTGGAGTGCGGCGAGACGGCACCCGATCCGGAAGTCGTCGGCTGGATCGACCCGGCCACCGGCACGTTCACGCCCGGCCCGGCCCCGGCCGATGCGGGCCCGTGTGACACCGGCTGTGTGGACACGATCTGTGTGCAGCGCTGCGACGACACCGACGGGGACGGCACAGCAGACCAGACGTACAACGAGCTGTGGTGCGTGCGCGCCGACGGCTCCACCGAACTCGTCCTCACCTATCAGGGCGATCCCTCGCAGCCGTACGGGCCCGTGTCGCCCGTGGACTGCGAGTACGGGTGCGTCGAGACGCAGACGTACATGCTGTGCGACGCCTCCGGGGCGTTCCTCCGGAGAATCACGATCGGCGCGGGCCAGCACATCGTGGAAGACCTGGAGCTGGACGGTCTCACTCCGCACACCGTGACGGGGACGGTCGGCGCATGCGGCGGCTCCGGCACCGGGACCACGCTGCCGGAGCAGGACGTCACGATCCTGTGCGACACCGCCACCGATGGCACCGTGACGGAGTTCGTCCGGGACTACCAGCGCGACACGAGCGGCCAGATCACCGGCCACACGGACTACACCCTCGACGGGCAGCCGTACACCCCGTCCGGCACGGTCGGCGTGTGCGGTCCTGCTGAGCCCTGCTCGGCGCAGTCGGTGCTCCATGCCTGCCGGTGTGACGACACCGACGGCGACGGCGTGGGTGACGTCGACTATGTGGAGCTCCTCGGCGTCGACTGCACCGGCGCCGTCACCAGCCTCGGCACCTACACCGCGGACCTGTCCGCCACGTACACGCCGGTTGCCCCGGTCGACTGCGACGCCGGCGACCTCGGCGCCGAGCCCGCGACCGCCGTGCAGGCCCGCCGCGTGCAGCTCGCCGCTGGCGAGACGTGGGATGCCGCCGCGCACCCGACGCTCAGGTCGGTGACGGCGACCGCCCACACCGGCACCGGGACCATTAGCACGGTCGACGGCGCGTCAACCCTCTTCCAGGGCGAGTCCGTCACGTGGGCGATCGACAAGGACGAGGACGCGCGGCTCATGGGGCCGCTCACCATCACCGCGAACACCGGCACCACGACGGTCGCCTACACAACGGGAGTCACGCTATGAGTGGATGCTGCGGGCCGATCCTCGTCAGCAACGGCACCGGGACCACCACCGACCCGATCACGGACGTCGAGTACGTCACGCTGTGCGACGTCGCCGCCGACGGCACGAGCACCGCGTTCCTGCGCCGCTTCGTCCACGCGCAGGACGGCACGCTGTCCAGCACGGCAGACCTCGCCCTCGACGGCGCCACCGCCTACACGCCGACGGGCACGGTGACGGTCTGCACCGGCGACACGACCACGCCGCCCGTCACGACGCAGACGGCGTCCACCCACCGCCAGGTCCTCACCGACCCCACGACGTTCGACGTGTTCGCGGCGGCCACGGGGACCGTGGAGTCGGTCACCGTGACCGTCATCGCCGCCGGCACCGCGGGCCCCTCGGTGACCACCGCCTCGGGCACTTCCCGCGTGTACGGCGGGGAGTCCGTGACCTGGTCCGCTCTCCCAGACGTGGCCGCGGGCTCGGACGAGCTCACCGGGCCGCTCTCTGTGACGACCACGGACGGGGACACCGTCGCCGTCTCCTGGACCGAACGCCCCTGACCCCCCGCCCGCCCCCTTTCAACGCCCCTTGTGAGGAGCCCCATGTCTGGAACCGGTGGATCCATCTCCAGCAGCGCGCCGGATCGCGAGTACGAGATCCTGTGCGACACCGCGGCCGACGGGACCGCGACGCCATTCATGCGCCGCGTGTCCGTCGACAGCACGGGCAACACGACCGTCACGGACACCACGCTCGACGGCACCACGGCGTACACCCCGACCGGCACCGTCGGCGTGTGCCCCGCCGAGGTGACCGACTACGAGGTGATCGAGCTGTGCGACGTCGCCGCAGACGGCACCGTGACCCCGTTCCTGCGGCGCCTGGCTATCGACGAGGCCGGCACGGTCACCACCGCGGACACCGCCCTCGACGGCGTCACCGCCTACGCCCCGACGGGCACGGTCGGCCTGTGCCCGGTCACCGCCCCACAGAAGGCCGTGGTCCCGCACGGCACGCAGAACACGGATTGGGACCTGGCGGCCAACGCCGGGACGCAGTCCGTGACCCTGCTCGTCTACAGCGGCTCCGTCACCGTGACGACCGCCGAGGGCCCCCTCACTGTCCCGGCCGGCACCTCGCTCACGTGGGGCGTCGACGGGGACACGGTCGATTCAGAGCTCACCGGCACGCTCACCATCGACGGCGACCCGGCCGCGGCCACGTGGCAAGTCCTGTGGACCACGCACGCGTAAGCGCCGCCCGTCGGCCTCCCGCCGCTCTGGTGGGAGGCCGGCACAGGCCCCGTCTGCAACAAGGGAGGTTGCCCCGTGGGGACCACGGCAGGAATCAGGCCAGTCACGCGACGAGCCCGCGTACGGCGCACAACGGACTACCCGATCCAGTTCACCGGCTGGCCGGGCTCCGGTGTGCCTTTCCAAGAGGCGCAGTACGACAACGGCCAGTTCTGGGACCCGGCCCTGCCCGGCCGGTTCACGATCCGGAAGGCCGGTGTCTACAGCATCGGCGCCGCAATCCGCTGGGCAGGGCAGCCGACTGCGGGTGGCGCGGGCTGGCGGGGCTTGCAGATCGTTCACATCCGCGGGGCGACGACCACCGTGATCGTCTCTCAGACGGAGATGGGCGTCGACGGTGGCCTGGGCGTCGAGCAGACCGTGGCCACCGAGTACGAGGCGCAGCCCGGCGACCTGTTCGCTATCCGGGTCGCTCAGACCTCCAACGGCCCGCTGGCCCTCCAGGCCGCCATGCCCGTCGCGTTCTGGATCTCCTCGCTCGACCAGTAGCAGCCGAGCGGCCAGAGCATCCCCGTCGCGGAAGCAGCCCACCAACACGTCATGAGACGGAGAACCTTATGAGCGGAACCGCCGGCACGGTCAGCGCCGACTGCCCGACGGACATCGCCGTCGAATGCTTCAAGATCCCCGGCTACCGATATGCCTCGTACGACAACTCTGCGGGCACCCCGTGCGGTACGTCCTCGATCAACGGAACGGTCACCGGCATCTGCGAGAGGCCGAACGTACGCGTCACGTCCTGGCTGATCAACGGCTTGAATGTGCTCCCGGCGCCCGTGGCCGACGGCTGGGACAACTGCGCTGTGCCGTTCCTGTCCGACCTCGCGGCCACCCTCAACACCGCCGACCCGTTCGCCGGGAACTGGATCGTCACCTCGAACGAGACGTGCGCCTACTACGTGCGTTCCCGCGCGCTTCCGGCGTCCGGGATCGAGTACGGGACCCTGACCGCTGTCGACGTCGGCACGGGCGAGACGCTGACCTTCGAGCCCGCTCAGACCGTCGTGCCGGACGAGTATTACCGGCGCATTGTGACGATCGACTGCGACGGCTCGGTCTCGGAACGGTGGACCGACGCGTCCGGTGCCGTCGTCCCGGCGCCCGATCCGGCTCGGCTCATCCCCTGCGCTTCGGACATCACCCCGGTTGCCCAGGCCGTGCCGCACAACCGCGTAAGGCCCCGTATCAAGCGCTACACCGGCACCCAGGCCAGCCCCGACTTCGACGACCAGTTGGACGTGCAGTCGGTCACGCTGACCGTGCTCGCCGGCGAGGTACGTGTCCGCGCTGTCGGTGCCGGCGCGACGAGCACCTCGGGCCCGACGGCATGGAGCGATGACGTAACCGTTCCGGCCGGAGTCACCCTCACATGGGGCGTGGACGGCGACACGTACGACTTGCAGCTCGACGGCTCCCTCATCTTCAGCGGCGTCGCTGCTGACGCGGACTTCATCGTCCATTGGACCGAGCACCTCTACGCGGACACCGACTGACGCCCCTCACCGCCCCGAGGGAGAACACGGCACCACCAGAACGGAGACCACCGTATGCGCATCCTGGCCGTCCTGCCGACGTACGGGCAGGTGCCTCCCACGGGTGCGGTCATCACCACCCGCGAGTACCTGCGGGGCCTCGTCAAGGCCGGGCACACGGTGCAGGTGGTCACCACGGGCCGCCAGTCCGGCAGGCCGCGCATGGAGGACGGGGTGCAGGTGTGGCCGCTGGGCAACTGGCGCAACGCCATCCACGCAGGCCGGCCGCACCTCGTCATCACCCACCATGGGGACCGGCGGGCCACGCTGATCGTGCGCCACCTCTGGAGGGTGCCGCACCTGCTGATGGTGCACGGCATGTCCGGGAACCGGGACCTCGGCAGCCCGGCTCTGGCCTGGTTCCCGTCACAGGCATGCCGGGACCACTACCCGCAGTTCGCGGGTCCGGCCATCGTCCTGCCGCCACCCATCGACCCGAGCCGGTACGGCACGACGCCGGGGGACATGGTCACCCTGAACGGGGCCACGGTCGCCAAGGGAGCGGACGTGCTCGCCCAAGTGGCCGCCCGCATGCCCGACACGCGGTTCCTGGTGGTGAAGACCGTGGGCCGCGTCCCGGCGAGGATGCCGCGGAACGTGGAGCTGATCGACCGCACCGACCCGCGCCAGGTGTACGCCCGTAGCCGTGTGCTGCTGATGCCGTCCACGGTTGAGTCCTACGGGCGGGCCGGTGTTGAGGCCATGCTGTCCGGCATCCCCGTCCTGGCCTCCCCGCTGCCGGGCCTGCGCGAGGCGCTCGGGGATGCCGCTACGTACATTCCGCGTGAGGACATCGACCGGTGGGTTGAGGAGCTGCGCCGCCTGACGGACCCGGGCGTCTACGCCGAGGCCTCGGCCAAGGCCCGGGAGCACGCTGCGGGCCTGGACTGTGCAGGCATCCTGCGGGAGTTCGAGGCCGCGTGCGCCAGCCTGGTACGGCCAGGCGCCGTTGAACCGCTCGCTCCGGCCCCGGCCGCTGCTGTGGGCGCCCTGCATGAGCGGTCACCGGACGTTGTGGCCTGGATCCACTTCGGTGTGCCGTACCGGCGTGCTGGGTCGGAGACGATGCTCCACACGATGATGCGGGCCCTGCGCGACGCGGGCCTTGACGTGCTGGTGGTGTGCTCCGCAATGCCCGAGGCGCCCCCGCTGTGGGACGTGGACGGCGTCCCCTACGCCGCGCTGGACCCCGGCGCCGCAGGTGCGGCGATCCGGGCCATGAGGCCGCGCATCCTCCTGTCACACCACGACTTCGCCGAGAGCTCCGTCGCCCTGTCCAAGGAGCTCAGGACGAAATCCGTGCTCGTCGTGCACTCCGACTTCGACATCGCGGCACGCCCCCTCGCGTTGTGGCCGGACCTGGTGGTCTACAACACGGAGTGGGTACGCCGCTCCCTGGCCCCCCGCTACCTCGAGGTGGAGCACATCCCGCACCTTGTGGTCCACCCGCCGGTGATCCCGGAGGAACACCGCGCCCCGACGACGGGGGACCGGGTCACGCTGGTCAACCTCAACAGGCACAAGGGCGTGGACACGTGGAGGGGCGCGGCGGCCAATCTCCGCACCCTTCCCTTCCTCGGCGTCACCGGCGGCCACGGCAAACAGATCCTGCGGCCGGTGCTGCGGAACATGCGGATCATCCCCCAGACCTCCGACATGCGCACCGACGTGTGGGCACACACGCGGGTGCTGATGATGCCCAGCGTGTACGAGAGCTACGGCATGGCCGCGGTGGAGGCCCTCGCCTCCGGTATCCCCGTCATCGCCCACCCCACCCCGGGCCTGCGGGAGGCCCTCGGGGACGCGGGCACGTTCATCGACCGGGCCGACGTCCGCTCGTGGGTGGAGGCGATCAGGGAGCTGTACCCGGACGGGGAGCGCCGGGCCGCGGCTGTCGCCTCCTCGCTGTCCCGGAGCGCGTTCCTCACGGACCAGATGAGCGCGGAGACCAAGCAGTGGGTGGAAGCCGTGCAGGCGCTGCTGTCACGGGTGGTTGAAGCATCGGCCGCGTGATCCACCGCAGCTATCCTGTTCGATAACGCCGATGGTTTAGGGCCTGGCTCCTTTGCAACAAAGGGAGCTACGGCCCATGTCCTGTCCCCTGATCGCAAACGCCGACGTGATGCGGATCACGCGCGTCGACCAGTGCGGTAACCCCGTCTGCGGCGACGACAACGGCTACGTGTTCGAGTGCTTCAGCAGCCTCGCCATGAACGTCAACTCCGACGACGGCGACGACATCCAGTACAAGGCCGCCAACGGCAAGATCTGCGGGTTCAAGAGGGGCTGCCCCACGTTCAACGGGCTGGACCTGGAACTCAACGTGTTCTCCGTGTCCCCGGAGATGATCGAGATCCTCACCGGCAACCCGGTGTACCTCGGCTACGACGGCCAGCCGATCGGCTTCGACACCTGCTCCATCCAGTGCAACACGGGCTTTGCCCTTGAGCTCTGGGCGGAGGTGCTGGGCGAGGAGTGCGCCGAGGGCGCCCAAGGACAGTGGCTGTACTGGGTGATGCCGTGGGTCACCAACGGAATCATCGGCGACTTGGAGATCGGGTCCGAGGCGGTCACCCTCCAGATCACCGGCTCCACCCGCGCGGGCGGATCCTGGGGTGTGGGCCCGTACGACGTGCAGCCGATCGACGCGGCCGGCACGCCGGGGCCGATGCTCACCCCGCTGGACGCGTCCTGCCACCGCCGTACGTTCATCACGACCGTGGCGCCGCCAGAGCCGTCCTGTGACTACGTGCCGGTGACCTGCGACTCCATGTCCCTCGCCTCGTAATGGAGCTGCCGGACATCGTCGTTCCGGTGCGGGAGGGGGCCAACAACGAGCAGCTGCGGTACGCGCTGCGCTCGTGGGCGGCCCACATCCCGCACCGGCAGGTGTGGATCGTCGGATACCGGCCATGGTGGGCCGACACCCGCCATATCCCTACCGACCAGCGGACTACCCCCGCGTACGTCAACACCACCACGGCGATGCGGGCCGCGTGCGAGCACCCGGCGATCTCCGACCCGTTCCTGTGGGCGAACGATGACTTCTTCATCATGAGCCCGCAGCCGTCGCCGTTCCCGGTGTTCCACCGCGGCCCGGTACGGGAGGTGTTCGGCCAGTACGGGGCACGCTCCAGCGCATATGTGGCAGCGATGCGGGAGACGCACGCCTTCCTCGTCGGCCTTGGGTATGAGGACCCGGCGTCGTTCGAGCTGCACGTGCCGCTGCCAGTCCACAAGGCGGGCATGCTGCGCGCCCTGGAGGTCGGGCAGGGTCACGACGTCCACAAGCGGACCGTGTACGGGGTCCTCAATGGCGTCACCGGCATCCAGATGCGGGACGTCAAGATCGCCCGCCGTGGCCCCCAGTTCGACGCCGCCTCCCCGTTCCTGTCGACCATGCCCGACTCCTTCCACAACGGGGCCGTCGGCCGGCACATCCGCGCCGCGTTCCCCGACCCCAGTCCGTACGAGAAGCGCGGGAGGCGCTGATGCTTCACCCGGGACCGTGCGGGCCGTGGCCGTTCGAACCGTCGTGCTGCTCGTCCGCCGACGATGCCGACCAGGCGGAGATAGACCGGTGGCGGAGCGTCGCCACCACCATCCTGTTCAACCTGTCCGGTCGCCGGTGGGGGCCGTCCTGCCCGTACACCGTGCGCCCGTGCCGCCGCTCCTGTCTGGAGTCCTCGCCGGTCTCCTTTCAGGCCGGGGCGAGCACCGGTGGGTGGATTCCGTACATAGGCACGGACGGGGCATGGCGCAACGCGTCGGTGTGCGGCTGCAAGTCCGATTGCTCCTGCGGGGAGTTGTGCGAGGTGCGCCTGGAAGGCCCGGTGCACGACATCATGGCCGTGGAGCTCGACGGGCAGACGCTGCCGGCAGACGCGTACCGGGTGGACGCCGGTGGGCTGCTCGTCCGTACCGACGGCGGCTGTTGGCCGGACTGCCAGGACATGGCCGCACCGTGCGGGGAGCCGGGCACGTTCTGCGTTACGTACCGAATAGGGATGCCGCTCGACGAGGCGGCCATCGCCGCGTTCTCTGAGCTGGTGTGCCACTACCTCAAGGGGTGCGGTGGCGGCTGCGGCTGCAAGGCGAGCAGCAACAAGAACCTCACCCGGGTGCAGCGGCAGGGCGTGGAGCTGGAGTTCGCTGACCCGACGCTCCTCTACTCCGAGATGCGTACCGGGCTGCCGCTGGTCGACGCCTGGCTCGTGTCCGTCAACCCCTACCGGCAGACGAGCCCGAGCCGTGTCTACTCACCGGACTTCAAGCGCCCGCGCTTCCAGGTCTGGCCGTAAGGGAGGGGGGGACGTATGGCGTTGCAGCCGCTCGCTATCCATGACCTCGCGGACGCTGTCCTCGGCTGCGTGTGTGCCGCGCTGGAGGAGACCGCGACGAAGGTGGAGGGGCAGCCGCCGTGCCCGGACTGCCGGACCTGCGTCGTGCCGGGCGCCGTTGCCTGGGATGGGTGTGAGGACCCGTGCACGGGTGAGGCCGGGGGCCAGTTGTCGGTGTCCGTGGCGCGCATCTACCCGTCGACCACCAGCACGTTCCCGTCGGAGGACCGTACGGTGCGGGACTTGCGGGAGTGCGCGCCGCTGCCGGTGACGGCGGTGGAGCTGGTGGTCACGCTGCTGCGGTGCGCGCCGGGTCCCACCGAGGAAGGCTGCCCGCCCTCCTGTGAGGAGCAGGAGGCCGCCGCGCGGGTCCTCCACGTGGACGCCTTCACCGTGTACAACGCGCTGCTGTGCTGCGTGCCCCGCACCGGCGGTGGGCGCCGCGGCCGGAAGTTCGTACTCGGTGCCTCGCGGGTCGTGGGCCCGCAGGGCGGCTGTGTCGGTATCGAGCAGCGCGTCACCGTGGCGCTGCCGGGCTGTGACCCGTGCCCCGTGTTCGAGGGGAGTGCGGCGTGAGCGTTGAGGTTCGTATCGAGCCCGGGCGCATCGCCCGGTTGCTGCGCCGACGGGGCGGCCGAGTGGAGCGCAAGCTCCGGGAGCGGACGGAGCGCGTGGCCCGGATCGCTGAGCGGGAGGCGCCCGGCTCCATGGGTGAGTACATCACCTGGAAGGTCCAGGACGGGCCGCGCGGCCTAAAGGGCGTCATCGTGTGCGACCACCCCGCGGTCCGTTTCGTACTCGACGGCACCAGGCCCCACATCATCCGCCCGCGCCGCGCGAGGGCGCTGCGCTTCGAGGTTGACGGCCGGGTCGTGTTCTCCGCGTTCGTACGGCATCCCGGGACCCGCCCCAACAACTTCATGGCCAGAGCGTTGCGGTTGGGTCGGTAACTTCGCGCCGAACCCCGCGCGGTGGGGCAGCAACGCGATGGGGCAGCATCTGCTCAGCAACTGCCCACCTGTAAGGGGTCCACGACATGAGATCCGTTGTCCGCACCGCGTCCTCGGCGCTGCTCGCCGCGCTGTTCCTGGCGGGCTGCACGCCCAAGCTGGGCACTGGCTCAGCCGGAGCGGTGGGCCAGACGCCAGCCCCAAGTTCATCGAATACAGGGGCAAGTGGGTCGTCCGGGCGGGCGATCCCGGTCGGTGCGGGCCCACAGACCAAATACACCGTGCAGCAGCAGCCCCCGGCGGGCAGCTGTCACTACCGGTACGAGAAAGGTGAGCCGCTGGAGGATCCGGCGTGCACGCCCGGCGCGATCTCCCCGGCCGTCACCCAGGCGAACGTGAAGTCCACGATCTGCCGCAAGGGCGGCTACACCTCCGGCATCCGCCCGTCCACGTACGTCACCGGCAAGGAGAAGAGGCTGAACGCCCTCTCGTATGGCTACAGGGGCCGCATGGGCGACGCCGAATACGACCACCTCATTAGCCTCCAGCTCGGGGGCGACCCCAACGACCCCCGCAATCTCTGGGTCGAACCCGCCGACCCCGGCCACAAGTCCGGTGCTGGGGTCAACAACCGGAAGGACCCGGTGGAGACGAAGCTGCACACCGCGGTCTGCTCCGGCAAGGTCACCCTCGCCGCCGCTCAGCATGCCATCGTCACCGACTGGACCACGGCCCTGAGCAGCCTCGGTCTCGACTGAATCCCGGCACGACTGCGGGGGATGCCTGTGGTGTGAAAAGGCGGCAACCGTGGGGCGACTACGCTTCGCGGTACGCCGCTGGTTTTGGGCCGGGCGAGGAGCGGGAGACAAGGGCAGATCCGTGGCCACTCGCACATTCGCGCTCAACACTGAGCCGCACGTTGCCGACATCGGCGGGACCAAGCTGGAGTTCCAACCCGAGGTCTTCGGGGACGAGTTCATGGACGCCTATGTCGAGCTGCGGGAAGCGCAGAAGGCGAAGGGTGTCGACATGGACAACCTCGTCGACGCCGACCCGGCAGACGTGCGCCGAACCGTCCGTGCGCTGCGCCTGTTCCTGGCCCGGCAGATGCTGGAGGACTCCGCGGAGCTCATCCTGCGTCTGAACGTCGTCAAGGACGGTAAGACGCTGGAGACGTTCCGCGACCTGGACGACGCCGAGGAGTACGCGGCCCAGCACCAGGGCGCCCGGGTGGTGGATGCGTTCCGCCTGCCTACCCGCGTGATCGTGGAACTCCTGGAATGGGTGGTCGAGCTGTTCGGTGGTGGTAGCCGCCCTACTACGTCGTCTGTCGCATCCTCGACTCCGTCGCGGCAGGCTGGGAAGCGTGGGACGGGAGTCTCGCCCTCCAGGGCATCGACCCCCACACGTGGCCGCTGAGACGGCTCCTGAACGCCGCTGAGGCCGCTATGGACATGGCGGCCGAGGACGACGCGGCCCGGGCGCGCAACCGTGCCCAGTTGTACGCCCCGCCCAAGGGGATGCGTCGGCGGCCGGCCGGGGGAGGACGGCCGCGCGGTGCGGCCGGCGTGGATGCGAGCCAGGCCCGGGCTCTCATGTCGCAGGCCGCGGCCGAGGACGCACGCCTACAGGGCCGCAGGTAGGCGGATAATCTGGAGATCACGGCAGGGCTGTAGGTGCTGCTGTAGCCGCTGGTTCTGGGCCGGGCAACCAATCGCGCAAGCGGAGGTTGCCCGGTGTCCACGCCAGCAGGCGACGATGAGGATTACGGCAGCGCCCGGATAACCATCACGCTGGACGACAGCGGGGTGGTGGCCGATGCGCGCGACCTCGGCATACGGATCCAGCGGGCCCTTGACCGCGCGACGCGCAACGCCGGGGACCAGATCCGGCGCAACATTCAGCGAGGCCTCAACGCTGCCGCGGTCACCGTCCGGGTTGCCCCGGACCTGAGCCGCTTCGACGCGCAGCTCCTTACCGGGCTCCGCTCGCTCGACTCGATCAACATTCCGGTGGCCCCGGACCTGACGGGGTTCGTTGAGCGGCTCCGCGCGGCGCTCGCCGGTGAAGAGATCACGGTTCGGGTCGTCCCCGACCTGGACGGCTTGGACGCGCGGATACGTGCGCACCGGCCGCCCGATGTCACGGTCAACACTGACGTCGACACGGACCGGCTCGGCCGCTCCCTCGCCGGGCTCGGCGGGGTCGCCGGCCGTATCAGCTCATCGCTGAGCAGCCTGCTCGGCCTCGGCGCTATCGGTATCGCTGCGGCGGGGGCAGCGTCAGGCATCGCCGCGTTCACGGCGGCTCTCGCCCCGGCGGCCGGCATCATCGCGGCGTTCCCGGCCGCGATTGCCGGGGCTCAGGTGGCCATGGGCACGCTGCGGCTTGCCGTGCTCGGTGTCTCCGACGCTCTGTCGGCGGCACTGTCCGGGAACGCGGCAGCGTTTCAGAAGGCGCTGGAGAAGCTGGCCCCGGCCGCGCAGCAGGCCGTCACCGCTGTCCGGGATCTGGCGCCGGAGCTGAACCGGGTCCAGCAGTCCATACAACAGGCGTTCTTCGCCCAGTTCGCGGGTGACGTCAAGGCGGCGATCACCAACCTGCTGCCCCTGCGTACGCAGCTCGCGGGGCTCGCCACGGAGTTCGGCAGGGCCGCGGACGAGGGCCTGAAGTTCGCTGCCTCACAGCAGGCCGTGGCGCCGCTGCGCGCCATCATCCAGGGCACCACGCAGGCCGCGTCCGGCTTGCAGGCTGTTGTGGCCCCCCTGGCGAAGGGGTTCCTCGACGTCGCCGCGGCGGTGTCTCAGGCGTTCGGGGCGCAGGTGGGCGCGGCCATCGCCCAGACCGGCGCCCAGTTCGGCACGTACCTGTCGGAGCTGGCCGCGTCTGGCCGGGCGGTGGAGGCGGTGCGGGGTGCGGTCGGCGTCTTCCAGCAGCTCGGCGCGATTGCCTCCAACGTGGGGCAGATCCTGTCCGGCGTCTTCTCCGCGGCGTCCGGCGCTGGCGGGGGGTTGCTCAACAACCTCCAGACGATCACCGCAGCGATGCGGGACTTCGTTCAGAGCGCTGCCGGTCAGCAGGCAATCGGCAACATCTTCGGGACGCTCGCCACGGTGGCCGCGCAGCTCGGGCCGATCCTGTCCGCGCTCGTCGCGCAGGTTGGGCAGATCGCTCCCGCCCTTGCCCCGATCTTCACGGCGCTCGGTCCGGCGATCGTCGGCGTCATCAACGCGCTCGGCCCTGCCATTGCGGCGATCCTGCCGGCCGTCCAGCAGGTAGCGACCGGGCTTTCTCAGGCGTTCACGGCGATCGGCCCGTCCCTGGGCCCGCTCGGGTCTGCGATCTCGGCTGTCGTGTCGGCCCTGGTTCCCCTGCTGCCGCTCGCCGGTCAACTCGTGAACGTCCTTGCGACGGCCCTTGCCCCCGTCCTGTCCACACTGGCCGCAGCCTTCGCCCCCATCATCGCGGCGCTCTCCAGTGCCCTGATGCCGATTCTGCCGCCCCTGGCCTCTGCGTTCACGACCCTCGTGACCGCGCTCACGCCGCTCGCGGCCGGTATCGGTCAGGCCGTCGCGCAGGTCTTCGCGCTCCTGGCGCCCGTCCTGGCCCAGCTCGCTGGCGTCGTCGTGCAGGTGGTGGCCGCCGTAACACCGCTCATCACGGCCTTCACGAGCGCGCTGCTGCCGATCCTGCCGCCTCTGGTGGGCGCGTTCAACGCCATCCTCCAGGCGATCATGCCGCTCATCCCGCCCATCGTGGGGCTCGTCCAGGCCATCGCCCCGCTGGTGGTACAGATGGTGCAGCTCCTGGCGCCTGTCTTGCAGTTCGGGGCGGCCGTCGCCTCGTGGGTGGCCATCAACGTCGTCGTGCCGATCATTCAGGCCGTCGTCAGCGTCCTGTCCAGGATCATCAGCATCCTCACCTCGGTCATCAGCGCGGTGTCCTCGTTCGTGCCATCCGTCGTGTCGTTCTTCTCCTCCCTGGGATCCTCAGTACGAGGAGCCGTGTCCGGGATGATCAACGCCGTCGTCGGGTTTTTCCGCAGCCTGCCCGGCCGTGCCCTCGGGGCGATCAGCTCTCTCGTCGGGCTGGTTCTCGGCGTGTTCAACCGCGTCAACAGCTCCGTCACTGGTGCTGTGTCCGGCCTCATCAGCCGCGTCGTGGGGTTCTTCCGAGGACTGCCTGGCCGCGTCCTCGGCGCGATATCCGGGCTCGCTGGCCGCATCGCCGGGGTGTTCCGCAGCGCGGGGGGTGCCGCACGCAGTGCCGTGTCCAGCCTCATCTCCGGCATCGTGAGCCTGTTCAGCGGCCTGCCCGGCCGCATCGTTGGCGCCCTGGGCAATATCGGGTCACGCATCATGTCTTCGATCAAGTCCGGGCTGCCGTCCGCCGTCCGCAAGTACCTCCCGTTTGCGGAAGGTGGCATCGTGCTTGGGCCGACGCACGCCCTTGTGGGCGAGGCCGGGCCGGAGGTCATCATCCCGCTGAGCAAGCCTCGGCGCGCGAAGCAGCTTGCCGCGCAGTCCGGGCTCACGGAGATGCTCGGCGCGGACGGCGCCCCCTCGTCGGGCGGGGACGGCATGGTCAACATCGCGCCGGTGTTCAACATCTCTCAGGTGGGCGACGCGGAGGCGACTGCCGCGCGGGTCATGCACCGCATGGCGCTGACGTACAGCATGTGAACTGATGGGGCGGCCGTAAGCTGATGGGCGCCGCTGGTTGTGGGCCGGGCACTCTCCGAACTGGGAGTGCGCCCCGTGCTGACCGACTTCCTGTCGGTAGGCGGTGTCGAGGTCATCAACACTGCCCGCCTGCGTGCCTACCTTGAGACCGTCGGCTCACCACTTGACTCCGGGTCGGCCATCTGCGGGTGCGAGACGCTCACCGCGGATGTCATCGACCCGGACGGTCGGCAGTACACGACCCCGGATGACCCGGACAGCCCTGCGCCTTGGTACGACCCGGACGTGCCCGAGAGCGCCGACTTCGCGGGGTTCTTGCCGCTGTCGTTCGAGGGGATTGACGACTACCCGGTGAAGCGGACGGTGACGAACGCCGTCGTCGGTGGTGGCGCGCTCGGCCCGGCCCGGGTGCAGCCACGCACCATCACCGTGACCGGGCTCCTCCTCGGCGCGACGTGCTGCGCGGTGGAGTACGGGCTTCACTTCCTGGGGGAGGCGTTGCAGGGCTGCACGGGGAGCGCCTGCGGCGGGGACTGCGTGACCATGTTCAACTGCTGCCCGGGGGAGGAAGAGACGCTGGAGGAGTTCAACCGGCGGCACCGCCGCACGTATCGGCGGGTGGCCCTGGTGGAGGGGCCGACGGTGACGGCCCGCAACGGTGACGGGTCGTGTAACTCCGGGCAGTGCTCCATCGGGGCCGACATCATCACCGTGGAGTTCGTTCTGGTCGCTGCCACCCCATGGGCGTGGACGGACGAGGTGCCGCTGCTGGACGTCAACCTGCCCACCGACGATGAAAGCGAGTGCATCACATGGTGCCTGCACACCGGGGACGGCGCCCCCGGGGATTGCGCGGACGGCGGGTGCAGGCTCGCGGGCTGCCCGGACGCCACCGCGGCGTGCGCGGACCCGGCGTGCACCCCGCCCTCACCTCCGCAACCGGCGTCGCCGTCCTCTTGCTTCTGTGAGGCATTGGCCACGAACCGGGAGTGCTACGAGCTGGACCTGTCCGACCGTCCGGCGTGGGGCACGGACGTGCCGGTCATCTCGGTGTTCGCGGGGAGTGAGGACCTGCGGCGGCTGACGGTCTCCTTCTATGAGCGCGCGGAGCAAGACGGGGACCTGTCGTGCGCGGAGATCGCCGACCGGAAGCGGTGTGATCCGCTCGGAGTGTTCGAGGTCGGGTTCGTTCCCGCCGGGGGGACGCTCGTCCTGGACGGGCAGATCGGCCGCGCCACCGTGGAGTGCGGCGGCTCGTGCGAGACCAGCACGAGCGTGTGGGGAGTGGACGGCGCCCCTCCCACGTGGCCCACGATTGACTGCGCGAGCATCTGCTTTTGCGTGGAGACCGACGCGATGATGCCGCCGGCCGATGATGCGCGGCTGACGGTCAGCGTCACCGGGCGAGGCTACTGACCCGGCGGGCAGCTAGCCTGAGTTCACGCCGCTGGTTTTGGGCCGGGCCCTGGTTCTCTCCCAGGGGGCCCGTTGTCTTCAGCAGGGTGCGGCACTCATACGGCCTTCGTGGTCGACCGCGACGGGGCGGTTGTGACGCCGGTGAACGTGTTGACGTCCGTGGAATGGACGCGAGTTCTGGACGAGGTATCGACGGCGCACGTCGTGATCAACCCGGACGCGGACTGCTGCGCCCAGCTCGGCAACGTCCGCACCTGGCGCCACAAGCTGGTTATCGCCCGGGACGGCGTGACCGTGTGGGAGGGGCCGATTATTCAGGCGGAGTGGTCGTTCGGCCAGGTGGAGTTGTTCGCCTCCGATGTGCTGGCGTGGCTGGACAGGCGTGTGCCTCACCGCTCCATCGTGTTCGGCGGCTCGGACCTCACCGACATTGCGAACTGGCTGATCCAGGATGGTTTCGCGCCGGATGATCCGGGTCATACGGTGCAGATCCTGGGGCGCTCTGGCGTGGAGGGCGGACGGCAGTACACCGAGGACATCGGGCAGACCGGCGATCACCTGCGGGACCTGGCGGATACCGGTCTGGACTACACGGCCGTGGGCTCCACCATCGTCCTCATGCCGGAGGACTGGAGCGCGAACGTCGGCACGCTCACGGACGCCGACCTGCCGGAGGGGCTGATCGTCGCGGAGGACGGCTCCGCGCTTGCGACGCGGTACATCGTGCATGGGGATGAGGACAGCGGCATCAAGGGCGTGTCAGGCGGCGTGGACCCGTATTACGGGCTGCTGGAGCGCAGTGTGGAGGAGACGTCCGTGACGACGAGCGCGTCGGCGGAGGCGGCGGCCCGGTCTCGGCGTGCGGCGAACTATCCGGTGCCGGTGTTCCTCAGTTCCGACCGGGTGACGTTGTCGCCGGAGGCCGCGGTGAACGTGGCCAAGCTGGTGCCCGGCTGGTGCATAGACGTCGCCACCGCGGTGACGTGCCGGCCGATCACGCAGCGGTTGAAGATCGCCGGGTTGAAGGTGTCCGAGGATGGTGATGGTGAGAGCGTGCAGGTCACGCTCGCGCCGCTGAGCAGCGATCTGGAGGACTGATGGCGGTACGAGGATCGGCGGCGCGACGCACGCTGGACAACCCCATGGGCGGCGTCCTGCGCGACCTGAACCGTAAGACGCGGACGCTGTCCCGGACGCCGGGCCGGAAGGGGCCGCAGGGCGAGCAGGGGCCCCGGGGCGAGCGTGGCCTGCAAGGGCCGCCCGGCGAGCAGGGGCCGCCCGGTGCGGCGCCCGCCGCCGCAGTCATTTCCACGGCCGCCGACGGCCGCGCGACCTGGACGTACGCGCAGCCATTCACAGGGCTCCCGGTTCTCAGCGCGCTCCCCGTGGACCCTTCACCGGGTGACGACCGGATGGTGATGGCGACGCTGGAGGAGGTCACGGCCGAGCACGCCACTGTGCGGGTGTGGCGGACTCAGCCGCTCCTCGGGCTCGGCCTGCTGCCGACGGCCCCCGCGGGGGCTGGGGTGCAGGTACACGTGACCGCGACCGGAGAGGCGGCCGGATAATCTGCTGGTAGCCGCTGGTTGTGGGCCGGGCACCGTTTGAACGCTTGGGAGAGTCCCCATGGCGCGTGCCTGCGTGTGTGACACCTACTTCACCGTGGATGAGACCACCGGGGAGCTGTGCCTGAAGCCGGGCACGATGGGGCTGCGGCAGGTCCTCGTGTTCAACGAACCTGGGAACTACCAGTTCCGCAAGTCTGACTTTGCCTGGCTGGCGCGTGTGCGTGTGAAGGTGCAGGGTGCTGGCGGCGGAGCGGCAGGCGCCTCGGCTGGGAGGAGTGAGACCGTGACGCAGCCCGGCGGTGCCGGCGGCGGTTATTCGGAGTCGTTGATCGAGGCGTCCGCGCTCGGCACGGTCGAGACGATCATCGTCGGTGAAAGAGGCACGGCGGGCGGCTCGAACTCCGACGGAGGGGACGGCGGTAACTCCTCGTTCGGCGGCCTCGTGACCGCGAACGGAGGGTCGGGCGGCGCGGCCGTGATGGACTCCGGTAACGGTTTCGTCTGCTTCTCCGGGACCCCCGGCCCGCTCGCGGGTGAGGGCCAGATCGCCATGGGCGGCGGACACGGAGGAGGAGCGTTTCGGCTGACCGGCTTTCAGGGCCAGTCCGGCGAGGGCGGCGAGTCGCACATGGGGCACGGTGGGTTCCCGCGGTCATCTAACGGCGGCGGCGGTGCAGGCCGCGGCTACGGCGGCGGCGCGGCAGGCGGGTTCGCGCGCGACGGGGCGAGCGTGCAGGGCACGCCCGGCATGCACGGCGCGGTGTTCCTGGAGCTCTACGGCTGACCGGTGCGGGTTCTAGACTGGCCGTGAGCTGCTGGTTGTGGGCCGGGCCGGGATCGCCTCGAAGGGGTGGGCATCTTGGCCAGGTGTCAGTGTGGCGGAGACGGCTGTAACTGCGTCGTCATCGCTGGCGAGAACGCCGAGGTGGCGGGCGCTGGCAGCACGCTGAATCCGTACGTCGTGTCCGCTGTGATCGGCTGTGAGGACGTCCGGCCGTGCATCTCCGCCGGGGACGGCATCGCGTACGACTCGTCGACCGGCGTCGTCTCGGCGGACCTGTCTGACCAGGCCGGGAACAACATCGCGTTCGGCCCTGACGGCGGGCTTTTCGTGCCGACCGGCGCGGCCACAGTCTCCACCGGCTGCGGCCTGACCGGTGACGGTTCCGGCAGTGCACCGCTCACGGCCGCCACCGGCACGTGGCCCTACGAGTGCAGCGTGGACGACTTCGGCGGCGTCGTCGTCTGCGACAGCAACGGAGTCCTGCGGTCGGAGCCACGCGGGCAGGTGTCGATGACCCGGTACGCGGAGACACGCACGTACAACGATGTGGAAGTCCCGTCCGGGGCAATCCAGATCGCCGATACGTTCTCCACGTCGATCACCAACCCCGACACGTGCCGTCCTGCGTTCGTCGTCGTCGAGCGCGAGGTAGACACGTTCCTCGTTCTGCCGACGGGAGCCGGAGCAGCTACGGGCTTCGACGGTGACGAGATGTACTACACCCGCAACAGCGGCACCTCGCAGATCAACGGCGCCCACTCGCAGGCGACGAAGGTGTTGGCGGGTGGCACGCTCGCCCCGGGGGCGTCGATGACGGTCAGCTTCGGCGCGACGGTCGGCAGGGGCTCGGGCGGCGCCTACTACTACCGGATCATCGGCATCATCCGTGCCCTGATGATCAGTCTGTGAGGGATAACCATGCTTGAAGGATTCGAGCCGACCGAGGACACGGGGGCCGTCCATCACGTCATCTACGAAGACGGCTCTGTCGGCCGGATCGAGGTGACGGCTGGTGCCGTGCCCGAACTCAGCCGGCCGGGCAGCTTCGTGTCCGAGGAGCGGTATCAGGAGCGGGTGAAGGCCCTGGAAGAGGTGCAGGCCGCGCGGATCGCCGAGGTGGAGGCCGCCGAGCTGGGGCGCTCACGCGCGGACTTCCTCGCCCTCAGCCTGCTCGGTCTTGCGGAGGAGACGGCTCGCCGCCTGTCCGGTTACACCGGGCCGGACGCCAGCATGCTTGACGTAGGCGAAAGCTAGACTCCTGCTGTAGCTGCTGGTTGTGGGCCGGGCGAGAGCTCTTCCGGTTGGGAGTGGTCCCCTTGGCCTGCTGCAATGGCGCCCGCGGGTGCAAGTGCACGATTGTCGCGGGTCCCGGTGTCACGGTGGACGGCAGCGGCAGCACGTCCAACCCTGTCGTCATCAGCGCCACCGGCGCCTTGCCCACAACGGGGTGCGGGCTGACCGGTGATGGCTCCGATGAGGCGCCGCTCACCGTCGCGGTGGGCGCGTGGCCGTACGCGTGCGACATCGCCGCCAGCTCCACGGGGGTCTACTGCGACCCGGCCACCGGGCAACTGCGGGGTGAGCCGAAGCCGTACTCATCTTCGTCGTCGCAGTTCTTCAGCCAGACGTTCAGCCCACCACTTCCAGGGCCGACGGGCATCAACGAGACCATCGCGACGTTCTGTGCCACGTTCGTCAACCCGGACCCTTGTCGTCCGGCAACGTTGATCGTGTCCCGCGAGGTCGACATCACCGTGGATCTCGGCCCTAACAGTGCCATCGAGACCGGGCAGACCGGCGACAACATGACCCGCGTCCGCAACCTGTCGAACCAGACGTATCAGGGCTGGCACGACCAGAACACGAAGGTGCTCGGGCAAGGCTTCGTAGCCCCTGGCGCCAGCGTCGACGTGTGTTTCGACGCCACCGCCGGGCGTTCCGAGGGCACCACGAACATCACGAGCGTGCAGGGGATCCTGCGTGCCTTCTTCTTCACGCGCTAGGAGAACCTCGATGACCTTCCCGGCCGAGCCCAGCACCACGCCGATGGAGACCCTGTACGCGCTCCTCGACAACGGCGGCGTGTACGCCACGTCGTGGGAGCAGGGACAGCCCGGCTCACAAGCACTGCCGTCGCCGGGCCGCATCGTCACGCAGGACGAGTATCAGGCGCGGCTGGACGAGATCAACGCGGCGAACGGGCAGCGCGTCGTCGACGCCGAAGCAGCGCGGCAGCATGAGGCGAGAGCCGACTATGACGCGCTGATCGGCGCGGGGATCCCGGCCGCCACCGCGCAGCGGCTGACCGGGTACACCCAAACCGCGGGGTAGCGTCGCCGACTGGTGCCCCGTGCCTGATGGGCGGGGCCCATAAACTGAGATTGCCGCTGGTTCTGGGCCGGGCGTAGCTCTCCGACAGGAGTGGTCCCCTTGGCCTGTTGCAGTGGTGCACGTGGGTGCAAGTGCACGGTCATTGCAGGTTCTGGCACCACGGTGGACGGCAACGGCAGCACGTCCAGTCCGTACGTGGTCGGCGCGGACGTGTCCCCGACGCCCGGCAACGCGCTCACGATCGATTCCGGCGGTCTGTACGTGCCCGCAGGCTTGGCGTCTGTGACCGCCGGTTGCGGTATCACCGGTGCTGGTACCCAGGCAGAGCCCCTGACCGCGAAGACCGCGGCGTGGCCGTACGCGTGCCCGATCGACACGAACGCGACAGGCGTCTACTGCGACCCGGCCACGGGCGAACTCAAGGGCGAACCTCCCCTGATGCAGAGCTATTTCAACGCGTCGAAGAACGGCACGTTGGCAACTCCGATCGCCGTGCCGGCGAGCGATCAGACGACGATCGACACCCTCAGTATCACGGTCACCAATCCGGACCCGTGTCGTCCTGCGCTCGGGCTGCTGTTCAGGGAGGTTGACCTGGACCTGACCCTTCCGCCGGACAGCGGCGGCGCTACTGGCCTGGACAACGACGACCTGTCGTACCTGGGCAACACAGGCAGCTCGACGATCTTCGGCACGCACGTGCAGGAAAACAAGATCAACGAGGTGCGGCTTGCTCCGGGCGAGACGCGGACTATCACCATGAACATTCAGGCAGGCCGGGGGTCTGGCGGGGCGGAGATCACCCGCATTCAGGCCACCCTGCGCGTGTTCCTCAACAGCATCGCTGAGGCCTAAGGAGCGGGATCGATGGCAGGAACACAGCAGACGTTCTACTACGAGTTCCCCGACGGCACGGTGCAGGAACTCGTCACCACCGACGCTGACCCGCAGCACCCGGCGGACGCCACGCTGCTGACCGAGGAGGAGTACAACGCGAAGCGGGCCGCCATTGAGCAGGCCCAGGCCCAGCACAGGGCCGACATCCAGGCCCAGGAGGCCGCGGAGAGCCAGGACGACTACCAGGCGCTCCTCGCGGCCGGCATCCCGGACGCGACGGCGCGGCGCCTGTCCGGCTATTCACCCGTGTGACGAGAACTGAGACGGAGTTGAGCATGCAGGTAACTCACATCCCGGAAGGGGCAGGGCCGTACCGTCTCGGGCGGCACGTAGAGCACGATGCACGGTCGCTGCGGTTCGCGCACGGCGTGCTGCCGTCGTCGGCGATCCAGCCCGTGCAGTGGACGCGGCGCGTGCCTGTCTTCGATCAGGGCGACACGGGCAGTTGCACCGGGCAGGCGGCTGCCGGGCTGCTCGGCACGGACAGCGCGGTACGGCAGGGCCTCACCAGCGTGCAGACCACCCAGGGGGTGCGCGAGGTGAATGAGGGTCTCGCGATGGCCCTGTACGGGCTCGCCACGACCCTGGACAGCATCCCGGGCACGTATCCGCCGGACGACACCGGCAGCTCCAGTCTGGCCGCCGCGAAGGCGCTCCAGCAGCTCGGGCTCGCCACGGGCTACACGCACGGTTTCGGCGTGGGCGCGCTCAAGTCCGCCCTTCAGGACGGGCCCGTCATGCTCGGCGTGCTGTGGCTGAACAGCATGTTCCAGCCCTCGGCCGACGGGACGGTCACCGTCGATCCGTCCTCCCCGGTGGCGGGCGGCCACGAACTCATCGTCGCCGGGTGGGACGGTGGCCAGTTCCGGCTGGACAACTCCTGGGGGGCAGCGTGGGGTGACGGCGGCTCCGGCTACATCACGGAGGCTGACATGGCATGGCTGCTGAACCAGCAGGGAGACGTGACCGTGCCCGCCCTCGTCGGCACTCCCACGCCGGACCCGGCTCCGGTGTCGGGCCCGGTGTCGTCGGCCGAGCTGGCCGCGGACATCCGGGAACTTCTCGCTGCGAAGGGAGTGTGACCCATGGCCTGGTGCCCTTTCGCGAAGAAGATGGAGCTCCAGCCGGAGAGCGACGATCAGCCCGCGATCCGGCCGACGCAGTTCATCGTGCATAGCATCGTCGCGCCGTGGACGCCTGAGCGGACGTATGAGTACTGGCACGACTCCACCAACCTCGAATCGCACTTCGGCCTTGGGTATGACGGCTCCCTCGCCCAGTACATCGGGACGCAGACGCGGGCGGATGCGAACGCGGCGGCGAACCTCCGCTCGGACGGCAGCGGGGCCGTGTCGCTGGAGTCGGCATCCAACCTGCAAGCGAGCGACCCGTGGACGGATGAGCAGGTGGAGACGCTCATCCGGCTCGGGGTGTGGCTGCACCAGGAGCACGGCATCCCGCTGCGTATCTGCTGCACCTGGGATGACTCCGGGTTCGGCTATCACCGCCAGTTCAGCCAGTGGAACCCGAGCGCGCACAGCTGCCCGGGCGATGCCCGCGTGAAGCAGTTCAGGGAGCGCGTGTTCCCGGGGATCGTCGCCCGGGCCACCGGCAAGACACAGGAGGACGACATGCCCGATTACGTGAACCTCGGCCTCGCTAAGCCGTACACGCTCAAGCCCGGCGCGTGGGACTCGATCGAGTACACGCAGGAGTGGGCCGACACTGCGAGCGACCACGCCACGGGCGGCAGCGTGTTCGTGCGCGGGGCGGCGCGTTTCACCGGCAGCATCAGCCTGACGATTGAGGGCCTGCCGGTCGGCGAGGTCGTCCAGGTCCGCATGTCGGAGTACGAGGGTGACGAGCACAAGCAGGACCACCCGATCGACGAGATCACGGGCACGGCCGGCGGATCCTTCGGTGTCGTGCCGCTGACGAAGCGGCTGGCCAAGGGGCGGGGTATACGTGTGCGGCTGCTGAACCAGTCCGATCAGCCGGTCACGGTCACCAGTGCTGTGCTGACTGCGCTGGTGTGGAAGGAAGGCTGACCGTGGCCTCCAGCGGGATGCCCGGGCGGCAGCCGTACCCGGGCGCCTCGTTCTTCATGAACGGCACGCGGCCGGCCATCGGGAAGCGGTCGCGGGTGTTCACCGCCATGGGGGAGCGCCTCGTGGCGGTGGGCTGCGGCCAGTTCCAGGAGGAGACCCCGGGGCCGGTGCTCACGCCGGCACACGTGGAGTCGTATGAGGAATACCTGCGGCAGCTCGGCGTCACCGGGCTGCCGTCCAAGTGGCCTCCGGGCCGCACGTCCTGGGACCGGCTGAGGGTCCGGAAGGTCTAGAAGGAGGGGGTACCCCGATGTTCACCCGTGCTTTTTGGAAGGCCACCGGCGAGCGAGCCGTCCGCACTGCCGCGGGCGTGCTGGTCGCGTCGTTGGGGCTGGACAAGGTTGGCATCGTGGACGCGCCGTGGGCCGACGGGCTGTCGCTTGCGGCGGGTTCCGCGGTCATGACCGTGCTCATCGCGCTCGCGGTCGGCAACGCCGACGGCCCCGGGCTAACGGAGGACGTCAAGGGCAGGAAGGGGTGAGCGCTCCGGAGCAGACCGCGCTTGCGGTTGAGCTCTCCGAACTACGAGGGGAGATCCGTACGGGCCTCGCCGACATCAAGGGTTCCCTCGCGGTCCTCGTCGAGCGGACGAACCGCACCGATCAAGACGTCCGGCAGCTGCGCGCCGACTTCGAGGGTGAGTTGGAGAGGATGCGCAACGAGGTGGAGGAACTCAAGCGCAACCGGTGGCCCATCCCGGCCATCGGTGCGCTGACCGGCGTGGTGGGTGCCATCTCCGGCATCCTGGCGTTCGTCCTCAAGTGAGGCGACCCCGGTGACCTCCCTTGCAGCGCCCACCTGGGCACCGGCACCAGGTGGGCGCTGTGCTGTGTCCGGGGTGTCATGCTGGGCCGCATGGACGACGTAGACGACCTCGACGAGTGGCTCGCCCGGCTGCCGAAGCGCTCGCCGCGCGAGCAGCTCGCGGAGCTGGAGGCGGCGCGCCGGGCCGATGCTGCGGCGCGGTTGCCCGAGCCTACGACGATCCCCATGCCTGACTTCCCGTACATGCCAGGGCATCCGCTCGCCGGCATGGTGCGCTTCTCGTGTCCGCTCGGCTGCGGCTGGCACCACGACGAGAATCCTGGGCGCGATGAGGCGGCGGAGCCGCTCGTCGTGCCGCTCGATCCGGAGCTGTGGGAGGCGGCGCTCGTCGCGCGAGCGGAGGCGCGGGCCGAGGCGTTCCGGGCGCGTGTGTAGGGTGCGATCGCCGAGCACTTCGAGCAGGCGCACCCCGGCCGCTGATCGTTGTCAGTGCCGCGCCGTACGGTGGCGGTATTCCTATCCGTTCGCTTCTGGCTGCTGCGGCCGGTAGGGCCTTGGTGCGCCCCCTCGCTCGATGAGCCGAGCAGGGGGCGCAACCCATTACGCGGCAGGCTCCACGTCGTCCTGGCTGACGTTCGCCCACTGGGTGAGGAGTTCGGCGTAGGCCGCGGTGCGCTCCTCGCTGGTGGGCTGGTCCATGAGGCTGCGGATCAGGTCGTTGATGTCGCTGAGGGCAGGCGTCACCTGGCCGTCAGGCCGAGGAAGAGGGGACATAGGAACACCGTACGGCGCGGCACTGACATCGGGCCGTGGGGCCGCTGGCAGGGGGTGCACTTCCCCCTGATGCCGTCGGGACGGCAGGATCGGAACCATGCGCATTTTGGTGATCGGCGGAACCTGGTTCCTGGGCAAGTCCATTGCAGAGCAGGCCCTTGCGAGGGGGTGGGAGGTCACCACCTTCAACCGTGGGCGCTCCAGTCGGGACGTTGCAGGAGTCCAGCCGGTTCACGGTGACCGTACGGTCCCGGAGGACCTGGACCGCCTCGCCGGGCATGGCCCGTGGGATGCGGTGATCGACACGTCCAGCTCCGACTTCCCGCCCCGTGACGTCCTGCTGTCCACCACTGCGCTCCGGCCCGTGGCGCAGCGGTGGGTCCACATCTCCACGGTGTCCGTGTACGAGGGTTGGCCGCACCAGTCGTTGACGGATGCTTCCCCGCTGCTTCAGTGCCCGCCGGACGCGGATGAGACGTATGGGTATACGGGCGAGGACGGCAGCCCCACGACGTACGGCTTCCAGAAGGCTGGCGGCGAACGTGCGGTGACGGAGGCTTTCGGGGAGGCCGCGGTGTTCCTGCGGCCGGGCGTGATCCTCGGGCCGGGGGAGTACGTCGGCCGCCTGCCCTGGTGGCTGCACCGTGTCCAGCGGGGCGCGCGCATCGTGGCCCCGGCCCCGGCCAAGCAGCGCATCCAGCCGGTGGACGTGCGGGACGTTGCCGCGTTCGCGGTGGACCAGGCCGCGGCCTCCACGAGCGGCGGCTACAACCTCACCCATCCGGAGGGGATCACCTTCGCGGACTTCCTCGCCGCATGCTTGGAGGTGACGGACAGCACCGGCCGTCCGGTGTGGGTGGCGCCGGAGCTCCTGATCGAGCAGGGCGTCACGCAGTGGACGGAGCTGCCGCTGTGGCGCACGCACGCTGGGGTGTGGTCGGTGGACTCCGGGCGGGCGGTCGCGGCGGGTCTGCGGTGCCGGCCGATCGCTGAGACGGTCCGGGACACGTGGGCATGGCTCGCCCGGGATGAGCGACCCGTGGACCACCCGAGGTGGGCAGAGCACGGGATCGCCCCGGAGAAGGAGGCCAAGATCCTGGCCTCCCTGTCGTGACGCAGCTTGAGTCTGTCGGGGATCTTGGGGTAGCCAGGTCAACTACCCAGGGTGCGCCAGGATTTCGACCGAGGGATCTCGTGCTCGTCCAGGAAGGTTTGGAAGGCGGTCGGTGGCCGTGGTGAGGGGTTTCCTCCGTCGGTGACAGGCCGCTGAGGCGCTCGATGTTCACTGCGATCGCCGTGAGCACATGTTGCAGGTGGGCTTTCGGGTGTCCTCGGAAGCGGCAGTGGCGCATGCCGTGTCCGTGGGCGAACTCGTTGATGGTGCCTTCCACTCCGGAGCGGACCGCGTAGCGGGCCTTCCAGTCGGGTTTCTGCTGCTCGGCGCGGACGCGGACTTGCAGATCGCTGAGTTCTCGCGGGGGAAAGCCCACGTTCCGGGCGCTTTCGCGGGAGTTGGTGCACCGAGGGCGGTCCGGACACGGCTGGCACTGGCCCTTGGTGAACCGCGCCACGATCAGCGGGGCGGCAGTGGGCGAGGATGTCGGGTAGGGGCCGTGCCAGCCCTGGCTGACCTGGCCCCGGGGACACGTGACCTGCCGGCGGTCGAAGTCGATGTGGAAGTCGTCCCGGTCGAAGCCCTCGTTCCTGCGGTGCTGGCGGGTGGGGTTGCCCGGCAACGGCCCGCTGACGGTGACCTGGTGTTCGCGCTCGGCCCGCTCCAGGTGGACCAGGGACGTGTAGCCGCCGTCGACCAGGTGCTCGGCGGGCAGCAGCCCGCGGCGCGCCAGGCGGGTGTGGATGCCGGGCAGGGCCTGGGCGTCGTTGGTGGCGGCCGTGGTGGTGGCCACGTCCGTGATCACGTTGACGCTGTCGGAGGCACACGTCTCGGTGACATGCGCGGCGAACCCCTTCCAGCGGATGATGTGCCCGTGGCGGACGTAGCGCGCTGTGGTGTCGTAGGGGAAGACGATCGCCGAGGACGAGGGCGGCAGGCCGCCGTCGTCGGCGGTGCGCCAGCGCAGGCGGCCTGCCGCGTCGCGGTAGTAGTTCTGCATGACGATCTGCCGCAGGGCCTCGGCCTGCGGGCCAGGACGGTAGCCCGGTCCGTGCTGGTGGAGGCGCTCCAGCAGTCGGCAGGCGTCGTCGCCGGCGGCGAGGATCCTGGTCTTGGGCCAGGCGGGGTTCTTGCCCAGGCGGACCGGACGGCCGTAGCGGCGCCCCCACTCCTCATCCACCAAGCCGACCAGCAGGTGCCCGGCCGTACGGGCCGTTTCTTCCAGCGCGGCGCGGACCGCCTCGGTGACCAGTTCCATCCGGGTCAGGTCGCGCACCGCGGCCAGGACATGGGTGGAATCGGTGCTCTGCGTGGTGCGCTCGCGTACGAGTCCGGCCTCCTTCAGACGGGCGAGCGCCAGGTCGAGGAGACGGTCGGCACGGTCGTCCTGGGCGACGCGCTCGCGGAAGTCGGCCAGCACACTGTGGTGGAAGCCGGGATCGTCCAGCTCCATGGCCAGGGCGTATTTGAAATCGATACGGCAGCGGACCGATTCTGCTGCTTGCCGGTCCGACAGACCAAGCAGGAATTGCAGCACGCAGACGGTGGCCAGCTGGGCGGGCGAAAGACCGGGACGGCCGTCGCGCGGGTACCAGTCGGCGAAGTCCTCGTCGTGCCACAGCCCGTCCAACCGGTCCCGCACCCATATCGCCGCCGTGCCGTCCGGGTTGCTCGCTCGCGCGATCTGCGCGGTCAGAGAAGGGACTTGCTCACCGGAACGGGGACGGAGGGACAACGGACACCCCAACAACTACATCGGCCTTCGGAACAGCCCCGAGCATGCCCGTTGATCACGCTCAGGCACCGGGAAACGCCAAGATCCCCGACAGAGTCAAGCTGAGGTCGGGCTCCGCTCTCGCGGAGCCCGAGGTCAGACCTGCCAGTCCAGTTGCGGCTCGGGGACGCCGACAGAGCGTCCATATTGCTGAGCCTCGCTGCGGCCTTCGGCTTGCCCGCGGGGGTAGCGGAAGACCTTGTTGGCAAAGATCACGAACGTTTCGTCAGCGGTGTGGAAGTCCGTGTACCAACCTCCCGATGAGGCGAGGCAGGAAGAGAGCTGATCCGCGAGCCGCTGGGCAGCGGACTCCTCGGCGGAAAATTCCAGGAGTGTCCAGTGCCGTGGCTGGTCATCTCCGGGGTCCGTCATCTCGACCCGCGACAGTTTGGTGATCTGCAGGGGGATCCCAGTCAGCTGGGCTCCGACTCGTAGGCTCGGCGATATCACTCTCCACCGACACCGAGCGGCGTCGCCGCCGATCGACACCCGGTGTCAGGACTCACCGATAAAGCCAGTGGACCGTTTGCTGCTCGCCTGCATGGTACTCACGGGTTCGTCAGGCACGTTCGTCCATCGGTATCCGAGGACGTCGCCCGGTCGGTGATCGAGCTCCGTGCGCGCTGCCGCTTCACCGAAGTCGAGGGGGGCTCCTGCGCTTGAGGACGCGCGAGGGGATGGCGGTGGCCAGGCCGTAAGGGAGCTGAAAGGCAGGTATGGTGGTCCGCCAGCAGGCCCACTTCGTCAGGAAAGCAGCGTCGGCGAGCACAGCGTCGCTGGTTTCACCGAGATCCTCTTCGGTAGCCAGGCAACGGCCTACCAGGTCCTGGAACGCGCCCGCGAAGGCGCTGAGCCCTACTACCGACCGAGTGTTGGGGCTACGCAGCCCTGGTGCCCCCTCAAGAGAGCTTCCACAGCCGGACGGTGTTGCTGGCGCTGGGTACGGTCTTGCCGTCCGTGGACGGTGGGCTCGCGGCCGTGTGTCCGCGGCCCACCACACCGCCCAGAGCTACGTGCCCGCAGCACCGTCCTCAGCGGGTGCGCGGCTGGCGGTGGAGCAGGCCGAAGCGGAGCCACTGGGCCTCGGCACGCTCAATGGCGGCCTTCGTCCTGACCGGGTCGATGCCCGCCAGTTCGGTGACGACTGCCAGTGCCAGGGATGTGGCCGCGGTCAGTGACGGAAAGAACGCCACGCCCTCAGCGGGTACGAGCAAGACCTGTTCGGCGGCGGCTGCCAGGGCGGGGCTGGCGGCATCGGTGATGGCGAAGACCCGCGCACCGCAGGCGTTGGCCTCCTCGGCGGCGACGACGGCGCTTTCGTTCAGCCGCCAGAAGCTGCGATCATTTGTGGTTCCTTTGGACGCTGACCTGCGCGAACGGTCACGGTGAGGCCTCGCGAGGATGGGCCGCCTTCACCGTGGTTCCCCGCGGTTCCCCGCTCGATCTGGTGCGCTTGTGGTGCGCACACCATGGCCGCACCTTCTGATCCGTAGCTCTATGTGGATCGGTCGGTGAGGGGCATAACGGTCGTGCTACGCCTCTACAAGGACGCTGCCGGACGGGGGCGGTCGCTGTGGTTGCTGTATATCGCTGCTGTACCGCCACCACAATCGTCAGCGTCGTCGGCCTGGCCAAGCCGCTCGTACCCGTGTCACGCGCTCACTGTTCACGAATCCTGAACGACGGTGCCCTGGTGGTAGACGATCTTCCAGTCGCCGGTGTAGTGCTGCCAGATCGTCGCCCACCGTGTTTTCCGGCCCTTGAAATCCAGGGTGTACGTCAGGAGATACAGGTCAGCGGCCAACTCCCGGCAATGGAAATCGGCTGTCTCCCACTCCTCGACCGGTGGTTCCTTGTAGCGCTCCTCAAGGACGTCCAGCACGTACGCGCGGCTGTAGCGCCGCCCCGACGCACCCGTCTCCCAGAAATCGGGCACCGTCATGGCTTCGAAATCGGCGCGTGTCGTTCCGAACTCTGGCCTGTGGAAGAGCGGTTCCCTACGAACGAGCTCGTCGAGAACACCGTGCAGTCGCTCGTCGGTAACGAGATCAGGTTCCATCCTCAACAACTAACACACCAGAGCCGCCAGGCATCTGAGTTTGCGGGAGACCCACGCGGCTGTACACGCCAGCGGGCACCCAACCGCTGCCAGGCGTTCAACCGCCGTCAGTTCAGCAACAAGCATTTAGCTTGTCGTTTAACGTCTGTGCCTGTCAGCCGACGGTGTCTGGGCTTGCTGACTCCGGCCGGGGTGAGTCCCGCGTCCTGCGAAGATCGATCCATGGCAGGCACTCAGATGGAGATCAAGGACCTCATCATCGACTGCGTTGACCCGGAACGGTTGGCATCGTTCTGGGCCGAGCTCCTGGGAAGACCGATCGCGGCCAGGACAGGCCCGTATGTCTGGCTCGCGCGTGGCGATGGTCCGGGGGTCGGCTTCCAGAAGGTCGCCGAAGCTAAGGTCGGCAAGAACCGTGTCCATTTCGATGTTGCCTCGCCGGACCCTGCTTCCGAGCAGGTGCGAGTGGAGAAATTGGGCGGTCGGCTGCTCGACCAGTATGCGGCTGGAGGTTTCCTGGTCATGGCCGATCCCGAGGGGAACGAGTTCTGCGTCATTCCGCCAGGGCCTTTCGAGGTCGACGACGACGGGTACGCGAACTACCTCGGCGATCGCAGCGCCTCTTGAGCTTGCTGCTGTCGGCGCGCCAGGTCGAAATGTAACTCGAACTTGGTCGCTCACATGGGCATCCGCCGGAGCCAGCGACGGCCCCGGTTTGATCCTGTGCTCCGACCAAGGATGCACCTGACCAGACCGGGGCCGTGGAGATGAGTGTGTTGCAACAGCCGGAGAAGCGGGAGGCGTTCGCGACGCTGTCACGCTTCCGGGCGGAGTTCTACGAGTGCCTGAACGGGCGCGGGGATGCCTTGTTCGAGCTGGTGGATGCGCTGCTTTGCACGGACGGCCCGGTCAAGACGCTGGTGGACCTGGCACTCGCGCCGGAACACCGCCGTGGCCACGGCGCTTTGTACGGAGGCTTGAACAGGGGCCGTGTGGACGTCGCCCGGCTCAGGCGGGCGATTGCGGGGCTGTCGCTGCCGAAGGCGGCCGACGGCCGCTTGGTCCTGGCGGTCGACGTCTCGCCGTGGCTGCGTCCGGACGCCGCGACCTGCCCGGAGCGCTCGTTCTGCCACACCTATGGCCGGGGCGATGAGGTTCCCCCGAGATGCGAGGAGAGGTGACAGCAGGTCAGATGGGTTTCATGAGAGGAGCCCTGACGATGCCTGCCCCGAGGAAATACCCGCTGGAGTTGCGTGAGCGTGCGGTGCGGATGTACCGGACCGCCGAGCCGAAGCCCGTGATCCGTCGCATGGCCGAGGAACTCGGCGTGCATCACGAGGCCCTGCGGGGCTGGATCCGGCAGGCCGAGGCGGACGCCGGCGAGCGGGACGACCTGCTCACCACCGAGGAGAAGGAAGAGCTCGTCCAGCTGCGGCGGGAGGTGCGCGAACTGCGCCGTGCCAATGAGGTCCTGCGGACGGCCTCGGCTTTTTTCGCCGCGCAGCTCGACCCGACCCGGCCCAGGTGAGAGCGCTCCTCGACGAGCACCCGCACCTGGGGGTCGAGCCCGTACTCCGGGAACTGCACATCCCTTCCTCCACCTACTACCGCTGGCGCCGGTCCGAGGAGCAACCCTGTGAACGGCGCCGCCAGGACACCGAGCTGACCGGGCAGATCCGGCAGATCCACCAGGACTCCGGCGGGATCTACGGATCGCCCAGGGTCCATGCCGTCCTGAAGCGCGAGGGCGTCCACGTCGGCCGCAAGCGGGTCGAGCGGCTCATGCGCCAGGCCGGCCTGGCCGGGATCAGCCACCCCGCAGGAGCAAGGGCTTCACCCGCCGCGATCCGGACGCCGACCTCGCCCCTGACCTGGTGCAACGCGACTTCACGGCACCCGCGCCGAACCGGCTGTGGGTCACCGACCTGACCATGATCCCCACCCTGGAGGGGCCACTGTGGCTGTCGGCGATCCGTGATGCCTTCTCCCGCAGAGTCGTGGCCTGGGAGACCTCCGCCCGCGCGGACGCCGACCTGGTCCTCACCTCCCTCGAGTACGCGCTGGCCAGCCGCGAGGTCGCCCCCGGCGAACTCGTCCACCATGCCGACCACGGCACGCAATACACGTCCATCAAGCTCACAACACGCCTGCTCAGAGCAGGAGTTCAGGCGTCCATGGGCTCGGTCGGCGACTCCTTCGACAATGCCCTGGCGGAGAACCTGTGGATGCTGATCAAGACCGAGTGCATCCGTGGCCGCGTCTTCACGACCAGGGCCGAGGCGAATCTCGCGCTCTTCGAGTACATCGACGGCTTCTACAACCCCCGCCGCATCCAGAAGCGGCTCGGCTACCTCAGCCCCATCGAGTTCGAGGAAAAGCACTACGCCGACCAGGCAGCGGCCGAACCAGTGAACCTGAAACCACGTCAACCCGCCCTGACCAGCTAGTCAGCCCCTCCCGCGCAGCGGGGGAACCTCACCCGTCCACTCGCCGCTGACCTGCGCAGACCGTGGGAGAGGAAGACCGAGCCGAACAAGCTCACCCCAGCCCGAGTCCGCCGGGGGTTTCGGAACCTCCACGCGAAGATGGCGAGGCTGTCGCACGGCTCCTGCCCAGTGAAGGTCAAGAGCGATTCGTTGTTCGGTTCCGAGGATCAGGGAGGCGTCGGATTCTTG
>NZ_JACTVI010000068.1 GCF_014495685.1 Streptomyces sp. TRM68367 | reverse complement strand
TCCTGGTGGGTGCAGGTGTCGTCGATGGCGAAGAGCTCGCCGTCGTCGGTGTGGAACACCGAGACCGGCGGGTCGATGTCGAGCCGGAGGGCCTCGCCTCGCGGGAGATCCGCGAGTCGGCACGCGGGAATCATCATCACACCTCAGTGCGTATAGCGAAACGGATTGCGGTTAGCGCAACGCCAGTTTGCGGGCGGCCCAGAACCCTTGTCAAGGCGTTCAGAGGCCAGGAAACCGCACACTTCCGCGCTTCTTCTGGCGCAACAAGCAGTGCACTGCGCAACAACGGGCAGAGCGAAGGAAGGCCACCCTCTCCTGCCCAGGATGTGCGGGAAGAGGGCGGCCTGCCTGGAGTGATGCGAGCCGGCACTCCCGACCGCCCGGGCGATGGCGTCGCCGATGGGTCCCCGATGCGGGCGCCGGCCGTCAGAGGACCACCACCGAGCGCAGGACGTCGCCGCCGTGCATCCGCTCGAGGCCTTCTCGACCTCGTCCAGGTTGATGGTCTCCGTGACGTAGGCGTCCAGATCGAGACGGCCCTGCAGATAGAGGTCGATGAGCATCGGGGAGTCCCGGGAGGGCAGGCAGTCGCCGTACCAGCTCGACTTCAGCGCGCCGCCCCGGCCGAAGACGTCCAGCAGCGGCAGTTCCAGCTTCATCTCCAGGGTGGAGACGCCGACCAGGACGACGGTGCCGGCGAGGTCGCGGTCGTAGAAGACCTGCCGGTACGTCTCCGGGCGGCCGCCTCGATGACGACGTCGATGATCTCCGCCACGCCCGCCAGGTCCACCCCCGACGCCCGGTGATAACGTTGCCCGGAATTTACGGAGAGCCGATGGAACGACGCCAGCTGGAATACTTCCTCGCCGTGGTCGAGCACGGCGGATTCACAGCCGCGGCCATTTCCCTCCATGTCGCCCAGCCCTCGCTGTCCCACGCGATCCGCGCCCTGGAGCGCGAATTCGGCGGAAAACTGTTTCACCGCCTCCCGCACGGCGTCGCCCTCACCGCGGCGGGCGAGGCGCTGGTCCAGCCGGCGCGGCAGGTCATGCGTGACCTGTCCACGGCCAGTTCCCTGGTCCGTGAGGTCCTCGGGCTCAGCGGCGGCCGGCTCGACATCGTCTCCCAGACGACCCTGTCGGTCGACCCGCTCGCCGGCATGCTGGGGCACTTCCATCGCGCGCACCCGAAGGTCTCCGTGCGCGTGGTCGACCCGGAGCAGGGCCCTGCCGTGGCGCACATGGTCGCGGCCGGCCAGTGCGAACTCGGCCTGGTGGACGCGTCGGTGCCCACGGCGGACCTCCGCGGCATCGACCTGCCGGAGCAGGAGATGCACGTCGTGCTGCCGCCGGATCACCGCATTCCGCCGGGCGACACCATCACGTCGCGCGAACTGGCCGCCCTGGATCTGATAGTGACACCGCCGGGCACCGAGACCCGGGCGGCGCTGGACGACGTGTGCACCGCGCTGGGCGTCCCGCCGAGGATCGTCGTGGAGACCGCGCACCGCGCGATGATCGTGCCGCTGGTCCTCTCCGGCGTCGGCGCCTCACTGCTGCCCGCCTCCATGGCCCGGGACGCCGCGCTGCGCGGGGCCCGAATGCTGTCCAACCGCCCGCGGCTGCTGCGCCACGGCCGGCTGGTCTGGCGGTCGGGCCCGCTGTCCCCCGCCGCCCAGGCGTTCGTGGACCTGGCGACCGCACCCGCCCGGGACTAGGGCCCTGACACCGCTGCCGGTATAGAAGTTTTCTACCGCCTTCATTCAAAACCGGTTCAGGGGGCTTCACGGCATCTTGTTGACCGGTGCCGCGGCGACTGACATTTTTACTGCACCGCGGGCAGCGGGTTTCCCGGACCGCTTAGACCAGTTTCAGGACGCCGGTTATTCGGCCGGGAGAAGAACGTGTGACATTTCCCGGCCGGGCCTCGCATCGGAGAAATACATGACTGAGTTCGACGCCGGACGGCACATACTCCCGCGACCGGACACACGCCGACCGCTGACCACAGCGATGGACGTCCACGACCAGGAGGCTCCCTTCACCCCCGTCGGTCCGGTACCTCCCCCGCAGGGAGCACCGAACGTGGTGATCGTGCTGGTCGACGACCTCGGGTTCGGCACCTCCAGCGCATTCGGCGGCCCCTGCGAGATGCCCGCCGCGGAACGGCTCGCCGACAACGGGCTGCGCTACACCCGGTTCCATGTGACGGCCCTGTGCTCGCCGACCCGGCAGGCCCTGCTGACCGGACGCAACCATCACTCGGTGGGCATGGGCGGCACCACCGAGATGACCACGGCGGCCCCCGGCTACAACGGATTCCGGCCGCGCAGTGCGGCGACCATGGCCCAGATCCTGCAGGGCAACGGCTACAGCACGGCCGCCTTCGGCAAATGGCATCAGACCCCACCGCGGGAGATCAGCGCGGTGGGGCCGTTCGACCGCTGGCCGACCGGGGAGGGGTTCGACACCTTCTACGGTTTCATGGGCGCCGAGATGAACCACTGGTACCCCCTGCTCTACCGGGGCACCACCCCCGTCGAGCCGGACCGCCGGCCCGAGGACGGCTACCACCTCTCCGAGGACCTCGTCGACCACGCCATCGACTGGGTCCGCACCCAGCGCACCCTGACCCCGGACCGCCCGTTCTTCACCTACCTCGCGCTCGGTGCCGCGCACGCACCGCTGCACGTCGGCCCCAAGTGGCGGGAGAAGTACCGCGGGCGCTTCGACCACGGCTGGGACCGCCAGCGCGAGGTGACCCTGCGGCGGCAGAAGGAACTCGGGGTGGTGCCCGAGCATGCCGAACTCGCGAGCTGGGCGGAGGGCGTTCCCCACTGGGACGAACTCACCGGCAACCAGCGCCGGCTGGCGGCCCGGTTCATGGAGACGTTCGCCGCCTTCACCGAACACGCCGACGTGCAGGTCGGCAGGTTCGTCGACGCGCTCGAGGAGCTCGGCGAGCTGGACAACACCCTGATCCTCTACATCCTCGGCGACAACGGCGCCTCGGGCGAGGGCGGTATCGAGGGGACGATCGTCGAGCACCGGCTCGGGCACGGCGTGGTGGACGACCCAAACGAGATGATCGACCACCTCGACGAGATCGGCGGGCCGTACAGCTATCCGATCGCCCCGGCGGGCTGGGCGCTGGCGCTCAACACCCCCTACCAGTGGACCAAGCAGGTGGCCTCGCACTTCGGCGGCACCCGGGACGGCATGATCCTGCACTGGCCCCGAGGGGTCCCCGAACGCGGTGGCCTGCGCCACCAGTTCTCGCACGTGATCGACGTACTGCCGACGATCCTGGACTGTGCGGGCATCCCGGCGCCGTTCAGCGTCGACGGGGTGACCCAGCAGCCCCTCGAGGGGACGAGCATGTGGCGCACGCTCGCCGATCCCCGGGCGCCCGAGTTCCATCGCACGCAGTACTTCGAGATGTGCGGCAACCGGGGCATCTACCACGAGGGCTGGATGGCGGTCACCCGGCACGGCATCCCCTGGGAGATGGTGCCGGACAGCAGCCGGAGATTCTCCGACGACGTCTGGGAGCTCTACGACCTCAACAAGGACTGGAGCCAGGCCCACGATCTCGCCGCCGAGCATCCCGGCATGCTGCGCACGCTCCAGGACCTGTTTCTGATCGAAGCGGCGAAGTACCAGGTCTTCCCACTGGACGACCGGGTCACCGAACGCGAGAACCCCGCCGTCGCCGGGCGCATCGATCTGCTCGGCGACCGGAGGTCCGTGACCTACCGCGGCGGAATGCGGCGCTTCACGGAGGAGACCACCCCCAACGTCAAGAACCGCTCGCACAGCATCACCGCCGACATCGACGTGCCGGAGCCGACGGCCGAGGGTGTGCTCATCGCCCAGGGCGGCCGGTTCGGCGGCTGGTCCCTGTACGTCACCGGGGGAAAGCCGGCGTACGCCTACAACTACTTCGGGATGAGCCTGTACACCGTGCGCGGCGACAAGGCCCTGACACCGGGACGGCACGAGGTGCGGCTCGAGTTCGACTACGACGGTGGAGGACTCGGCAAGGGCGGGACCGCGGTACTCCTGGTGGACGGCGAGCGGCAGGCGACCGGACGCGTCGAGCAGACCATTCCGTACTACTTCTCGTTCGACGAGACCCTCGACGTCGGAGTGGACCTGAGTACGCCGGTGACCGACGACTATCCCGTCCTCGACAACGAGTTCACGGGTGTCGTTCACACCGTGCGCATCGACCTGGACGCCGCGGCCGGCGAACCGTTGGAGTTCGACGGCGGGTTGCACCGGCGTGTCATGGGGGCCCAGTGAACTGCTGTACGCCGTCCGGCGGCCGGGCGGCGGACCGGCCGCCGTCCCCGCTGACCGGTGTCCGCCCGGCGGACACCGAGGGCATGGTGGCCGTGCCCGCCGGACAGTTCCTCATGGGCAGCGAGGATGCGCTCGCCTACCCCGCCGACCGGGAAGGCCCGGTGCGGACGGTGTACGTCGACGCCTTCTGGATGGATGCCTGCACGGTGTCCAACGCGCAGTTCGCGCGCTTCGCCGCCGACACCGGGTACCGCACCTGCGCCGAGCGGACCGGCTGGTCGTTCGTCTTCGCCGGTCTGCTTCCGGACGACTTCCCGCCGACCCGGGGCGTGGTGGGCGCGCCGTGGTGGCGCCAGGTCGAGGGTGCCGACTGGCGCCGTCCCGACGGGCCGCACTCCACCTGGGAGGAGCGGGCACACCATCCGGTCGTCCACGTCGACTGGGACGATGCCCGCGCCTACTGCGCCTGGGCCGGCAAGCGCCTGCCCACCGAGGCGGAATGGGAACGCGCCGCCCGAGGGGGACTGCACGGCAAGGTGTTCCCCTGGGGCGACGAACTCGAACCGGGCGGCCGCCCCCGGATGAACGTGTGGCGGGGCGACTTCCCGAACCGCCACCCGACGGCCGACGGCTGGTACGGCACCTGCCCGGTCGACGCCTACGAGCCGGGCGGCTTCGGCCTGTACAACGCCACCGGCAACGTCTGGGAGTGGTGCGAGGACCGGTTCTCCTCCGCGCCCGGCGAACAGCGGCGCGTCACCAAGGGCGGCTCGTACCTGTGCCACGCGTCCTACTGCCGCCGCTACCGGGTCGCCGCGAGGCAGGGCCTGGTCCCGGACTCGGCGACCGGCAACGTGGGGTTCCGGTGCGCTCTCGACATGGCCTGATCCAGATCCGATCACTCGGGCAACGGCGCGACGCGTCGGCCCACAAGGAGCAGCAGTATGACTCAGCAAGCAAGTCGGTGGCGCGTCGGCGCGGCGGGCGTGGCCGTACTCGGTCTCACCCTGACCGCCTGCGGCGGCGCGAAGGTCGGTGACAGTGCCTCGGGGTCCGGCGGCTCGGGCGGCTCCGGCAAGTGCGGCACCTTCAACCTCGCGGTCAACCCGTGGGTGGGCTACGAGGCGGACGCGGCCGTCGTCGGTTACGTCGCGAAGCACGAACTCGGCTGCACGGTGGAGAAGAAGGACCTGAAGGCGGAGATCGGCTGGCAGGGGTTCGAGACGGGCGAGGTCGACGCCATCCTGGAGAACTGGGGCCACGAGGACCTGAAGAAGAAGTACATCACCGAGCAGAAGACCGCCGTCGACCTCGGCCCGACCGGCAACAAGGGCATCATCGGCTGGTATCTCCCGCCGTGGCTCGTGAAGAAGTACCCGGACATCACCGACTGGAGGAACCTCAACAAGTACGCGTCCCGCTTCAAGACCTCCGAGTCCGGCAGCAAGGGCCAGCTCCTCGACGGCGACCCGTCGTACCAGACCAACGACGCGGCACTGGTCAAGAACCTGAATCTGAACTTCAAGGTGGTGTACGCGGGCAGCGAGACCGCGCTCATCCAGGCCTTCCGCAACGCGGAGAAGAACAAGAAATGGGTCATCGGCTACTTCTACGAGCCCCAGTGGTTCCTGTCCGAAGTGCCCTTGGTCAAGGTCGATCTGCCCAAGCACACGCCGGGCTGCGACGCCGACCCGGCGAAAGTCGCCTGCGACTACCCGGTGTTCGACCTCGACAAGATCGTCAGCGCCAAGTTCGCCAAGTCCGGCAGCCCGGCCTACGACCTGGTCAAGAACTTCAGGTGGACCAACGACGACCAGAACACCGTGGCCAGGTACATCGCGCTGGACAAGATGTCGCCGGAGGCGGCGGCGAAGAAGTGGGTCGAGGCGAACCCCGGCAAGGTGAAGGCCTGGCTCAAGTAGAGCGCCTCCGGCGCGGTCTTTTTTACTCCGTACATATTGTCTTGCCGATGACTTGACGACCCGTTTGCTCGTCGTTCAGCCAACTGTCCCTGCCAGCGCTGTGTGCGGTCCCTAAGTTCCCTGAGGGTTTTGGGAGAAGGGGACCATGGACATATTCCTCGCAGTCCGGGCTCGTGGGATCACCAAGTGTTTCGGCGACGTCGTCGCACTCGACGGCGTCGATCTGGACGTGGCGCAGGGGCAGATCCACGGCCTGGCCGGGCCGAACGGCGCCGGCAAGACGACCTTGCTCGGCCTCCTGCTGGGCCTGGCCGCCGCGGACAGTGGCAGCCTCACGATCCTGGGCACGCCGGTCGGGCGGGCGCTCACCGCTCCTGACGGCGTCGCTGGCTTCGTGGACGGGCCCGGTCTCTACCCCTCGCTCACCGCACGGCAGAATCTCGCCGCGCTGGCCGCTCTGCACGGCCGCGACACGCGGACCACGGGGATCGACGAGGTGCTCGACCAGGTCGGGCTCACCGATGTCGCCGACGACCGGACTCGCGGCTTCTCCCTCGGCATGCGTCAACGGCTCGGGCTCGCCGCCGCCCTGCTCACCGAGCCCCGGCTGCTCGTACTCGACGAGCCGTCCAACGGTCTCGATCCGGCCGGCAAGAAGCAGGTACACGGTGTCCTCTCCCGGCTCGCGGCGGACGGAACCAGCGTTGTCCTGTCGAGCCACCGCATGGACGACCTCGAGGCACTGTGCTCCGAGGTCACCATCGTCGCCACCGGACGGGTCGTCTTCTCCGGCCCGCTGAGCAAGCTGGCCGCCGAGAACCGTGAACTGGACTACCGGCTGCTCACCTCCGACCCGCAGGCCGCCCGCCGGCTGTCCCTCGACACGGAGGGGATCCGGGTCGTCGACGACGCCGGGGTGCTCGTCGTGCGCGCGCTGGTGCCCGCCCTCGACGAACTGGTGGCGCGGCTCGTGCACGCGGGCATCGCGGTGCGCGAACTCGTCCCCGTGGTGTCACCGCTCGAGACCGCGTTCCTCGCCCTCACCGAACAGCAGGAGGCGGGCCGATGACCGCGACCCTCGCCCACGCCCGGGGCGCCGGGACACGGCGCGTCCCGTTGGCGCGGGGCTACCGCTTCGAGCTGGTCAAGCTGGCCTCGCAGTGGCGGATCCGCCTGCTGGTCCTCGCCTGCTGGATCGTTCCGGCGCTCTTCGTCGCCGCGGTGAGCCGGCAGAGCACGCTCCCGTCCGACACTCTCTTCGGTCGCTGGATGCACGCCACGGGGTGGGCCGGACCGCTGGTGACGCTCGGTTTCGCGGGCACCTGGGCGCTCCCGCTGCTGACCTCGGTGGTCGCCGGCGACGTGTTCGCCTCCGAGGACCGGCTCGGCACCTGGCGCCACCTGCTCGTGGCGGTCCGGTCGCCGGGGCGGATCTTCGCGGCGAAGGCACTGGCCAGCCTCACCGTCCTGCTGCTGCTCGTGGCCGGGCTGGCCTGTTCCAGCGCGGCCGGCGGGGTCATGGCGGTCGGCAACCAGCCGCTGGTGGGCCTCGACGGACACCTGCTGACGCCGGCGGACGCCGCGGCGAAGGTCCTGCTCGCCTGGGTCTGTGTACTCGCCCCGACCCTGGCTCTCGCCGGGATCGGACTGCTCGGGTCGGTCGCGCTGGGGCGGTCCCCGATGGGACTGCTGCTGCCCGTGCTCGTCGCGCTCGCGATGCAGCTCGCCCAGCTGATGCCGCTGCCCGTCGCCGTACGCCTCTCCCTGCCCAGCTACGCCGTCATCTCCTGGAACGGCCTGTTCACCAGCCCGGCACAGGTCGCCCCGCTGCTCATCGGCATCGTTGTCAGCCTGGTCTGGGCCGTGACCGCGACGGCACTGGCTTGTCTGCTCTTCCTGCGGCGCGACTTCACCAACCTGACCGCCGACGGCTCGGGACGCCGCGCGGTCACCGCCGGGCTCCTGCCGCTCGCCGGGCTGGTCGCCGCGACGGTCGCGGTCGTCGCCGCGACGACCACGGCCACGGGCTCCGGGATCGAGCAGGACAAGGTGCAGCGCGCACTGGCCACGGCGTTCGCCCACCTCTATCGCATGCAGACCGAGCAGCTGGGCCGCCCCGCCGTCACCGAGGCGCAGCTGAAGGCCACGGCGACGTGCGACAAGGGCAGCGACAAGGTCGCCGCCGAAGGGCCGGGAAACGACTGGCGTTGCGTCGTCTCCTGGCATCTCCCTGGCGTCGAGGCCGCAGGGACGGCCATCTACCAGCTCGACGTCACCCCTGACGGGCGGTTCGTCGCCGACGGCGACGGACCGAAGGAAGTCAACGGCTACTTCCTGGTGCGGACCCCGAACGGGGACGCACCGAACCCGCTTTGGCAGTTCGACGGCACCGTCGGGCTTCTCGCCCCCTCGAAGGGATAACGCAATGCAGGTAACACGCCGCCGCCGGCGTGTCGGGAAGAGCAGGTTCGGCCTTCTCGGCAGACGGCCAGGGCGCCGGACCATGGTCACGGCAGGCATCACCGCCATCGCCGTGGCCGCCGCCGGAACCGCTTTCGCCCAGACGCACCAGTTCGGCACCGAGCAGGTCGGCCAGATCACCGATCAGGGCCAGGTCCTCCCCAGCGACCAGTACATCGCCCCGTACGGCGACCGCCTCGTCGTCAACAACGGCAAGATCATGTCGTCCTCGGTCAGCCCGGACGGCACCCACCTCGCGGCCTCGGTCACCGACGGCGGTGCGGCGCTGTCCATCGTGGACCTGAAGAGCTGGAAGGTGCAGCAACTCGTCGGCAGCGCCGCGTCGTCGACCCCGCGCATCGGCGGCAACGACGTGGGCCAGGAAGGCCCCACGTACTCGCCCGACGGCACGCAGCTGTGGCTGGGCCAGACCGACGGCTACACCAAGTTCACCGTGAACCCGGACGGCAGCGTCGCGAGCCCGACGTTCGTCAAGATCCCGGCGGACGGGGCCAAGCACGCGCTGGTCGGCGAGGCGGTGTTCTCGCCCGACGGCTCCACCGTGTACTCCGCGGTCAACGGCCAGAACCGAGTGGTCGCCATCGACGCGGCGAGCGGGGCCGTCAAGCAGAGCTGGGCCGTGGGCAACGCGCCGCGTGACATGGTCAAGGTCGGCGACAAGCTCTACGTCAGCAACGAGGGCGGGCGTCCGGCGAAGGCCGGTGACACCACCCTCAACTCGTACGGCACCCAGGTGCCGGCCGACCCGAAGACCGCTGCCACCACCACCGGCACGGTCAGCGTCATCGACCTGGCGCACCCGGCTGCCGCCGTCGCGAGCATCGACGTCGGTCTGCACCCGACGGCCCTGTACGCCAAGAAGGGCGCGCTGTTCGTCACCAACACGGCCACCAACGACGTGTCGGTCATCAACACCGCCAGCGACAAGGTCGTACAGACCATCGCCACCCAGCCGTGGCCCGAGGCGTCCGTGGGCTACGAGCCCGACGCGGTGACCCTCACCGACGACGGTCACCTGCTGGTGCCGCTCGGCCGCGCCAACGCGGTCGCCGTCTACCGGTACACGACCCCGCAGGAGCCGGTCAGTTACGTGGGCCTGCTGCCGACGGACTACTTCCCCGCGCAGATCGCCACCGTGGGCAAGCAGGTGCTGGTCTCCAACACCCGTGGTGTCGACGCCCGCCGCCCCACCGACAGGGCCGGGCACGGCACCCACGACACGACGTCGAGCGTGCAGCGGTTCACGCTGCCGGACGACAGCGTCATCAGGTCCGAGACGGCCAAGGTCTTCAGGCAGAACGGCTGGAACGCCGGCTCCGTGGCGCTGACCCAGGGCAAGGGCCAGGCGAAGCCGGTGCCGGTCCCACTGCGGCTCGGCGACCCCTCGACGATCAAGCACGTCTTCCTGATCGTCAAGGAGAACCGGACCTACGACCAGGTCCTCGGTGACATGCCGCAGGGCAACGGCGACCCGTCGCTGACGGAGTTCGGCGAGAACGTGACGCCGAACCAGCATGCGATGGCCAAGCAGTTCGGGCTGTACGACAACACGTACGACATCGGCACGAACTCCGCCGAGGGCCACAACTGGCTGATGCAGGCCGACGACCCGGAGTACACCGAGTCCTCGGCCGGTGAGTACGCGCGCAGCTACGACACCGAGGACGACGCTCTCGGCCACCAGCGGACCGGTTTCCTCTGGACCGGTGCGCAGGCCGCCGGGAAGTCCGTACGGGACTTCGGCGAGTTCCAGCAGTTCCTGACCAAGCCGTCGGGCGCGAGCTGGCAGAACCTGTACTGCGACGCGGAGAACATGGACGCGACCGGGCAGGACACCGCCTACCCCCTGAACTCGTCCTCCCCGATCCCGTCGCTCAACGACGTGTCGGTGCACGGCTTCCCGAAGTTCGACACCAGCGTCCCGGACGTGTACCGGGAGCAGATCTGGAAGCGTGACTTCGAGAAGAACGGGCCGGCGAACCTGAACATGTTCTGGCTCTCCAGCGACCACACCGGTGGCCCGGCGAGAGCAGCCGCCCAGGTCGCGGACAACGACCTCGCGACCGGCAGGATCGTCGACGAGATCTCGCACAGCAAGTACTGGAAGGACTCCGCGGTCTTCGTCGTCGAGGACGACTCCCAGGCCGGCCTCGATCACGTCGACGGCCACCGTGCCCCGATCCAGATCATCAGTCCCTGGGCCCAGCACGGCACCGTCGACAGCCACTACTACTCGCAGATCACGGTGATCCGCACCATCGAGCAGATCCTCGGGATCCACCCGATGAACCAGAAGGACAGCGCGGCCAGCCCGATGCGCGGGGCGTTCACCCAGCACGCGGACGACACGCCGTTCAAGGCGCTGCCCAACCGGACGTCGCTGACCGACGGTCTGAAGACCCCGCCGTCCTGCGGCGTGGACACTCCGGCGGCGCAGGATCCCCACGCGGCGGCCGTGCCGTCGACGAGGGTACCGGCGGACAAGCAGTCGCTCGCGGCGGACTGGAATGCCTGGAAGTCGAAGCAGCGGCTGACCGGGCCCCATGCCGTGCCCGACTTCGCCAACCCCGCGCAGATGAACCACTACACGTGGTACCAGACGCACAACTGGGCGAAGCCGTACCCCGGCGAGTCCAAGCTCTACGCCCCGCAGGACGTGCCGGGCGCCTACATCCCGTCTTCGGAGTCCGACGGCTGACGCAGGCAGACCACAGCAAGGGCCCCCGGGCCGGCGTCACCGCCGGCCCGGGGGCCCTTGCTGTGCGGTCTCCTGCCCGATCGGCCGACGTCGTCGTCCTCGTCCTCGGCACCGACCCGCGGCGCGCCGGCGCCCGCGCCTGGGCCGCCTCAATCCCCGATCTCCCCACCGACACCTGGCGGCCAGAAGGTCCATCGGCGTGACGCCAACCGTCCCTCCATGGGACATGTAGTCGCCCATCTCAATGGGACGGCACGATGTGCTGCCTCACTCGATTGGGCGACGTCCGGCTCCTGCGTGTGGCGGCTGCGGCGATTGAGGATGCCGGGTGGGGGTACCCCATCGATTCCGCAGCACTGGAGGGAGCGGCTGGAACATGGCGGAGAGGCACCGTACCCCTGTAGGTCGCGGTCACCGGGATGAGGTCACTCAAGAGCGGGGCGCGGACCGGCCGGCCAGGGAAGGGGCGGCCTCGTGAGCGGGTTCGCCGCGGCACTGTCGCTGTTCGGTGTGGTGCTGCTGGCGGTCGCCGCGCTCTACGGAGCGGCGCGGGTGGGACGGGTGTCGTCGGAGCCTCTGACCGCTGTGCCGTTCGGTTCGGGGCTGGAGCCGGGTGAGCATGCGGTGAGCCGGTTTCATGTGCGCTGGTACGCGGTGACGATGCTGTTTCTCGCGTTCGACATGGAGATGGTCTTCATGTACCCGTGGACGCGGATCATCTCGGCGATGGGCCCCAGCGCCGTGATCGAGATGTTCACATTCCTGGCGATCCTGGTCGCCGGGGTCGTCTACGCCTGGCGGGAAGGCGCCCTGCGATGGACCTGACCGCAGCCCTGCTGCGGGTCGCCGCCGCGCGTCCCCGCGTTCTGCTGGTGCCGATGCCGGGAGGCACCGGGGTGCGACTGGCGGCCGAACGGGAGCTGCGCCGACGGGACCTGCCGCCCGCGCTCACCCCGGCACAGGCGGACATCCTGCTCGTCACCGGACCCGACTGCACCGGGCTGTCCGCACCGGTCGACCGGCTGTGGGAGGACATGCCCGCTCCTCGGGTCCGGGCACACGCGCAGACGGCCGAGGAGGCCGCCGCGGTCATCGAGACCGCCCGCTCCCGGCTGGCCGTGCGAACCGCCCGGCCACCTGCCGACACCGGCCACAACACAGGGGGATCCGGAGATGGCAGCGCCGATCATCACGCAGGCCATGGCGGCGGACAGTCGGACATGCCGGCCGGACTGCCCCTGGCCGGACGGGGCCCGGACCGCGACGGTCTGACGCTGGACCAACTGCACGTGCCGCTCGGGCCGTTGCTCGCCGACTGGCCCACCGGCCTCACCCTGCGGCTGACCCTGCAAGGGGATGTCGTCCAGGAAGCCGCCGTCGAGGTGACGCGAGCGGGCGCTTCGGCCTCCGCCACGCGGTTCTGGACGGAGCCGTGGCAGCGTGCCGTCGCCGGCGAAGCGGTCCAAGTCGGCGCAGCCGTACGACGGCGGGCGGCGGCCCGGCTGGACAGCCTGGGCCGGCTGCTCGCGGTGGCGGGCTGGCCCGCGACGGCCACCGCCTCGCGCAGGTTGCGCGACGACCTCCTCGACGGCGCGGCGGGCCCCGGACTTCACCGGCGGGCGCGGCGGCTGGCCCGGCAGGTCGGCCGGTCGCGCACGCTGTACTGGCTGACCCGCGGCATCGGGCAGCTGTCCGCCACGGACGCGCGTGCCGCCGGGGTGCGCGGTCCGGCGGCACGTGCGGACGGGGACGTTCCGGTCCGCTACCGGCAGTGGCTCACCACGGTGACGGAAGACGTGGCCCGGCTGGACGAGGTAGCCCTGCTCGATCCCGACCGCGAGGAGGGGCCGCACGGCCGGTGGGATGCGACGCGTCCGTCCTCGGCGGGCCTGGTGCAGTTGCTGCCCGGGCTGCTGGAGGGGGCGGAGCTCGCAGCGGCCCGGCTGATCGTGGCCAGCCTGGACCCGGACCCGGACGAGCTGGCCGCCGGGCTTCTGGAGGTGACGGGCGGTGGTTGAGGCCGCGCCCTGGTGGGGGCTCCTCCTGGCACCCGCGCTCCTGTTGCTGTTCGCGATGCTCGCGGTGGCGGGCGACGCGGTGCTGTCCGCCGGGCAGGCCGGGCGGCGCGTCACGGCCGCAGCGGCGCTGCGCCCGCTGCTGGAGGTGCCGCGGCTGCTGCTCGCCCAGCCCCGCAGGATGCCCGCACCGGACCTGTTGCTGTGGCGGATCGGCGTCCTGACCGTGCCGGTCGCGGCCGTGCTGTCCGTTCTGGTGGTTCCGCTCGGTGACCGGGTGCTGGCCGATCTGTCGGTCGGGGTGGTGTGGTTCAACGCCATGGAGGTGCTCACCTGGGCCGGGCTGTGGCTGGCCGGGTGGGGCCCGAACGCGGCGTTCTCCCTCGTCGGCGGCTACCGCTTCATCGCCCAGGGCCTCGCCTACGAGCTGCCGCTGATGTTCGCCCTCATCGCACCCGCGACCGGCGCGGAGTCGCTGCGGATCGGCGAGATCGTAGCCGCGCAGCACGGCCTGTGGTTCGCGGTGTGGATGCCGGTCGCGTTCGCCGTCTACCTGGGCGGCGTGCTGGCGTTCAGCTTCCTGGGCCCGTTCGCGTATCCGGTCGGCGCGGACATCGCCGGCGGGTTGCTGGGCGAGGCGGCGGGCGTGGACCGGCTTCTGGTGCAGGCGGGCCGGTGGCTGTGGCTGGCGGCGGGATCGGCGATGGCGGTGCCGCTGTTCCTCGGCGGCGGCGCGGGGCCGGGACTGCCCGAGTGGGCCTGGTCACTGGTCAAGACGCTGGTCGTGCTTGGGGTTCTGGTGTGGCTCGGGCGGCGGCTGCCCCTCATCCGCGCCGACCGGTACGTCGAGCTGGCCTGGGTGGTGCTCATCCCGCTGACGATCCTTCAGGCGCTCGTACCGGCGCTGGTCGTACTCAACCGATAGGGACCGCCAAGGAGGTGGTGACCGTGCAGGCGGTGCTGTTCTGGGCGTTGGCCGCACTCGCCGTGGCCGGCGGTGTGCTGGTCTTCACCTGCAACTCGATGGCCCGGGTCACCTTCGCGCTGCTGGGCTCGCTCGCCTGCGCGGGCGGTGTGGTGGTCGTGCTGGGCCTGCCGTATCTCGGTGTGGTCGTCGTGCTGATGATGGTCATGGAGATGGTGATCATGGCCGTGTTCATGATCGCCTACATGATGAACCCGGCCGGGCTGATGCCCATGTCGATGCTGCACAACAAGCGCGGGGCGCTCGCCATCAGCGTCGGCCTGTTCCTGGCGCTGGCGGCTGGGATCTGGCTGGTGCCGTGGCCGCGCCGGTCCGGCACGCGGCCCGCGGACACGACGTTCCAGGTGGGCGAGTCGCTGATGGGCGCTCAGATGCTGACCATGATCACGCTCGGGGTGGCGCTGCTGGCCACGATGGTGGCCACGGTCGTGCTGGCCACCCACCGGGGGCGCTACGACCGGTTCGGTGACGACCTCGACCAGCGCCCGGCGCGCGACCCCGCCGGCGGAGGGGTGGGCCGATGACCCTCGAACTCGTGTTGCTGCTTGCTGCCGGGCTGTTCTGCATCGGCGTGTTCGGGGCGCTGTCCCAGCAGTCCATCGTCATGATCATGATGGGCATCGAGCTGATGATCGGCGGTGTCATCGTCGCCGGTGCGGGGTTCTGGCACTTCGTGGCCCCCACGGCGGCGAGCGGGCAGGTGGTCGTGGTGGCGGCGGTGGTCGCGATGGCGGTGGAGATGGCCATGGGATTCGCCGTGACCACCGCGATCTACCGGGCCAGGCAGGTCGACATGACCGACATGGCCGAGGATCTCAAGGGGTGAGCCGGTGAGCGCGCTGCTGTGGCTGCTGATCACCGTCCCGCTCGGTGCCGGGGCCGTACTCGCCCTGACCGGCCATCGGTTCAACCGGGCCGCGCCCGTCATGGGCGTGGCGGTGGCCGCGGCCGTGCTGGGCCTGGCCGTCGCGGTGGCGGGCGGCCGGCCCGCGGCGAGCGTCCCGCTGTTCGCGGGGATGCGGGCCGGGTTGCGGGTGGACGGCCTGTCCGCCGTCATGGTGATCATGGTGGCCTCGGTCACCGTGTGTGTCCTGGTCTTCTCCGCCGCCGAGTTCGGCCGGGCGGAGAACCGGGGCCGGTTCTTCGGGCTGATGCTGCTGTTCGCCGGGGCGATGCTGGTGACGGTCACCGCCACCACCCTGCCGTTGCTGCTGATGGCCTGGGAGGTGATGGGCGCGACGAGCTGGGCGCTGATCGGCTTCTGGTGGCGGCAGCCGCACCGGGCCGAGGCCGCCGACACCGCGTTCCTCACCACCCGCACCGCCGATCTGGGCCTGTATCTGGCGGCCGGTGCGGCGCTGGCGGGCGGCGTCGGATCGCTGCGCCTGGACGCGCTGCCGGAGGCCGGCGGGCCGTGGCTGCATCCGGTGGTCGCCGGGGTGGTGGTGGCTGCGCTGGGCAAATCCGCCCAACTGCCGTTCTCCTTCTGGCTGTCGCGGGCCATGCAGGGCCCCAGCCCGGTCTCGGCCCTGCTGCACTCGGCGACCATGGCCGCCGCCGGCGCTTATCTGCTGCTGCGTCTCGGGCCGCTGCTGGCCGCGACCGACTGGGCCCGGCCGCTGGTCGCCTGGACCGGGGCGGCCACCGCGCTCGCCCTGGGCGTGGTCGCCGTGGCGCAGACCGACCTCAAACAGCTGTTGGCCGCCTCCACGTGCGCCCAGATCGGCTTCACGGTACTCGCCGCGGGCAGCACCGGCGTGGCCGGCGGCACGGCGCAGCTCGTCGCGCACGCCGCCACCAAGGCCGGGCTCTTCCTGGCCGCCGGGGCCTGGCTGACCGCGCTGGGTACCAAGCAACTGCCCGCGCTGCGCGGCGCCGCCCGCACGTATCCCTGGGTCGGTGCCTCCTTCGCCGTCGGTGCCCTGGCGCTGGCGGGGCTGCCGCCTCTGTCGCTGTGGGCCACCAAGGACGAGGTCCTGACCGCCGCGTACCACCGCAGCGGTGGCCTGTACGCGGTGGGTCTCGCCGCGGCCGCCGTCGCCGCCGTCTACAGCACCAAGGCCCTCTGGTACGTCCTGCGGCCCTCTCCCGCCGAAGCGGCGTACGACACCGAGCGGTCCGGCACCCGCCGCGTCCCGGCCGGGACCCGCCCGCCCCTGCTGGTCCTCGCCTTCGGCGCCGCCACCCTCGGGATGCTCGCGCTGCCCGGCCCGGCCGCCTGGCTGCGCGACGTGGTCGGCGCTCCCGGCGAGCCGTCCCCGAAGCCGTGGGAAGTGGCCCTGTCCGCCGGTGTCGCGCTGGGCGCCGCCGCAGCCGTCTGGTGGTGGCCGCGCCCCGTGCGCGCTCCGGCGCGGGCGTGGCGGTGGGCCGACGGATGGCTGTATCTGGAGCGGGCGGCACACGCCGGAGTCGTCCGCCCGGTCCTCGGCCTGGCACGGGCGCTGGCCGCCTTCGACGACCGCGTGGTGGACGGCGCCGTACGGCAGGCGGCGCACGGCGCTCTGGCAGCGGCCCGGCTCGCCGGGCGCGTCGACGACGGCGGCCTCGACGCGCTCGTCCGCTCGGTCGCCATGGGCGCCCGTCGCCTGGGCGAGTGGGCGCGCCGCCCGCAGACCGGCCTGCTGCACCAGTACTACGCCCAGGCGGCGGTCGCCTTCGCGGTACTGACCCTGATCGTGCTGTTGGTGAGGTGACCCTTGTGCTGACCGTCATCGCGTTCCTGCCGCTCGCGGCCTGCCCCCTGCTGCTGCTCGCGCCGCGCAGCATGCCGGACCGGGCCTGCACATGGGTGTGGATCGCCACGGCCGCAGTGGACCTGGCCCTGGTCATCGCCGTGTGGAGCGGCTTCGACCCGGGCGGCGGCCTGCAGTACGAGCAGCGGGTGCGCTGGATTCCCGGTGCCGGGGTGAGCTACCACGTCGGCGTGGACGGCCTGTCGCTGCCGCTGGTGGCGCTGACCTGCGTGCTGTTCCTGGCCGTCGCCGTCTACTCGCTGCGCGAGACGCGCCGGGTCCGCTCGTACGTCTGCCTGTTCCTGTTCCTGCAGACGGTCTGCCTCGGGCTGTTCATCGCCCTCGACCTGATCCTGTTCTTCCTCTTCTTCGACCTGTCGATCGTCGGCATGTTCTTCGTCATCGCCGGCTGGGGTCCCGGCGAGAAGGCCCGCGCGGCGGCACTGAAGTTCTTCCTCTACACCTTCATCGGGTCCCTCGCCCTGCTGCTCGGCTTCATCGGCCTCTATCTGGCCGCCGACCCTCACACCTTCGACATGGCCGACCTGGCCCGCACCGACCCGCTGGCGGGGCACGGCACTTACGCGGCCCTGGTGCTGCTCGCGATCGGGGCCGGCCTGGCGGTGAAGACGCCGACCGTGCCCTTCCACACCTGGCTGCCCCCGGCCCACACCGACGCGCCCGCGGCCGGCTCGGCGATCCTGGCCGGAATCCTGCTGAAGATGGGCACCTACGGTTTCGTACGCATCGCGATGCCCCTGCTGCCCGGTTCCTGGCGGCATTACGCGGGGGTGTTCATCGTCGTCGGTGCCGTCTCCGTCGTGTACGGCGCGCTGGTCGCCCTGGCCCAGACGGACTTCAAACGTATGATCGCCTACACGTCCGTCAACCACATGGGCTACGTCGTCCTCGCCGTCGGCGCCGCCGGGGTCCTGGCCGGCACCGACGCCCAGGCCCGCTCCCTGGCCGTCACCGGCGCCGTCACCCAGATGGTCAGTCACGGTCTGCTCACCGGAGCCCTGTTCCTGCTCTCCGGCGTCCTGCACGACCGGGCCGGCACCTACGCCATCGACGCCTACTCCGGCCTCGCCGCCCCCTCCCCGCGGTTCGCCGCCGCCACTGCGGTCGCCGCGTTCGCGGCTCTGGGCATCCCCGGCTTCTCCGGCTTCATCGCCGAGTTCCAGATCTTCACCGGCAGCCTCGCCTCCCAGGCCGTGGCCACCGCCATCGCCCTGACCGGCATCCTCATCACCGCCGCCCTGTTCCTGCGTGCCCTGCGCCGCATGTTCCTGGGCACGGTGCGCCTGCCCGCCTCCGTCCGGACCGGCGGATTCGGTGACCTGACCACCGCCGAGACCGCCGCCGTCGTCCCGCTGCTCGCCATCGCCCTGGCCATCGGCGTGGTCCCCCGCTTCTTGCTGGACCTGATCGAACCGGCCAGCCGCACGCTGGTGGGGCTGATCGCCCGATGAACGACAACCTCGCCGCGCTCCTCCCCGAAACCGCCCTGGTCGCGGCGGCGGTCATCGGCCTGCTCGCCGCCGGGTGGCTGCCGCGCCGCCGCCAGTGGGCCATCGCCGCCCTGGCGGCCACGGCGTGCGTGACCGGGCTGGTGGCCACCGCCGTCACCCTGGCCACCGACCGCGAACAGGCCGTCTTCTCCCACGACTTCGCCGTCGACGCCGCCACCGAGACCGGACGCATCACCGTCCTCGGCGCACTCCTGCTGATCATCGCCATGTCGGTGGAGACCATGCGCCACCACAAGCGCGAAGCCGAGTACTACGTACTGCTCCTGCTGACCGGCGCCGGAACCCTCGCCATGATCGGCGCCAACGACCTGCTGATGCTGTTCGCCGGCTATCTGCTGGCCAGCATCCCCGCGTACGCCCTCGCCGGTTTCGCCAAGGACGCCCCCGGAACCGAGGCAGCCCTGAAGTACTACCTGCTGGGAGCCCTGCTCGGCACCACCATGCTGGCCGGCACCGCGCTGCTGTACGGTGCCGGGCGCGCCACCCTGTACGCCGAACTGCGCGTGGCGCTGCCCACCGCGTCCTACGGCCCGGTCGCGGTCGGCCTCGTCGCCGTCCTGGCGGGACTGCTGTTCAAGATCGGCGCCGTACCCGCACACTTCTGGGTCCCGGACGTCACCGACGGCGCCACCGCCCCCGTAGCCGCCTACGTCACCACCCTGCCCAAGATCGGCGGACTGATCGCCGGCTTCCGGCTCCTGCACCAGGCGATGCCCGGCACCGCCGTCAACTGGCCGCTGCTGCTGGCCGTCCTGGCCGCCGCCTCCATGACCCTGGGCAACCTGGCCGCCTTCTTCCAGACCTCCGTCAAACGACTGCTGGCCTACTCCACCATCAGCCAGGTCGGCTACCTCCTCATGGCCCTCGCCGTCGCCACCCGCACCGACCTCGCCCAGCAGGGCCTGCTGTTCTACCTGGCCGCCTACGCCGTCACCAACCTCGGCGCCTTCGCCGTCGTCACCGAACTGCCCCACGCCCGCACCCTGGCGGACTACCGCGGCCTCGCCCGCCGCCGCCCCGGCCTCGCCGCCGTCCTCGTCGTCTGCCTCCTCGGCCTGGTCGGCACGCCACCCACCAGCGTCTTCCTCGGCAAGCTCGAAGTCTTCAGCGCCACCATCGACGGCGGCTACACCTGGCTCGCCGCCCTCGCCGTCGCCAACACCGTCGCCTCCCTCTTCTACTACCTGCGCTGGCTCGCCCCCCTCTTCCACCCCGCCCCCACCGACCTGCCCACCCCCGCCCACGCCACCGCCGGCCGCTGGTCCGCCGCGACCGCCTACACCGCCGGCACCGCCTCCCTCGCCCTCGGCCTCGCGGGCGGCGCCGCCCTCCCGCTGACCCACGGCCGGCTCCTGCCCTGACACTCAGCCACCACGGCGAACGCGGCTGCTCGTTGGCCACACGCCCGAACCAGACCTACTCCTCCCCGCCGTCGGTGCGGCGTTCCTCCTCTTCCTCAACGGTCTTCCGCCTGATCTCCCCTCCGTGCGACGACGCTTCCTGCGCCCGCTGTGCGATGGCCAGTTCCACTCCGGCGACCAGCGAGTAGACGACGGACACCAGGAAGGCGGTCACCGGCCACGCGATCACACCGCCGATCAGGTGCGCGGAGGCCCAGGCCAGGACGGATGTTGTGCCTACGGAGACCACACTGAGAGAGACACCCATGGCCATGACCGTGCTGGGTTCCTGCTCCAGCGGCTTGTGGAAGGTGCGCGACGCCAGCAACTCCAGGATGCTGAACGCGGTGGCCGCGCCCAGGGCGAAGTAAATGATGTGCGCCACTCCGGACATCCTGGCCTCGGTGTCCAGCAGAGCCAGGGCTACGGTGATCGACACCGAGAACCCGTATGCCTGCCCGTTGTTGCGCAGCGAAGCCCGCAGTCCGTGTGTCAGGTGATTGAGATGCAGGCCCACCATGTCCCGCCATCTGCGCGTAATCGATTCACACCACTTTGATCCGCTCATTCTCCACATTGCGGCGGCGGCCGGGGACAACCGGGCACCGCGGGTTCCCACGCGCACCACCAGCGAGGAGCCACGGGGTGCCGCTTTCCGGGCCGACATCCGTCCGGCCGCGTCACCAATGCCTCCTTGCGGGCGAGCGCGCCGTTGCCGTCGGCGAACAGCTCGGCCTCGTCACCGATGCCTTGCGGACCGCCTGTCCCATGCGCTGCCACAGCGGCGGTGGTGAGCCGACGAGTCGTCGCGGCCCAGTCCTCCGCAGGCCTGCGTCAAGGCCTGCGGAGCATGCCGACCGGTGAGATCGTCAGGCTCGCCGTCCGGTCACACCGTCGTCCAGCCGAGCGGATGGATCGCGGAATCGCCGACGGCCGGGACGGGCGGTTCGCCACCGGCCTCGCTGAAGGCAGTCAACGCGTCCACCAGTGCCGCCCGCTGTGGTGGAGCCAGCCTCTCCACGATCGAAGCGATCTCGGCCCGCCGGCGCGCGGTGACGTCCGCCACCATGCGCCGTCCGTCCTCGGTCAGCTGCAGCAGGGTTTCACGGCGGTTCTCCGGATTGATCTGCCGGTCCGCCAGACCAGCGGCGATCAACCGGTCCACCATGCGCATCGCTGTCGAGGGCGCCACTTTGAGCAGTTCGGCGAGAGCGACCAGGTTCGTGGCGCCGTGTGTCGACAGCACCACCAGCATCCGGAACTGCGGAAGCGTCACCCCGTCCTCCACCGCGGCAAGCGAACGGGCGGAGACCGCCACCAGCAATCGAGAGGCGGTCAGGACCGCTTGAGTGACCGCGTCCACATCATCCACGCCCTCGATCGGGGCTTCACGCTCCGGCATAAGTCCTTTCTACCTCGCCGGACGCGCCTGCCGGCCACTTCCCGGACAACCGTCCGGAATCAGGCCTGTAGCGGTCCTGGGCAGCCAACAGACCGGTGTCGCGGATCCTGGCACGCCGTTCCCGACAAACAACTTTCACCAGCGAAACAACTATCCGAGACGAGCCACTGGCACAAGGCGGCATGGGCCCGCCCACCGGGGCGGCGGGCCGGCTCGCCACAACCCGGGTGACCCTCCCCGACGAGCGGCTGACCTCCTGCAGGCGACCTGCGCGGTGAGTCGGTTGGCCGCCACCGAGCGGTGATCAAGGATCTTGTCCGCGAGAATGGAGGGTCCTGCCGAGAGACGGGCGGAAGATGGTCGTCACCCCCTCATCGAGGACGCGCGCCGACGCGAACCGGCGGCCGCCCATGCGTATCCGGCGAGCAGAGGCCGTGCCATGAACCGGTTCCCGCACGTACTGCACCACTGGTGGGAGCGGCTGGGCGCGCACACCCTCGTCCGGCGGGGTCGTGAGCTGGAACTGATGCACCGAGCCCTGGGGTTCGCCACGCTTGCCGTCGTCACTCTGGCACCGCTGCTGATCGTGGTCGCCGCCGCCGACCCGTTGGAGCGTGGCGGATTCGCGTTGTGGCTCGCCGACGGCATGGGGCTGTCCGGCCAGTCCGCACGTGTCCTCACGGAGATCATCAGCCCGCCGCAGAAGGTGATCGGCACGACCGGCGTGTGGGGCGGAGTGGCACTGGCCGTCTTCGGCGTGGCGCTGGGCGGCAGCGTACAGAACGGCTATGAGCGGATCTGGGGCCTCGTGTCCGGCCCGTGGCACCGAGTCTGGCGGCAGGCGACGTGGCTGGCCGCGCTGACCGCTTACCTCTACCAGGAGGCACAGACCCAGGGCGTGGTGTCGGGACCGGCACGCATCACGCTCAGCTTGGTGACCGGGGTGATGTTCTTCTGGTGGGGCCAGTATTTCCTGCTGGGTGGCCAGGTCCGCTGGCGTGACCTGCTGCCCGGGGCGATCGCCACCGTGGCTGGCCTGATCGGTCTGCGAAGTTTCTCCTACTTCGTCTTCACGCCGCTCATCGTCGACAACGCGATCAGCTACGGCGCGGTCGGCATCGTGCTCGTCGTGGAGTCCTGGCTCATCGGAGTGGGGTTCGTCGTCCACGGCGGCGCGCTCTTCGGCCGCTGGCTCCTCGATCATCACGGCCGGTCCCGCGACGACGGGCGAACCCCGCCGTAGGGAAGGAAGCCGCTGGTCAACGCCACAACGTCGGGGCGGCGTGGCACAGCGACCGAAGGCGGCCGGCGAGCACCGCAGAGGGGCGCACCGTCTGGTCCGTCACCGTGGCGACCGGCAACCGCGAGCAGAAGCACACATACCCGGGTGACCGGCGGCTCGTGCTGAGCGGCCGCGACACCACGCGACTCGACCGCGTCGCCACGGAAGCCGCTGCCACGGTCTTCCCTGCGGATCTCACCCGGCCCGGGCGGCCGAGAGCTTCCGAGCGGCCGCCAAGGCGCGGCGGACGCTCTCGTAGGCATCATGAGGAGCACCGTTGGCTGGCTGATGGAAGGCCCGTCGTCGACACTGCGTCGGACACCACTCGAACGGCGCGACCTGCGCCCCGACGACCTCGCGGTCCGGGTCGGCTACTGCGGTGTCTGTCACACCGATGGTGCACGCCGTCAGCGCCCGGTCCGGCGAAGGAGGCCGGCTCCTGGTGCCGGGGCACGAGTTCACGGGCGTGGTGACCGAGGCCGGACCTGCGGTCACCCGCTTCACCGTCGGCGACCCGGTCGCGGTGGGCAACATCGTCGATTCGTGCGGCGAGTGCGCCATGTGCCGGGCCGGTCAGGAGAACTTCTGCCACGCCTTCCCGACCCTGACCTACGACGGCATCGACCGGCACGACGGATCGACCACCCTACCGGCGGCTGGTCGCCAGGGACGGGACGCTCAGCCACCTCGGATCCACCACCGTGGAGACCACTGACCTGCTCGTGGGTCGCAAGAAACTCAGCTCCGCAGGCAGCGGCGGCAGGCACGCGACCGCCACCATGCTCGACTTCTGCTCCGAACAGGGCATCACCGCCGACATCGAGGTGCTCCCCTCGGCGCGCGTGAACGAGGCGCTCGACCGCCTCCGACGCAACGATGTCCGCTACCGCTTCGTACTCGACATGTCCGACCTGGGCTGACGGCGAGGGCCAAGAGGGAGCAGCTCCTCCCGGGTGCGGGCCTGCTTGGCCCGTCCGACACGCTCGTCGAATTCGGCCCTGCCGTCCCCCTCACCTGCGACTGTCCGGGGGCGGCGACCCCGGCCGCCCAGCACGTTCGCATAATGCAAAGATGGCAGATATCAATCAACGTACCCGAGCCGTCCTGGCGGCTGTGTCGATCGCCGCCCTCATCGCACTGACCGCCGGGTGCGCGAACGACAATGCCGCCGCCCCCGCCCCCGAGGCCACCGGCCCCACCACGGGTCCCGGCCGGGCCGACGTCCAGGCCCCGGGCGTTGACCTGACGGTGACGCACGCCGTCGCGCATCTGGACGCCGCCGGCGACGGCACGCTGACCATGGCGGTGCGCAACGAGGACGGCGTTCCCGAGCACCTCGGCATGGTCGCCACCCCGGACGGCGGGCGCGGCGCGCTCGTCGGCGCGAAAGCGGTCGAAGGCAACGGATCGCTGGCCACAGCGGGGATCCTGCTGCAGACCGGAACCACCGTCACCTTCGGCGGGAACGGGCCGCGCGTGCTGCTGACGCACGTGAAGGGCGTCACCAACCATCACACACTGCCGGTTTCGCTCCAGTTCGGCGTGGCCGGACTGGTCCGCCTCCAGGCACGGGTCACTCCGGACTGAGCCCGGCACACCGAGGCACCCCGCGCGAAGCACCCCTTGACACGTTTTGCATAATGCAAAAGTGAGGAAGGGGAACGGATGGGTATCACTCAGGCGGCCGGACGCAGCGAGCACGTCGGGGCTGCGGAGAGCACCTTCGACGCGGTGCGCAGAACGGCCGGGCTAAGCAGGGCGCCCTGGGGCGTAATGGCGCTCGCCCTAGTGGTCGGCGCCGGGGCCGGTGCGGGTTCGGTCGTCTTCCGCTGGTGCATCACGACCTTCACCCGCCTGCTCTCCGGCCACGCCGACTACGCCGCCTCGCCCGGCACGGGCAACCCGCACGTACCGTGGCTCGGCCCGTACTTCGTGCTGCTCGCCCCGGTCATCGGCGGTCTGCTGTACGGGCCGCTGGTGAACCGGTTCGCGAAGGAGGCGCGCGGGCACGGGGTGCCGGAGGTGATGCTGGCCGTCGCCCAGCGCGGTGGCCGGATCAGCCCGAAGGTCGCGGTGGTCAAGACGCTCGCCTCCGCCCTGTGTATCGGCTCGGGCGGTTCGGTGGGCCGCGAGGGGCCGATCGTGCAGATCGGTTCCGCCCTCGGCTCCACGCTGGGGCTGCTGACCAAGGTGACCGAGGGGCGGATGAAGCTGCTGGTCGCGTGCGGCGCGGCGGGCGGTATCGCCGCGACCTTCAACGCGCCGCTGGCCGGCGTGTTCTTCGCCATGGAGCTGATCCTGGGCGCCTTCTCCGCGGAGGCTTTTGGCGCGACGGTCCTGGCGAGCGTCACCGCGAGCGTGATCGGCCGGGCCGCCTTCGGCGACGTCGCCTTCCTGACCCTGCCCGCCTTCCATGTCGGCCATATCGCGCAGTACGGCCTGTTCGCCCTGCTCGGCATCATCGCCGCGGTGGTCGGCGTGGGCTTCGCCCGGGTGCTGTATCTGATCGAGGACGCCTGCGACTGGCTCTGGCGCGGCCCGGAGTGGCTGCGCCCAGCGGTCGGTGGGCTGGCGCTCGGCCTGGTGCTGTTCGCGCTGCCGGAGATGTACGGGGTCGGCTATCCGGTGCTGGAGAAGGCCACCGAGGGCGGGTACGCGGTCGGGTTCCTGCTGCTGTTGCTGGTGGGCAAGGTACTGGCGACCAGCCTGACCATCGGCATCGGCGGCTCGGGCGGGGTGTTCGCGCCGAGCCTGTTCGTCGGGGCGACGCTCGGTGCAGCGTACGGCGCGGGCGTCCACCATCTGATGCCCGCCACAGCCGGCTCCGTGGGGGCGTACTCGCTGGTCGGGATGGGTGCCGTGTTCGCCGGGGCCTCCCGGGCGCCGATCACCGCCGTGGTGATCCTGTTCGAGCTGACCGGCGAGTACTCGATCATCCTGCCGCTGATGCTGGCCATCGCGCTGGCCACCGCCGTCAGCCACCTGCTGACCCGCGACACGATCTACACCCTCAAACTGCGCCGCCGCGGCATAGACCTCGAAGGCCCCGCCCCCGGGGCGCGGATCGGCGCGCAGCCGGTGGGTTCCGTCATGGATCCGCTGCCCTCTCCGCTGCCGGCATCGACCGAACTCGCGGACGCAGCCGACGTGTTGAGCCTGTCCGGGTACGGGGCACTGCCGGTCGTCGACGCCTCCGGGCGCTACGTGGGCGTCGTCACCGCCCAGGTGATCGCCGAGGCACTGGCGGAGCAGCCGGACGCGGTCCCGGCGACGGTGGGGCAGCTCGCCGAGCCGCCCGCACGCATCACGACCGACCAGCCCCTCGCGCAGGCGCTGCACGCCCTGCTGTCGGCGGCGGGAACCGGGGTACCGGTGCTCGACCCCGCACACGACAGGCCGGTCGGCTGGCTCAGCCCGCAGAGCGCCCTGCGGGCCGTACACGCGGCCGCATAGGCGGCCCTGGTGCGAGCCCCGGGACAGTCCGCGCCAAGTCCAGCGCATGCCCTCACCGCAGTCTTCGCAGCGCCAGACCCTGCTCGGCGTCGCAGCCGTCACAGCCCTCGCCGCCCTCAACGCCCCGGCCGTGACAGGCTTCGCCCGGCACACCTACCACCGGTGGGAGATCAACCAGCCCGAGTACAAGGCGAGTTACGGCCACTGGTCCCTCGCCGCGCTGCCGGAGATGCGCCCCGGATCCGCCACCCACGTCACCGACTTCGACCAGCGCTCCGTCGCCCTGGACATCACCCGGCGCGGCAAGGGCTCGCTCACCGTCCGCGTGCCCGACGACGCCGCTCTCGTCCCGCCCGGCTGGTGCACGGCCGTCGCCGTCGACGAAGAGGCGTCCCGCCGCGCACCGGGCCCTTGTGTGACACAAAACACAGAGCAGCGTGCAAAATTTACCCAGTGCAATGATGGAGAAAGTCGACTCGTCCGTACCTCCTGACACGGATCCACTCACGTCAGGAGTTTCCATGCCCCTCTCTCGCACCAGGATCGGCACCGTCTTCATGGGCGGTGCTCTGGTCCTCACCCTCTCCGCGCTCGCCTACCCCGCCATGCTCGGCGTACAGAACATCGCGACGGGTACGTCCCGGATCGTCTCGAACACCCAGTTCGGGCCGTTGACCGAGGCGGACCGCGACTTCGTGGTCAAGGTGCGCTCGGCCGGACTGTGGGAGTACCCCCTCGGCGAGATGTCCATGAAGCGGGGCACCACGAAGGAGATGAAGGAGGCCGGCAAACACCTCGTCGTCGGGCACGCCCTGCTCGACGCCAACTGCCGCAGGATCGCCACCCAGCTGTACATCACCCTGCCCAACCAGGCCACCCCACAGCAGCAGCAGTTCGTCGCCACCGCGGCTTCGAAGAGCGGCAAGGAGTTCGACTCCACCGCCGTCAACATCATGCGCGTCACGCACGGGCAGATCTTCCCGACCATCGCCAAGATCCGCGCCACCACCAAGAACACGCTGGTGCGCCAGCTGGCCGACCAGGCCAACGACGTCGTCCTGGACCACATTTCGGTCCTGGAGAAGACAGGCCTGGTCAACTTCGACCAGGTCATCTCCCAGCAGACCGCCGCACCGCAGCTGCCCAAGGAACAGCTCACCCCGCCCGTGCCCCAGAGGGGCGCCCCGGTCGTCGCCCTGACCCCACGCCCGGACCTGCCGGACTTCTACAACGCGGCGTCCCCGAGCCCCGCGCCGGCCACCGGGTGATCATGATGCGGCGGCCTGTTCCTCACCGGGACGTCCCCTCACCGGGGGCCGAGGGCGCCGGACAGCCTGACACTGTATGGGAGAGCCGGAAGGAGCGTACGACCGCGAGCGCGCATGCGGCGACCAGGGCCGCGGCCCAGCCGCTCAGCGAGCGAAGAGGATCTGTCCAGGACGCCCCGGCCTCCACACCGCGCGGCGGCACCCTCCCCTTCATGTCGTGCACGACGGCGAGAGCGTCGCCGGGCCGGGTGGCCTTTCCGCAGCCGCGCCAGATGCGGACCTGCAGGGGGGCACCGTACTGGTCGGCCACCGAGCAGAAGTAGCGGCCGTGACCGGAGACGGTTCCCGGTCCGCCCTCCACCGAGGTCACCACCACGGACTCCACGCGCCCCCGCTCCGCCAGGACCACGCCCACGGCAGCCTGGGGCGCCAGAAGCGCGAGGCAGGCCCCGAGCACGGCGACGATGCCGACCAGCGCCCGCCCCGCCCGCACGACGCAGAGGTAGAGAACGAGCGCAGCGACACACACCAGGCCGCCCTCGCCGTCCGCCAGCCCGGGAACGCCGTACCAGGCACCGGCGACCGAGCTGCCGATGAGCACTCCCGCTGCCGCGCACCCGACCAGGAGCCCCTCCGCGGTCAGCCACCACGGCGGCAGGCCGACGAACTCGGCCGGCCCCCACACCCTGCTCCGCAGATGCGCCATCAGGTGCGGTTCCGGCGTCGCCACGGGCGGGCGTCGTCGCCCCATGCGCACCATCCTTCCCGGGCGTCCTTCCACGATCCGCCATCCTGGTGTGTCAGGCGGACGGTTCGCACTGCCCTCGGCCGGACACGCGCACGCGGCCCGCATTGCCGGGATCAGGCAGCGAGGCTGCATCATTCCCTTGCATTATGCAAAACGCGTGGCGAGCGGTGAAGAGCGGCCCGACTCCGGCAGGGACGCAGACATCGCGGGCCACGGAAGGTCCGCCGCCCAGGCCGGCGGTGCGACTCCGTGTCGTCCAGCGAGCGCAGCCACCGCACGACCCGGAGTTCGCATGGCATTGCTCCGGCAGCGGGAATCCTGAGCAGGGCCTGCGATCTTGATTTAGCGACGATTGCGGCATACAGGCATCTTTGCGCCCAGTGTCAGCCATAGTGACGTAAGCCAGTAAAGACCGTTTACCGCGCCGAAGTCCCTGCTCACTCACCCGCTGGAAGCGATTTCCCGTCCCCATGACCGTGGTAGCGCAACAGGAGCATCGCGGCGTCGTCATGGGGCGGCCCGGCGGCGTGCTGGACCAGGTCCTCGCGCAGCGCCTCCAGGGCGCGGTGCGCCTCCGGGTCCTTCAGCAGGTGCACACGCTCGACGAGCGGATAGAAGCGACCTGCCCCGTCACGGGCCTCGGTGACCCCGTCGGTGTACAGCAGCAGTTGCTCCCCGGCCTGGAAGCCCACCCGGTAGGGCTTGGGACCCTCGCGGCCATGGGCTCCCAGTCCCAGCGGGAGGGCGTAGGAGGGCGGCTCCGGGAAGTCCGCGCTGCCGTCACGGCGTACGAGCATCGGGGCCGGGTGACCGTAGTTGAGAAGGACCGTCTCATGGTCCGAGCCGATCTCCGCGAGGATCGCGGTGACGAACTTCTCCCCCTCCAACTCCCGGGCCACGCTGCGCTCCAGGCGCTCGCCCAGCCCGACGAGGTCCGGCTCGTCGTGCGCGGCCTCCCGGAAGGCGCCGAGCACCACGGCGGCCGTCTCGACCGCCGCCAGCCCCTTGCCCTGCACGTCCCCGACGATGACGCGGACACCGTGCGGGGAGGCCACCACCTCGTACAGGTCTCCGCCGATGCGCGCCTCGGCAACTGCCGAGGTGTACGACACGGCCGCCTGCAGCGGGCCCGCGGTCAGCGGGACCGGCCGCAGCAGCACCCGCTGGGCGACCTCGGCGATGGACCGCACACTGGCCAGCTCCGCCTCACGGCGCGAGCGCGTCACGGCCGCCGCGACGCCGATGCCGGTCACGCCCGCCACTGACCCCATGGCCGCGAAACCCCGGCTCTCCTCGAGCATTCCGTTGTAGAGGCCCAGACCCACGCACAGCAGCAGGGCGGCCACGCCGGTGACGGCGGCGCGGCGCCATCCGCCGACCAGGCCGGCGAAGGCGGGCCCGAGCGACACCAGGGGCAAGAGCCCCACCCCCGGCCCGGCCACGAAGTCCACGACCGCGACCACTGCCATCGCCATGACGGGCGTGCCCGACAGCATCTTCGAGCTCGCTGGCGGCTTCTTGTCGGTCATCACGCACTCCAGCGGTGTCGCAGCACCGGAGAGCCACCTGGCCGCAGGCGCCCCTCCCCCAGATTTAGGCTATGCAAAGGTTTCTGGCGTGGGGCGGCCCTCGCTCCGGACCTTTACCCAATCGAGTCCGAGAGCCGACATTCCCGACTGTGGAGGATGGCCATCCGCCACCTGTGTGCGGCGTCAGACTCTCGCAAGGTCTGGAGCACGGACAGAGGCCCGAGGCGATCCCATTTTGCACTGTGCAATCATTTGACCGGGGGCCGACCCGACGGCCGCTTGCCGTTCGGCGCCCAGGAGTGACACCGGCAAGAGGTGTGCGGCACGGGACGGCAGACCGGCCGTGGGCAGGTCCCCTTTTGTGCAGACTCATGACACCGGGCAGGCGGCCCACATGATCCATGCGCGTCCGCCTCCGGCCTGCCCGAAGAGCTCCCCAGGCTTACCGACGCCGGTTGCTGATGGGACGTCAGCAAATCTCACATGGCGAGCCTTGGTCTTGCCTTGAAGCAATCTATACGTCATCTTTACGTTCGGTGTGCCGGGAAGCCTGGTCGGCAGCTTGCCCCGCTGTGGGGCGAGTTCCGCATGCTGTCGACCGAAATGGGAGCTGATGTACCAGCGCATCGCGCGAGAGATCCTTTCCGGCCTGACTGTGGCTATCGTGGCGCTGCCGCTGGCGATTGCCTTCGGCATCACCGCGACAGGCACCTCCGAGGGCGCACTCGTCGGACTGTACGGCGCGATCTTCGCCGGCTTCTTCGCGTCGCTCTTCGGCGGTACGCCCGCGCAGGTGACCGGGCCTACCGGCCCCATCACCGTCGTGGCCACCGGAGTCATCGCCGACCACGGGCTCGACGCCGCGTTTCTCGCGTTCGTCATGGCCGGCGGGTTCCAGATCCTGTTCGGCGTATGCAGGCTCGGGTCGCTCATCCGTTACATCCCGCACTCGGTGGTGTCGGGGTTCATGGGCGGGATCGCGCTGATCATCATCCTGGGAGAACTGGACCAGGTGGGGCAGAGCTTCCTGGTCGTTGCCGGAACGATTGTGCTCATGCTCGTGTCCGGACGAGTGATCAAGTCGATTCCGGCGAGTCTGATCGCGCTCGTGGTCATGACCCTGGCCCTGCGGCTCGTGGACTCATGGATGCGGGACGTGCGGGTGGGGCCTGTCGCGCTCAACTCGGCGATCGACTACATCGGCCGGATTCCGGAGTCGATCCCCTCGATCACCGTTCCCGACATCGGTGGATCGCTGCTCCTCACCCTCCTGCTGCCTGCGCTCAGCATCGCCCTGCTGGGCTCCATCGACTCGCTGCTGACGTCGGTCGTCATGGACAACATCACCGGCCAGCGGCATCGCAGCAACAAGGAACTGATCGGGCAGGGGCTCGGCAACGCCGCCAGCGGGCTGTTCGGCGGACTGGCCAGCGCCGGCGCGACCGTCAGGTCCGTCGTCAATGTCAAAAGCGGCGGCCGCACCGCGCTGTCGGCGGCCACGCACAGCGTCATCCTCCTTGCCCTGGTGGTCGGCCTGGGCGCCGTCGTCCAGTACATTCCGCTCGCGGTGCTGTCGGGGATCCTGATCCTGACCGCGATCGGCATGTTCGACTGGGAGAGCCTGCGCAAGGCGCACGTTTCGCCACGGGGTGACGTCGTCGTGATGTTCGCGACCATGATCGTCACTGTGCTCGTCGACCTGACCGTGGCGGTCGCCGTCGGCGTCGTCCTCGCGCTCGCCGTGCACGTCGTGAAGTCGCGTCGGCGCAAGGCGTCGGTCGTGCACGACGGCGACGACAACTACCGCATCGAGGGGCCGCTGTCGTTCCTGTCCGTCGACCATGTCTTCACCACGCTGCGCAACGACCTGACGAACGTATCGCTGAGCCTGAAGGACGTGGACTACATCGACTTGTCGGGGGCGAAGGCGCTGCTGACGTTCATCGACCACTCACACAGGTCCGGCGTCGAACTCGGCCTCAAGGAACTGCCCCCGCATGTCGCGGCACGGCTGGTCGCACTGGCGAACGATGAGCAGCGCGACAAGCTGGAAGCAGTCGTCGAGGACCGCCTGACAGGACTCCGTTAGGGCCTGCCCGACGGCTCAGGTCCGAAGGGTTCTCGTCATGGTGGTGACCGGCAGGTCGGGGCGGACGGCGGGCCGGCCGGGCGCCGCCTGGAGCGTCAGCACCATGGTGAGGCCGCCGCCGGGTGTGTCCTCGGCGTTGAGGGTGCCGCCCATGGCCTCGGCGAAGCCGCGGGCCACCGCGAGGCCGAGGCCGACGCCGGCACCGCGTGGCGCGTCGCCGTACCGCTGGAACGGCGCGAAGATCCGTTCCTTGGCCTCGTCGGGCACGCCGGGTCCGCGGTCCACCACCCGTACGTCGACGCGGTCGCCGAGCGCGCTGGCCAAGACGAGGACCTTCTCGCCGGCGGGGCTGTACTTGACGGCGTTCTCGACGACATTGGCGACCGTGCGTTCCAGCAGTCCGGGGTCGACGGCGACCATGGGCAGGGTCTCGGGGATGTCCAGCTCCACGCTGTCCTCCGGGACGCCGCCCAGCGCCATCGGCACCACCTCGTCGAGGTCGATCTCGCGGATCAGCGGAGTGACGGTGCCGGTCTGCAGGCGGGAGATGTCGAGCAGGTTGCCCACGAGGTGGTCGAGGCGGTCCGCGCCTTCCTCGATACTCTCCAGCAGTTCGGCCTGGTCCTCCTCGGACCACTCCACGTCCGCCGAGCGCAGCGAGGAGACACCGGCCTTGATGGCGGCGAGCGGCGTGCGCAGGTCGTGACTGACTGCGGCCAGCAGCGCGGTGCGGATGCGGTTGCCCTCGGCCAGCTCCTCGGCCTGGTCGGCCTGGACCTGCAGACGCTGGCGGTCCAGGACGACGGCCGCCTGGGCGGCGAACGCGGCGAGGACGCGGCGGTCCTCGGCGGGCAGGACGCGCCCGGTCAGGGCGAGCGCCATGTGGTCGCCGACCGGCATGTCGACGTCGGCGTCCTCGGGCCGCTCAAGTGGGCGGGGCTCCCCGACGCCGGCGGTGACCGTCCACGGGGCGACGTCGGTCTCGCGTTCCAGGAGCACCACCGTGTCCATCGCGAAGGTCTCGCGGACCCGTTCCAGCAGCGCCTCAAGGCCGGTCTCGCCGCGCAGCACGTTGCCCGCCAGGAAGGACAGGATCTCCGACTCGGCGCGCAACCGGGCGGCCTGGTGGGTGCGGCGGGCCGCCAGGTCCACCACCGAGGCCACCGACACCGCGACCGCGAAGAAGACGACGATGGCGACGATGTCCGCCGGGTCCGCGATGGTCCAGGTGTGCACCGGCGGCGTGAAGAACCAGTTCAGCAGCAGCGATCCGGCGGCCGCAGAGGCGAGGGCGGGCAGCAGGCCGCCGAGCAGCGCCGCGCCGACGGTCAGCGCCAGGAAGACCAGCACGTTGTTGGTGAGGTCCGGGCCGGCATCGACGTGTGTGAGCGCATAGGTGAGCAGGAGCGGGCCGAGCACGCCGACCAGCCAGCCCCAGATAATGCGCGCACGGCCCAGGCGGGCGCCGCGCGCGAGGGGCAGTCCCCGGCCCTTGGCGACCTCGTCGTGGGTGACGATGTGGACGTCCAGGTCGGGGCCCGACTCACGGGCGACCGTAGCGCTCACGCCGGGCTCGAACATGTACTGCCAGGACTTGCGGCGGCTGGCGCCGAGCACGATCTGGGTGGCGTTGACGCCGCGCGCGAAGTCCAGCAGCGCGTTCGGGATGTCGTCCCCGATGACATGGTGGAAGGTACCGCCGAGATCCTCGACCAGGGTGCGCTGGACGGCGAGTTGCTTGGGCGAGGCGGAGGTCAGGCCGTCGCTGCGGGCGATGTAGACGGCGAGCACCTCGCCACCGGCACCCTTCTCCGCAAGCCGTGCGGCGCGCCGGATCAGCGTGTGCCCCTCGGGACCACCGGTCAGGCCGACGACGATCCGCTCGCGGGCCTGCCAGGTGGTGCGGATGTCGTGCTCGCCCCGGTACTGCTGGAGGTACTCGTCGACCCGGTCGGCCACCCACAGCAGCGCCAGCTCACGCAGCGCGGTCAGGTTGCCGGGGCGGAAGTAGTTCGACAGCGCGGCATCGACCTTGTCCGGCTTGTAGATGTTGCCGTGCGCCATACGCCGGCGCAGCGCCTGCGGGGACATGTCGACCAGCTCGATCTGGTCGGCGCGGCGCACCACCTCGTCCGGGACGGTCTCCTTCTGCCGTATTCCGGTTATCGCCTCTCCGACGTCGCCCAGCGATTCCAGGTGCTGGATGTTGACGGTCGATATCACGTCGATGCCGGCGGCAAGCAGCTCCTCCACGTCCTGCCACCGCTTGGTGTGGCGCGAGCCGGGCACATTCGTGTGCGCCAGCTCGTCGACCAGCGCCACCTGCGGCTTGCGGGCCAGCACGGCGTCCACGTCCATCTCGGTGAACGTCGTGCCCCGGTACTCCAGCTCCCGGCGCGGGATCTGCTCCAGGCCGTGCAGCATCACCTCGGTGCGCGGCCGGTCGTGGTGCTCGACGAAGGCGACCACGCAGTCGGTGCCCCGTTCGACGCGGCGGTGTGCCTCGGACAGCATCGCGTAGGTCTTGCCGACGCCCGGCGCAGCGCCGAGGTAGATCCGGAGCTTGCCGCGTGCCATGATTCCCGTTACTCCTCGAAGCGGTAGCCCATGCCGGGCTCGGTGATGAGGTGGCGCGGACGTGAAGGGTCCGATTCCAGTTTGCGTCGCAGCTGCGCCATGTAGACGCGCAGGTAGTTCGTATGGTCGCCGTAGGCGGGGCCCCACACCTCCTGGAGCATCTGCTGCTGGCTGATCAGCCGTCCGGGGTTCCGTAGCAGCAGCTCCAGCAGGTGCCACTCGGTCGGGGTGAGGCGGATGTCCTGGCCGCCACTCGTGGCCTTCTTCGCCGTCAGGTCGACCGTGAAGTCCTCGGTACGGATGACCAGGCGCGCGTCGTTCCCCGGTGGCGCCGGGGCCTTGTTGCGCAACGCTACCCGCAGCCGGGCCAGAAGTTCTTCCATACCGAACGGCTTGGTGATGTAGTCGTCGGCGCCGGTGTCGAGCGCCTCGATCTTCTCGGCTTCGGCCCGGCGGGCGGAGACCACCAGGATGGGGATACCGCTCCGGCCGCGCAGTCCTTTGATCACGTCGAGGCCGTCGAGGTCCGGCAGGCCGAGGTCCAGCAGGACCGCGTCGGGCGGACGGACGGCCGCAAGCCGCAGAGCGGTGGCACCGTCGGGTGCCGTGTCCACCTCGTACGTCCGGGCCCTGAGGCTGATCGAGAGGGCCTTGAGCAGCTGGGAATCGTCCTCCACCACCAGCACCCGCGTCATCGCCGTGCCGCCTTCCGTAACCGTACTTGCGTTGATCCGGGCAACCGCTTCTTCACCTTCGCCGCCCCCGTCCGCGCTGTCCTGGGCCGAGACAGCGGCGGGAGCCGACAGGCGGACGATGGCTCCCTTGCCGCGGGCTCCCGCAGGCGCTGTGACGACACGATCAGTTCTTCGCCGCGAGTGCCCTGAGCGCGATGTTGAGTTCGAGGACGTTGACGTGCGGTTCGCCCATGAAGCCGGCGGTGCGGCCGGCAGTGTGCTCGTCGACCAGCTTCCGGACCTGGGCGACGGTCAGGCCGTTCGCCTCGGCGACCCGCTTGACCTGGATGTCCGCGTACTGCGGTGAGATGTCCGGGTCGATGGCGGAGGCTGAGCCGGTGACCGCGTCGGCGGGCACCTTCGACTCGGGTACGCCGTTGAAGGCGGCGACCTGTTTCTTGGCCGCCTTGACCTCCTTGACCAGCCTGGGGTCGCTGGCGCCGAGCTGGCCGGAGCCGGTGGCCAGCGGGTCGTAGCCGCTGTTGGACGGCCGTCCCTGGAACCACTTGGGATCGGGCTTGTCGGTGCCGGGCAGGTTCCAGCTCTGGCCGATCAGCTTGGAGCCGGCCTCCTTGCCGTCGACCTTCACGATCGAGCCGTTGGCCTGGTCGTGGAAGGCCGCCTGCCCGATGCCGGTGACGGCGAGCGGGTAGAGGATGCCGGTCAGGACGGTGAGGACGAGCAGCATGCGCAGCGCCGCCCATGCCAGGCGCCCGGTGTTCGCCACGGAGTTGTTCATGTCCGTCACCCGATTCCGGGGATGAGAGAGATCAGCAGGTCGATGAGTTTGATGCCGATGAACGGCGCGATCAGTCCGCCCAGGCCGTAGATGCCGAGGTTGCGGCGCAGCATCCGGTCCGCGCTCATCGGCCGGTAGCGCACGCCCCGCAGGGCCAGCGGCACGAGGGCGATGATGATCAGGGCGTTGAAGATGACGGCCGAGAGGATCGCCGACTCCGGACTGGCGAGCTGCATGACGTTGAGCTTGTCCAGCGACGGGTACGCCACCGCGAACATCGCCGGGATGATCGCGAAGTACTTCGCGACGTCGTTGGCGATGGAGAACGTGGTCAACGCGCCCCGGGTGATGAGCAGTTGCTTGCCGATCTCGACGATCTCGATCAGCTTGGTCGGATTGGAGTCGAGGTCGACCATGTTGCCGGCCTCCTTGGCGGCCGACGTACCGGTGTTCATCGCCACGCCGACGTCCGCCTGCGCCAGGGCCGGGGCGTCGTTGGTGCCGTCGCCGGTCATCGCGACGAGTTTGCCGCCGGCCTGCTCCCGCTTGATCAGGGCCATCTTGTCCTCGGGCGTGGCCTCGGCGAGGAAGTCGTCAACGCCGGCCTCGTCCGCGATGGCCTTCGCGGTCAGCGGGTTGTCACCGGTGATCATGACGGTCTTGATGCCCATGCGGCGCAGCTCCTCGAACCGCTCCCGCATGCCGTCCTTGACCACGTCCTTGAGGTGGATGACGCCCAACACCCTGGCGCCGTCGGCGTCTTCGGCCGCTACGAGAAGCGGCGTGCCGCCCGCCTCGGATATCTGGTCTGTCAGCGCCTGGGCATCCTGGGCGACCGTACCGCCGCGTTCCGCCACCCAGGCGATCACTGAACCGGCAGCGCCCTTGCGGATCTTCCTGCCGTCCACGTCCACACCCGACATGCGGCGTTGCGCAGTGAACGCGATCCACTCGGCGTGCGCCAACTCGCCCTGGTGCCGCTCACGCAGGCCGTACTTCTCCTTGGCGAGTACGACGACGGAGCGGCCCTCGGGCGTCTCGTCGGCCAGCGAGGACAGCTGCGCGGCGTCGGCGACCTGGGCGGCAGTGGTATCGCCCACCGGCAGGAACTCTGCCGCCTGCCGGTTGCCGAGGGTGATGGTGCCGGTCTTGTCCAGCAGCAGCGTGGAGACGTCACCCGCGGCCTCGACGGCCCGTCCGGACATGGCGAGCACGTTGCGCTGCACCAGCCGGTCCATGCCCGCGATGCCGATCGCCGACAGCAGCGCGCCGATGGTCGTCGGAATCAGGCAGACCAGCAGGGCGGCGAGCACGATCAGCGAGGTCTGCTTGTCGGCGCCCGCGTAGATCGCGAACGGCTTGAGCGTCACGACCGCGAGCAGGAAGACGATCGTCAGCGAGGCGAGCAGGATGTTGAGGGCGATCTCGTTCGGCGTCTTCTGCCGGGCCGCGCCCTCGACAAGGTTGATCATCCGGTCGATGAACGTCTCCCCCGGCCTCGTCGTGATCTTGATGACGATCCGGTCGGAGAGGACCTTCGTGCCGCCGGTGACCGCGGACCGGTCGCCGCCGGACTCGCGGATGACGGGCGCCGACTCACCGGTGATGGCCGACTCGTCGACGGACGCGACGCCCTCGACGACGTCGCCGTCACCGGGGATGATGTCGCCCGCCTCGCACACCACCAGGTCGCCGATCCTCAGCTCGGTGCCCGGCACCGCATTTCCGTCGACCTTGCGGGCCACAGTGTCGGTCTTGGCCCTGCGCAGCGTGTCGGCCTGCGCCTTGCCGCGTCCTTCGGCGACCGCCTCCGCCAGGTTGGCGAAGACCACGGTCAGCCACAGCCAGGCCGCGATGACCCAGCCGAACCAGTTGCCCGGATCCTCGATCGCCAGCACGGTGGTGACGACCGAGCCGATCAGCACCACGAACATCACGGGCGACTTGATCATCACCCGCGGATCCAGCTTGTGCAGCGCGTCCGGCAGCGACTTCCACAGCAGCTGGGGGTCGAACAGGCCCGCGCCGACGCGCCCTTCGTCCTTGTGCCCGCTGGGCACGTCCGTGTGCGGGGCCAGGGCCGGATTGGAAGGAGACGTCCGGGACACAGCGTCCTCTTGCTTCGTGATGTCTGTGGTCATGCCGCCAGCCCCTCGGCGAGCGGGCCCAGCGCCAGGGCCGGGAAGAACGTCAGACCGGTGATGATCAGGATCGCGCCCACCAACAAGCCGGTGAACAGCGGCTTCTCGGTGCGCAGCGTGCCCGCCGTGGCCGGCACCGGCCGCTGCTCGGCGAGCGATCCGGCCAGCGCCAGCACGAACACCATCGGCAGGAACCGGCCCAGCAGCATGCACAGGCCGAGCATCGTGTTGTGGTACTCGGTGTTCGCCGCGAATCCGGCGAAGGCGGAACCGTTGTTGTTCGACGCCGACGTGTAGGCGTACAGGACCTCTGAGAAGCCGTGCGCTCCGACGTTCGTCATCGACGACTGGCCCTTGCCCAGCGCCATCGCCAGTGCGGTGCCGATCAGGACCAGAGCCGGGGTGATGAGGATGTAGCAGGCGGCCAGCTTGATCTCGCGGGTGCCGATCTTCTTGCCCAGGTATTCGGGCGTACGGCCGACCATGAGACCGGCGATGAACACGGCGATGACCGCCATGATCAGCATGCCGTACAGGCCGGAGCCCACCCCGCCGGGCGCGATCTCGCCGAGCATCATGCCGAGCAGCAGCACCCCGCCCGACAACCCTTGGTACGAGTCGAGGAAGGAGTTCACCGACCCGGTCGAGGTCATGGTCGTGGAGACCGCGAACAGGGACGACGGCCCCTCGCCGAAGCGTTGCTCCTTGCCCTCCATCGACCCGCCGGCGATCTGGGAGGCGGTGCCGGGGTGGGCGTACTCGATCCAGGTCACCGCGACCACGCCGAGGAACCAGATCACGGCCATCGCGGCGACGATCGCGTACCCCTGCTCCACCGAGCCGACCATCTTGCCGAAGGTGCGCGGCAGCGAGAACGGGATCACCAGCAGCAGGAAGATCTCCAGCAGATTGGTGAAGCCGTTGGGGTTCTCGAACGGGTGCGAGGAGTTGGCGTTGAAGAAGCCGCCTCCGTTGGTGCCCAGGTCCTTGATGGCCTCCTGGGAAGCCACCGCCCCCGGGCTGATGGCCTGCTTGTCCCCGGTCAGGGTGGTGATCGTGTGGATGCCGCCGAAGTTCTGGATGGCGCCCGCCGCGATCAGGATGACGGCTGCCACCACGGAGATCGGGATCAGGATGCGGACGGTGCCGCGCACCAGGTCGGCCCAGAAGTTGCCCAGGTCTCCGGTGCGGATGGGGGTCCCCCCGCTCGAGCGAAGCCGAGAGTGGGGGCGGGCGAAGCCGCGCACCAGGGCGATCGCCACCGCGATGCCGACGGCAGCGGAGACGAAGTTCTGCACGGCCAGCCCCATCGTCTGGGTGACGTGGCTCATGGCCACCTCGCCCGAGTACGACTGCCAGTTCGTGTTGGACACGAACGACGCGGCGGTGTTGAACGCCTGGTCCGGGGTGATCGGCTTGAAGCCCAGCGACAGCGGCAGCTTGTCCTGCACCCGCTGCAGCAGATACAGGAACAGCACGCTCACGGCGGAGAAGGCGAGCACCCCGCGCAGGTAGGCGGGCCAGCGCATCTCCGCGTCCGGGTTGGCGCCCACCGAGCGGTAGATCCACCGCTCGATGCGCAGGTGCCTCTTGGAGGAGTAGACGGCGGCCATGTAGTCGCCGAAGGGGCGGTGCACCAGGGCGAGCGCGCCGATCAGCGCGGTGACCAGGAGCACGTCAGCAAGGACGGGGCTCATGTCGGCTGCTCAGAACCTCTCCGGGAACACAAGGGCGAGGACGAGATAGACCAGCAGGGCGACGGCCACGACCAGGCCGACGACGTTCTCGGCGGTCACAGCTTCGCCACCCCTTTGGCGATGAGAGCCACCAGCGCGAACACCGCGATCGTGGCGACGACGAAGGCCACATCGGCCATCGCAAGCTCCTGGATGAGGTTCGGAAATGAACGGACCTCTAGAGGGAACCTCCTCGGCGCCCGTATTCACCCGCCCTTGACGCCTCTCTTACGGCGAGCCGCTCTCCTTTGACGGATCCCTGATGCGGCCGTCCGTGGGCTGACTGGCGCCGTCCGTCCGCTGCCGGGGCCGGGCCGGCCAGGAGGAAGGCATGATTGCGCAAGCGCCTCGGCATGCGCGAACGGCGTCAGTCGAGTGCGGCGAAGGACTCCACCGCCTGAGTCTTGCCGGTGACGATGATGACGTCGCCCTTCGATATCACGGTCTCGGCGGTCGCGTAGGTGAAGCCCTCGCCGGGGCGCTTGATGCCGACGACGGTGACGCCGTATTTCGAGCGAACCTGGCTCTGGCCGAGCGGCATGCCGGTGACGACTTCCGGGGTGACGGTCTTGACCAGCGCGTAGTCGTCGTCGAACTCGATGAAGTCCAGCATGCGGCCGGTCACCAGATGGGCCACCCGCTCGCCCATCTCGTGCTCGGGCAGCACCACATGGTGCACACCGAGTCGCTCCAGGATCCGGCCGTGCTGGCGGCTGATGGCCTTGGCCCAGAGGTTGGGCACCTCCGCCTCCAGCAGGTTCGAGGCGATCAGGATGGACGCCTCGATGTCGGTGCCGATGCCCACGACGGCGCTGGTGAACTCGTGCACGCCGAGCTGCCGCAGCGCCTCGGGATCGGTGCAGTCGGCGACGACAGCGTGGGTGAGCTCGTCGCTGAGCCGCTGCACGATCTGCGCGTCGGTGTCGACGCCCAGGACGTCCCAGCCGCGGCGCATCAGCTCGTTGGCGAGGGAACTGCCGAACCGGCCCAGACCGATCACCGCCACCCGCTGGTCCCCGTGCTGTTCGGAGGCGTGGTGCGCGGCCAGCCGCTTGGTCCGGCGGCGACGCAGGTGCACGTGACTAACCAATGACGGGTCGCTCCTCGGGTAGCTGGTAGCGGCGGGTGCGCTCGCGCAGGGCGAGCGCGGAGACGAGGGTGACCGGGCCGAGCCGGCCGACGAACATCAGCACAATGACGATCAGCCGCCCGGCAGTCGGCAGGTCCGCGGTGATGCCGGTGGACAGGCCCACCGTGCCGAAGGCGGACACCGACTCGAAGAGCACCTTCTCGAAGGGCTGGTCCACGACGACGAGCAGCGCGAGGGTCGCGGTCATCACGAAGCCCACGCCGGCCAGCGCGACGGTCAGCGCCTGGCGCAGCACGTGTGGAGCGAGCTTGCGGCCCATGACACCAGAGTGCGGCTCGCCGCGGACCTCAGCGAGCATGGCCGCGCCCAGTACGGCGAAGGTGGACACCTTGATGCCGCCCGCGGTGCCCGCGCTGCCACCGCCCACGAACATCAGCATGCAGGTCAGCAGCAGCGTGGCATCCGTCATCGCGCCGATGTCGACGCTGTTGAACCCGGCCGTGCGGGCCATGGCGGAGTGGAAGAACCCGGCGAGGATCTTCTTGTGCCAGTCGAAGGGCCCGAACGTGTCGTCGTTGTTCCACTCCATGGCGCAGGTCAGCACGGTTCCGACGGCGAGCAGGACGGCGGTGGTGACCACGGTGAGGCGGAAGTGCAGCGACCAGCTGCGGCGGCCGGTGAGTCGCCGCCGTCTGTGGTGCCGCAGCAGTTCCAGCAGTACGGGGAAGCCGATGCCGCCCAGGATCACCGCGATCGCGACCGGCAGGGTCACCCAGGGATCCTGGGCGTACCTGGTCAGGCTGTCGGCGTGCAGTCCGAAACCGGCGTTGTTGAACGCGGAGACGGCGTGGAAGAGCCCGAGGTACGAGGCTTCCCAGATGGATTCGTCGTAGCCGAAGCGCAGTCGCAGCGCGAGGGCGGCGCCCACCGCCAGCTCCACCATGAGCGTGCAGCCCGCGACGCCCAGCAGCACCTTCCGGACGTCGCCGATGCCGAAACTCTTGGTCTCGGCCTGCGCGGTCAGCTGCATCCGCAGCCGCAGCTTGCCCGAGATGAGCAGCCCGAGCAGGGAGGCCATGGTCATGATCCCGAAGCCGCCGACCTGGAACAGGGCAAGGATCACGCCTTGGCCGAACCCACTCCAGTACGTGCCGGTGTCGACCACCACCAGCCCCGTCACACAGACCGCGGAAGTGGAGGTGAACAGAGCCGTCACGAAGTCCGCGGACGAGCCGTCCTCGCTGGCGACCGGCAGCATCAGCAGGGCGGTCCCGAACAGGATCACCGTGCCGAAGGCCATGACAACGGTGCGCGCCGGATGCGCCGCGAACAGCGACTGCCATCCTCGCGTCACCCGGCCCGACCGCGCAGCCCGCGCCGTACTTCCTGCCATCGTCCGGCCCACTCGCCTGTCGTCACCTCGCCAAGGCCGTCTTCAAGGATCAGTCAGGTCCGCGCCAAGATCCCGGCGCCACACTTTAACCGACCCCGAGGGCGCTGTCGGAGCACGAGAGCACCAGGACCGTCCACTGCGGGAGCACACCGTGGGCCGTGTGTCGGAGTGGGGCATACCGGCTTGCCTCGGCGCTGCGGCGCGGCTTCCATGGATCCCGTGTACAGCGCCTGGGTTCTCCTCGGCCGGCCGCCGCGTCCCGTTCGGCCGCCCCGTCGTGCGCCGCGCTCTGCGGAAGCGCCTGCGTCCGTGCCCCGCTGACGCCGCTTGCGCATCCCCTGGGGCGCTGTGACATCCGTCCAGCGCCCTGTCCCCTACAAACCGCACGCCATGTCTGACCCCGCCCTTTCGCCACGTACCGTCCTCGTCACCGGCGCCACCGCCCCGCCCGTTCCCCGGCCGTCAGCCGTTGAGATCGCGAAGGTTGAAGCGGTACGTGCCCGCGGCCACCAGGACGGCGGAGGCTCCGGCGAGGATCCCCGCGTCGGCCCACTGCATGCCGTGCTTCAGCGGCTCGCCGCCGATGTGGTAGTGGAAGGGCGAGAGGTACGCGGCCCAGTCGGCGCCCAGCTGACCGGCGAAGGTGTGGGCGGCCCAGCCGAGGAGGGCATCGCCGCCACGCGGGACGACTCCCCCACCGCCCGCCGCCTGCACGAGATGCGGGCCTTCTACTCCTACATGGGCCTCTCCTGGCAGAGCAGAGCACCGCGCCAGACTGCCGGATACCGGCAGGGAGCACGGTTCCGTCATGCCCATGAGTGATCTGTCAAAGACGCATCAAGAACGGGTAGGGTTCCACCCGGTGTGCCGGGAAGCCTGGTCGGCGAGCAAGGGACAAATCTCTCTTCCGATCGGGGGCGTTCGGCATGGTGCTCGTGGTGGTGTTCGGCGTCGCACTGCTGGTGGCGGTGCTGTTGTCAGGCCTGGCGGCGCGGACCGTGCTGTCCACCTCCTTCCTCTTCCTGGTCGGCGGCGCCGTCGTCAGTGACGGCTTCCTCGGGTTGATCCACATCACGCCGGACAGCGAGATCGTGTCCGTGACGGCCGACCTGGCGCTGTTCGCGGTGCTGTTCACCGACGGCATGCATGTCTCGCTGCCCAAGCTGCGCGCCAACTGGCGCAACCCGGCACGCGCCCTGGGCCTGGGCATGCCGCTGGCGTTCGTGTTCATGGCGCTGGTCACGCACTTCCTGGTGGGCCTGGACTGGACGACGTCCTTCCTGGTCGGCGCCGTCCTCGCGCCGACCGACCCGGTGTTCGCCTCGGCGATCGTCGGCCGCAAGGAAGTTCCCGCGAAGCTGCGGCAGTTGCTGAACGTGGAGAGCGGCATCAATGACGGGCTCGCCCTTCCGGTCGTCCTCCTCCTGATCGCCGCGGCGGGCCCGACGGCCGACAGCGCGGAGGCCTCCGGCTCCAAGATCGCGCTGGAGCTGGTGCTCGGCCTGGTCTTCGGCATCGTGCTGCCGTTCCTGGTCAACGCCCTCGTCCGGTTCCGGCTGCTCGGCGCTGAGCCCAAGCTCCAGCCGTTGCTGCCGCTGGCCACCGGCATCATCCTGTACGCGGCCTGCCACCTCACGCACGCCAACCCCTACCTCGCCGCGTTCTCCGCGGGCGCGGCCATCGTCCACCTCTCACCGGAGGCCAAGGAGTCCTTCGAGCCGCTCGGCGAGGCGCTGGCGGAGCTGGCCAAGTTCGCGGCATTGCTCGTCTTCGGCGCTCTGCTGACCCCGCAGCTGTTCGGCGACCTGTCCTTCGGCGGCTACGTGGCGGTGGTGCTGGCGATCGTCCTGATCCGCCCGGCCTCGCTGCTGCTCTCCCTGATCGGGACGAGCCTGTCGCGCCGGGAGAAGCTGGTGGCGGCCTGGTTCGGCCCGAAGGGCTTCGCCTCGGTGGTCTACGGCCTGCTCGTACTGCAGTCCGGCATCCCGCAGGCCGAAGAGGCGTTCACTCTCATCGCCGTCTGCATCGCCTTCTCGATCATCGCGCACAGCTCCACCGACGTCCCCATTGCCCGCGCCTTCGACGTCGAGGACCTGACCGGCATTCCGGACAAGCACGAGGGTACAGACGCCCGGCCCGAGGAGAACCACGCCGATGCGCGCACGTGACCCGGCCGGACCGTATCCGGCCGCAACGGCAACGGCAATGCCCAGGAGGCGGGACGCCCGGTCACCCGCGTGCCCCCTGCTCGAGCGAAGTTGAGAGCGTCTCGCCCATGTTGGACCATTTCATCGGAGGATCGTGAACGACTGGCACAGCTGGGCCGCAGTTCTCATCTTCGTCGGCGCCTACGCCCTGATCATCAGCGAGAAGATCCACCGCGTCGCCGTCGCCCTCGGCGGCGCCGGACTGATGCTCGCGATCAGGGCCACCGACGACAAGTCCGCCTTCTACTCCGAGCACTCCGGCGTCGACTGGAACGTCATCTTCCTGCTCG
>NZ_JACTVI010000067.1 GCF_014495685.1 Streptomyces sp. TRM68367 | reverse complement strand
GCCGTCCTCGTGCCCCGCACCCACCCCCCTCAAACCGCTGACCAGCCGCGATGAGCACAGGCAGGGCTATCTACAGCTGCCGTAACTGCGACATGCATCCCGGAAACCTTTACCTCGACCGTGACGGCGGCCTGGTGATCCTCGATGCCGGTTTCGTCATCCGGTTGCCCGAGGCCGTGCGGCGGTCCTTCGCAGACTTCTTTATCAACATGGCGCTGGGGCGACGGCAGCATGTGCGCGCAGATCGTCATCGACAGCGCAGCACAGATGGCCGACGACTGCGACCTCGAGGGCTTCCGTGCCGGACTGCGCACGCTGGTCGAGGAGGCCTCCGGTGCCAGGTCCGGCGACTTCGACCTGGCACGCTTCGCCGGCCGCCTGGTTGAGTTGCAGCGCCGCTTCGGGCTGTATCCGGTGCCCGAGTTCGCCTTCCCGCTGCTGTCGCTCCTGGTCATCGAAGGAATGATCAAGGCGTTCGACGCGGACGTCGACTTCCAGGCCGAGGCAATGCCCGTGCTGCGTCGCCGCAATCTCCCGCGCGTCGCCGCTGCCAACCTTGAGAGGTGAACTGAGCATGGACGATGCAACCGCCAACGTCCGGGTGCCACTGATCGCCGAGGAGGAGGCCGACGGCCGCCTCGCGGAGCTCTACGACGAGATAAAGAAGGCCACCGACCTCCCGTTCGTCCCGGACATGTTCTGCCTCGCGTCCACCCGACCGGATCTGATGGCGGGCTCCGGCGCGGACGATCTCTTGTCAAGCTGCGGTGTGCGCGGGCGGTTGGGCAGGGCGCTGTTCCGCGTCTCTCCACATGTGCCGGATGATCACGTTGCCGCCTGGTGCTGCTTGACCTGCTCGTTGAGATAGTGGAACTGGGCATCGCGGTCGGGATGTTGGGCACCCTCAAGGGTCTTGGCGTTGCCCTGCAGACTGAATCCGGCCTGCTTCAGCAGCCGCCCCACCGTCGGGGCAGAGACCGGGTGGCCCTGCCGGGCCAGTTCCTCGGCCAGGTGGCGCAGCGACTTCGTCGTCCAGCGCAACGGGGACTCCGGATCGCCGCGCTCATCGGGCTCAACCAGGGCCATCAGCGCGTTCACCAGGCCGGGGTCGAGCTCCTCGGCGAGTTTGCGGCCCCCACCCTCGGCGCGGATGCGTCCGCCGGGCAGCGGTCCGAGACCGGACTCCAGTTCTGCGATCCCCCGGCGCACGGTGGTCTCGCTCACGGCTGCCGCCCGGGCGGCAGCGCGTACCCCGCCGTGTCCGAGCAGCCTCGCCTCGGCGGCCACCGCCAGAGGCCGCTGCCGCTCGTTCAGATGCGGCAGCAACACCGTGAAGCGGTGATCGAGTTGGGACAGCATCTCGTCCGTGATCGCCATACCAGGCCAACGAGCCGCTGATCACGAAGCAACAGGTTGATTCTTGACGGATTCACAAAACGGCCAACGTCCTCAACGCTCTGCCGAAGTCCGCCCAGCCCAGTGCCCGCAAGGCCCTGCAGGACGTCTACAACGCCGAGGACCGCGAGCACGCGCTGAAGGCGATCACCTCGTTCGACAACGCCTACGGCGCAAAGTGGCCCAAGGCGGTGAAGAAGATCACTGACGACGTCGACGAACTGCTGGCGTTCTACGACTTCCCTGCCGAACACTGGATCCATCTGCGCACCACCAACCCGATCGAGTCGACCTTTGCGACTGTCCGGCTGCGCACCAAGGTCACCAAAGGCGCCGGCAGTGCGGCCGCCGCGCTGGCCATGGTCTTCAAGCTCGTCGAATCCGCCCAGGGCCGCTGGCGCTCCGTGAACGCACCCCACCTCGTCGCCCTGGTCCGGGCCGGCGCCCGCTTCGAACGCGGCCACCTCGTCGAACGCCCCGAGACTCACGCAGCCTGAAGCACCTCAACCGAATTACAGCTCTGGCTAACCTTCGCTGAGGCACCAAACGCGCCGCCGCTGCTACTGCGTTGCTGATAGTGCGCGAGCTGGTGGCGAGGGCGGGCTGGCGGGCGACGGACGGTTCCCACTGGCTCGGCACGCAGATCCGGGCGCTCGGCGCCGGCCCGTGTCCGGTTTCCGGTCAACCGTCGTGGGAGGGCCGCTGGCCGACCGGGTCTCCGTGTGCGTTGCGGGAGGAAGGCTCGGACAGTGCCGCGCGGCACAGGTGTTCGGCGAGCGCCGCGGTGGCCGTCGGCGAGGCGCTGTCTTTGACGCCCCAGGCCAGCAAATGGTGGCGGCGAGCCCAGGGGTCCTGCAGTTCGCACACGTCGAGTGGCTGGTGGGGGTCGATGGCGCGACGCGGTACGACGGCGAGCCCGACGCCGGCGGCAGCGAGGGTGACGAGGACGTTGAGGTTGGCGACGGTGGTGCGGTAGCGCACCACTGGAGCGTGTGGCCCGAGGTGCTTCTCGATCCAGCGGCGCAGCGAGGAGTCTGCGTCGAGCCCGACGAGAGGGTGCTCAGCGACCTCGCTGTAGGTCAGCGTCGTTCGCCCAGCGAGGATCCCGCCGGCCTGGCCGATCACGACGAGGGAGTCGTCGCCGAGGGGCTCCATGTGCAGGCCGCAGTCGCGGGCCTCGTCGTCGAGGACGACCCCTAGGTCTGCCTCGCCGTCGGCGAGCATCCGCACGGTCTGAGGGGTGCGGCTCTCGGACACCGTGACGTCGACGTCCGGGTGTGCGCGGAGGAACGCGACCAGGGCCCGCGGCACGAGCCGATGCATCGCGGAGCCGCCGCCCAGCAGGGTCAGCGGAGCGGTCGGGGACTGGGTGTAGCTCGCGACGGCGCTTTCGAGCCGCGCAGTCTGGGCGAGCACGTCGCGTGCGTGGCGGGCCAGGGTCGTCCCTGCCGGCGTGGGCCGCACGCCCCGCCGACTGCGGATCAGCAGCGCCACGCCGGCGTGGCGCTCCAGCGAGCGCACCCTGGCGCTGGCCGAAGGCAGGCTCAGGTGCATCCGGTGAGCGCCCGCCGTGATCGACCCCTCCGTCACGATATGGAGAAAGAGCCGCAGGTCGTCCAAGTCATAGCGCACCCGCCCCAGCCTAAGGGCCAGCCTTAGGCTGCGTTCACCGATTACGCATTGTGGACCCACTGGTCACGGAGCGATGCTCGGCGTGTGTCCGAGATATTGCTTGTCCTGCTGGCCGGTGCCGCCGCCGGAGCCCTGAACGCCATTGGTGGTGGGGGCACATTCGTGGCGCTGCCCGCTCTCGTCGCGTTCGGCCTGTCACCGGTGACGGCGAACGCGTTGTCACGAGTCGCCCTCGTACCCGGGGCCGTGGCAAGCGCGTGGGTTTACCGACGCGAGCTCGCCCGGGTCGGGACGACATCCACGAAGGCGCTGACAGCGATCAGCGTGATCGGCGGCGGAGTCGGCGCCGGTCTGCTGCTGGCGCTGCCGGCATCGTCGTTCGACACCGCGGCACCGTGGCTACTCGCCTTCGCCACGGTGATCCTCGCCTTCGGACGCCGCCTCTCCCAAGCGTTGAGCATCACGCTGGGCCACTCGGTCAACATGAATTACCGAGCCGTCCTGGTCAGCCAGTTCTTCCTCGCCGTGTACGGCGGATACTTCGGCGGTGCCGTAGGCATCATGATGCTGGCCCTGTGGAGCATCGGCCTCGGCCTCGACGCCGCGGTCAGCAACCCGATGCGGATCGCGCAGCTCGCAGCGATCTATCTCAGCGCGACCGTGCTGTTCCTCATCGCCTCGGACACACTGAGCGCTCCGCTTCTCCTCACCTGCATGCTGGTCGGCGCGGTAGTCGGCGGCTTCGCCGGCGCCCACCTCGCCCGCCGTCTCCCCGCCCGGCTGTTGCGGGGCGTCATCCTGACCACCGCCGTGACCACGACCGTCCTGTATTTCCTGCGCGCCTGACCACGCAAGGGCCGCGGTGATCAGCCCCCATCGTCGGAGCTGAGGCTGACTGACATGACCGAAGGTGACACAGGAGCCACCGCACCGTACACGGATGCGGCGCGAGCGAGGCTGGTGATGGCCTACGAGGCATGCGAACTGGCCGAACTCGCGCGTGCCACCGTCCCGATCGGCGAGCACGAGCTGAACCCCGACGGCACCACCTGTTCGCCGGGCGCCGTGCTGGCTGATGCCGCCCGAGTGCTCGCGGCCGCGCAGCGGTTCTTCGAAGCCGCGGCCGTGTTCGAGCGTATGGGCGGCGCCGACTGGCAGCTCATCGGCGACGTCCTGAACGTGTCTCCGCAAACCGCGCGGGTGCGCTTCGCGATGGCCGAGGCCGGCTTCCGGGAGGAACTACGCTCCCCCGAGAGGACCGGCACCGCCAGAGCCGCCGACGAAGTGAGCTGGTTGCGGGCCTACATGGCCAGGGAACCGCTGGAAGTCGCCCTCGACCTCGACGACTGGGTACTGCGCCACGAGGACGGCGACAGCGGCATCGGCACTGCGCCGGTCTCCGGCGGCCTGGTCCGGAAGAATCCTCGACGACGCACCGAGAAACACTCCTGACTCGCTGAGAGGAGAGACATGGACATACCATCATCCGACGTAGCTCGGCTGCTGCGATTGCTCGCCGTGCGCGCCTTGACCCTCGCACCTCTCGTCGGCATCACCGGCGAAACGCCGCTGACGGTTCTCTTCGCGCTCTCCGGTCTCGGGCTCCTCGTACCGGTCGATTCAGCGGCGGACCGCCGACCGGCAGAGTGCGGCGCCTGACGCACCAATTCCTCGCGCTCGTCCGCGCCAGCACTCCATCAGCGGCACGTTCATCGAACGACCCGCCGAACACGCCCCCACCCACAGCAACTAAGAGACCTTGATCCACAGGTCTTGACGATTTCACCCGGCTTCTCCTCTCCTACGGCGAGGCGATCCGTCAGGCCCTCCCCGAAGCGGTGCAGGTCAGCGACAGGTGGCACCTGTGGAGCAACCTGTGCGGCAAGGCCCTGGCCGAGGTCCGCTCCCACGCCGCCTGCTGGGCCACCGCCGTGAATCCCGCCCGGCCCGGGGGCGTACGCGAGGAGGCCACCCGCGAACGCTGGAACAAAATCCACGACCTCCTCGGCCAGGGTGTCGGCCTGTTCGACTGCGCCCGCTGCCTCGATGTCGCTCTGAACAGCGTCAAGCGCTACGCCCGTATGCCAAAATCCCAGGCTCTGCGTATCGCCCCCGCCTACCGGCCCACTCTCGTCGACCCCTACCGCGATCACCTCCGCGAACGGCGCGCGGGCGGACCCGGCAGTTGCTGTCACCTACCTACTGGGGAAGATCCGGGAGTTGGGCTACACCGGCAGCGCCGACCTGCTGGTCCGCTGCCTCAACCAGGGCCGCGCTGAAGGCGACCGCCCCCGTCACCACCCCGCGTCACGCCTGCCGCCTCCTGCTCACCCGACCCCGAAACCTGCGTCCGAAGGAAACGGCCCTGCTGGAGAAGATCGCCGCGGCCTGCCCGGAGATGACCGCACTCGCCGACCTGGTACGCGGCTTCGCCGTCCTGCTGGAACCGGCAGAGGACAACGACGTGAAACTCACCGAATGGATCACGGCCGCCCGCGCCGTGGACCTGCCCCACCTGCACTCCTTCGCGAACGGCCTCGAACTCGACCGGCCCGCCGTGAACGCCGGCCTCACCTTGCCCTACCACAACGGCCGCACCGAAGGGGTCGACACCCGCACCAAGAGGATCATGAGGCAGATGCACGGACGCGCCGGATTCGACCTCCTGCGCCACCGCATTCTCCTACCCTGACGGACACCCAGCCTCACCACCGACTACGGGCCAGCCCTGCTCGTTTGACAGACTTCTCGGTCTGGTGGCGGCCTGGAACCCGCAGGCCTGAGGCGGACTCAGGGTGGAAANACTACGGGCCAGCCCTGCTCGTTTGACAGACTTCTCGGTCTGGTGGCGGCCTGGAACCCGCAGGCCTGAGGCGGACTCAGGGTGGAAACGGGGGAGAGGCGGCGCGTGGGCGCCGCCTCTCTGCTGTGTACGGGTGCGGTGGCGGCGGTGCGTCAGCGCGGGACGACCAGAGAGGTCACCGTCGCGGTGAACGGCACGTTCTCGCCCTGGCGGGCGGTGATCTGGACGGTCTCCTGACCGGGCGTGGTGGTGGCGGTCGGCTCCGCCTCGATCCGGCATGGGGCATCGAACTCGACGAATCGCGTGAACTTGGCGTCGATGCTGGTCATGACGGTCTGCCGGGGGTGCAGCGCGGAGTGGGCCGCCTGGCGGGCCGCCTCCAGGAGCAGCATGCCGGGGATATGGTCGACCGGGTGGTCGAACAGCACGGGGTGCGTCACGTCGACCCGCAACTGCCAGTGCCGGTCCGCTCGCCCGGGGGCGAGGACGACGTCCTGTGGATCGATCCGGCCCGCCTGGTCGGGCGCGATCGGCGCAGGCAGCGGGACGGCGCCGGCCATGGCGCGGGCGGCGTCGCAGCGCGGGCCGCGCAAGCGCCGGTAGATGGCGGGCGCCTGGTTGGCGAACCGGGTCTCGGCGGCCCCCATGCGCTGCTTGTCCCGAACCGCCGTGGCCCGCAGCGCCATCCCGCCGAGGCGTCCGGCGCGCTTGACGACGTCGGCGCCCGTCAGGTGCATCTCCAGGTCGGCGGGCAGCCGCTCGTGCCGCAGCGCTTCGGCGGAGATGGTGCAGCGGAACCGGTCCCATATCTGGCGGTGGTCCATGGGTGCCCCGTACCCGACGTGGCTGACCAGGGGCATCGCCTGACGGACGCTCTCGGCGAAGAGCATCGGGTCGTGCAGGCCGTGGGCCGGGGCGTAGAAGCTGTGGGACCGGGGCCACTGGGCAGGGGCGAGAAAGGAGTCCTCACCGTTGTTCTGCCAGCCGCAGATCAGGACTTCGGCCTGGGCGGTCTTGTGCACGTACTGACGCGGGATGGCCGTCATCGGTAGAGGAGGGCTGGTGGCGGTCTTGAGAGCGGAACTGGGGCGAACAGGTACAACGGTGGTATCAGTCACGGAACGGCCTCTCTGTGGATCTCGTACTGACATCGAACGGTTGTGGGCGCCGCAGCCGACAGGGCATAACCTAGAGAGCGCTCTGTTTCTTTGTCGAGGGAGGATTTATGACACGCCCACAGCAGGAGCGTGCGGTAAAGACGAGGGCGGCTCTCGTCAGGGCCGCCGCAGAAGAGTTTGACCTGCACGGATTCTCCGGAACCAGCACCATCAAGATCGTCAAGCGGGCCGGTTCGACTATGGGAGCTCTTTACTTTCACTTTGACTCCAAGGACGACCTGGCCCGGGCCGTGATGGCCGAACAAGCCTCAGATCTACCGGAGTTGGGAGGAGCGAGCGGACTGCAGCACCTGATCGACCTCACGCTCGCCCTGGCGCGGGAGCTCCAGGGCAACGTCCTGTTTCGCGCGGGTGTGCGGCTGGCCGTCGAGCAGGGCGCCTTCGGTCTGCAGGACGATGCCGCGTACCAGCTGTGGATCACCAACTTCGAGGAAGAGCTGATGGTCGCCCAGGCGCTCGGTGAACTGCGTGAGGGCATCGCCCCCGAGCAGTTCGCCCGGGTCCTGGTCGGGGCCTACACCGGAACGCAGCTGCTGTCCCAGATCAGCACGGGCCGCAAGGATCTGACCGAGCGCATCGCGGAGTTGTGGTCGTACTTCCTGCCGGCCGTCGCCACGCCCGAGGTCATCGACCGCCTGGAGCCCACGGGCCGGGCGCCAGAGGTGTCCGAATGAGGCCGTGGACCGTCGCGCTGACCGGGGCCACCGGTTTCATCGGCGCCGCCGTGCTGCGGCAGCTGACCGGGTGTGCGGCGGCCGACGGCGGCCCGGTGCGGGTGCGTGCCGTCGTGCGCCGCGCGGACGTCGTGCTGCCGGGCGGGGAGGCGGTCGCACAGGTGCGGGCCGACCTCACCGACCCGGCGTCGTTGACCGGCGTCCTGGAGGGAGCCGACGCCCTGGTCCATGCCGTGTCGTACGTCGGCAAGGACGCCGAACGGTGCGCGGCGGTCAACGTGCGGGGCACCACCGCCGTCATGGCGGCGGCCCGCGCGGCCGGGGTCGGACGCATCGTGCACCTGTCGACCGCCGCCGTCTACGGCACCGGTCCCCACCACGGCATCGACGTCGATGAGATCGCACCCGCACCGGTCTCCGCGGCCAGCCGCAGCCGCCTCGTCGCGGAGGAACCCGCCCTCGACGCGGGCGCGTTGGTGCTGCGGCCGGGCCTCGTGCTCGGCGCAGGGGACCGCTGGGTCGTTCCGGCGTTCGCCGAGCTCGCCGAGCGGGTGCCGCCCGAGTGGCTCGGCGGCACCGGGCTGCAGTCCCTCGTGGACGTGGGCGATCTGGCCCGCCTCGTCGTGGCCGCCGCGACCGCACCCGACGCCGTACGGGGCGTGCACCACGCCGCTCATCCGGTGCCGGTGTCCACCGGGCGCCTCAGAGCGGCGCTGAGCGCACACGGCCTCGTGGCGCCCGCCCGTGGCAGCGCCGACTGGCAGCAGTGCCGCGCGCTGCTCGCGCGCTCCCAAGGCCATTACGGCGAACGGCAGTTGGGACTGCTCGCGCAGGATCACCGGTACCTGAGTGAGCGGATCTGGCAGCTGCTCGCCAGGGACCCGGGGCCTGGCCCGCTGGCCCGCCTCGACGGGGCGGCGGCCTGGTACCGGGGCTTCATGGCAGGCGTCAGGGGGCGCTCGCCGGGTCGTCCTGAAGCGCCCCGATCCCCTGCAGGGCGGTCTGCCACAGCTCGGTGAGGTGCTCCTGTGCGGTGGGTGGGGGCAGGAGCGTCCTGCGGGGTGGTGGCAGCAGACCCGCCTCGACCCCGGCCACGAGGCTGCCGACCAGGAGCGCGGCGGACTCCGGCCGTGTGCCGGGGCGCAGTTGGTCAAGGACCTCCGCCTGGTGGAGCCGGGTGCGCACCAGGGGCAGCCAGCTGTCCCGCCAGTCCATGCGCAGCGAGGGCCGTTCGCGGGACAGCCGGGCTGCCGCCCGCGCCACGCTCTCGTCGATCAGCAGGGCGGCGAGGGCCCGCACGACGCCGCCGACGGACTGCAGCGGCGTCTTCCCCTGCCGATCGGCCTTGTCGACGACGGCGCGCGTGGCCTCGATCCCGGCGGCGCACACCGCCTGCGCCAGGGAGGTCTTGCTGGGGTAGTGGAAGGTGAGCGCCCCCATGGTGACGCCGGCGGCCTTGCAGACACGGGACAGTGACGTGCCGTCATAACCGTGCAGAGCGAACTCCGTCGCGGCGTTCCGCACGAGCCGTCCTCGGGTCAGCGCCGCTCGCGCCTGCCCGGTATGCCCCGCCATGCCGTTTCCCTCCTGTCGGTTCGCCCAGTCCGTTCCCGTGGCCGGACGTGCCGCAGGACGGATCCGGGCGAGGCCGGATGTCCGGTGCGGCGGGGGTGTCCCCGGCGTCGGTGCCGCGTCTTGGTGCTCGCACAGTGGCCTGATCCGATCCCTCATCCTCTGCGTTCCGCGGCGTCGCGTACCGGGAGGCTAGGTCAACTCGCCCACGCCGTAGTCGAGTTCTTGCCAGGTCAGGCCTGGTCATCGCGCCGCTGCGCGTCCCGAGAGCCTGCCGAGGCGGCTCCCCTGCATTTGCCCTCCGGACTATGAAAGAGAGTACTCTCTATGTTTAGCTGCGCGGGAGGCCGGGTCGCGAAGAGTCAGGGGATTGGTTGTGCGTGACATCGCCGACACCCACCGTCACGGGCTCGTACGGGGGTCTGCCCCTGGGGCTCGCGCCCGGATCTCGTTCGGCCGAAAAACAAAGAGAGCACTCTACATTCTGTGGATGCTTCCCTGAAAGGAGTTTTCGCTATGGGGGCTCCAGCGATCCTGGCGGAGGACGTCTACCGCGAGGAACTGGCAAAGATCGGCGCGGAGGACGGCCGAGTGGTGTGTGTGGAAGCCCTGCCAGGCGGCGCACGACACCCCTTCGAGACGGCGCACCCGGACCGGTTCTTCCAGCTGGGCAGCGTCGAGAGCGCCATGGTGAGCATGGTCGAAGGACTGGTCACCGCCGGGTTCAGGGTGTTCGTGTGCGGACTGGGCACGGGTATCGGAGCGGCGCGGCTGCCCCGGCTGGCTCTCGCCCATCTGCAGACGGGTGCGTCGGTCGTGGTGCCGGACATCCAGGTCGATCCGGCGGAGCTGCTGCGGACACCGCGCGTCCGGATCGCGGCGCCCAGTGGCGTGCAGGAGATCAGGGCGGTGGTGCGCGGTGCGGCACGGTCGGGACGGCCGTACCACATCCGCATCGGCGCGGGGGCGCCCGCCGACGTCACGGCGGACTGGGCGGGTGCGGGCGACGGGGACATCCCCTCGGTCGTCTGGGGCGTCGCCCGCGACTCCCGGCGGCACGCGGACGCGGGGGTCTGCCTGATCTCGGCCGGCGAGGACGGCACCCGGCTCGCGTTGGCGGCCCGGGAGCGCAACGCGGGCCTCGCGCACGCGCACCTGGTGTACCTCGACGACAGTCACCTGGCCGCGGCGGCGGGTGAACTGGCCCGTCACCACGACCGGTTCGTTGTGCTCGGCGGGTATCCGGGGCGGCACGGGGTGCGGCAGCGGCTGAGCCGGCTGATGCCTGGCTGCGCCGTGCTTGAGGTGACGCCGAGCGGCGATCTCGCCGCCGACGCCGGCCGAGTGCTCTCGACCGTCAAAGGATTGTGGCGATGAGCGGGCGCCGGGGCGGCCGAATGCGGCCGCCCCGGGCGGGCCCGGCTCCCGGGTCAGTCGCCGCGCGGCGACTGAAGGAGCTCCGACCGGGCCAGCAGATAGGCGAGATGGGCCCGGCTGCGGCTCCCGACCAGGTCCGATGCCTTCTTGATGTGGTGGGACACGGTCCTGCTGCTGATGCCGAGCCGCTTGCCTATCCCCGCGTCCGTGTGGCCTTCGACCATGAGCTTCAGCACGGCCCGGCGGGTCTCGTCCGTCAGGAGCGGGAGCCTGTGGTCCTGGCTGATGGTGACCGGCTCGGCACGCTGCCAGGCGTGGTCGAAGACCTTGACGAGGTAGTGGATGAGCGCCGGATGCTCAACGGCAAGGGCGGTCGTCTGCTGGTCGTAGCGGGGGTCCGGGATGAAGGCGATGGAGCGGTCGTAGACGATGAGCCGGTCGACGACCTCGTCCAGTGTGCGCACCTGGGCTCCGGCGCTCGTCACCCGCTCGATGTAGGCGAGCGTCGGGCCGTGCGCGCGCACCGAGTGCTGATAGAGCGTGCGCTGTCGCACCCCACGCTTGTTCAGGCGCAGCGTGCGGGGCAGGGTCTTGCCCAGGGCGTCGGGGTCACGGGCCCCGCCGGGATGCGCCGTCAGCAGCTCTTCGCGACAGGCCTCCGAGGCCCTTTCGAGCGCCGCGTAGATGACATCAGCACCGTGCAGCAGGCGCACGGACGCCGCCGAGGTGCGCTGTTGCGTGCGGTACACGTCCTCGGCCGCGGACAGCGCGTCGTAGATGCCCGCCACCGTGTGCTGCTGGGCCAGGATCGCGCGCTCCAACGGGCGCGTGAGGTCGTGGGACGCGATGTCCGGCGGCACCGCGACCCAGCGATTGCCGGTTCCGGCCTGTCGTCGCATCAGGCCCAACTCGGTCAGACAGTCCGGGACATCGTCGGACGCGAGGCCCTCCGCCAGCGCGCGGCGGTAGCAATCCAGCCCGCGCTCGCACAGAGGTACGACGTTCGGTTGTGGGCTTATGTCAGGATATCTGCACACTTTTTCCCCTTGCTGATTCCCGCAATGCGCGATCCTGAGCCTACCCGTCCGTGGATTCCAGCCTTTTCCGCGCCATGCTGTTTGAGGCGGAAGGGCGCGGTGCCATTTCCGTCGAGCGGAAAGGATGGAAATGCAAAGGGATACGGTTTCGGCCTTATTGCTACACAGGGTGTCCGCGCCCCTTGCGGAAGCGGACGACGACGAGAACTGGAGTGCCGCTCCGGAGTAGGGCAGCGGCCAGGTGAACCGGGAACCGGAATACGACGCACAATTCACATTCGCGGGGGGCAGTGGGCGTGAACCGTGACGAGGAAACAGTTGGCATCATTCTGGCCGGCGGCAGAGGCGAGCGGGCCAAGCCGATCACTCTCAAATCCTCGGACTACATCCGGAGCAAGGCGCTCATCCCGTTCGTCGGACGACGTCTGGTCGAGTGGATGATGGACGCCTGCCGGGCGCAGGGCGTGCGTCGGTTCTACGTCGTGACCCACGGCCTCGAGAACCGCAACCAGATCAAGCTCCTGCTGGGCCACGGTGAGCGCTTCGGCGTCGACATCACCTACTCGCGTTCCCGGTTCGACCGGTACAACGTGGGCTCGGCCGGTGCCACCCTGCACAACCTCGAGCAGTGGGACCTGCAGGGCCGGGCGCTGGTCCTGCCCGTCGACTCGCTCTTCGACTTCGACCTGGCGGCGATGGAGGCGGCCCACAGCGCCGAGGGCGCGGTGGTCACGGTCGCGTCCGTGGCCCGCACCGCATCGGAGATCGCCGGCAAGTACGGCGTCATGCGGACCGACGAACGCGGTCTGGTCCAGGGCTTCGTGGAGAAGCCCGGCACCGGGGAGCTGGGTTCGCTCTTCCCGCGGACGGCCGACGATCCGGCCGCGACCCTCGCGACCAACGCCGGGATGTACCTGGTGGACTGCGGCCGCCTGCGGATGCTCGCCCGCGAGCCGGAGCTCTTCCGCCAGTCCCACCAGCGTCTGGACTGGGGCGGCGACCTCCTGCCCCACCTCGTCGGACGAGGCGTACCGGTGGCGACCCACACCATCGGGCGCCTGGGCGACATGGGCAATGTGCCCGACTACCTGCAGACGGTCCAGCTCGTGCTCGACGGCGCGTACGAGCAGATGAACCGGCTGATGGCGGCCCCCGACCGGACGGATCCGCGCTGCTGGATCCACGAGACCAGCCTGCAGACGAAGGACGACGTCGCCGGCACCACGCTGGCCCAGAAGATCGACGACGGCTCGGTCGTCATCGGCCCGGGCGTCCGGATCGGCCGCGACGTCGAGATCGGACCCGGAGTGCGCCTGGAACACACGGACGTCGGCGACGGAGCCGAGATCCGTGAGGGGGCCACCCTCGCCCGGTCGGCGGTGGGCGAGTCGGCGGTGGTCGGCAGCTGGGCCGATATCACCGACACCTACATAGGCCCCATGGCCCAGGCGCTCTCGGAGCGCGTCCGGCCACTGCGACTGGAGCGGTTCTCGGCCATCGGCGACGGAGCCGTGCTCTGGCCGGGATCACGATTCTGCGGGGTCACCGTGTACCCCCGACTGCGGGTTCCGGCGCTGGCCGGCGTACCCGCACAGACCGAGCTCAGGCACGCTGACGACATCCTGCGCTGGGTGTGACGGCGCTCATCCCTGGAGGGCACCATGCAGAGCCCCATTGCAGTCATCGGAGGGGCCGGCCGGACAGGCGTGATCATCACACGCCGACTGATCGAGGAAGGCCACCAAGTACGAGTGATCAGCCGCGACCCGGAGCGCGCGGTGCTGCCACTCGGAGTGGAGAGACACCGCGCCGACGTGCGGTACGCGGACTCCCTGGGTCCCGCGCTGCGCGGCTGCTCCGGCATCGTGTTCACCGTCGAGCCGGGCACCGCCGACTCGGGTCCGCACAGCCCCGAGAGCACGGTCTACGAGGGGGTGCGCAATGTGCTCGCCGCGGCCGCCGACGGCGGACAGCGCCCGCACGTCGTCCTGATCAGCCAGATCTACGTGACGCGACGCGAACACCCCATGAACGCCTACGGACGGCTGCTCGACTGGCGGCTGCGCGGCGAGGACGAGGTGCGTGCCTCGGGCCTGCCCTACACCGTCGTACGTCCCAGCTGGCTGACGGACGGCGATGTCGCGGGCGCCCGGGTGCGCCTCGAGCAGCACGACCGCGGCAACGGCTGGGTCTCGAGGAAGTCGGTCGCGGAGGCGTGCGTGCAGTCCCTGCGCCTGCCGTCCGCGGGCGGGACGACCTTCGAGCTCTACAACGAACCGGGGGAGGAGTCCACCGACTGGGGTCCGCTGTTCGACCGGCTGATCCCCGACCGGGTCCCCGCGTATCCGGGACCGGTCCGCTGACGGGCGCCTGAGCGCCACCCGCACGGCGGGGCGGAGCCTTTGACCGGCCCACCCCGCTCGAGACCTGCCGGGCATTCCCCCGTCACCGGCAGGCAGGGACACGGGGCCGGTGCCAGTGCCGTCGCACCGCCCGCCGGCCCCGTGTCCACCACCGCGCTTTTCGCTTTGGCCGCCCATTCGCTGCGCCGTCGCATGCCCGTATCCGGCACGCGGCTGTGAGGCCTGCCCGGATGCGGTCCTCGGTTCCCGCAGCACGGATCCGTGGCTCACCGGAATGTGGCTCACGTATTTGATGGAGAGGGGAGAACAGTGTCCGCAGAAGACCAGCAGACGCTTCCCGACAACATTTCACCGAACGAATTCGCTGAGGTTCTCTCTGCGCTGCGCTCCATTCCACGAAGCGACCAGCGGCGCTGGGGCGAGGTCTATGTGCGCGGGCTGCTCGCGGTCCGCGGGAAGAAGACCATGCGTGCCCTCGCCAATGGCGCGGGCAGCGGGGCCGAGCAAAGTCTTTACCAATTCATCAGCAAGTCACCGTGGGACGTCGACCCGGTGCGCGGCGACCTGGCGCGGCTGCTCATCGAGCGCGCGCAGCCCCGCGCCTGGGTGGTGCAGCCCCTCGTGATCACGAAGGTGGGCCAGCACTCGGTCGGCGTGGAGCGGCAGTGGGTCTCGCAGATCGGCCGGGTCGTCAACTGCCAGCAGGCGATGAGCGTCTGGCTCGCCGGGGACCGCGGCAGCTGCCCCGTGGACTGGCAACTGGCGCTGCCCGAGTGCTGGACGGACCAGGAGGACATGCGCCGCCGCGCCTCCATCCCCACCGACGTCGGATCGTGCCCGCCCGAGCAGTGTGCCGTCGACTCGGTGAGCAAGATGGCGCAGGAGTGGGGACTGCGCGGCCGGCCGGTGGTGATGGATCTGCGGGAGACGTCGCCGCAGCCGGTCTGCGCGGAGCTGGTGGCCCGTCAGATCCCCTTCGTCGTCCGGGTCGACCCGTCCTCCATCACACCGGTGCCGCCCGGCCCGAAGACCGGGCCGAGCGGGCCCGGACCCGCCGACCAGGGCGGGGGATGGGTGGGCTCGGCCGGGCTGCTCTCCGCGCTGCACAAGCAACGGATGCCGGTGGAGTGGTTCGACCACACGGAGCAGACCATGCGCGCCACCTCGGTCGGCGCCGCCCGAGTCGCGCTGCGCAAGGGCATCACCGTCCACGGGCAGCCGGAACGCCTCGACCTCGTACTGCTGGCCGCCTGGGCGGACCCCGGCCGGCGCTCCCCGAGCGAGTTCTGGCTCTCCAACCTCGCGCAGTCGCAGCTCGGCACCGTGTACCGCACGGCCATGCTCTCGCGGCGCGTGGAGCGCGATCTGGCGGAGGTGAGCGACGATCTCGGCATCCGCGACTTCGAGGGCCGCTCGTACCGCGGCTGGCACCACCACATGACGATGGTGTCCCTGGCGCATGCCGTCACCGTGCTCTCGCCGTCCCGCGCGCAGGGCGCGCCCGCGCCCACGGGCCGCATCACGCTCGTCCCGTCACGCGACACGAAGGTGAGTGCCTGATGACCGGGACCGGCCCGCGCACCGTGACGCCCCGCCGGTCCGACGGACTGCGCGCCGATGACCTGGACCTGATGGTCGACGAGCTGTGCCGGCTCCTGCCGGACTGGCTGCCCGGCAGGCGCTGGTACGCGGGCAAGGGCCAGGACCTGTCCGAGGTCCGGCCCCTGCTCGCGGAGGTCGTCGTCCCCGGCACACCGGCGCTGTTGCAGACCGTGTTCCGCACCGACGACGGCGCGTGCTACCAGCTGCTCGTCGGCGCTGTGCCCCAACCGGCCGATGCCCGCACCGGTGTGCCCGCCGACGCCGTCATCGGCAGCGGCCGTACGCCGGACGGGCGGTGGCTGACCCTGTACGAGGCGAGCTCCGATCCCGAGCTGCTGTCCGCGCTGCTGGAGCGCTTCGTCGCGGCAAAGCCGTGCGGAGCGCTCGAGTACCACCACATCCCCGGGGCGGTGATCCCGGCCGGACTGCGGGCCCGGCCGCTCACCGGGGAGCAGTCCAACACGTCGGTGGCCTTCGGCGACCGGATGATGCTCAAGGTGCTGCGCCGCATCATGCCGGGTGCCAATACCGAGCTGGAGATGCTGGCCGCACTGGAGCGGACCGGCGATGTGCCGAGCGCGGCGCCGCTGGCCTGGGCGCAGACCGCCGGGTGGCAGGGCGCGGAGCCGGCCACGCTGTGCATCCTCCAGGAGTTCGTGCCCTCGCTCGGGGACGGCTGGAGCATCGCCACGGCGCAGGCGGAGGCCTGCATCCGCAGAGCGTGTGCATCCGTCGCGCCGCTGGGCGGTTTCCCGGACGACGCGTTCGCCCTGGGGCAGGCCACGGCCCAGGTGCACAGGGCGCTCGCGCAGGAGTTGGAGGCACGCACCCTGAGCCTGCCGGAAGCCGTGGAGCTGACCGACACCCTCGTGGCCCGGCTCGACGACGCCCTCGTCGAGGTGCCCGACCTCACTCCCTACGCGCGCGGGCTGCAGACGGCGTATCAGGATCTGCGCGAAGTGGTGCGGCGCGGCAACCCGTTGCCGATCCAGCGCATCCACGGTGACCTCCATCTGGGTCAGGCGCTGCGGGCCGCGGACGGATGGGTCCTGATCGACTTCGAGGGCGAGCCCGGACATCCCTTCGAGGAGCGGCGCCACCTGCAGCCGGCGGTCCGCGACGTCGCCGCCATGCTGCGGTCCTTCGACTACGCGGCGCACCACGCCCTCGGCGACATCCTCGGCGCCCCGCCCGGGGGGCCGAGCTCGCGCGATCTTCGCGGCACGCGCATGACGAGCCGGGCCTCGGCCTGGGCCGTCCACAGCCGCCGCGCCTTCTGCGCCGGTTACACCGCGGCAGGTGGCCAGGACCCGCGCACGAGCCCGGTGCTGCTGAGGGCGTTCGAGGCCGACAAGGCCGTGTACGAGGCGCTCTACGAGGTCCGCAACCGGCCCGAGTGGCTGCCCATACCGCTCGCCGCGGTGCGCCGGCTCGCGCACGGCAGCCGGTCCGCGGGCTGACGCGGTGGCCACAAACACGAACGACCCGGACGGCGCGAAGGACCTGAAGGACGCGGACGTCGCGGTGGTCGGAGGCGGTCCGGCCGGGCTGTCCGCCGCGCTCCAACTGGCCCGCTACGGACGCCGGGTGCTGGTCTTCGACACCGGGCAGGGGCGCTCCACCCATCACCAGACGAACCGCAACTACCTCGGGTTCCCCGACGGCATCGCCACCACGGAACTGCGCGACCTGGGCAGGCGCCAGCTGGCCCACTACCCGCACGCCCGCATCGCCGCGCACCGCGTGACGGGTGTGGTCGGCGACGCGCGACGGGGATTCACGGTCCAGGCGCAGGGCCATGTGTGGTGGGCCAGGGCGGTGGTCCTCGCCACCGGCGTGCTCGACCACTTCCCGCACTTCCCCGACTGGCAGGAGTACGTGGGCCGTTCGATGTTCTGGTGCATCGCCTGCGACGGCTACGAGAACCGCGGGCGCCGCATCCTCGTCGTGGGGCACACCGACGCGGCCGCGGGCGAGGCCATGCAGCTGCACAGCCTCACCGAACGGGTCCGGCTGCTCACCAACAGCCGCAGGGACGACATCAGTGAACGCTTCAGACGCCGGCTCGCCGCGGCCGGCGTACCGATCGTGCACGACCGCATCAAGGCGGCCGAGGGCAGCGACGGCCGGCTGTCGGCCATCGTGACGCGGGGCGGTGAACGCCTCCCGCTGGACGCCCTGTTCTCCATCCAGGGTGCCACCCCGGAGACGGCCCTGGCCCGCGGTCTCGGCCTCCGGCTCAACGCGCAGGGCTATGTGGACGTGGACACGGAGCAGCACACGTCGGTTCCCGGCGTGTATGCGGCGGGGGACATCACGGCGCCGCATTCCCACCAGGTGTCGGCGGCGGTGCAGGAGGGGGCGCAGGCCGCCTCCGCGGCCAACTACTTCCTTTACCCACCGGAGTTGAAGGCGGACTGACAGCGGTACCGCAACCGGCGCGACAGTTCAGAAAGTCGATTTTCCTTCTTTGGCTTTCTCGATGACCGCTGGACATGATGAACGAGCCCGTCCAAAGGAGAATTTGATGATCCACCAGTTCATTCTGGCGGCGCCCAAGCCGGGCATGACCGCACAGGAATTCCAGGACTACTGGGTAAATGTCCACGCGGTGCAGTACGCATCAAAGATTCCGCAGATCCGCAAGTACATGGTCGACACGGTGGTGGACATCGAGGGCAACCTCGGTGAGCCGGCGCTGCCGCACCAGGGCATCGCCGAGATCTTCCTGGCCAACGGCGAGGAGCAGCTGGCCTCGCTGCAGACCGAGGAGTTCCTGCAGGGCGCCCGGCTCGACGAGCCCAACTGGGCAGCGTTCTGGCAGACCATCGTCGTCGACACCACCGCGCACGAGATCGTCGCGGGGCCGCCCCTGGCCAGGGGGCAGGAGTGGGTCAAGCTCACGGTGCTGCAGAAGAGGCGCCCGGGCCTGGCCCTGGACGACTACCGCAAGCAGACCCTCGACGCGTACGCCTCGGTCGTCAAGGGCACCCCGGGGCTGCGGCGCTACCTGCACGCCCACACCGTGGACGGCGCCTACGTCTTCGGCGAAGCGGCCTTCGACAGCGTCGAGCAGCTGTGGTTCGACGACGTGAACGCCCTTGAGGAAGGCTTGCGTTCGCCCTACTTCACCGAGCAGGTGAAGGCCGCGCGCGACGAGATCGTCGACCAGAAGTACGTCTTCTCCCTGGCGGCCAAGGAGAACTGGATCATCGGTCCGCAGGCCCGCTGATCCCCCTGATCCGGTGGCTGAGGCGCCGCCCCCTTCCGTCGCGGGGCCCGGCCACCCATTTTGAACCGAAGACCGAAGGAGTCGGCGTGCCCAGGAAGAACGCCAAGAAGATCCTCGTGATCCTGTCGGAGTACGGCTACTGGGGCGAGGAGCTCGTCGGGCCCCTGCACCACTTCGACCAGCGGGGCTACGAGGTGGAGTTCGCCACCCCGACCGGGAAGCGCGCGCACGCGCTGCCGCCGTCGACGGACCCCGAGTACATCGACCCGCCGCTCGGCCGCTCGGTCACCTCCGAGGAGGTCGCCAAGCTCACCCAGGAGGTCGACGCCTCCACCCGCCTGGACCACCCGATCGACATCTCCAGCTGGATCCCGGAACGCCCCTACACGGCGGACGACGACTACCTGCGCAAGCTGGAGGCCTACCACCGGGCAATCGACGTGGTGGCGCAGGAGCTCGACGACTACGACGCCCTGCTCATCGTCGGCGGTTCGGGCCCGGTCGTGGACCTCGCCAACAACGAGCGGGTGCACCAGATCATCCTGGCCTTCCTGCGCGCCGACAAGCCGATCGCGGCCGAGTGCTACGGCGTCGCGCCGCTGGCCTTCGCCCGCGACTGGGAGGACCGCAAGTCCATCATCTGGGGCAAGCACGTCACGGGCCACTGCAAGGAGTACGACTACAAGGACGGGACCGGATTCCTCGGCACCGACTTCGTGATCGGCCCGCCGCCGTACCCGCTGGAGTACATCCTGCGTGACGCCACCGGACCCGAGGGCCGCTACATCGGAAACTTCGGCAAAGAGACCTCGGTGATCGTGGACTACCCGTTCATCACCGGGCGTTCGACGCCGGATTCCTATCTGACCGGAGAAAAGGTCGTCGAGGTGCTCGAGGACGGCCTGCGCCGCTTCGGCTGGTAAATGCGCGGCAACGATTGAGAAATCGAGAGAAGGCAGACATGGCCAGGCAGGGCAATGCGGCGATCATCGAGCAGTTCATCGCCGACGGAGTTCCGTTCATGTTCGGCAACCCAGGAACGGTCGAGCAGGGATTCCTGGACGCGCTGGAGGACTATGACGACCTCCAGTACATCCTGACCCTGCAGGAGACCGTCGCGGTCGGCATCGCGGACGGCTACGCCCGCGCCACGGGCCGGCCCGCGCTCCTGCAGCTGCACAGCGGGGTCGGCCTCGGCAATGCCATCGGCATGCTGTACCAGGCCAAGCGCGGCCACTCGCCGATCCTGACGATCGCGGGTGAGTCGGGCGTCCAGTACGAGTCCATGGACGCCCAGATGGCAGCCGATCTGGTCGCCATGGCGAAGCCCGTGACCAAGTACGCGACACGGGTCACCGACCCGCGCTCGGTGCTGCGGGTGCTGCGCCGGGCGATGAAGATGGCGATGACGCCCCCGATGGGCCCGGTCTTCGTGGCGCTTCCTCTCGATGTGCTCGACGCTCTCAACACCGAGCAGATCGTGCCGACTTCGGCTCCCAGCACCCGCAGCGCCCCGGCCGACGATCTCGTGGCGCAGGCGGCGCGGCTGCTGACCGGTGCCCAGAAGCCGGTCGTCCTGGTGGGCGACGGCGTCTCGGCATCCGGTGCCCAGGAGGAACTGGTGTGGGTGGCCGAGCAGTTGGGCGCCGACATCTACGGCGTCAACTACTCCGAGGTGAACCTGGACGTCACCCACCCGCTCTACCGCGGGGACCTCGGCCACATGTTCGGCGCCGTCAGCACGGCCGCCGTCAAGGACGCCGACGTGGTCCTGATCGTCGGCACGTACACCTTCCCCGAGGTCTTCCCGGACACCGGTGACCCGTTCCGCCCGGACGCCCGGATCGTCCACATCGATCTCGACGACTACGAGATAGCCAAGAACCACCCGGTCACCCTCGGCCTGGTCGCCGACCCGAAGGAGACGCTCGCAGCGCTCTTTGCCCAGCTGGTCGACACGCTGTCCGAACTCGACCAGGTGGCGGCGTCCGAACGCCTCCAGGCCCGCCGCGGTGAGCGGCCCACCGAGGTGGCGGACGACGGGTCGCTGCTCCACGCCTTCCTGCGGGAACTGGCGGACCAGGTCCCCGACGACGTGATGATCTTCGACGAATCGCTGACCGCTTCGGGCGCGCTGAACGCCCATCTGCCGGGCCGCCGGCCGGGCCACTGGTTCTCGACGCGCGGCGGTTCGCTCGGCGTCGGCATCCCCGGGGCGATGGGGATCAAGCTGGCCCACCCGAACAAGACCGTGATCGGCTTCACCGGCGACGGCGGCTCCATGTACACCTTCCAGGCGCTCTACACCGCCGTACGGCACGGCATCGGCGCCAAGTTCGTCGTCTGCAACAACCGCAGCTACAAGCTGCTCGACAACAACATCGAGCAGTACTGGCGGGAGCGGGACGTGGCCCCGCACGCGTACCCGACGCCGTTCGACCTCTCCCACCCCGATCTGGGCTTCGCGCAGATCGCCGGCGGATTCGGGGTCGACGCCCTGCGGGTCGACGACCACAGCCAGGTCGGCGACGCGGTCAAGCGGATGCTCGCGGACGACAAGCCGTTCCTCATCGACCTGCGGACCACCGAAGGGGGAGACCGTGGCTGACGTACCGTCCCGTGACGGGGTGCTCAGCGGGCACAAGATCGCGATCCTGGCGGAGAGCGACTTCTACGAGCCCGAAATCGCCTACTACCAGCGCCGGTTCGCCGAGGAAGGCGCCCGGCTCGACTTCGTCACCCGGATGTGGGGCAACAAGTCGATCACCTTCACCGGCCACGAGCACCGGGCCCCGCTGAGGGTGACCCGCAGCCTGGAGGACCTGGACGACCGGCGGCTGCGCGAGTACAGCGCGCTGATCGTGCCGTCCGGCATGGTGGCCGACCGGCTGCGCTACACCGAGGACATCGAACAGCTCGCGCCCGCCACCGACCTGCTGCGCCGGGCCTTCGCCCGGTCGGGCGTGGTCAAGGGGATCATCTGCCACGGCATGTGGCTGGCCTCGTCGATCCCGTACGTCGTACGCGGACGCAAGGTGGTCTGCCACAACAACCTGCTCGGCGACGTCCGGAACATGGGCGCCAACTACGTCGACCAGGACGTCGTCGTCGACGGGGACCTGGTGACCGCCCGCACCGGCGACCACTGCCATCTCTTCGCCAGGACCATCATCGACGAACTCGTACTGCGAGGGGTGTGACAGCCGTGTCAGCAATGTCAGCCATGTCAGCAAGTCCCAGGAACGTCGACTTCACCTTCTCGGACACCATCGCGGGACGGGTCTGCGGCTTCGACAGCGAGGCCCGTGTCTTCTCCGTGGTCACCGCCGACGGCCGGTCCTTCGACATCAGCCTCGACGGCGGCCCCAGCGCGGAGCTGCTGCACAATCTCGGTGAGCCGTACCAGGACGCCACGAGCCACATCGACGAGCTGCTCACCCAGGAAGCCTTCGTCCTCGCCTACGGCGTCTTCTACCCCCACAGCGAGACGCTGCGCTTCGAGGCCAAGCGGCTGATCTTCGTGGGGCGCGACCCCGAGGACTTCCGCTTCGAGGAAGCCGGCTGGTGGATCCGGCAGATCAGGGAAATAGCGGGCTTCTACCGCAAGGCCCAGTTCGGCGACGGCCCCGTCGACTTCGGCGACTACCGCACCGAGATCCGGCTCGGCGGCGACAAGACCGCGAGCCACGTCCAGGAGACGGACACCATCTCGCGGCTCGTCTACGGCATGGCCTCCGCCTTCCTGCTCACCGGCGACGACGAGTACCTGGAGGTCGCCGAGCGCGGCACCGAGTACCTGCGCGAGCACATGCGGTTCGTCGACACCGACGAGAACGTCGTGTACTGGTACCACGGCCTCAAGGTCGACGGCGACCTCGAGACGAAGCTGTTCACGTCCGAGTTCTCCGACGACTACGACGCGCTGCCCGCCTACGAGCAGATCTACGCGCTCGCCGGGCCCGTGCAGACCTACCGGATCACCGGCGACCCGCGGATCAAGGCGGACGCGGACGCCACCATCCGGCTCTTCGACCGCTTCTACCTGGACCCCGAGGACGGCGGCTACTTCTCGCACATCGACCCGATCCTGCTCAGCCCGCACCACTCCTCGCTCGGGCCCAACCAGGCGCGGAAGAACTGGAACTCGGTCGGTGACCATGCGCCCGCGTACCTGATCAACCTGTACCTGGCGACCGGCGAACAGCGTTACGCCGACATGCTGGAGTACACCTTCGACACGATCGTCGAGCGCTTCCCCGACCTGAAGAACAGCCCGTTCGTGCAGGAACGATTCCACAAGGACTGGTCGCCCGACACCACGCACGGGTGGCAGCAGAACCGCGCGGTCGTCGGCCACAACCTGAAGATCGCCTGGAACCTGATGCGCATGAACTCCCTGCGCCCCAAGGACGTCTACCTGCAGACCGCCGTCTCGCTCGGCGAGACCATGCCCGAGGTCGGCAGCGACCGCCAGCGGGGCGGCTGGTACGACGTGGTGGAGCGCGTCGAGGTGGACGGCGAGGAGAGGTTCCGCTTCGCCTGGCACGACCGCAAGGCATGGTGGCAGCAGGAGCAGGCGATCCTCGCCTATCTGATCCTGCACGGCGTCACCGGGCGGGTGGACTTCCGCACCGAGGCGCGCGACGCCCAGTCGTTCTACAACGCGTTCTTCCTCGACCACGACGAGGGCGCCGTCTACTTCAACACCATGGCCAGCGGCCTGCCCTACCTCCTCGGCGTGGAGCGTCTCAAGGGCAGCCACTCGATGTCGATGTACCACTCGGCCGAGCTGTGCTACCTGGCGGCCGTCTACAACAACCTGCTCGCGGGCGGCAAGCCGATGGACTTCTGGTTCAAGCCCGACCCCGCCCTGATCGAGGACCGCGTCCTGCGGGTCGCCCCCGATCTGCTGCCGGCCACAGCCGTGCGCATCGCGGCCGTGGAGATCGACGGCGCGGAGCACACCGATTTCAACGCGCAGGCCCTGACCGTCCGGCTGCCCGAGACCTCGGGCCGCGTCAAGGTCAAGGTCCGCCTCGAAGCCAACTCCCGCCCGGAGGTGAGGGGATGACTGTCAAGGTCAGCTCGCAGGTGCTCGCCGGGGCCACCGTCGTCGCCCTGGAGGGCGAGATCAACTCCACCACCTCCGGGGGACTGCAGTCCCAGCTGCTGCCGTTCATCGGGCAGGGCTCGGTGGTCCTGATCGACCTCACCGGGATCTCGTACATCTCCAGTGCCGGCCTGCGCACCCTCCTCATCGTGCACCGCCACGCCCAGCAGCTGGACGCCGAGATCACCCTGGTCGGCCTCTCCGAGGAGGTCTCGTTCGTCATGTCCGCCACGGGGTTCCTGGACTTCTTCCGGGTCGCCGAGGACCTGGACGCCGAGCTGGAACGTGCGGGCCGATGAGCACCCAGGACATCCGGGAGCGCATCGACGCCTTTCCGACGCACCGGATCGGCCCGTACCGGGTCAGGGCGGGCCGGCCCTTCCCGTACGGCGCCACCCCGGTGCCCGGCGGCGTCAACTTCTCGGTCTACTCCGACGGCGCGACCTCGATGAGCCTGGTGCTCTTCGAGCGCGGCGCCACCCAGCCCAGTGCCGAACTCAAGTTCCCGCCGGAGTTCCGCATCGGCAGCGTGTACGCCATGACGGTCTTCGGGCTCGACGCGGAGAACCTGGAGTACGGCTTCCGCGCCGACGGCCCCTTCGACCCGGCCCGCGGCGACCGCTTCGACGGCGCCAAGGTGCTCAGCGACCCCTACGCACGGCTGATCTCGGGGCGCGAGGTGTGGGGCCGCGAGCCCGACTGGGACAACGTCTACCACTACCGCTCGCAGGTGCTGAACGACGACTTCGACTGGGGCGGCGACCGACCGCTGCGCATCCCCGCCGAGGACCTCGTGATCTACGAGACGCACGTCCGCGGCTTCACCCAGCACCCCTCGTCGAAGGTGTCGGCGCCCGGCACGTACGCCGGAATGCGGGAGAAGATCCCGTATCTGCGGGAGCTGGGCGTCAACTGCCTGGAACTGCTGCCCGTGTTCGAGTTCGACGAGCTGGACAATCCGCGCACCGATCCGGTGACCGGTGAGCGCCTTTACAACTACTGGGGCTACAACACCGTCTCGTTCTTCGCCCCCAAGGCGGGCTACGCCGCCACCGGCCCCTTCGGCATGCAGGCCGACGAATTCAAGTCGCTGGTCAAGGAGTTGCACAAGGCCGGCATCGAAGTCGTGCTCGACGTGGTCTTCAACCACACGGCCGAGGGCAACGAGCAGGGCCCGACCATCTCGTTCCGCGGCCTCGACAACGCCACGTACTACATGCTCACGCCGCGCGGCGAGTACTACAACTTCAGCGGCACCGGCAACACCGTCAACTGCAACCACCCCGTGGTGCGGGACTTCGTGCTCTCCTGCCTGCGCCACTGGGTCGCCGAGTACCACATCGACGGGTTCCGCTTCGACCTCGCCGCCATCCTCGACCGGGCCCCGGACGGCACCCCGCTGCCCAACCCGCCGCTGCTCGAACAGCTCGCGCACGACCCGATCCTGCGGCACACGAAGCTGATCGCCGAGGCCTGGGACGCGGCCGGCCTCTACCAGGTCGGCAACTTCCCCAACTACGGCCGCTGGTCGGAGTGGAACGGCAAGTACCGCGACACGGTCCGGCGCTTCGTCAAGGGCGAGCCGGGCCTCGTCGGCGAGCTGGCGACCCGGATGGCCGGCTCGCCCGACCTGTACCAGGGCCGCACCTCGTCCGCGTCGGTCAACTTCATCACCGCACACGACGGATTCACCCTGGCCGACCTGGTCTCGTACAACGACAAGCACAACGAGGCCAACGGCGAGAACAACAACGACGGGGCCAGCGACAACAACAGCTGGAACTGCGGCGAGGAGGGGCCCAGCGCCTCCGCGCACGTCCGCGAGCTGCGGATGCGGCAGATGAAGAACCTGCTGACCATCCTGCTCACCAGCCAGGGCATTCCGATGATCCTGGCCGGCGACGAGGTCGGCCGCACCCAGCTCGGCAACAACAACACCTACTGCCAGGACAACGAACTGTCCTGGTTCGACTGGGGGCTTGTCGAGACCAACGCCGAACTTTTGGACTTCACCCGGAAGCTGATCACCTTCCGGCACGCCCACCCGGTCCTGCGCACCAGCGACCACGCCACCGGCACGGACCGGGTCGGCAGCGGCTACCCCGATGTCAGCTGGCACGGCGTCGGCGCCTGGGCCCCGGACTGGGCCGACCACGGCCGGGTGCTCGCGATGATGCGGTGCGGCCGGCACGCCAAGGGCGGCAGCGTGGCCGACGACCACGTGTACGTCGCCGTGAACGCGCACTGGGAGGCGCACGACCTGGAGCTGCCCATCCTGCCCGACGGGCAGCGCTGGCACCTCTTCGCCGACACCGGCACCGCCGTCCATCCCGTCGGCGGCGAACCGGAGCTCCAGCACCCCGGGCGTTTCCGCCTGGGAGCCCACTCCGCGGTCGTCCTCGTGGGACGCGCGGCCCATCCGACGACCGCCTGACCCAGAAGGAGAACCATCGTGGCTTTCGACGTGCGGCTGAGGATCAACGACAAGGTCGCCACCATCGAACTCTCGGGGGAGCTGGATGCCTCGACGGCAGGCGAGTTCCACGACACCGTCGGCCAGGCGGCCGGCGCCGGCGCCGTCGAACTGGTCATCCGTGCCGAGCAGCTCGGCTACCTCTCCAGCGCCGGCCTGCGCTCCCTGGTCGTCGCCCGCCAGAAGATGGGCGACGAGGTGCGCATCGCCGTCGTGGGCGCGTCCGAGCCGGTGGCCCGGACCATCCGGCTCGCCGGATTCGACCACAGCATCGATCTCGTGGACGCCTGAAGGGACGCACCGAGATGACGTTCGACTTCGAGGCCGCAGCGGCCACCAAGGCAGCGGGCGTCGCGCAGGCGCCCGGGTGCGGCCACGCGAACGCACTCCGTGTTCCCGCGACGATCGATTCGCTCGAGCCGGTGTCCGACTTCGTTGTGGGCCTCGGCAAGCAGGCCCGCCTTCCGGAGAGTTCGCTGTACCGGCTGCGCCTCGCCGCCGACGAACTGGCCACCAACATCGTCCTGCACGGATACCGCGGCGAACCCGGCGAGATCACCGTGGACGGCGGGATCGACCCGGGCGACGTCTGGGTCCGCTTCCAGGACGACGCCCCGGCGTTCGACCCGCGGCAGGGCATGCGGGCGCCCGCGCTCGACGTGCCGCTCGCGGAGCGGGAGATCGGCGGCCTGGGAGTCTTCCTGGCGTTCACAGCGGTGGACACCTTCGAGTACGAGCTCGTCGCGGGGCGCAATGTGAGCACCCTCGTGATGCGCCGGCCGGCAGTGGAGTAGACGAGGCGGAGATGGCGCAGACGAGAGTCCTGATACTGGATGAACGGCGGGACGTCCCAGCGGGGTTGGCCAAGGCACTGGACGCCGTGGGCGCCGAGGCGCACACCTGCACACCGGGCGACGTGCTGGCGGCGTCGCGCGGCCGGATGCCGGCGGTGACCGCACTGCTCGCCAACGCGACGCTGTCGCCCCACACCGTCAGGTCGGTGGCCCGACGGCTGGCCGACGAGGGGCAGCAGCCCACCGTGGTGGCGTACGCGGAACACGATCTGCACCTCCTCGACGGCCATGTGCGCGCGGGCTCCGACTATCTGCTCCCGCCGTTCCACCCCGTCCTGGTGGAGGCGCGGCTGCGCGACTGCCATCAGCACGCCGAGCACAACCGGAACCTGGAGGAGGTCGCCGCACACGCCGAACTGCTCAGCTACGAGCGGGAGTTGGAGATAGGCCGGGAGATCCAGCTGGGGTTCCTGCCGGACTCGCTGCCGAGCCCCGACGGCTGGGACATCCGGGTGCGCTTCCGGCCCGCACGGACGGTGGCCGGCGACTTCTACGACGTCTTCGAACTCGTCAACCGGCGCCGCCTCGCCCTCGTCGTGGCCGACGTGTGCGACAAGGGGGTCGGCGCGGCCCTGTTCATGGCGCTCATCCGCTCGCTGCTGCGGCACACCGCGGAACAGAGCGGCCTGCAGAACCTCATCGCGGCGGACCTGATGGGGGAGGAGCCCGGCGGGGCCGAACACACCCGGGCCATCCCGGTCGTGGGCGCCACCCCGCTGCTGAACGCGGTCGTGGGCACCAACAGCTATCTGACCCGCAACCACATGAAGCAGGGCTACTTCGCCACCATGTTCTTCGGCGTCCTGGACCCGGTCACCGGCAACCTCGTCTACATCAACGGCGGCCACAATCCCCCCGTCCTCGTGAGCGGAAGCGGCGCCGAATCGGTGCTGCTCCAGCCGACAGGGCCGGTCGTGGGCGTCATGCCCGACTGCACGTTCTCGCTCGGCTACACCCAGATCGGCCCCGGGGACACCCTGTTCATCTACACCGACGGGGTCACCGAAGCCCGCTCCGAGACCGGACGTTTCTTCGGCGAGGACCTCCTCGTCGAGCAGCTGACCGAGGCCACCGTGCGCGGCGAGGAACTGCTCGACCACATGGACGGCGCACTGAGCGACTTCGTCGGCCAGGCCGAACAGTCCGACGACATCACCATGCTGGCCGTGCACTGGCAGGCGCCGGCCGGGGCCGCCGACTGACCGCTCACCAGCCGGACCGCCGACCCCCAGAAACCGTCAGGTGGAGAACATGTCGCAGATCATCACGGTGCACTCCTACCGAGGGGGCACCGGCAAATCCAGCACGGCCGCCAACCTCGGGTTGCTGCTGGCCTCCTCGGGCCTGCGGGTCGCTCTGGTGGACACCGACATCCAGACACCGGCGCTGGACGTGATGTTCGGCGACGTGACGGTCCCCGCGCGGCGCTCGCTCACCGACTACCTCATCGGCCGCTGCGAGATCGAGGACGCGGCGTACGCCGTCGACCGGACCGCCGGGCACGACGGGTTCTTCCTGGTCCCGGCCAGGAGCCAGACCACGGGGGTCAACGAGATCATGGGCCGCGGCTACGACGTGGGCCTGCTGCGCGAGGGCTTCGACCGGCTCATCGACACCCTGGCGCTCGACGTGCTGCTGCTCGACACCCACGCGGGCTTCAACAACGAGACCGTGACCGCGATGGCGAGTTCGGACGCGCTCGTCGTCGTGACCCGGGCCCACCGCCTGGACCTCGCCGGCGCCAGGGAGACCACGGCCCTGGCGAGCCGGCTCGGGTTCGGCGCCATGAGCATCGCCGTGAACATGGCCCCCGACGGCGCCGTGGGCGACCGGCTGCTCGGCGAGGTGGAGACCGCGTACCGCACCCGCATCACCACGGTCCTGCCGTACGCGCCCGAAATGGTGCAGCTCGCCGGGGAGCGGGTGTTCTCCACGGCGTACCCGCACCATCCGCTGGTGTCCGGATACCGCCGGATCATCTCCGAGGTCAGCAACGGGACCACCGCGATCCGACGCTGACCGCATTCGCCGACCGACACAGCCGCCCGCACCACCCGGGAGGCACGAGCACTACGGAGGGCAAGCCCATGCAGCGCGACGCGACGCGCCCGGCCGCCGAAGCACGTGTGGGCCGCATCCCCATCGTGGACGTGGCGCCACAGATCGACGACGGCGCCGGCGGCCGCACCCCCGCCCGCGCCGTACCCGGCGAAGAGTTCGCCGTCTCGGCCACCGTCTTCAGAGAAGGGCACGACGCGGTCGGCGCGGGCGTCGTGCTCACCGGCCCCGACGGCCGTGCGGGCGACTGGATCCCGATGCGCCTCGTGGCCCCCGGCACGGACCGCTACACCGCGTGGGTCACCGCCGCACGGGAAGGCGACTGGACCTACCGGGTGGAGGCGTGGACCGACCCCTGGGCGACCTGGCGGCACGCCGCCGAGATCAAGGTGCCCGCCGGGATCGACACCGAACTGGTCCTGGAGGAAGGCGCGTTGCTCCTCGAAGAGGTGGCCGGCACGGCCCCGGCCGACGGGGCGGCGCGGCTCACCGACGCGGCCGGGCTGCTGCGGGACGGGCGCCTCGACGCCGAGGAGCGGCTCGCCGCCGTCACCGCGGCTCCCGTGGCCGCCCTGCTCACCGCCCGCCCGCTGCGCAGGCTGCTCACCCGCTCGCCGGAACTGCCGCTGCGGGTGGACCGGGAACGCGCCCTGTACGGCGCCTGGTACGAGTTCTTCCCCCGCTCCGAGGGAGCCGTCGTCCGCGCCGCGGTGGACGGCGTGGCCGAGCCGCCGCGGCCGGGCACGCTGCGGACCGCCGCCAAACGCCTCGAGGCCGTGGCCGACATGGGCTTCGACGTGGTCTATCTGCCCCCGGTCCACCCGATCGGCACCACCCACCGCAAGGGTGCGGGCAACACGCTCGAGGCGGGGCCGCACGATCCCGGCTCACCCTGGGCGATCGGATCGGCCGACGGCGGACACGACGCGATCCACCCCGACCTGGGCACCCTGGAGGACTTCGACCACTTCGTGGCGCGCGCCGGTGAACTGGGCCTCGAAGTCGCCCTGGACTTCGCCCTCCAGTGCTCACCCGACCATCCCTGGGTCACCGAGCACCCCGAGTGGTTCCGGCACCGCGCCGACGGCTCGATCGCGTTCGCCGAGAACCCGCCGAAGAAGTACCAGGACATCTTTCCCGTCGACTTCGACACCGATCCGGACGGACTGCACACGCAGTGCCTGCGCATACTGCGGCACTGGATGGACCACGGCGTCCGCATCTTCCGAGTCGACAACCCGCACACCAAGCCCGTCGCCTTCTGGGAACGGCTGATCGCCGCGGTGCACGCGAGCGACCCCGATGTGCTCTTCCTCGCCGAGGCGTTCACCCGCCCGGCCATGCTGCACGCCCTGGCGCGCGTGGGCTTCCACCAGTCGTACACGTACTTCACCTGGCGCAACTCCAAGGAAGAGGTGGAGAGTTACCTCTCTGAACTGGCCGGCCTCGGCGGCGAACAGAGCGCGGCCTACCTGCGGCCCAACCTCTTCGTGAACACCCCCGACATCCTCAACGCCTACCTCCAGTACGGCGGCAGGGCGGCCTTCGCGGCCCGCGCGGTGCTCGCCGCGACGGCAGGACCCACCTGGGGCGTGTACGCCGGGTACGAGCTGTACGAGAACGTGCCCATGGGGCCCGGCAGCGAGGAGTACCTGGACTCCGAGAAGTACCAGCTGCGCCCCCGCGACTGGGCCGGCGCTCAGACTGCGGGCGACTCCCTGGCCCCGCTGATCCGTGCGCTCAACGACATCCGGCGGGCCCACCCGGCCCTGCACCAGCTGCGCAACCTCCGCTTCCACCGCACCGACAACGACGCGGTGATCTGCTTCTCCAAGCGCGCCTCCGGGGGCGAGGGCGACGACTGGGTCGTCGTGGTGCTCAACCTCGACCCCCACGAGACGCGCGAGGCGACGGTCACCCTCGACCTGCCCGCACTCGGCCTGGAGCGCTCCGAGACCTTCGCGGTGCGCGACGCCCTGTCGGGCGAGAACTACCGCTGGGGCCGCGACAACTACGTACGCCTCGATCCCCGGCATCGAGTGGCCCACATACTCACGGACGGGACTTCGCAGTCGTGACCACCGCACAGCGCCCAACGGCCCTGGCCGCCACCCACCTCAAGCGGCTCACCACGGGAGACCTCAGCGATCCGCACGCGCTGCTCGGCCCGCACCCGGCCGCCGAGGGCGTGACCGTGCGGGTGCTGCGGCCGCTCGCCGACCAGGTGTGGCTGACCGCGCCGTCGGGCGAGCCGCTGGCGGAACTCGCGCACCAGGGCGAGGGGGTGTTCGCAGGCCGGCTGCCGGGCACGGTCGTGCCCGACTACCGGGTGCGCGTCCACTACGGCACCGACGTGTACGCGTACGACGATCCCTACCGCTTCCTGCCCACCCTCGGCGAACTCGACCTGCACCTGATCCGCGAGGGTCGGCACGAGCAGCTGTGGCAGGTGCTCGGGGCCCGGGTGTGCGAGCACGAGTCCGGCTGGGGCACGGTGGCCGGTACGGCGTTCGCGGTGTGGGCGCCGAATGCCCGTGCCGTGCGCCTGGTCGGCGACTTCAACCACTGGGACGGCAGAGCACACCCGATGCGCTCGCTCGGCGCCAGCGGAGTGTGGGAGCTGTTCGTCCCCGGCGTCGGCGAGGGCTGCCGCTACAAGTACGAGATCCTCACCCCGGACGGCCGCTGGATCCAGAAGGCGGACCCCCTCGCCACCTCGGCCGAGGCGGCACCGGGCACGGCCTCCGTCGTCTTTTGCTCCCGCCACACCTGGAGCGACGACGCCTGGATGGCCCGGCGCGCCGAACGCACCGTGGACCGGTCCGCCATGAGCGTCTACGAAGTGCACCTGGGATCGTGGCGGCCGGGCCTCGGCTACCGCGAACTCGCGACCGAACTCCCCGCCTACGTCAAGGCGTTGGGCTTCACGCACGTCGAGTTCATGCCGGTGGCGGAGCATCCGTTCGGCGGCTCCTGGGGCTACCAGGTGACGTCGTACTACGCCCCGGCGGCCGGCCTCGGCAGCTCCGACGACTTCCGGGCCCTCGTCGACGCGCTGCACCGGGCGGGCATCGGCGTCATTGTCGACTGGGTCCCCGCCCACTTCCCCAAGGACGAGTGGGCCCTGGCCCGCTTCGACGGGACGGCGCTGTACGAACACCCGGACCCGCGCCGCGGCGAGCACCCCGACTGGGGCACCCTCGTCTTCGACTACGGCCGTAACGAGGTGCGCAACTTCCTTGTCGCCAACGCGGTGTACTGGTGCGAGGAGTTCCACATCGACGGCCTGCGCGTCGACGCCGTCGCCTCCATGCTCTACCTCGACTACTCGCGCGCCGACGGCGCCTGGCTGCCGAACCTGTACGGCGGCCGCGAGAACCTGGAAGCGGTCGAATTCCTCCAGGAGATGAACGCCACGGTGCCCCGGCGCTGCCCCGGAGTGGTGACCATCGCGGAGGAGTCCACGGCCTGGGACGGCGTCACCCGGCGCACCGACAGCGGAGGGCTCGGCTTCGCCCTGAAGTGGAACATGGGCTGGATGCACGACTCGCTGTCGTACATGGCCGAGGATCCGGTGCACCGGCAGTACCACCACCACTCCATGACGTTCCCGATGGTGTACGCGTACGCGGAGAGCTACACCCTGCCGATCAGCCATGACGAAGTGGTGCACGGCAAGGGCTCGCTGCTCACGAAGATGCCCGGCGACCGCTGGCAGCAGCTGGCCAACCTGCGCGCCTTCCTCTCCTTCATGTGGGCCTTCCCCGGCAAACAACTCCTCTTCATGGGGCAGGAGTTCGCGCAGGACACCGAGTGGTCCCACGACCGTGGCCTGGACTGGTCCATCCTCCGGCACGGCTCGCACACCGCCGTGCGCGACCTGGTGCGCGACCTCAACCGCCACTACCTCGACGATCCGGTGCTGTGGAGCCTCGACACCCGGCCGGAGGGCTTTCGCTGGATCGACGCGGACGCCGCCGAGGACAACGTGTACTCCTTCGTGCGGCACGGCGAGGGGGGCGAGTCACTGGTGTGCGTCTTCCACTTCCAGCCCACAGTCCGCCGCGACTTCCGCCTGGCGCTGCCCGAGGCGGGCCACTGGACCGAGGTCCTCAACACGGACGCGGCGCAGTACGGCGGCTCCGGGGTCACCAACCCCGGGCGCATCCACGCCGTTCCCGAACCCCTCCAGGGCCTGCCGGCCAGCGCGAGCGTGGTCCTGCCCCCGCTGGGCGGCGTGTGGTTCCGCAAGCAATGACGCAGCCCGCAGCCCAAGGAGACACCATGCCCGCTCCCCGCCTGAGGACCACCCCACTGCCCGGCATCGGGGTGCAGTACGAGCTCACCACGCGGCGCCACGACACGCTGTCGGTGATCGCGCACCGGGACCGCAGCCGCACCCTGAACGTGCACCACGACGACGACCCGGACTCCTGCGGCCTCTCGCTGCCGCTGACCGGCGCGGAGGCCCTGTCCCTCGCCGACGCCCTGCTGCCCAGCCACAACAACCCGAATCTGCTGCACACCAGCGACTTCGGGCTCCTCGCCGAGCAGGTCACCATCACCGGCACCTCGTACTGGAACGGGCGCACCCTGGGGGAGACGAGGATGCGCACCGACACCGGGGCCTCCATCGTCGCCGTCATGCGCCGGTCCCACGCGATCCCTTCGCCAGGACCCGACTTCCGCCTGCACGGCGGCGACATCGTGATCGTCATCGGCACCCGGGAAGGCGTGGACGGCGCCCACGAGATCCTCGAGCGGGGCTGATCACGTGCACTCCGCGGCCTTTCTGATCGAGTTCGGTGCGGTCGTCCTCGCGCTCGGCCTGCTCGGCCGCTTCGCCGTACGGCTCAAATTCTCGCCGATCCCGCTCTACCTGCTGGCAGGACTCCTGTTCGGCGCGGGCGGCATCGTCCCGCTGGGCGGCAGCGAGGAGTTCATCGAGGTCGGCGCCGAGATCGGCGTCGTCCTGCTGCTGTTGATGCTCGGTCTGGAGTACACAGCGGGCGACCTCGTGGGCCACCTCAAGACCCACGCCCCCGCGGGAGGCGTCGACTTCCTGCTCAACGCGATCCCCGGAGCCGCCGCCGCGCTGCTGCTCGGCTGGGGGCCGGTGGCCGCCGTGGTGCTCGCGGGCGTCACCTGGGTCTCCTCGTCCGGCGTCATCGCGAAGGTGCTCGGCGACCTGGGCCGGCTCGGCAACCGGGAGAGCCCGGTCATCCTCAGCATCCTCGTCCTCGAAGACCTCGCCATGGCGCTCTACCTGCCCATCCTGACGGCGGTGCTGGCCGGTTCGGGCTGGCTGGCGGGCGGCCTGACGCTCGGCATCGCGCTCGCCGCGGTCGGCACCGTCCTGCTCGTCGCGGTGCGCTACGGGCGGGTCATCTCGCGCTTCGTGTCCAGCGACGACCCGGAGAAGCTGCTGCTCGTCGTCCTGGGCACGACGCTGCTCGTCTCCGGGGTCGCCCAGCAGCTGCAGGTCTCGGCGGCGGTGGGCGCGTTCCTCGTGGGGATCGCCCTGTCCGGCGAGGTGGCCGAGAACACCCACCATCTGCTGATGCCGCTGCGGGACCTGTTCGCCGCGGTGTTCTTCGTGTTCTTCGGCCTGAGCACCGACCCCAGCACCATCCCGTCGGTGCTGGGGCCCGCGTTCGTGCTGGCGGTGCTCACCCTGCTGACGAAGATCGGCACCGGGTACTGGGCGGCCCGGCGCTCCGGCATCGCGGTGCGGGGCAGGTGGCGGGCCGGCGGCGCCCTGGTCGCGCGCGGCGAGTTCTCCATCGTCATCGCCGGACTCGCGGTCTCCGCCGGCGCGGTCGACCCCTCCCTCGGCCCGATGGCCACCGCGTACGTCCTGCTGCTCGTCGTCCTGGGCCCCCTGGCGGCCCGCTTCACGGAGCCGCTCGCGCAGCGGATCACCCTGTGGCGCGGCAAGGAGTACCCCGGGGCGGCTCCCGGACGGCGGTCCGTGGCGCCCCGGCCGGCCGAGCCGGAGCCCACGGCCGCGGCATCCGACTGACGCGGTGGCCGAGACGGAGCCCTCCCCACCATGCGGAACGTCGTCCATCACGTACCGAAGTCGCCGTCTCCTCGTGGGTGATCTCGGGCTCGACTGCCCTCCCTGACAGGGCAGTTGACCTCGTCCCTATTCGATCCGTTGACCATGAGGAGCTCTTCGAGGGCCCCCACTCGGGTCCGGATCCAGCCATATGGTCCTCGACGCCCGCCGGGGCACGCCCGGCGGTCGCGTCGTTTTCGAAAAGAGGACCCATGGAGCTCACCCGTGCCCGCCGACGGTTCACCGCCTGCGCGCTCGCCCTCGCCTGTGCACTCGCCGTCGGGATCACGGCACCGGCCACCGGCGCCCGCGCGGACGCCTCGGGCGCCCAGGCCCTGACCGTCGCCCGGGCCATCGCGCTGCCCGGCAACCAGGCCTATCCGGAGAGCATGGCCACCGACCCGAGAACCGGCGACCTCTACGTCACCTCGTTCTCCACCGGAGCGGTCTACCGCGCACCCGCCGGCCAGACGGAGGCCACCGTCTTTTTGCCCTCGGGGACCGACGGCCGGACCCAGGCCATGGCACGGCCGGCTCTGGGTCAACGACGCGAACGGGGTGACGGTGTACGACACGGCGAACGGCACGCGCCTGGCCCGCTTCGTCAGCCCGGCCCCCGGCGCGTCGCTGCTCACCGGCATCGACCTGACGCCCGACGGCACCGCGTACGTCACCGACTCGCTGCTCCAGCTCGTCTACCGCCTGCCCGCCACCACCATCGAGGACACCATCGCCTCGGGCGGCACCACCACCCTGGCCACCGGGTTCGACCTGAACGGCGTCATCGCCCCGCACCCGGAGGGCGCCATCACCCTGAACGGCATCGAATCGGACGCGACCGGAAGGTACCTGATCACCGCCGACATGGCCTCCGGCGAGCTGTTCCGGCTCGAGCGCGCCACCGGCGGCGCCCGCAAGCTGACGGTGACCGGCGGCACTGCGGTCTTCGCCGACGGCCTGCTCTGGGAGAAGGACCAGCTGTGGGCCGTCCAGTTCGGCTCGGACGGCATCAGCCGGCTCACGCTCTCCGCGGACCGCACGTCCGCGACCGTCACGAGCCACCTCACCGACCCGGCCCTCGAACACCCGACGGCGCTCCTGCGCATGGGCGGCTCCCTGCACGTGCTCCGCTCACAGTTCGCTTCCGCCACCCTCGACCTGCCGTCCTCGGTGGCCAAGGTGAGCGGCATCTGAACGACCAAGCCCGTTGCCGCCGGTGGCGGCTCAGTTCAACTGCCGGTGGAGACAGGAGTGTTGTCGCTCGCCCCAGCCGTCACGGAGCCGGTCACCGGGTCCGGGACGGCAGGCACCTTGAGGAACCGGGTGGCCCATACCGCGGGCAGCGCGACGACCGCGAAGACCAGCGCGGTCAGCGGGACGTCCTCGATGCCGAAGGAGGCCAGGGCCCAGCCGCCGACCGCGGCGCCCGAGGCGACCCCCACGTTCGCGGCGGACGCGCCCAGCGTGGCGGCCAGGTCGGCGCCCTCCCCGGCCAGCGAGATGACGCGCAGCTGGAGCGCCGGGGTGACACCGAAACCGACGACGCCCCAGAGGGCCAGGGCCACACCGACCATCGGCCGGCTCTCCCGGAAGACGTACAGACCGAGCAGGCCCACGACGAGGACGGCGTTGCCCACGAGCAGCGTCCGCGAGGCGTTGACATCGGCGAACCGACCGCCCGCGAACGTACCGATCGCACTGAACACACCGAAGATCATCAGAAAGACGCTCACCATGGCGCCGTCGATGCCGGTGACGTCCTCCAGGAACGCCGCCAGATACGTGAAGGCGATGAACTGCGAGCCCATCAGCAGGACTTGGGCCGCCAGCATGGCCAGCACCCGGGGGTGGAAGGCGTGCTGGGCCTGGGAGCCGAGACCGCCCGAGCCACTGCTCCTGACGGCCGGCACCCAGATCGTGATCACGACGAGGGCGACGACCCCGAGGGCGGCCACCCCGGCGAACGTGGCCTGCCAGCCGAGGTTCTGGCCCAGCAGGGTGCCGAGCGGCACCCCGAACACGGTCGACACGGAGATGCCGCCGAAGACCAGGCCGACGGCCTGGCCGCGGTGCTCGAGGGCGACCAGACCGGTGGCGACGGCGGAGGCCGCGCCGAGGAACAGGCCGTGCAGCGCGCCGCAGAGCACGCGCGCGACGACCAGCAGGCCGAAGACCCCGGCGAAGACAGCGGCCAGGTTGCCCAGGACGAAGACGACGAGTGCCGCGCACAGGAGCGTGTGGCGCTGCACCTTGATGGTCGCCGCCGTGACGATCGGGCCGCCGATGGAGATGCCGAGCGCGTACGCGGTGACCAGCAGACCCGCGGTGCTCAGTGAGACGTCCAGATCGTCGGCGATGAGATTGAGGACGCCGACGATGACCAGTTCGGCGGTGCCGATGGCGAAGGCGCCCAGGCCGAGGGCGCCCAGGGCGAGTTTGTTGTGGGTCTCGCCGGGCCCCGGTGCGGTGGCGGTACTCATGGGAGAGCCACTCCTTGGGAAGAGGACGAAAAGCAGGGCGCGAAGGCGCGGTCAGGCGTACTGCAGATTGAGCCTGGCTATCCGGCCGTCGCGGACGTCGAACTCGTAGTTGGCCTCGAATCCGCCGGTGCCGCCGGGGGCGAAGCGCACGAGCAGCGTCGTGCCGTTGCTCTTGGGCGTGTTCTTCAGGACGGTGAGCCGGCCGCCGATGACCTCGTCGCGGGCCCAGTCGCGGATCTCGTCGTGACCGGTGAACTCCCGTCCCACATCCACGAGTTGGGCATCGGAGTGGAACGCGTCCACCAGCGCGTCGAGGTCCTTGGCGGCCACGGCGTCGACGTAGGCCTGGGCGGCGGGGTCCACCGTTGTGTCCTTCCGGTCCTCGTTCACGGTGTCGTCAGGGGCCTGCCCGGTCGTCTCCTTCGCGCCATCCGGTGTCGCCTGCCGCGTGGTGCCCGGTGGGCTGTCGGCCTGCTCGGAGCCCTCGGAGCAGCCGGCCAGCAGCAGGGCGGCCAGCGCGAGAGCGGACATCAGGGGGCGGTACGGCACGGCGGTCTCCTCGGGGTGATGGCGGGTCAGGCGTAGCGCAGGGTGATCCGGGCGATCACGCCGTGGTCGACGTCGAACGTGTAGCGGGCCCGGAAACCGGCCAGGAACCCCGCGGGGTCGAAGTGCAGCAGCACGGTGGGGCCTTCGGGGCCGGGCGTGGTGCGCAGGACGGTGAGCCGGCCGCCGATGACCTCGTCGCCGGCCCAGTTCCTGATCGCCGCGCGGCCGCGCAAGCTGCGCCCGGTGTCGTCGACGGTCGCCTGCGGTGCGAAGACCGTGACCAGGGCGTTCACGTCCCGGGAGTCGACAGCGTCGATGTAGCCGCGCACGGCAGGGTCCAGCGCGGCCAGGGCCGCCGGGTCGTGCTCGTCGGGGGTGTCGCGGACGGCTTCCTTCGTCGCGGCACGTACATAGTCGCTGGCCGTGACCGCCACGGCGAAGGCGAGAACGACCACCGCCGCCACCACCGCGACGACCCGGGCCGCGCTCACCAGTCGATCTTTCTGCGGTTGCGGAAGAACCCCCCGGTGGGCCCGGAGTCCGGCAGGCGCGCCAGCCAGGTCACCGTGTCGGCGCCCTGCTCGACACCGGTCGGTGCCCCACGGCCCCCCATGTCGGTCCGGACCCAGCCGGGACAGACCGCGTTGACCTTGACGGTCCCCGGCACCGCTGCGGACACCACAAGGGTCAGCGCGTTGAGCGCGGCCTTGGAGATGCCGTACGCGGCCGGGGACGGCACGTTCTCGGTGAGGGCGCCGAGCCCGGAGGACACGTTCACCACCCGGCCGTAGCCGCGCCGCGCCATACCGGGACAGAACGTCCGGCAGGCGTGGAACGCCCCCATGAGGTTCACGTCCAGGGCTCGGCGCATGGTGTCCTCGTCGAGCGAGAAGAACGAGTCGGTCGGGTAGATCCCGGCGTTGTTGACCAGGACGTCGATGTCGACGTCGTCGTCGGCCAGCCGCCGGGCGCAGTCCGCGACGCTCTTGGCATCGGTGACATCCAGCTCCTCCACCCGGATGCGCGGGCTGTCGAGCGAGCGCGCGGCGGCCCGGCCGTGCGCGACATCACGCGCGGCCAGCACGACGTCGAGGCCGGCCAGATCCAGCTGGCGGACGGTCTCGAGACCGATGCCGCGATTGGCGCCCGTGACGAGGGCGGTGCGGCCCAGTTCCCGGTTCACGAACTCGGACTCCGCCGTGGTCAGACCTTGTAGCGCTGCTTGACGTCCTCGGCGAAGCCGAGGTAGTCGCGCAGCGGCCAGACGGTCTCGAACTCCAGGTACTCCCGCATGGGGAGCCGGCCCAGAGCGGTGCGGTCGAGCTCCTCGGCGTCCGGTGAGTCGATGATGGCGATGACCCGCTTCTGCGCGGCGACCTTCCAGATGCCCACGCAGAAACCGGAGTCCACCGTCTCCTGGGCGTGCGCCGCCTCGTCCTGCTCGAGCTCCCACAGCTCGTCGAGGGTGATGCGTCCCTCGTGCTTCCACTTCATCTGGACGTAGAACAGCATGCTTCAACTCCGTGTCTGTGGAGGGCTGTTGGGTGTTGAGGGCTGAGCGGTCAGCGGGCGCCGCGCGAGCTCATCAGCTCGGTGAGCGCGTGGTCGGCGCCGAAGACCTCGACGGCGAGGTCGAGCGGCGTCTTGCCGTCGTGGCCGATGAGGTCGAGCCGGGCGCCGGACTCGACGAGCGTGCGTGCGCAGTCCTCGAAGCCGTGCCACAGCGCGTCGTGCAGTGGGCTGTAGCCGTTGGTCGCGCCCTGGAAGTCGAGGTCGATGCCGTCCTGGCGGACCAGGTCGGCGGTGATGCCGGCGTGACCGTTGTAGACGGCCTTGTGCAGCGGCACGGCGCCGAAGGTGGGCTCGACGGCGTTCACGTCCGCACCCGCCGCGAGCAGCAGCCGCACGATCTCGTCGTGACCGTCGCGGCAGGCCACGAGCAGCGGGGTGTGACTGTCGTTGAAGCCGCTCAGGTTGGGGGAGCGCTCGTCGACCGGGGCGCCGGCGGCGAGCAGCTTGCGCACCCGCTCGGTGTCGCCCTTTGCGGTCGCCGCCATCAGTTCCTGCTCGGCCACCGCGCGCTCGTCCCCGGCCCGCCGGGCGTTGAGGTGCTCCTCGGCCCTGAGCAGCTTGTCCTTGCCGAACGTGTTGACGTTCAGCTCGTACGCGAAGTGCTGCTCGAGGGAGAAGCCGTAGTGCGTGTAGACCTGCAGCGCGGTGCCCTGGTCCAGCAAGTACGCGGCGATGTCCGGGTACTTGTACCAGAGGGCGTCCATCAGGGCGGTGTGCCCGGTGGTGGGCGCGACGGCGTCCACGAAGGCACCGGCCTCCACCAGAGCCTTCACGACCTCCAGGCTGCCGCCCTGGCATGCCTTGTGCAGCGCGGTCGCGCCGGCCCGGCTGTCGGCGGTCAGCACATCGGCCCCGCCGTCGATCAGGGCACGGACCGTGGGGGCGTCCGCCTGCCCCGCCGCGATCATCAGGGCGGTCAGCCCCGTGCTGGGCTCGCGGTGGCGTGCGTCGGCGCCGGCCGCGAGCAGGCCGGTGACCCGTGCGGTGTCCCGGTCGCGTACGGCGGTGATCAGCTCGGCACTCATCAGGCGGCCTCCTGCCCCGACACGTCGCCCCGCAGGGCCCGGATGATCTGCGACGGGTCGGTGTAGGACTTCCAGCGCGTGATCTTGCCGCTGCGCACCGTCAGCCACTGGATGAACTCGATCTCGAACTCGACGCCGGTGCCCCGCACGGTGGACATCTCGTGGATGACCCCCGCGGCCTGGTCGCCGTCGACGACCAGGTTCACCAACTTCTCGAAGCGGACGTCCACGGCACTGGTGAAGATCTTCAGGGTCTCGAGGACGGCGCTGCGGCCGCGGTAGCTGCCGATCCACTTCATGTCGTCGTTGTAGCCGGGCACCGGCGTGTAGTTGATCCACTCGACGTCCTCGGCGAGCGTGTCAAGGGCAGTCTCGAAGTCGCCCGATGTCAGTGCGTCGAACCACCGCTGAACGACTTTCCTGGTTTCTTCCGTGGCGTTGCTCATGAACTCTCCTAGAAATGGAAGGAATCCCAGAGAAATCCTGAGAGAGAACCCAGGAGCCAGCAAGAAATGGGTGGTCGACTTTCTGATATCGCCGCTCAGGAATCGGTGGACTGAGCCTGTGCGGCGCGGGCGAACAGATGCTGGTTGCCGTCGGCCCAAGTGGCCGTCATCACGATGCCGTTGATCCGCCAGCCGTCCGCCGTGCGCTCCAGGGCGATGCGGTAGGTGCCGGCGAGCGTCCACAGCGGTCCGCCGTGCTCGTTGGGCATGCGGTGCGTCGCCTGGAACATCGCGGTTGTGACGGCGCTGTCGCCCTGCACGTCGACCAGGAAGTTGCTGAGCAGGTGCTGGGTGGCGGCGAAGTTGCCGAGCAGCCCCGACCAGGCACCGATCAGGTCCTTCTTGGACACGGGGCCCGGCTCACCGCCGTTGAGGCTGGTGTAGTCGAGCATGATCTCGTCGCTGAAGACATCCCCCAGCGACTCCCACTCGCGCTGGTCGATGTACCAGCCCATGCGGGTGCACGTCTCGATGATGTCCAGCCGGTCGGCCACAGAACTCATGAATTCTTCTTCTTTCAGTGATAGAGGTGTGCCATTTTCTTGGTCCAGCGATGGTCGCTGAGCAGGGCGGCGCCGATGAGGACACCAAGCAGTACGACTTCGGCCACCGCTGATCCGGTATGGCCCACCGGAACGGCCAGGACGGCGAGCAGCGCGGCGGTGAAGTGGAAACGCTGTGGGCCGATCTTCAGAATTCCGTGGAACCATGCGATGCCGCCGAGGTACAGCGCGACACCACCGGCCAGCGCGATCGACGGGGCCGTGGCCAGTGGTTCGTAGGGGTGCACGATGGTCTTCTTGACGGCCGCGGCGATGAGGATCAGCCCGATCAGCATCGGGACGTGGGCGTAGAAGAACGCGGCGAGTGCGAGGCGCGAGCGCTGCACCGCATCCTGGCGCTCCAGGGCGAGTTCGGCCCGCCAGGCCTTTTCGGACTCGTCGAAGTACACCCACCACAGGCCGGCCGGGATGACGAAGATGAGGACCGCCGTGGTCACAACCGACGGCCCCGCCTGGCCGCCGTCGGTGCCGATGCCGAGCGCCAGGAACGAGTCCCCGAGCGCGATGATCATGAGCAGTCCGTGCCGTTCCACGAAGTGGCCCGGTTTCAGCTCGAAGCCCGACACACCCGTCAGCACCGGCGCGATGACCTCGAGGCCGACGGCCGAGGCCCACAGCGCGTACACGACCCATCCGTCGAGGAGGCCGGCGCAGATGATGAGGAGCGCGCCCACCGTGTGGAACGGCGCGATGCGCAGCATGTTGCGGGCCGCTCCCGGGCCGCCGAACGCGAAGAGCGCGGCGTGCACGGTGACGATCAGCAGATACCCGATGCCGAACGCGACGCCGTCGCCGTCGAAGGCGTTCGGAGTGGCCAGGCCGATGACCAGAAAGGAGGCCATGCCGAGCAGCAGCAGGATCCGGTGGTGCCTGCGGTGCGGCGGAAGGTGGTTGGTGAGCCACGCGTATCCGCCGTACATCCACCACAGGAGCCAGAAGATCAGCAGTACTTGACCGACTCCGCGCAGCGTCATGTCCCGGCTGAGCACCCGGGCGAGTTGCGTGAAGTTGAAGACGAACGCGAGATCGAAGAACAACTCCAGGGTTGTTACCCGTGCCCCCCCTTTCGGGGGGGCCTCCACGGATGACGCAGCGGACCCCCCGGACTTCATTGCCCCGCCCTCGAACAGGGAGTTGCCGATTGGGGGCCTCGAATGCTCCGGGACGCCTTCTGCTCGGTGCGCGGAAGTCGTTTGAGACATGCCTGTGAAGGTATCGGCGAAAGTGGTGGTCGGGTCAACGAAATCAAACACACATCATGAAGTCGGGGTACGGGGACCGTGCGGCCGGCGATCCAGCACGGAGCGGTAGACGGCATGCGCCCGCTCCGCCGCCACATCCCAGCCGAATTCCTTCTGCGCCCGCGCGAGGCCGGCCGCGCCGAGCCGGGCGGCGTGGTCCGGGTCGGCGAGGAGCCGGTTCACCGCGGCCGCGAGGTCGGCGGCGAAGCGCCGGGGGTCCAGGGGGGTGCCGCTGCCGTCCTGCTCCTGCTCGATGGGCACCAAAAGCCCCGTCTCGCCGTCCGCCACGACCTCCGGGATGCCGCCCGTCGCGGTGGCCACGACGGCTGTGCTGCAGGCCATGGCCTCCAGATTCACGAGGCCCATCGGCTCGTAGAGGGACGGGCAGACGAACACGGACGCATGGGTGAGGAACTGCAGCAGGGAGGTCCGGTCGAGCATCCCGTCGATCCGTACGACCCCCTCCCGCACCCGGCGCAGCTCGTCGACCAGCGCCGCGGTCTCGGCTCCGATCTCGGGGGTGTCCGGCTGCCCGCAGCACAGCACGAGCTGGGCACGGGGGTCCAACTCGAAGGCCGCGCACAGCAGTTGGGGCAGTCCCTTCTGCCGGGTGACGCGGCCGACGAACAGCACGATGGGCCGGTCGGGGTCCACCCCGTGCCGCTCGAGCGCCGCGGTGCCGTGGTCGGGACGGTAGGCCCGGGTGTCGATGCCGTTGTGCACCACGTGCACCCGGTCCGGATCCACGTCGGGATAGACGCGGAGGATGTCCTGGCGCATGCCGTGCGACACGGCGATCAGCGCGTCCGCGCTCTCCAGCGCCGAACGCTCCACCAGGGACGACAACGCGTAGCCGCCGCCCAGCTGGTCGGCCTTCCAGGGGCGCAGCGGCTCGAGGCTGTGGGTGGTGGCGACATGGGGGATGCCGTGCAGCACCTGCGCGAGCCGGCCGGCCCCGTTGGTGTACCAGGTGTGGCTGTGGACCAGGTCCGCGCCCGCGCATGCCGCGGCGATCTCGACGTTCACACCGAGGGCGCGCAGGGCGGGGTTCTGCTCTCCCGGCAGTTCGGGTTCCGCGTAGGCGGTCACGTTCTGCGCGTCGCGCGGCGAACCGAAGCAGCGCACCTCGAGATCGACCAGTGCGCGCAATTCCCCGGCGAGTTCCGCGACATGGACGCCGGCGCCTCCGTAAATCTCCGGAGAGAATTCCTTGGTGAGCAGATCGACGCGTATGCGGGACGAATGAGCGGGCTGCTGCACATGCATGGCGACTTCCTGAGGTCCGTGGACGTTGGCGGGCTTCGGCAGTTTCTCCACTCGGGCCGATTTCTCCACTCGGGCCGATGGCATCGGCCGCCGCACCCCTACACGGCGGAAGGCGGCATGATGACGGGCCAGCCCCGCTCCTGGGCGAGCCTGCTGCTGTCCGCGCTGCAGGCGATGACGCGCGGATTGCCGACGACACTGAGCAACCCCGTCCCGGCGCACAGATCCCCGTAGCCGAAACAGCTGGCCGGGTCGATGCACAGGCGGGTCATCGCCTCGACGACCGTCGTGCACTTGTCCATGTCGCAGGTGGCGGACGGGGGCAGCCGCACGAGGGTCCCCTCGGCGGACAGCCGCTCCGGCAACCGCCGGTGGGCATCCACGACCAGGACGACGAGGTCCCCCTCGGCCCGGTGGCCCGCCAGCGCGTCCCGAAGGGCCGCATCCTCGTGCACAGGGCGCTCCGGATGGGTGAGGTCGAAGAAGGCCGCACGCCGCATCGGTCGGAACATGCCCCACTCCTGTCTCGAACCCACATGCGCTTGCGACCAGCCCAGATCCCTCATGCGGTGCACTGCCGTCACTCGGCGTGACCTTAGCCAAGGCCGGGGGGAGGCCGCGAGAAGGGACGTTGTACATCCTGAAGTCGCGGTGTGTGGGCAGCGGCAGAGCAGAAGTTGTGACTTCCTTCACCGGCGATGGCGACAGTTGTCAAACTTCCTGTAAAATTTCCCTCACCCCGCCGACAGCACCCCAGCAGGCCCCGAGGAGACACTGTGGACAGCACCGCCGAAGACGGTGAAGGCACCGGCCGACGGCTCAGGGAACTCCGCCGTGCTCGGGGGCTCAAGCAACAGGACCTCGCCAGCGACGACGTCTCGGTGAGCTACATCTCGCTGATCGAGTCCGGCAAGCGGACGCCCTCGGCGGCGGTCGTGGCTCTCCTCGCCGAGCGCCTCGGATGCACCACCGGCTATCTGCTCACGGGTCAGGACGGCACCCGTACACGCGAGTTGGAGCTCAAGGCGGCGTTCGCCGACCTCTCCTTGCACAACGGTGCCAACGGGGAGGCGCTGCAGGCCTTCAGCGAGGTCCTCGCCTCCGCGCCCGTCCTGCCCGAGGCCACCGTGCGCCGGGCACGCCTGGGCCAGGCGCTCGCCCTGGAGCAACTCGGCCGCACCGAGGCCGCCGTCCAGGTGCTCACCCTGCTGTACGAGGACCCCAAGTGCGTTGCCGGATCGGCGGAATGGAGCCAGTTGGCCACGGCGCTCTGCCGCTGTCACCAGGCACTCGGCGACCAGGTCCTCAGCGTCGAGATCGGCGAGCGGGCCCTGCGCCGACTCGACCAGCTCGGCCTCGAGGCCACGGACGACCACATCCAGCTCGCAGCCGTGCTGGTCGGCTGCTACCGGACCCGCGGCGACCTGGCCAAGGCCCGCCTCGTGGCCGACCGCCTGATCAGGATCGCCGACGACCGCGGCGGCCGGACCGCACAGCGGGAGACCTACTGGAACGCCGCTCTCGTGGCGCAGTCCCAGGGCCGGATCGACGAGGCCCTCGCACTGGCCGAGCGGGCACGCGCGCTGCTGGCCGAGAGCGACCATGTGCGCCACCACGCCCTGCTCTGCGGTGCCTACGGGACGCTGCTGCTCTGCTCCGATCCCGGTGCCCCGGAGCGAGCCCATCAGCTGCTCGAGCGGTCGCACGCCCAGCTCGTGGACGTCGGAACGGTCCTCGAGCAGGCATCGGCGCAGACCGGAATCGCGCTGGCGTGCCTGCGACTGGACCGGGCCGCCGAAGCGCAGCAGCACGCGTCCAAGGCACTGGGGCTGTTGCGCGACGAACCGCGCCGGGAGTCGGTCGAGGCCCGCGCCGTGCTGGCGCACGCCCAGTTCAGCGCGGGGGAGAGCCAGCAGGCGCAGGAGACGCTCCGGGCCGCGGCACAGCAGCTTCGCCAACTGCCCCCCGCCCGCTCGTCGGCCGCCGCGTGGCGCCGGATCGCGGACATCTGGCAGCAGTACGGGTACGTCGCCGAGTCGACCGCCGCGTACCAGCAGGCCCTGAACGACGCGGGCCTGCCCGGCCGGCTCACTTCCACCGACCGGGCAGGCGCGTACTAAGGGGGTCAGCCGGTCTGGCGGAGCTTGTCGTTCGCACCGATGAAGACGCTGGCCATGACGGCCGGTTCGGCGCTGCGGTTGGACCAGGAGTGCCGGTTGCCGCGCAGCACGACGCAGCTGCCGGGCGTCAGCCGGGTCTCGGAGCCGTCCTCCAGCTGGAGCCAGAGCTCGCCCTCGAGAATGATCGACATGTCCACGGTGTCCGTCGCGTGGTGTCCCTTCTCGTCCGGAGCCAGGGCCTGGAGCAGTCCGGGGAAGACCCCCTCGACCTCGGCGGAGAGCGCGTCGGGATCGCCTTGCGGGCCCCGCCCGGTCTCCGGGGGCCAGCGCAGGATCACGAAGCGGGTCCCGTCGGCCCCGGGGAAGTAGGGGACGAAGGCCGCTTCGGTGCCGCCGTCGCCTATCGCAGGGGCGTCGTTGCGCCCCCAGACCTGATAGAACTCGACGCCGGGCAGCGCGCCCACGGTCACCGGGGCGAGGGGCCCGCTCGCCTCGACCACCGAGGTGCCGTCGGGCCGGCAGCCCGCGACGAGCCGCGAAATCGCATGGATCATGGTCTCTCCAAGTCTCCTGGTGTACGCCTCACCGTGCGGCGGGAAGCGCGACGGGAGCGAGTTCACCCAGCGCTTCCTCGACCCGGCCGAGGGAGCCGGCGGGGTCCGCATCGGGACCGACGACCTGCGGATCGAAGTTGAAGTCGAGGAAGACTTCGGTGGCTCCGGCGTCGTGCATCTGCTCGATGTCCGACCGGATCTGGCCGATCGAACCGTTGAAGGGGGCGCGCCCGGAACCGAGTTCGGGGCCGAGGAAGACGGTGGCCCGCACGACGATGCGCATCTCGTCGGGGGAGCGCCCGGCGCGTTCGGCGGCCGCGCGGACCCCGGACGCGGCCTCGGCGACCTCCGCCACGGTGACGAAACCCGGACTGACCCAGCCCTGGGCCAGGCGCCCCGCCCGCGTCCAGGCCTTCTCGGTGGAGCCGCCGAGCAGCAGGGGGAAGACCGGCTGCACGGGGCGAGGACGGACCAGGGTGCGGGGCAGCTCGGTGAACTCGCCCTGGAATTCCGCCTGATCCTGCTCCCACATCCGGCGGAGCACCTCGACGTACTCCAGAGTGCGGGCCACGCGCCGCTCCATGGGCAGGCCGACAGCCCGGAACTCCTCCTCGGACCAGCCCTGGGCAAGACCGGCGTCGAGCCGTCCGTCCGACACCCGGTCGAGCTGGATGAGCTGCTTGGCCAGCACCGCGGGGGCGAAGAATGGCGCGTTGAGTACGGATATGCCCAGCCGGATCCGCTCGGTGCAGCCGGCCAGATATCCGAGCGTGATGAGCGGTTCCGCCACGCCGTAGTGGAAGGCCGGCTGGAAGTCGGACGACCACTCGGCATCGTTGCTCTGCATCGGGAAGAGCAGGCGGGTGAAGGTCCACAGGGACCGGTAGCCGAGCTCCTCGGCCTGCTGGGCGACCCGCACCTGGGTGGCGGGTGTCGCCCAGGCTCCGGACAGGGGGACTCCCACACCGACGGCACGGGCGGCGGCTTGGGGCATCCCGCTCACCCCTCGTCGGTGGTCGGGAACATCGCCCGACGGGCTTCGAGGGGCACCTGCTCGGCGAACCGGTAGGTGTCGTAGAGCTCCCGGAAGAGTTTGATCTTCCCGTCCACGACCCGGAACAGGCCGTGGTAGACGTTCGTGTACTCCTGCCCGCCGGGCTGCACGATCCGGCCCGTGTACTCGACCAGCGCCCACTCGGGGTCGGCGAACGGCCAGGTGGTGCTCACCGGCAGTTCGATCGACAGGGCCGCGCCCACGACCCCCGTGTACAGGCTGCGCAGCGCATCGGCCCCTTCCAGCCGGGTCGGGCTGCCCGGCGGGGCGAACGGCATCTCCATCACCACGTCGTCGGCCAGGCAGGCGAACGCGGCTTCGAGCTGCCCACCGCCGATCTGGTCCAGGAAGTAGCGCCCCACTGACTGGGCGTCGCGCGGCGGGGCGAGCTGACCCTGCGTCATAGTCGACTCCTTGTTCGGTGATCGATCGAGAGTGACTGCGTGACGGATGGAATGTCAACAAGGTAGTCATATTCGATCAAGGAAAAATGACTCATGGCTTGACAGTAAGTCAAGCGTTTTGGTTACCATGCATCGCGGAGCGCAGTGAGCGCTGGCAGGACCTGGAAGGGAGACCCATGAACCCCAACGGTGATGTGCGTGTCGAGGGGGTGGCACTCCCCAGTGAAGGGGTCGACCTGCGCGGCGACCTCTACCGGCCGGCGTCGCAGCCGGCGGGGGACGCCTCTCCCGCAGTACTCGTGGTCGGCTCGTGGCTCACGGTCAAGGAACAGATGGCGGGCCGCTACGCCGCCGGACTCGCTCAGCGGGGCCTGACCGCTCTCGCCTTCGACTTCCGCGGCTACGGGACGTCCAAGGGCGATCCGCAGAACTTCGAATCGCCGGAGCGCAAGATCGCGGACATCGTGAGCGCCGTCGAGTACCTGAAGTCCCGGCCCGATGTGGACCCGTCCCGGATCGGCGCGCTCGGCATCTGCGCCGGCGCCGGGTACATCGCGGTCGCCGGCTCACGCACCCCGGAGATCCGCTCCGTCGCCATGGTGGCCCCATGGCTGCACGACGCGACCCTGGTCCAGGACATCTACGGCGGCCTGGACGGCATCCGCGAGCGGATGACCCTGGGCGAGGCGGCCCGGGCGAAGTACGAGTCGACGGGCGAGGTCGACTACATTCCGGCGGCCAGCGACACCGACGAACGGGCCGCCATGTACGGGCCGTTCGACTACTACCTGAACGCCGACCGGGGGGCCATCCCGCAGTGGGGCAACCGGTTCGCCGTCATGAGCTGGCCGCAGTGGCTGACCTTCGACCCCATCGCGGTCGCCCCCCGGTGCACGGCCCCCACCTTCATGCTGCACAGCCCGGACGCCGCCGTCCCGGACGGCGCCCGCCGCTTCCACGAGGCGCTGACGGCCCCCAAGGAACTGCAGTGGACAACGGGTACCCAGTTTGATTTCTACGACCAGGAATCGACAGTGGCACCGGCCCTGGACTCGGTGAGGGCCCACTTCGAAAGGACACTGTGAGCAGGCGACCTGCCGCTGGTTCTCCCTCCGGGGCAAGGGCGGCTGACGTCCGGCCGAGTCTGAGCCCCAATGCCACCGTCCTCGTCGCCTGTCTGGCGTTCTTCGTGATCACGCTGGATACGACGGTGGTGAACGTCGCGCTGCCGAGCATCGGCGCGCAGTGGGACGGTCAGGTCTCGGCGCTGCAGTGGGTGGTGACGGCGTACACCCTGCTCTTCGCTGCGCTGCTGCTGTCGGCGGGCGCGATCTCGGACCGTGTCGGCGCGAGCCGCGCCTTCACGATCGGCCTGTCCGTCTTCACCCTGATGTCCGCGCTCTGCGGACTCGCCCCCAGCCTCGACGTGCTCATCATCGCGCGGGCGATCCAGGGAGCAGGGGCAGCGGTGATGATGCCGGCCTCGCTCGCCCTGGTCCGCCAGGCCTACGACGACCCGTCGCTGCGCGCCCGCGGCATCGCATGGTGGACGGCGGGCGGCGGGGCGGCCGTCGCCGCGGGCCCGGTCGTCGGCGGAGCCCTGACGACCGGGCTCGGCTGGCGCTGGATCTTCTTCATCAACATCCCCGTCGGCATCGTCGCCCTCATCGGCATGCTCCGCGCCCCACGATCCCCGCGCGGACAGGCTCCGATGGACCCGGCAGGCCAGATCACGGCCGTCCTGGCCCTCGCGGCCCTGGTCTTCGCGGTGATCAACGCAGGCTCCAGCGGCTGGACGGACCCGGCCACCATCGCCGGCTTCGCGGTCGCGGTCATCGCCGCAGCCGTGTTCCTGATCGCCGAGTCCCGCCAGAGCAACCCGGCGGTACCGCTGACCATGTTCCGCAACCCCGCGGTGGCCGTGTGCACCAGCGCCGGCCTGGCCCTCAACCTGGGCTACTACGGCCTGGTCTTCGTCTTCACGATCTTCTTCCAGGAACACCGCGGCGCCTCGGCCCTGATGGCAGGCCTCATGTTCATCCCGATGACGGCCTTCACCACCCTGGTCAACCTGCTGGCGGGCAAGCTCACCAACCGCCACGGGCCGCGCTTCCCGCTGATCATCGGCCAGATCATCCAGACGCTGGGCATCCTCGGGCTGCTCTTCGTCACCGAGGACACCCCAACTCCCCTGCTCCTGGTGCTGCTTGTCCCGTTGGGCATCGGCGGAGGTCTGGCGATCCCGCCCCTGACGACGGCGATGCTGGAATCGGTCCCGCACGAGCGGGCAGGCCTGGCCTCCGGAGTCCTCAGCGCGGCCCGCCAGTTCGGCGGAGCCATCGGCGTGGCCCTCCTGGGCGCACTGATCGCCGACTCGGCCCACTTCATGACGGGCATGCGCATCAGCCTGATCATCGGGGCCGCCCTCCTGGTGGCCACGACGCTGGGCGTGGTCCGCTTCCTGCCCGCCGGCCATCAGCGCGTGGACTCATCGGCGCCCGCGCCGAGAAAAACCGAGGCCGACGCCGTCTCCGCCCACCCCGATGGACCGCAGACCCGCTGACGGACGAGACAGCTGGGATCACACAGCCCATCGCCGCGCGGCACATCGAACAACTCACCCAAGGAGGACTTCCATGGATTTCATGATCCACCTCGACGGTTCCCGCGTCTACGAGCTGCCGGTCGAAGAACGCGACGAGGTCGTCAAGCGCGAGCACGCACACGCGCACGAACTCATGGCCACAGGCGTCCTCAAGCACATCTGGCGGATGCCCGGCCAGCGCGGCAACGTCGGCATCTGGTCGGCCGCAGACGCGGATGAGCTGGAGAAGGTGCTGGCCTCCCTGCCCATCCGGCCGTACGCGGACATCCAGGTGACCCCGCTGGCCACCCACCCCCTCACCCTGGAAGCGACGGACAGCCGCGGCTAGTTCGTCCGGGAGTCTCGTCGGCGTCCTTCGTCCGGACGGACGAAGGAC
>NZ_JACTVI010000066.1 GCF_014495685.1 Streptomyces sp. TRM68367 | reverse complement strand
ATCTTCCGCAAAGCACCACTTTCAGAAGCTGCCCTACAACCAACTTCCTTCCATGTTCAGGACGCAATATCAGGGGCCTTACGCCTGCCTGGACTTGGGGACCACGCGGGCCGCAGCGCTGACATCGCGATCACAGCCAGTGACGCGCGCTTACTGGGAAAGGCTCATTACGTGCTGGGCACGGAAGGTTCACCACAGGAGGAAGAAACCCGAATGAGTACGTTCGCAGTCCCCCCTGTCCCTGCCGCCAGAACCCATCGCCGTCGACGCAATCGAACCATCCTGCTGATCAGCGTCGGGATCACCGCCTTTGCGGTCCTCGTCTACGCCATGATCCGGCCCGACTCCGCGCAGGCCATGGGCGAAGACCTCCTGTACGACGTCAGCGAAAACGGCGAGGTCGTCGCCTTCTTCGACGAGTTCAGGGGCCTCGAGGTCCAGATGGACCTCGCTGAGCCTAACCAGCCAACCGGCACCGCGACCGGGGAGGAAGTGCAGGCGGCCGTCGATGAGATGAAGGCGACCGTCCAAAAGGTCCTCGGCTGGGACATGGATACCCAAGAGGCGGCTATGCAGGCGGAGGCCACGCGGTTTGGTGAACTGATGGGAACTCACCGCGTCGTTCTATGAGGACACTCCGGGGGTCGACCAAGAGGCCTGCCGCGGACGTTGCGCCAGGACGGCGACGGGGCGGCCCACTCACGCGGCCACGAGCTGGCACCAGACGTATTTCCCCCGGTCCCCCAATCGCGCCGACGGCTGCCACCCCCAGTGATCCGCGCACGCCCGCACCAGCCCCAGCCCTCGCCCCTCCTCCAACTCCCCCGCCTGCTCCATCCGTTCCAGCGGCCGAGGCGGATCCGGCGGCGCCGGGTCGGTGTCCCACGCCCCGATCCACACCACGCCCTGCACGGTACGGCGGACCCTGAGCGCGGCCGGCCCCTTCGTATGCCGTACGGCATTGGAGACCAGCTCCGCCGCCAACAGCTCCGCCGTGTCCACCAGGCCGGCCAGCTCGCCCACGTTCTGGAACTGTCCGAAGCCCCTCACATCACCGTACGCGTCATCCCCTTCGACCTGGACGCCTTTGCCGGTGCCGGAAGCGCCATGGTGTACGCGGGTGGCCCCGTCCCTCAGCTCGACACCGTCGTACGCGACGGCCCCCACGGCACGCTCTTCATCGACGCCGAAGCCCAACTCGGCCGTTTTCGAACACTCTTCCGTAGGATAGAAGCAACGTCGCTCGACCCCGAGCGTTCTCGTGACTTCATCCACAAGCTGGCCAAGGAGCTCTGAGGCGCAACGTGAGTACCCCCGACACCTGGCGGAAGTCGTCCTACTCCGGCGGTGGCGAAGGCAACGCCTGCGTGGAGGTCGCCCTCCGCCGCACCCACATAGCCGTCCGCGACTCCAAGGGCCCCTCCGCCGGCACCCTGACCTTCCCCACCGATGCCTTCGCCTCCTTCCTCCGGGCCATCCGTACGCCGAGCTGAACGTCGCTCCGGGCAGTCAGACCAGGCAAAACTCGTTACCCTCCGGGTCTGCCATCACCACGTGATCCGGCCTGCCCTGCAACTCGTCCTCACGGACCACGGTCGCGCCCGCAGCGGTCAACCGCTCCACCGCCGCGACCACGCGCGGCCAGCGCACCTCCCACGGCGTTTCACGGCCGCCACCGACTTGCACGTCGATATGCAGCCGGTTCTTCACCACCTTCGGCTCCGGCACCTTCAGGAAGGACAACGTGGGGCCTACGCCGTCCGGATCCGAGAGGTACGCCCCGTCATCCCACTCGTCCTCCGGAACCCCATGATGCGAGAACCACTCCTCCCAGCTCCCGAACCCTGCGGGCGCGGGCTTCTCCGCATAGCCCAACGCCAGCGCCCAGAACGCGGCCAGCTTCGCCGGGTACGCGCAGTCGATCGTCAAGCTCCACTTGGCCGCCACGAGCCCTCCCCAGTCGGAGGAACGGACTGTACCGCGCAGCTCTGACGCTCCCGCCCCTTCGTCCCAGAGGCGACGCCTACGCCAGGCTCACCGCCGACAGCCGGTGCACGCCCCGCGCGGTCCCCGTCACCCCCGACAGGAAGCCCGACGCCCGCGGGGACGCCCCCTGGGTCAGCCAGGCCGGGTCGATGTCGCACACGGCGACCCGCACCTCGGTGCCTGCCAGGGCCAGGGGCAGGGTGTGGACGACCGTGGACGGGAAGCTGAGGATGGTGCGGCCGACGGGGCCGCGGCGGGCGATCAGTTCGAGCGGGAGGTCGGGCCGGACGACCTCCAGGCCCGTCTCCACGGCCAGCCGGTGGAGTTTTTCGACAGTCTCCCTGCGGTGTGCGAAGTAGCGGGTCGCGCCGTGGGTCCTGGCCAGGGACTGGACCGCCTCCAGATAGCGGTCGCCGTCCACGACGCCGGTCTCCACCAGGGACGTGCCCACCATGTCGGCGCCCTTGGTGATGCGGGGCGGGCCGAAGCGGGCGCGGGTCCAGCCGAAGTCGTTGGTGGTGACCGTGACGCCCTCGGGGGTGTCGGCGATCGGCATGGAGGAGAAGATCTCCACCCGGCGGCGCTCGCCGGGCGTCAGCTTGCGCCGTGCCGAGGACGACACCGGCGCGAAGATCAGGTCCCGCGGGGCGGGCCGGCCGCCCTTGCGGTGCCAGCGCACCAGGCGCTCGCCGCGGGCCAGTTGGCCGACGAACTCCATGGTGGCCGTGCCGTCGTCGACGACGACCAGGTCGCGGGCGCGGGTGATGGTGAGCAGCAGTTGTACATAGCGGGAGAAGGGGTCGCCCAGCACGATCCGGGACGCCCTGCGCAGCAGGCCCGCCAGGCCGCCGATGGTCTGGAACGGCGCCGCCGCGCCGCCCCGCGCCTCCTCCCAGCGGACCTCGTACCCCTCCTCGCGGGCCAGCTCGGACATGCGCCGCAGCTGGCCTCGGGTCATCGGGTCGATCGGGGAGAGCACCACGAGGGTGAGCCCCACGCCGGGCGCATGCGCATGCGCCCACTCCAGCACGTTCAGCAGCTGTACCGGACTCTCGACGAACGCGAGAGTGTGAGGGCCGGCATTCCCGGCGCGGGGGCTCATCGGCGTACGACCGTCCCGTCGTATGGGGGTTGTGGGGGGTGGTTCAGTGCGGTCAGACGGTCACCGGCTCGCCCGCCGCCGTGGCGATCTCCGCCTCGGCGACCACACCGGCGACGCGGCGCAGCTTCTTCATCGGGCCCAGCTCGGACTCGTAGACCTTCTTGACGCCGTCACCGAGGGAGGCCTCGATGGTGCGGATGTCGCGGACGAGGCGGGTGAGGCCCTGCGGCTCCACGGAGGCGGCCTGGTCGGAGCCCCACATGGCGCGGTCGAGGGTGATGTGGCGCTCGACGAAGGCGGCGCCGAGGGCGACCGCGGCCAGGGTGGTCTGCAGGCCCGTCTCGTGGCCGGAGTAGCCGATCGGGACGTTCGGGTACTCCTTCTCCAGCGTGTTGATCACGCGGAGGTTCAGCTCCTCGGCCTTCGCCGGGTAGGTCGAGGTGGCGTGGCACATGAGGATGTTGTCGGAGCCGAGGACCTCGACCGCGTGGCGGATCTGCTTCGGGGTCGACATGCCGGTGGAGAGAATCACCGTGCGGCCCGTCGCGCGGAGGGCGCGCAGGAGTTCGTCGTCCGTGAGGGACGCGGACGCCACCTTGTGCGCCGGAACGTCGAACTTCTCCAGGAAGGCGACGGCCTCGGTGTCCCACGGGGAGGCGAACCAGGCGATGTTCTTGCTCTTGCAGTACTCGTCGATCTGGCGGTACTCGTCCTCGCCGAACTCCACGCGGTGGCGGTAGTCGATGTAGGTCATCCGGCCCCAGGGGGTGTCGCGCTCGATGTCCCACTGGTCGCGCGGGGTGCAGATCTCCGGCGTGCGCTTCTGGAACTTCACGGCATCGCAGCCGGCCTCGGCGGCCACGTCGATCAGCTTGAAGGCGTTCTCCAGCTCGCCGTTGTGGTTGATGCCGATCTCGCCGCAGACGTAGACCGGATGGCCCGGGCCGACCTCGCGCGAACCGAACTGGCGCAGACGGGAGTTGGTGCTCATGGCAGAAGATGTCCTTACTTGGTGAGGGAATCGAGAGAGGGGCCGAGGATCCAGCTGGCGATCTCTCGGATCGCGCCGTCGCCGCCGGGGGCGGTGGTGACCGCGCGTGCGGCGCCGCGCACGACGTCGTGGGCGCTCGCGACCGCCACGGGCCAGCCCACGAGGGCGAAGCACGGGAGGTCGTTGACGTCGTTGCCGACGTAGAGCACGCGCTCAGGCGCTATGCCCTGCTCCTCGCACCACTGCTTCAGCGCGAGGTCCTTCCGGTCGATGCCGTGCAGGACCGAGATCTTCAGCTTCCGGGCCCGTGCGGCGACGACCGGGTTCTGCTCCGTGGAAAGGATCAGCATCTTCAGCCCGCTCCTGCGCAGGGCCGCGACGCCGAGTCCGTCTCCGCGGTGCACGGAGACGAACTCCCGTCCATCGGCATCGATCAGCACCCGGTCGTCGGTCTGGGTGCCGTCGAAGTCCAGTACGACCGCGTCGATGTCGTCGGCGGTCGGGAGGGCGCCGGGGCGCGCGGCGTCGAACAGCGGCGCGAGGGCCCGGGCCCGGGCGAGGTCGTGCGGGTCGTCGATCTCCAGCACGCGCGCGGGGTCGGTGCGCACGAGTTCCGTACGGCCGAAGAAGCGGTGGCCCGCCTTGCGGAAGCCGGCCGCGTCCATGCCGTAGACGGCGCCGGTCTCCAGGAAGTCCTGGGGGCGGTCCTGGCGGCGCGGGCGGAAGGACTTGTCGTGGTTGACGCCGTAGCCGCCGTCCATGACCTGCGTCCGCGCCGCGGTGGCCGCCGCGGTGGCCTCGGTGTCTGCGTCGCGCCACACGAACCCGTGGAAGGGCGCGACGGTCAGCGCGCTGTCGGCACCGTTCTCGGCGATGGCGCCGACGACGCCGTCCACGTCCTCACGGACGATGAAGGGGCTGGTGCACTGCACGAACAGCACCACGTCGACCTGCGCGCCGTGCATTGCCTCGTGGGCGTCCATGGCGTGCAGCACGGCCGCCTCGGAGGTGGCGGTGTCGCCGGCGATGGCGGCGGGCCGCAGCACGACCTCGGCGCCGGCCTGCCGGGCGGCGGCGGCGATGGCCTGGTCGTCGGTGGAGACGACGACGTCCGTCACCAGCCGGGAGGCACGGCACTCGCGCACGGCGCGGGCCACCAGCGGTACGCCGCCCACCGGGGCGAGGTTCTTCGCGGGCACGCCCTTGGAGCCGCCCCGCGCGGGGATCACCGCGAGCACGCGGCGCACCGACGCGCCTTGGCCCGCTACCGGGTTGGACATGGGAACTCCTAGGGCTTCTTGCGAAGGGACGGGGCGGCTCACAGCTCCCCCATCCGCCGGATGACGGGCGCGACCCGCTGCACTCCGTGCCGATAGGCGCCGCGCGCCGCGCGCCGCACGATCTGCCGCACCGGTCCGGGCTCCCTGTCGGCGGCCGGGGCGCCCGGCAGCGGGGTGCCGTCGGGGCCGAGGTGGTGGCGGGCGAGGATGCCGGGCAGATAGCCGGGGGCGGTGACGGGCGTGTAGTAGGGGGTCAGCGGGGGCAGCCCGCCGGGGCGGTCGAGCAGCTTGGCGATGCGTTCGCGGGCCGCGTCGAAGGCGGTGTCGTACGACCCGTCGGGGACCACGCCCTGCCGGGCGACCCACTCCGCGTCGGGCACCGGCCGGTGCCGCGCGTCGAGCTGGTCCCAGGAGGCGAGGCAGCCGGAGCCGACGAAGTGGTGGTTGCCGAGCGTCTCGCGCACACCGAGGTCGGTGAGGACGACGGTGGGGATACGGCGGTGCAGCGACTCCAGCGCGGCCGTGGAGCTGATCGTGACCAGCAGGTCGGTGCGGTCGAGGACCTCACCCATGTTCCCGTACACCAGGCGGAAGTTGGCCGGCGGGTCGAGCCGCTGCATCAGCTTCTGGTACGGCAGTTCCTCAATGTGCGTGGTGTGTTCGCCGGGCTTGGAGCGCAGCTTGAGCAGCACGTCGCGCCCGGGGTGCAGCCGCGCGTGCTGCACGAGCCGGTTCAGCAGGTACGTACGGTCCTTGCGGCTGTCCGGGACGGAGGGCTGCGCGGCGAAGACGACCGTGTAGGGGTCGTGCTCGCCGGTGTAGGGGGTGCCGCCGAGGAACGGCAGTGCCACCTCGGTCACCGCGGAGGAGTCGGCTCCGACGCCGTCGTACACGCCACGGAAACGGTCCGCGTCCTGGCGGGAGTTGGCGAGGACGAGGTCCGCGCCGTGCCGCAGCAGCAGGCCGTCGGCGAGCTTCTCGTAGACGACGCCGACGTAGCCGGTGACGACCACGGGACGCGAAGCGCGGTCCTCCCACACCCGCCCCAGCCCGTGCAGCATGGCCTGCACGCCGCCACCGACCAGGGACAGCACGAGGACGTCGTACGACTCCTCGGCCATGGTCCGCAGGAACTCGACGGCGGTGACCTCGCGGAGGGAGTCCGCGCGGACGCCGACTTCCTGGAGCTGGCGGGGGGTCGGGGTGGCTCGGCCGCGCAGCAGGTAACCGTCCAGACGAATGTCTGGATTTTCCGTATCAGCGGCATTACCGGCTTGTTCCGGCGCAATGCGGTTCGCGGTGAGCGAGCCCCATTTCCACCGGGTGTCGGAATCCGCGAGAACGGCCACCCGCAGGGCCTTCGTTGCACTTACTGGCACGTCACAGACGCTAGGAAGGCATTTCTAGGATCTGCCCAACCCGAACGCAACAAACGGTTAACAGCACATCGCCGAATGGCGAATCCAGTCGTGTGGCGCCAAGTTGGGCGTTCGCTTCACCGCATCGCCACGTGGCGTTCACCGGCCATCAAACCGAAGGTAAAGACGCGGGCCGGGTCGCCGCCTAACGTCGCTGACGTGCTCAAGCTCTCCGTCATCGTGCCGTTCTACAACGTGCAGCAATACGCCCCGGACACCTTGAAGAGTCTGCGCGCGAACGCGCGGGACGACTTCGAATTCATTCTCGTCGACGACTGCTCCAAGGACGAGACACCGGACATTCTCGCGCGCGCGGAGCGCGAGCTGCCGGGTGCCGTGCTGGTCAGACACGAGGTGAACGGCGGCCTCGCGACCGCCCGCAACACCGGTATCGACCGGGCGCGCGGCGAGTACCTCACGTTCCTGGACGGCGACGACTGGCTCGCGCCGGGCTACTACCCGAAGCTCGTCGCCCAAATCGAGGAGCTGGGCTGCGACTTCCTGCGCACCGACCATGTGCAGTGCACCGCGCGGGCCCGCTCCGTGCACCGCGTGCCGCACGGGCGGCGGGGTTCGGTGCTGCGGCCGCGTGACGTGATCCTGCCCGCACACCGCTCCACCTCCGTCGACTACGCCTTCGCCTGGGCCGGCATCTACCACCGTCGGCTGGTCGACAAGGGCCTGCTGCACTTCACCGACGGGCTGCGCACCGCCGAGGACCGGCCGTGGGTCTGGAAGCTGCACCGCGAGGCGGAGTCGTTCGCGGTGTCCGGGCTGCTCGGCGTCTTCTACCGGCGCGGGGTGGCGTCCTCGCTCACCCAGATCGGGGATGTCCGCCAGCTCGACTTCATCCGCGCCTTCGACCAGGTCGTCACTGAGACCGCTGAGGACCCGGACGCGGCACAGCTGCTGCCGAAGGCCGTGCGCACGTACTGCGCCATCATTTCCCACCATCTTGGATCCATCGAAAGGTTCGAGCCTCCCGTGGCCAGGAAACTGAAGTCGATGAGCGCGGCGGCGCTGCGGCGCATGCCGCAGGGCGCGCTCGACGAGGTGCTCGGCTCGATGGACGCCGAGCGCGCCACGCGCCTGCGCCGGCTGCGCCGCCGCGCGGTGCCGGCCGCGGAGGTGGCCGCGTGACCACGCAGATCTTCATGGCGTCCACGCTGTACGGCACGGCCACCCTGGCCGCCGCCCTGGACGCCGGCTGCTTCGACTCCGCGGACCGGCGGATCCTGCTGGTCTCCAACAACGCGGCGACGCCCGAGACCGCGCCGGCCGTGGACGAGATGCCCGGGTTCGAGCAACTGCGCGACCGGTTCGACGACGTTGTGTCGTGGAACGAGGCCATCTTCCCCTTCCACCCGGGGGGTTGGTCGCCGCGCAAGGACGACGTCCCCCTGTGGGAGCGGTACGTGCGGATGCTCTGGGACCTCGGCGAGGACGACGTGGCGCTCGCCGTGGAGTCGATCCAGGTCAACCCGGCGCTCGGCGTTGCACAGATCTTCACCGGCGCGCCCATCACGGTGTACGCGGACGGCCTGATGAGCTACGGCCCCACCCGCAACAAGATCGACCCGCTGGTCGGCACGCGCGTGGAGCGGCTGCTCCATCTGGACCTGGTGCCGGGCCTGAAGCCGCTGCTGCTCACCGAGTTCGATGTGGAGCCGGAGCTGGTGCCGACCGCCGACTTCATCAAGGTGCTGGCCGAACTCGTCGACACCGGCGCCGAGTTGCCGCATGTGGAGGAGTCCGAGGAGCCCGCGCTGCTGCTCGGCCAGTACCTGTCCGCGCTGGGCATCCTCTCCGCCGAGGAGGAGGAGAACCTGCATGTGCGGATGCTGCGGGGTGCCGTCGGACTCGGCCGTACCCGCGTGCTGTTCAAGCCGCACCCGTCGGCACCGGCCCGCTTCACCCGCAAGCTGGAGCAGGAGGCCGAGCGGCTCGGCGCGAACCTGACGGTCGTGGACACGCCGGTGCTCGCGGAGGTGCTGTACCAGCGGATGCGTCCCGCGCTGGTCGTCGGCTGCTTCTCCACGGGCCTGCTCACCGCGAGCGCGCTGTACGGCCTGCCGGTCGCCCGCGTCGGCACGGACCTGCTGCTGGAACGCCTGACGCCGTTCGAGAACAGCAACCGCGTCCCCGTCACGATCGTCGACGCGCTGCTGCCCGAGGTGACGGACCGGGCGGCGGTGGCCGACCAGCGCCAGGGCATGGAGGTGGACCGGCTCACCGAGCTCCTGCGGACCGTCGGCTACGCCATGCAGTCGAAGATCTACCCGGACCTGCGTCCGGCGGCCGAGCAGTACCTGAGGAAGCATCTGAACCAGCAGACCTGGCGCTACTTCAAGCGTCGTCGTCTCACTTCCCTGGCGCTGCCCGGCGCCGTGCCCACCCAGCTTGCCTTCATCCCGCGCAACGCGACCGTACGCCGTGTCGTACGCCGGGCACGGGCGCTCCGGCGGGGCGGCACGGCCAGACGCTGAGGCCACCTGCAGGGCCGCCCCTTCGCAGACCAAGGTGCCGGCACATACGCCCGTGGGGCGGTGCCCCGAAGCCCCGCCGCACGGTGCGGCGGGGCGGTGGGAGTGGGTGGCCGGGTGGGCCAGCGCCGGCGGAGGGTCGAATGCAATCGCTAACCCCTCGCCACCGGAGATTCACCTTGACTTGCCCTCAAGGGCACCGTTGTTGTTTTTGCTTGAACTGTGGGAACCCCAGGGCCTAACGTCCAAGGACCCATCACCCCCCGCTGTCACTCCGCTTGGTCCCGTGGCGGATACCTTGACATGCACACTCACCACTCTCCCCCACGCGTACGCAGCAGTTCCCCTATACCTGCGAGGGTCACGAACCAGTGCGAACGTTACTGAAAACAAGGACAGCCCGGCGCGCCCTGCGCCCTCTCGCTGATCTCATCGATCAGCGCATCGAGCGGCAACTGCGCCGCTCCCTCGGAGACAGCTCCGTCGGAAACGGCTCCGTCGGAGACGGCTCCGACAGCGCACTGCGGCGCGAGCTGACCACACTGCGCAACCGCCAGCGCCCGCTGGAGCTGCTGCTCGACGGAACCGGACGCGGTGTGTCCCGGCTTCCGGCCGACGCCCATCTCAACCGCGCCATCGACGAGTTGGCGAAGGTGACCGGGGACCGGGTCGGTGCCGAGCGCAATATCGCCCAGGCGTTCCGACTGCTCATCGCGCTGGAGGCGCTGGGGGTCGGCCGGATCGCGGGCGGCACCATGAACATCTGCGGCAAGCTCTCCGCGGTACCGCTGCTCGATCCGCCGAACGACGAGATCCTGGAGATCGGCACGCTGTACGGGATGTTCGGCGCGGCGCTGATCCGCATGATGCAGCGCGCGGGACGCGATCCGCACCTGACGATCGTCGACCCGCTCGCGGGCCTGCAGCTCCAGCCCGGCACCACCGAGGGGGCCGACCCGACGGGCACGCCCGTGCGGATGGCCGCGGTACGCGCCAACCTGGCCCTCGCGGGCGAGGCAGGCTCCGCCGCGCGGATCGAGCAGGGTTTCTCTGAGGACACCGAACTGCGCGCCAAGGTCTCCGACCGCTCCTACGGCGCGATCATCGTCGACGGCGACCACTCCGCCGCCGGTGTCGCCGCGGACCTGGAGTGGGCGGAGCAGATCGTCGCGCCCGGCGGCATAGTCGTCCTCGACGACTTCGGGCACCCCAAGTGGCCCGGCATCAAGGAGGCCTTCGATCACCACATGAGCACGGACACCCGCTTCACGTTCCTGGGCCAGGTGGCGAACTCCGGGTATCTGCGGGCGCGTCCGTGACGTAGCCGGTACCCTCCGATACCGGTTGGCCGCCACCGGAGGTCGTTCCGGAGGCGGGACGGATCAGTCGTCCCCGTCGAGGAGGGGGCCCACGCAGAGTTCGAGGGTGACGCCGACGGATTCCGGGACGGGGACGGTCTGGCCTCGCGTGCAGCGGACGGGGGCGGGGAGTGTTTCGTGGGCCGGGTTGGTGTGGTCTCGCCCTGACGCACGAGCCGGGCAAGTCGTACACCTGGCATCGCTTCGGATTCGGAACTGATCACTTTCCCCGGCGGGCTGTGTCTGTTCACGGGGCGTTCAGCCAGGCGTCAGTTTGAGCTGCTTCCAGGGAGCAGGCTCGTGGCATGGCCAACCCACAACCCACGGACACGTACCCCGGCGAACTGAGCGACGTTCCCGGCTGGTTCCCGCCGCTGGACCAGGTGCTGTTCACCTGGTTCCTCGAGCGGCAGGAGAAGCAGGGAATGGAGGGAGATCTCCTGGAGCTCGGCGCCTACATGGGCAAGAGCGCCATCCTGCTGGGCCACCACCTGCAGGACGGCGAGAAGTTCACGGTCTGCGACCTGTTCGAGAGCGACGCCCCGGACGAGCACAACAAAGCCGAGAGCACGAAGTCGTACTCCTCCCTCACGCAGCAGGCCTTCGAGCGGAACTACCTCTCCTTCCACGACGCCCTGCCGCGGGTGATCCAGGCGCCCAGCTCGGTGGTCGAGAAGGAGGTCGAGCCCGGCACCTGCCGTTTCGTGCACATCGACGCCTCGCACCTGTACGAGCACGTGCACGGCGACATCGGCGCGGCCCGGGACATCCTCAAGCCCGAGGGCATCGTGGTCCTCGACGACTTCCGCTCCGAACACACACCGGGCGTCTCCGTCGCCACGTGGGAGGCCGTGCTCAACCGTGGGCTGCGCCCGGTCTGCCTCAGCACGCAGAAGCTGTACGGCACCTGGGGCGATCCGGAGCCCATCCAGGAGGAGCTGCTCGAAATGGTCCGGAGCCGCTCGGACTTCGGGCTGAGCGTGCAGTGGGCGGCCGGGCACCGGCTGGTCCGCACCCGCTCCAAGGGCATCAAGCCGCCGCCGTTCCCGCGCTCGCGGCACTACAAGGCGCCGGCCCCGAAGCCGGCACCTGCCCCGCAGGCCGCCGCCCCGGCACCCCGGCCGCAGTCCACGCGCCCCGCCCGCTCCCGCTCCCGTGCCCGCCGCCTCGCCGCCGACCTGCTGCCCCCGGTGGTCACCCGAGCCGTCCGCAAGGCGCGCACCAACCGCGCCTGAACCACCGGCCGGGGCTCACCGGATCCCGTACCGCGCCTCGATCCCCGCGATCACCAGCGCCAGGCCCTCCGCGAAGTGCCGGTCGTGGTCCTCGAAGATCTCCGCGCCCGCCCGGGCCGACAGCGGGAAGTCGGCCATGAGGCGGGCGCGTTCCTCGATGTCGTAGCCCTCGCGGCGCTCGTCCGGCAGGGGCTTCACGCCCTGTTCCTCGGTGACGAACCCGAGCGTGTAGAGGTACGTCGTCGAGGTCGCGCATACCGCCTGGGCGAGGGTGAAGCCGGCGGCCGTGAACAGGCGCAGGGTGTCCTCCATCTGCCCGGCGTGCTCGATGCCGGTGAAGCGTGAGCCGCTGAACACCTTCGCTCCGTCGCGGTAGCCGAGCAGCGCCGCCCGCAGTCCCCGGTCGGCCTTCAGCAGCCGCTCCTGCCAGGTGTCGCCGGGGTCGAGGAGGCTGTCGGCGACCATCCGCCGGTACATCTCCGTGGCCATCTCGTCCAGCATCGCCTGCTTGCGCTTGAAGTGCCAGTAGAGGGCGGGCGCCTTGACGTCCAGCTCCCTGGCGATGTGACTCACCCAGCTCAGAACGCATCCGAGGGCACATAAGTCCCCCAAACCTCCCGAAGGGCGTTGCACACCTCGCCGACCGTGGCCCGGGCCCGCAGCGCCTCCTTCATCGGGTACAGGACGTTGTGCTCGCCCTCGGCCGCCTTCTTCAGCGCAGCCAGGGCCGCATCCACCGCCGGCTGGTCCCGCTCCGCCCGCAGCTTCGCGAGCCGTTCCGCCTGCTGGGCCTCGATCGCCGGGTCCACCCGGAGGGGCTCGTACGGCTCCTCCTCGTCGAGCTGGAAGCGGTTGACGCCGACCACCACCCGCTCGCCGGCGTCGGTCTCCTGGGCGATCCGGTAGGCGTTGCGCTCGATCTCGTTCTTCTGGAAGCCGTGCTCGATGGCGTTGACCGCGCCACCCAGGTCCTCGACCTTGGCCATCAGCTCGACCGCCGCCCCCTCGACGTCGTCGGTCATCTTCTCGATGACGTAGGAGCCGGCGAACGGGTCCACCGTCGCGGTCACGTCCGTCTCGTAGGCGAGGACCTGCTGCGTACGCAGGGCGAGCCGCGCGCTCTTGTCGGTCGGCAGCGCGATCGCCTCGTCGAAGGAGTTGGTGTGCAGGGACTGCGTGCCGCCGAGCACCGCCGCCAGGCCCTGGACCGCGACGCGGACCAGGTTGACCTCCGGCTGCTGTGCCGTCAGCTGCACGCCGGCCGTCTGCGTGTGGAAGCGCAGCATCAGCGACTTGGGGTTCTTCGCGCCGAACTCCTCCTTCATCACCCGCGCCCAGATCCGCCGCGCGGCACGGAACTTGGCGACCTCCTCCAGGATCGTCGTACGGGCGACGAAGAAGAAGGACAGGCGGGGCGCGAAGTCGTCGACGTCCATGCCGGCCGCGACCGCCGTACGGACGTACTCGATGCCGTCGGCCAGGGTGAAGGCGATCTCCTGCGCGGGCGAGGCGCCCGCCTCGGCCATGTGGTAGCCGGAGATCGAGATCGTGTTCCACTTCGGGATCTCGGCCTTGCAGTACCTGAAGATGTCCGCGATCAGCCGCAGAGACGGCTTGGGCGGGAAGATGTACGTCCCGCGCGCGATGTACTCCTTCAGCACGTCGTTCTGGATCGTGCCGGTCAGCATGCCGGCGCTGACGCCCTGCTCCTCCGCCACCAGTTGGTACAGGAGCAGCAGCAGGGCCGCGGGCGCGTTGATCGTCATCGACGTGGACACCTTGTCCAGCGGGATGCCGCCGAACAGCAACCGCATGTCCTCGACCGAGTCGATCGCCACGCCCACCTTGCCCACCTCGCCGTGCGCGATCGGGGCGTCCGAGTCGTGGCCCATCTGGGTGGGCAGGTCGAAGGCGACCGACAGGCCCATCGTGCCGTGCGCGATGAGCTCCTTGTAGCGGGCGTTGGACTCCGTCGCGGTGCCGAAGCCGGCGTACTGGCGCATCGTCCAGGGACGGCCCGTGTACATCGTCGGGTACACGCCCCGCGTGAACGGGTACGCACCCGGCTCACCCAGCTGCACCGCCGGGTCCCAGCCCGCAAGAGCCTCGGGACCGTAGACCGGGTCGATGGGCAGACCGGACTCCGACTCGCGCGCCATGGTGTGATGCCTCCCGCTGAGCAGTTCTTCGCCAGTTACCAGCTGGTACGGACCGACCCTTCGACGGACTGTAGCGGTGGGCGTGCACCCGGTGGAGGGGAGCACGCTGGGACCTTGCTCACAGCCCTTTTGCGGTCCCGGTCACAACGATGCCGCGCCGTTCCGGCCCCGTCATCCGGGGGGAGACATATCGAAGGGCGCCAAGGCGCACGGGAGCCGGTGAGGGGCTCCGGTGGTGAGACGACGGGGGGCGTGATGCGTACTACGGGCATGGGGAGACCGATGCGCAGGGGGAGGTCGATCGCCGTTCTCGTGGCGCTGGCCGCGGTGACGGGCTGTACGGTGCAGCCCGCCGGCCCGGACGGGAAGCGCCGCTCGCCGGTTCACATCGAGATCCCGAGCGGTACGCCGAAGGCCGCCGGCCCCTCGGAGCCGGACGCCGATGACCGGCCGGCCACCCCGTCCGCACCCCGCCCCGCCGTGCTGTGGTCCCGCGGCGACTCCGGGCTCGCCGTGCGCGAACTCCAGGCCCGGCTGCGGCAGGTGGCATGGCTGTACGACGGGCCGACGGGGGCGTACGACGACCTGACGGAGAAGGCCGTCCGGGGCTTCCAGGGCAAGCGCGGGCTGCCGCGGACCGGGCAGACCGACACCGTCACCTGGCAGCGGCTGCGGAACATGACGCGTGAGCCGGGCAAGTGGGAGCTGTACCTGATGGGCGGCCAGCCGCCCGCCGCGCCGGATCCGCGCTGCCTGACCGGGCGGGTGCTGTGTATCGACAAGTCGAGCCGGACGTTGCGCTGGATGGTCGACGGGCGGACGGTGTCGACGACGGAGGTGCGGTTCGGCTCGCGGTACACGCCCACGCGGGAGGGCGCCTTCCGCGTCTACTGGAAGTCCCGCCACCACTGGTCGACCCTCTACGACGTGCCCATGCCGTACGCGATGTTCTTCAGCGGAGGCCAGGCCGTGCACTTCTCGTCGGACTTCGCGGCCCGCGGGTACGCCGGGGCCTCGCACGGCTGTGTCAACGTCCGGGACGAGGCGGCGATCGCTGCGCTGTACGCCCAGGTGAAGAACGGCGACAAGGTCGTCGTGCACTGGTGAGGACGAGCGCCGGAGGGAGATGGGGCGCGGGTGGGACCGGGGGAACGTGTCCCACCCGCGCCATATGCACGAGCCGTGGGTACGGGGGGAACCCCGGCTCTGTGCGACGGCCGATGACCAGTCGGCTCACTCAGTACTGCGGCTGGGCCCGCGAAAACGTCACACCCTCCGCGAAGAAATTTCCCCGGGCAGCGAAAGAGCAGGTCAGAGGCGGTACGACGGTATGCGGCGCGGCGTGCTCTCGGCGCGCTGCGGGTGGGGCGGGGCGACAGCTCAGGAAACGTGGCCGGCCCGCGGGACGTGTGGGGGGCGTGGGCGGGCGGTGTGCCGCTTGGCGGGCTCACGGCGCGCTGTCGGGGGCCGGGGGACGCAATCGTCCTGCGGGGCGCGTGGGGCGAGCAGGGTGGCCGAGGGCCGAGCACCCCGGCCACGAACTGGAGGCGCTCGGCCCCTACCAGGCGCAGGGGACGCCCCTGAAGGGGGCGAGTGGCTGGGCAGGCCGCACGGTGTGCTCAGGGCGCGCTGTGGGTGGCGCCGGGCGACAGCTTCGGGGGCATGGCGGGCACCTGCGGGGCACGTGAGGTGCCCGGGCAGACCGCACGCCGCGCAGTGTGCTCAGGGCGCGCTATACGTGGGGCCGGGCACCAGCTCCGGAGACGTGGCCGGCCCGCGGGACGTGTGGGGTGCGGCGGCGGGGGTCTGGCGGTCGGCGCGGGCCCTGCCTGTGTCCGCGCCGCCGCGGTCCGTGCGACCGCTCTCGTCGTCGCGGCTCTTGCCTGTGCCCTCGTCGGCGCCGCCCTTGTTTCCGCTGTCGTCGTCGCCGCTCTTGCTGCTGCCCTGGTCGCCCTGGCCGGTCCGCTCGCTCTGGCCGCCGGCGCCGTCCGTGTCCTGCCCGTCGCTCCTGGTGCCGCCGTCGGCCGAGGTCAGGACGTTCTTGCAGTACGTCCACACGCGGGCGGAACCGCCGGCCGCGCCCTCCAGGACGCGCTTGCGGTCGGCGGTCAGCGCCTTGCCGGCGTGCATGTCGCGGCAGGCCGAGGCGACGCCCTTGCGCCAGGCGTCGGAGCCCTTCCGGGAGCCGCCGGACTCGTCGCGTCCGGCGCCGGGCTTCGCGGCGGAGCCGCTGTCCTTGCCGGCGCCGTGTCCGGTGCCGTTCGGGCCTCCCGCGGCGCCCTTGGCACCCCTCGTGGTGTTCCCTGCGGAGCCGTCGGGTGTGGGGGCGTCCGGAGAGGGCGTGATCAGCGGGCGGTTGGGGGTCTCGGGGGCCGGGACCGAGGCGCCCGGTTCCGGTTCGCCGCCGCCGAACGGTGTCCGCAGGACTCCGGTTCCGGCCGCGACCGCGACGCCGCCGACCATGCCGACGGTCAGGGCGGCGGCGAGTCCGAGGCGCACCGGGCGGGCCCAGCGGGGGCGACCCGGTCTGACGCCGCGGCGGCCGATACGGACCAGACCGGCGTTGGAGGCAGCACCGTCGGCGCGGCGGGCGGAGGCGGCCGGGGCACCGGCCCGCTCCTCGCGCGCCTTGCGGAAGGCGGCCAACGCGGCGGCCTCGCCGGGCAGTTCATCGCTGGTCAGCGGGGCCGGCTCGGTCAGCGCGCCGAGCGTCTCGGCGAGCCGTTCCGCTTGGTCCCGGGCAGCGGGGTCGACAGCATTCAGTGACTCTCCGCGCAGCAAACACTCCGCCGTTTCACGGTCCAGCCACCTGTACTGCTCGTCGGCCATCACATGTCCTTCTGCGTCCGCGCGCGCGTATGCGTCACAGTGGCGGACGTCACCGCGCGACCACGCGGTTCTCTCTGGGGCGGCAGGGCGTCGAGCACACCGGCCGATTCCGGATCCTCGCCGAGCAGTTCCGCGAGCCGCTTCAGGCCCCGGTGGGCGGCGGTACGTACGGCGCCCGGACGCTTGCCGAGCGTCTCGGCGGCGGTCTTGGCGTCCAGGCCCACGACCACGCGCAGTACGACGGCCTCGGCCTGGTCCTGCGGCAGCCGGGAGATGAGGGAGAACGTGCCGTCGGTGGCCAGCGCCTCGATGGCCTCGCCGGCGGTGTCCGACTCGGCGGCCCGGCCGGTCAGCTCGGTCTCGTCTCCGCCGATCATGGGCCGGCGCCCGCGCATCCGTATGTGGTCGAGCGCGCGGTTGCGGGCGATACGGGCGGCCCAGCCCCGGAACCGGTCGGCGTCCCCGCTGAACCGTTCCAGGTCGCGGGCTATCTGCAGCCAGGCCTCCGACGTCACGTCCTCGGCGTCGGGGTCACCGACCAGCGTCCGCACATAGCCGAGCAGCCGCGGGTGCACCGTGCGGTACACCGTCCGGAACGCGGTCTCGTCTCCGTCCTGTGCCGCACACACCGCGGCCGTCAGCTCCGCGTCGTCCCCCAGCACCGCGCGCGCCTTTCTTTGCGCCTAAGCCGGCGCCGCTCTCGCGGACCGGGTTACTCGCCGTCGTGGTTGCTCAATGGATGGTTGCGGTCTCCGGGCCGCGGGTGGTTGCTGTAGTCATCTGTCCTCCGCGGTCTGGCGCGAAAGGCACGTTACGACCTGAAACCTCTCCTCGTCCATGTCCGTCCAGGATGCAGCTAAGCCGTGACACGGTGGGGTGTGACAGAAAACGCACCCTTGGCGCTGTAGGTAGTACGGGCCGCCACGCGGCCCGTGCCGCGCGGCGGCCGGGGCCTCTCCTGTGGGGGGTGGCGGCCCCGGCCGTTGCCGTTTTTTGCTGCGAGGGCCGTGCCGTTGGGCGCGAGCGATCAACGAATCCTGCCGTTACGGCTGCTGCGACCAACGAACCCTGCCCTGCCGTTACAGCTGCTGCGATCAGCGAGTCTTGCCGTTGGCCCGGCTGCTCTGGCCCTGGCCGCTACCGCTGACGGTGCCCCCGGAGCCGACGGTGTTGTCGGAATTCCCCGTGTCCCCCGTGTCGCCGGCGGAACCGCGAGAACCCGAGGAGCCCTTCTCCGTCCCGCCAGAGCTGCTGGAGCCACCCGAGTTGTCGGGGTTGCTCGGCTTGGCGGGTTTGGCGGGCCCGTCGGTCGCCCGGTCCAGCTGCTCGGCGCAGTACGCGGGGACGTTCGCCGCGCCGCCCGCCTCCTTGACGAGGCGCTGCCAGGCCGTCCCGTCCAGGGCCCGGCCGCGCTTCTCGACCTTCTCGTAGGCGCGGCAGTGGGCCTCGGTGTCCCGGGCGGTGCCAGGTCGGTCCGCCGCAGCGGAGCCGGGGCCGGACTGCGGCGCGGAGGAATTCCCGGCCGACGCGCCGGGGGCGGTGGCCGACACCTGCGGCCGTCCCCCGCCGCCCTCCCCGGACCGGTCCGGGGACGAATCGCCCACGCCGATCGCCGCTACGGCGACACCGCCCAGAGTGAGGCTCGCGAACACCACGGAGAACGTGACCTTCACCGGACGTCCGGCACGCCGCTGCTCACGGGGCCGCCAGTCGTCGCGGCGCCGGGTACGCGCCCGGTGGGCGCCCGCCTCCCGAGCGGCCCGGAACGCGGCCACGGCCCGCCGCTCCCCCTCGGCATCTACACCGTCCACACGCAGCGAGGCCGCGAGCAGCGCCTCCAGCCGGGCGCCGTCGAGCACGCGCCCGGTTGCGGAGCCGTGTCCGGCCGCCGATCCGGATTCGGGGAACGAGGAGTGACCGGCCGGCGCGCCGGATTCGGAGCCGGACCCGTGACCGGAGAACGAGTTGTGACCGGAGACCGCCCTGTCGGGGCCGACCGGCCCGTCGGCGCCGGACGCGGTGCCCTCAGGGTGCACACGCCGACGGCCGGGAAACCCGCCGCCGCTCTGCCGTTCACCCATGTCCGCTTCCGTCCCTGCTCGCCCTGTCCGACCCGCCGAACCGGCCCGCCCCAGCGAACCACCCCGGCCCATGGAACCTCTCCGGTTCCCGACCCATACCTACCGGCCCGACCGGACCACTCGAACCGACCGTTCCAGCCGACCTGCCTGATCCCATCGAACCGACCAATCCAGCCGACCCGCCGGGCCCTGCCGAACCACGAGTCCGACCGACCCAGCAGACCCGTCAGGCCCAGCCGATCCGCCATATCCGACCGACCCGGCCGCTCCGACGACCCTCACCGGCCCGCCCGACTCAGCCGTTCCGGCCGACCCGACCAGCCCGCCGATCCGGCCGGCACACTCGAACCGCCCGGTTGGGCCGCTCCGACCACGACCGTGCGACCCGGCCGATCGTGCCAGCCCGATCGGCCCGACCAGCCCAGCCGCCCCGGACGGCCAAGCCATCCGTAGCTCTGCTCGCCAGGCGCCCCATGTTCATCTACGCCGTGGGGGCCGGATCCGTTCATTTCGACTCCCCCAGCGTCCGGTGGGCGTCATCCGTCACACCCTCGGCGCCCAGTTGCCTGGCCAGGCGCTTCAGGCCCCGGTACGCGGCGGTGCGTACCGCGCCCGCGCGCTTGCCGAGGACACGGGCCGCGGCGGGGCCGTCCAGGCCGACGACCACCCGCAGCAGGACCGCCTCGGCCTGATCGCGGGGCAGGGCGCGGACCAGTTTCAGGGCCTGGCCCGTGGAGATGGACTCCAGGGCCTGGTCGTGGGTGCTGTGCGGTCCTGGCAGGTCCAGTACGTCCTGTTCGAGCGCCGACGACCGCGGCCGCACCCGCTGCCGGCGCAGATGGTCCAGCGCCCGGTGCCGGGCGATGGTCGCCGTCCAGCCCCGGAACCCCGCCCCGTCGCCCTTGAACCGCCCCAGATCCCGCGCGATCTCCAGCCACGCGTCCGACGCCACGTCCTCCGCGTCGTCCCCGACCAGCCCGCGCAGATAGCCCAGCAGCCCGGGCTGCACGAGCCGGTAGGCGACCGCGAACGCCGCGTCGTCCCCCTCCTGGGCCCCCTCGACGGCCGCGCCCAATTCCCCGTCGTACGCCTGCACGCGGCGGGGTTCCCCTCGCTGGCCCAAGAACAGTCCTCGTCCGTACCGAGTTCGTAGCGTTCCGTAGCGATCCATAGTGAATCCACGGTGGGCGACGCCACCGTCGGCGCCCTCGTCCCCCACCGTCATCAGCGCCGCGCCGCGCAGAAGTGTCACAGCACGTCAGTCACCCACAGGGCCGGCCGTCGGTCACCCCCGCCGAGCATCGCCGCGCATCGCCACCGCGCCCCTCACGCCACCACCCGCCGCGCCCTCCCGTGCAGCGTCAGATAGAACGTCCACAGCGACTCCTCCGGCGCCCCGGACTCGAACCGGTTGACGACCTTGCCGAGCGGGTTCCAGACCCGCCCGTCCGGCATCCGTACACCGGACGGCTGGCCGAAACACGCGCGCTGGCCGGCGTCCAGGTCCACCCACTCCGCCCCGGCGCGCCGCACGAGCACCTCACCGACGTACGCGCCGAGCGCCAGCAGCGTGCCCTGCGCCCGCTCCCGGTCCGCGCCGCCCTTGCGCAGCCCGTCGATCAGGAAGTCGACGACCCGCAGGCTGGCCACGGAGTAGTCGAGCGGCAGCCGGTTGCGGGCGGTGACGCGGGCCACGAACGCCGCCGCAGCGGCACGCATCCCCCTCGCGCACGGCACCTGCGCGTCCGCCTTCTCCATGCCGCCCCACCCCTTCACTCGGCCGGGACGAGTCCTCCGGTACACGCCGCCCCGGCTGATTCAGCGCGCGCACTGCCATGGACATCACGTGCCGACGGCGTGTCGATTGCCACACATACTTCGCGCAGCCCCAGTACAACCTTTTCGCGTCTCGTGCGTCGTCCCACGTCACAGGGCGGTTACGGGTGACGTCTGGCCACACCTGTGCGCTGAGTGAGTACTACCTGTGTGACAGGTGGTGCTTCCGTGACCATTTCAGGGGTGGGGTAGTTGAGTCCTCGCAAGACCCGTGCGTCCCGTATGTCCCGGACGTACAGACCGCTGAGCCTCAGACGCAGAGCGTGGCTGACGACCGGCGCCGTCGTCCTGAGCGCCGCGGGCATTGTGACGTACGCGATGGCCGATCCGTCGGCGCAGTCCGCCGGCAAGGGGCAGAGCCGCAAGCCGGCCGTCCACACGCTGAAGCTCCAGGACAGGGGCGGCGGCCGCAAGGGCCTGGCCAAGCGGGACACGGACCGCTTCAGTGCGGTGCTGGTGACCTGGAACGACCCCGACGCCAAGGCGAAGGGCACACCCGAGGTACGGGCCCGGGACCTGACGACCGGCAAGTGGTCCGGCTGGCAGCCGCTTGAGGCCGAGCCGCAGCAGGCCGACGGCGCCGAGGCCGAGCGCTCCGCCCTGCGCGGCGGCACCGCCTCGGTGTGGACCGGCGACTCCGACGGCGTCGAGGTCCGGTTCGTGACCGCGAACGGCACCGAGGCGGGCGGCCAGCCGGCCGGCATGGACGTCCGGCTGCTCGACCCGGGCACGGACCCGAAGGGCACCGCCGTCCAGCCGGCAGCGTACGCGGCGGAGACCACGGACCCGGCCGCGACGACCGACCCGGCTGTGACGACCGACCCGGCCACGGCCCCCGCCACGACGGAGCCGACGACGCCGACCACGACCGAGCCCGCGACGCCCACCGAGTCGCCCACGCCGACCGAGTCGCCCAGCCAGTCGGCCTCCCCCACCCCCACCGTCCCCGCGCCCCGCCCCTCCACGGTCGTGAAGCCGCCGGTCATCACGCAGGCCGAGTGGGGCGCCTCGACGGACTACGACGGCACGCCGAGCTACGGCACCGAGATCAAGGCCGCCGTCATCCACCACACCGGCATCGACAGCGACAACGCGGTCTCCTGCGCCCAGTCCCGGGCCCGGCTGCGTTCCATCCAGCAGGAGCACTTCGCCCGCGGCTACTACGACATCGGCTACAACTTCCTCGTCGACCGCTGCGGCCAGATCTTCGAGGGCCGCAGCGGCGGCATGGACCTGCCGGTGGTCGGCGCGCACGACATCGGCTTCAACACCGACACGGTCGGCATCTCCTACCTGGGCAACTTCGAGAAGGTCCAGCCGAGCCGCGCCGCGCTCGACGCGATGGCGCGGATCGTCGCCTGGAAGTTCGGGATGTACGGCATCGACCCGACCGGCAAGGTGACGATGACCTCCGGCAGCCCGAAGGGCCAGGACGGCAACCTCGTCGAGAAGGGCACGTCGATCACGCTGCCGCGCGTCTTCGGGCACCGCGACACCAACGCCACGGCCTGCCCCGGCAAGAACCTCTACCCGAAGCTGCCGCAGATCGCCTCGCTCGCCAAGACCCCGGGCATCTCGCACGCCCTGGCCACCTCGGACTACAACCGCGACGGCATCAGCGACCTGGTCGCGGGCACGCCCCGGACACTGAGCGGCGCCGGCAGCCTCACCGTCGTACCGGGCGGCATGGACGGGCCGGTCACCTCCGCGAGGCGCTCGCTCAACCAGAACAGCGCCGGCGTCCCCGGCGGCAACGAGTCCGGCGACAACTTCGGCGCGTCCACCGCGTGGGGCGACGTCAACGGCGACGGCTACGCGGACCTCGCCATCGGCTCCCCCGGCGAGGACCTCTCCGGCTACTCCAACCGCGGCGCGGTGACGGTGCTGTACGGGCCCGGCCTCAACTCCGGCGTCATGTACACCACCTCGGGCGTCACGGCGTCCGGAGCACGGCTCGGCTCCACCGTCGCCGTCGGCGACTTCAACGGTGACAGCAAGGCGGACGTCTTCTCGGCCGGCACCGGCCGGGGCGGCAACTGGAACGCCCGGCACACCGACGGCACCACAAAGTACGGCACGCTGACCGGCGCCACCGGTTCGATCGCCTACCTGGACGCCGCGACCGGCGACTTCAACCGGGACGGCTACGCGGACGTCGCCCTCAACTACCGCGACGCCGGCGGCATCGCCCGCGTGGTCCGCTTCGCGGGCTCGGCGAGCGGCCTGACCAAGGCCGGGGTCATCTCGGTCAAGGGCGGCCGGTCGATCGCCGCGGGCGACATCAACGGCAACGGCTACGACGACATCGTCATCGGCCAGCCGTACGCCTCCGAGTCCGGCGGCACGAGCGCCGGCCAGGTCACCATGCTCCTGGGCACGTCCACCGGGTTCACCACGACCGGCATGAGGGTCGTCCACCAGAACACGGCGTACGTCCCCGGCGCCAACGAGTCCGGCGACGCCTTCGGCTCCTCGGTCTCGGTCGGCGACTACAACGCCGACGGCTACGCGGACGCCCTCGTGGGCGTCCCCGGCGAGGACTGGCCCACCGGCGGCGTGAACCGCGTCAACGCCGGTAACGCGACCCTGCTCAAGGGCACCTCCTCCGGCCTCACCGGCTCCGGCTCGGTCGGCGTCTCACAGGACACCTCCGGCGTCCCCGGCGCCGGCGAGAGCGGCGACCTCATGGGCTCGGCGGTGTCTCTGACGGACCTGTCCGGCTACGGCCGCGCCGATCTCACCTTCGGCGCGGAGGGCGAGAACGGCACCGACGGCATACTCGTGCACCTCCCGAGCAACAGCACGGGTCTCGGCTTCGCCGACTCGGTCATCTACAGCAAGTCCACCCTGGGCACCCCGACGGACGCCCACCTGGGCCAGACCCTGACGCCGTAACCCGACCTGAACCCTCTCGCCGGGCTCCGCCGCACCGTGTCTGTCCGCCGCAACGGCGAACAACCACGACGGCGGAGCCCGGCGGCGCCAAACCCAACCGCAAGCCCCGGACACCGGCTACTTCCTGGTCGCATCCCGGCACAGCAACCGCAGCGACCCGTCCCCGGTGAAGCACCGGCGGGCCTCGTCGAGCGGATCCCACAACCGCCCGTCGGGCGTACGGATCCAGTGGTCACCGCCGGTCAGCCACCACTCCGCGCCCGTCTGACGGGCGATCACCTCACCGGCGTACGCCCCGAACCCCCGCAGCAGCACCTCCACGGCCGGATACGGCGTCCCCTCCCGCCGTACTTCCTCGATCATCCGGTCGACGCTCCACAGGCTCTGCGCCGTGTAGTCGAGCCGCAGCCGCGCCCCCTCCCGCATCGCCGCCACCGCGTCCGCCGCCCACCGCACCGGCTTCGCCGCAGCCGAGGGCCTGGTCTGCTGCTGAGTCGTCGTCACATCCGGAACAGCGCTCAGGCGAAGCGTTTCGTCACCGGCGACCGGGAGCCTTTCCGCAACCGGCGCAGGACTACCCCAGCTCCGCCCCACGGCGGTCACAGGACCGTCCCACGTGCAGGCATCCACCCGGGAGTGACGATCGGCCGCTCCCGTGCGCTCCTTTCACTGATGACCCCGTACTTTCATCTCCGCGCGGTGCCGCCCTCGGCGCTGCGCAACAGCACGACCTGGCTGCACCGCCTGTTCCAGGACGACTGGACCACGGTGCGGGAACGGATCGGCCGGCACCGGGAGGAGGTGCTGGACCCGGGCTATCTCCGCTACGAGCTGCTCTACACCGGCGGCCCTTGCCCGCACCCCGCGGGGCAGGACACTGGCGCCGACGTGGTGCGCGGTGGCCGCCCGGTGGACCCGCCCGACCCCGACGAGCCGCCCTTCCTCCTGCTGACCGCCGCCCAGGTCACCCAGGTCGCCGCGTTCCTCACCTCGGCCGACTTCGACTCACTGTGGCGGCGCGCACGCGACGAGGTGCTGCCGCAGTACGGCGGCGAGGACGCGGAGCCGGAAGCCCGCGGCGTCTTCGCGGCGACGCACCGGGACCTGACCGCGTTCTACGCGCAGACGGCGCACTACGGGGACGCCGTCGTGAAGTGGCTGGTGTCCTGAACCCCTGGTGCCGCGCACCCCCGCCCGGCGCGACAGGTCCCGGCTCACACCCGCCCGCGCGCCCGCCGCGACACCACCGCCCGCAGCACGCGCCGCCCCTCGGTCGACACCTCCAGCGCCCCGCGCAGCCCGGCCGGTCCGTGCCCGGCGAGCAGTTCCAGCACGGTGATCTGGCGGCGCAGCTCGGCGGCGACGAGCGGCGACATGCCGTCCGTACGGCCCTCGCGGCGAGTGTCGACATCGGCGGCCTCGTCCTCGGCCGGATCCAGGAACCGGTGGATCTGGAGGGAGGCGACCGAGCAGGCGTCGGCCCACACCCGCACCTCGCCGGGGGACCGGTCGGCCGGAGCGGCGGCCAGCATCCGGCGGGCCAGCAGCGCGGCCCCGTCCTCGACGGACTCGTCCGCCATCTCCGGCCCGGTGAGCGTGCCGCGCGCCTGCTCGAGGCGCGGGCCCCAGTCAGCGGGGTCGTCCGCGAGGCTCGCCCACAGGGGGCGCAGGATCTCGTCGTCACCGCCCAGCAGGGGTACGCACCGATCCAGACAAGCCAAACCGCTCGCGGCCAGCCCGCGCTCGTCGGCCTGCGCGATCAGTTCCACCAGGCTCATCCACGCCTCCCTGTTCGTGCCGCTTCGGCCCGTCCGCAGTCACGGAACCCGCACTTCCCCTTACTGCGTGCGACGGTGCCGGAGTGTCACAGAGGCACCACGCCCAGCCGGTCGAGGAACCGGAAGAACAAGTTTTCGGCCACCTGGCCGGGGTCTGCGTTCAGTACGTCCAGCAGGTCACCGGCGTTCACGGTGTGCCCGGCCATCGCGGCCCGCGCCAGGCACGTCGTCCACGCCCCGTTCTCGGGCGCCGCCGCCTCCAAGACCACGCAGTCGCTGTCCATGACGTATCCGAAGAGGGCGGGCGCCCCGGTCTCCCGGGCGCGGGCGTGCCTGCTCCCGACGTCGCCGTCGCTGCTCGGGTACTCCCACAGCTGCCACCCGCCCGGCGCCGACGCCCGCAGCATCAGACCCGTGAAACGGGCGCGCGTACGGTGTGATCAGTCCAGCTCGTGCGCCAGCGCCCTGAACTGCGCCCAGGACAGCTGCGGCCGCTCCGGGTCCCACAGCTTCTGGACCGTGGCCCGCAGCGGCATCCGGATCCCGGCCGCGACCTGGTCCTGGGTCTGGGAGTTCGCGAGGTCGCACCACACCGCGAAGGAGCCGCCGAGGATCTGGCCGTCGTACTGCGACGGCACGGCCGTGGTCCCGCGCAGCACGCGCGGCGTCCACTGCTCGTAGATCCGCTGCCCCGTCGGGTAGACGAAGGTCTGCGGCTCGCCGAGGACGTAGTACAGGAACTCGTCGTTGTAGTTGATCACCTGCCGGCCGGCCTTCAGGTACTCCACCGGCTGCCGTGCGCCGATCTCCTTGCCGGTCCAGTAGGCGACCTGGATGTCCTTGGCGGGCTGCACGGACGCGCCCCGGAAGAAGCCGTCGTTCCAGGCGCGCGGCGTGCGGTCGTGGGCGCGGACCGTGTCGGCGCGGTCGTTGAGCCACCCGGTGGCGAGGTCGGCGACGCCGGCCCCGGAGCCGTACCTCTCCCGCGCGGCGGCGGCCAGTTGCGGGAAGGAGGCCTGCGGGTCGGAGTACGTAAGCGCCTGGTACTCGTCGCCGCCCAGGTGCCACTGCCCGCCGGGGAACAGTCCGGCGTACTCGTTCAGCAAATCGTCGACGATCTTCCCCGACTCGGCCTTGGAGATGTCGATGGCCCCGCGCACCGCCGTACCCCGCGCGCTGCGCAGCTGGAGGTCGGGATGCGCGGCGATCACCGCGCCCAGATGGCCGGGCGAGTCGATCTCCGGCACGACGGTGATGTGCCGGCTGGCGGCAAGATCGACGATCTTCTTCACCTGCGCCTTGGTCAGGTGATCCTTGGACACGATCTCCGGATGGGTGTCGGACTCGATCCGGAACCCCTGGTCGTCGGAGAAGTGCAGCCCGAGCTGGTTGTACTTGAGATCCCCCAGCTCCCGCACCCGGTCCTCGATCCAGCCCGCCGTGAAGGGCTTGCGCGCGATGTCCAGCATGAACCCGCGCACCGGCTTGGCCGGCTCGTCCCGCACCACGCCCTCGGGCGCCGCACCGTCGCCGCGCACCTCCTGCTTGAGCGTGCGGGTGCCGTAGAAGACCCCCGCGTCGGCGGGCCCGCTGATGTTCACCCGCCCGCCGCGCACGGTCATGGCGTACGACTCGGGATCCGCCCCCTCGTCCCCGCTCAGCGCCAGCCGCACGTCCCCGGCCCGCACGTCGTTCTTCTCCCCCGCGTACGTCAGCCCCAGCTCACCGGCGATCAGCCGCCCCTCGTCGGCGAGCTCGGCGTCGTTCACCACCACGCGGTCGCCGCGCTCGGGGCGCCAGCCGGGCCCGCGCGCCGGGGTGTGCTCACGCACCGCGGGAATCGTGCGGGGGGCCTTGGACAGCGGGTAGGAGCGGCTGGGACTGGGGGTCCCGCGCCCCGCGTCCGGCTCCGTGGGCCGGACCGCGGACCGGTCGCCCGACGCGCTCTGCGCCGACCCCGCGGACTCGCCGTCCCCGGCCGAGGCCCACAGCCCGAGGCTCACTCCGAGCGCGACCGTCACGGCGAACGCCGCCCCGACGGCCAGCGCTCGTTTCTGCTTCACCTTCGTCGCCGGCGCCCGGCGCCTGTGCCCACTCACGCCGCCAACCTAAGGCCCAAGGATGAAGTCCGCTGTCCATCGCACACTCCGAAACTCTCTCGTCCGTGTGAAATTCGGGCATCCGCCGGACGCATCCGGGCTTCACTCGATAACGTGACGACGCCTCTCACAGCATCCCCTGCCGACACACACGTGACGCCCACGAGGACCCACGCTGCCTGCGCATCCCCTCCCCGATCTCTCCGGCCACCACGCCATACCGGTGGAGCACTTCAACACGGCCTCCGCCGATGAGACAGAACTCACGCTCCTCTCCTGCCTCCACAGCCACCGCTGGGCCGAACGAGTGGCCGCCCACCGCCCGTACCCAGACCTGGCAGCCCTCCTCGCGGCAGCCGACGAGGCGGCGTACGACCTGACACCGGGGGACCTGACCGAGGCCTTGGCGAGCGAAACGCTGCCCTCCCTGCCCCCGGACACATACGGCGCCGCCCACACAGCGTTAAGCGCGGCCCACGCGGCCTACGAGTCCCGCTTCGGCCACCTCTTCGTCATCTGCCTGGACGACGTCCCTCCGGAAGAGGCCCTGGACCACGCCCTGGAAGCCATCCGGTCACGATTGACAAACGATCCGGAAGAGGAACGCCTCGTCGCGGCCGAACAACTCCGCCGCCTTGCAAGGGGACGGTTGGTGGCCCACCTCAGGGGCGCGGGGCTGTAACAATTCGCGGCTCCGCCGCGTGGGCGCGACAAGCCACTGACCACCCGAACCCGGCAAACAGCACAAACCCCCCACCCCACCAGCCGCAATAGCCCACCCGTGCCTTTCAACATGCCAGTTTGATCACACCCCCGGACCCGGCCGAAGGCCACCGCACGCGTCTCGCTACGATGCTGGGGGCCGGTGGACCGTACCCGGCCGGGCCCGACCGACACGACAAGCCGGCGCGGCCCCAATCCCCGCTCCCGGAGGAAACTTCCGTGCCGGCTGGAACGCTGTACCGCGGCCGGGAAGGAATGTGGTCCTGGGTGGCTCACCGAGTCACCGGCGTCCTCATCTTCTTCTTCCTGTTCGTTCACGTACTGGACACCGCCCTCGTGCGGGTCTCCCCCGAGGCCTACGACAACGTCGTGGCCACGTACAAGACGCCGATCGTCGCGCTGCTGGAGTACGGCCTCGTCGCCGCCATCCTCTTCCACGCGCTCAACGGTCTGCGTGTCATCGCCGTCGACTTCTGGATCAAGGGCGCCCGGTACCAGAAGCAGATGCTGTGGACCGTCGTCGCCCTGTGGGCCGTGCTGATGCTCGGGGCGGTCTACCCCGTCCTCGGCCACGCCGCTCGTGAACTGTTCGGGAGCTGACGCACATGTCCACGACTGAAAAGACCGCTGCCGGTATCGGCCCCGTCGAGGGCGAGACCGGCTACTCCGTCGACAACCCGGCGCCCTTCATCGAGCCCCCGCGCCAGCGCACCAAGAAGACCCCGAAGACCACCCGGGGCAACTTCGAGATGGCCGCGTGGCTGTTCATGCGCCTGTCCGGCATCGTGCTGGTCGTGCTGGTGATCGGCCACCTGCTGATCCAGCTCGTCCTCGACGGCGGCGTCTCCAAGATCGGCTTCGCGTTCGTGGCGGGCCGCTGGGCCTCGCCGTTCTGGCAGGTCTGGGACCTGCTCATGCTGTGGCTCGCCATGCTGCACGGCGCCAACGGCCTGCGCACGGTCATCAACGACTACGCGGAGCGCGCGAACACCCGGCTGTGGCTCAAGGGCCTGCTCTACACCGCCACGGTGTTCACCATCCTGCTGGGCACGCTGGTGATCTTCACCTTCGACCCGAACATCCGCTAGGCACGGGGCTGCGAGAATCATGAAGATCCACAAGTACGACACCGTCATCGTCGGCGCCGGTGGCGCGGGCATGCGCGCGGCCATCGAGTCCACGAAGCGCAGCCGCACCGCCGTGCTCACCAAGCTCTACCCCACCCGCTCCCACACGGGCGCCGCGCAGGGTGGCATGGCCGCCGCGCTGGCCAACGTGGAGGAGGACAACTGGGAGTGGCACACCTTCGACACGGTCAAGGGCGGTGACTACCTGGTCGACCAGGACGCCGCCGAGATCCTGGCGAAGGAGGCCATCGACTCGGTCCTCGACCTGGAGAAGATGGGCCTGCCGTTCAACCGCACCCCGAACGGCACGATCGACCAGCGCCGCTTCGGCGGCCACAGCCGCAACCACGGCGAGGCCCCGGTCCGCCGGTCCTGCTACGCGGCCGACCGCACCGGCCACATGATCCTGCAGACGCTGTACCAGAACTGCGTCAAGCACGGCGTGGAGTTCTTCAACGAGTTCTACGTCCTGGACCAGCTGATCACCGAGGTCGACGGCGTCAAGAAGTCGGCCGGTGTCGTGGCGTTCGAGCTGGCGACCGGTGAGATCCACGTCTTCCAGGCGAAGTCCGTGATATACGCCTCCGGCGGCTGCGGCAAGTTCTTCAAGGTGACGTCGAACGCGCACACGCTGACGGGCGACGGCCAGGCCGCCGTATTCCGCCGGGGTCTGCCGCTGGAGGACATGGAGTTCTTCCAGTTCCACCCGACCGGCATCTGGCGCATGGGCATCCTGCTGACGGAGGGCGCCCGCGGTGAGGGCGGCATCCTCCGCAACAAGGACGGCGAGCGCTTCATGGAGAAGTACGCGCCGGTCATGAAGGACCTGGCATCGCGTGACGTCGTCTCCCGGTCCATCTACACGGAGATCCGCGAGGGCCGCGGCTGCGGTCCCGAGGGCGACCACGTCTACCTGGACCTGACCCACCTGCCGCCGGAGCAGCTGGACGCCAAGCTCCCGGACATCACCGAGTTCGCGCGTACGTACCTCGGCATCGAGCCGTACACGGACCCGATCCCGATCCAGCCGACCGCGCACTACGCGATGGGCGGCATCCCGACGAACGTCGAGGGCGAGGTCCTCGCCGACAACACCACGGTCGTCCCGGGCCTGTACGCGGCCGGCGAGGTCGCGTGCGTGTCGGTGCACGGTGCGAACCGTCTCGGCACGAACTCCCTGCTGGACATCAACGTGTTCGGCAAGCGGGCCGGCATCGCGGCGGCCGGGTACGCGCAGTCGGCGGACTTCGTCGAGCTGCCGGAGAACCCGGCGCAGTTCGTGATCGACGAGGTGGAGCGGCTGCGCGACTCCACCGGTACCGAGCGGGTCTCGACCCTGCGGCGCGAGCTGCAGGAGACCATGGACGCGAACGTCATGGTGTTCCGCACCGAGCAGACGATCAAGACGGCCGTCGAGAAGATCAGCGAGCTGCGCGAGCGCTTCAAGAACGTCGCGATCCAGGACAAGGGCAAGCGGTTCAACACCGACCTGCTGGAGGCCATCGAGCTGGGCAACCTGCTCGACCTGGCCGAGGTCATGGCCGTCTCCGCGCTGGCCCGCAAGGAGTCCCGCGGCGGTCACTACCGCGAGGACTACCCGAACCGCGACGACGTCAACTTCATGCGCCACACCATGGCGTACCGCGAGGTCGGCGCCGACGGCACCGAGTCCGTCCGTCTCGACTACAAGCCGGTCGTCCAGACCCGCTACCAGCCGATGGAGCGAAAGTACTGATGGCTACCCCGACCCTGGACAAGGCGGACGCGAAGCCGGAGCCCGGCTTCGCCGACTCCCCGTACATCACGGCCACGTTCCGCGTCCGCCGCTTCAACCCGGAGGTCTCGGCGGAGGCGACCTGGGAAGACTTCCAGCTGGAGATCGACCCCAAGGAGCGCGTCCTCGACGCCCTGCACAAGATCAAGTGGGATCTGGACGGCACGCTGACCTTCCGCCGCTCCTGCGCCCACGGCATCTGCGGCTCCGACGCCATGCGGATCAACGGCAAGAACCGCCTGGCGTGCAAGACGCTGATCAAGGACATCAGCCCCGAGAAGCCGATCACGGTCGAGCCCATCAAGGGCATGACGGTCCTGAAGGACCTCGTCGTGGACATGGAGCCGTTCTTCCAGGCGTACCGGGACGTCATGCCCTTCCTGATCACGAAGGACACGAACGAGCCCACGCGCGAGCGGCTGCAGTCGGCCGAGGACCGCGAGCGCTTCGACGACACGACGAAGTGCATCCTGTGCGCCGCGTGCACGTCCTCGTGCCCGGTGTTCTGGAACGACGGCCAGTACTTCGGCCCGGCGGCCATCGTGAACGCGCACCGCTTCATCTTCGACTCGCGTGACGAGGCGGGCGAGCAGCGCCTGGAGATCCTCAACGACCGCGACGGCGTCTGGCGCTGCCGTACGACCTTCAACTGCACGGACGCCTGCCCGCGCGGTATCGAGGTCACGAAGGCCATCGCCGAGGTGAAGCGCGCGCTGATCACGCGCCGCTACTGACGGTCGCGTCGGTACGTCACTGAGGGCCCCGTTTCCCGGTCTCGCGCCGGGGCGGGGCCCAAGTGCTCGGCTGCGGGAGCTGACAATCACCGGCTGCGGCCGACGATCGACCTACTCTGACGGTATGTCAGATGACGAGTCCTACGAACTGCTCGGGTTCGACAACGTACTGCTGCCCGTCGGCGACCTCGACGAGGCCGTGCGCTTCTACGACAGGGCCGGATTCCCGCTGGCCTTCCGGCTCGACGAGGCCGGGATCGCGCTGCTGGAGGTCGGCGGCGAGACTCCCGGCCTCCTCCTGCGCCAGGAGGAGGAACTGGGCCACCGTCCCCCGCCGTGGCCCTCCCCGCGCGTCTGGCTGGAGGTGCCGGACGCGCGGGCCGCGGCCGGTGCGCTGCGCCGGGCGGGCATCGAGCCGCTCGACGAGCCCTTCCCCGTGGCCACCGGCTGGACCGTCGAGCTGACCGACCCGTGGGGCAACGTCCTCGGCCTCACGGACTACTCCAAACGGCCGGAGCTCGGCCGGCGTACGTGACGCACGCCCCACACCCCCTGCTTGAACGCGTTCAAAAACAGGTCTAGAGTCTTCCCTGTCAGCGTTTTGAACGCGTTCAAAGAAGGGGTGGGGCATGGACCGCACGGTCATCGCCTACGTCATCTATCTGGTCGTCAGCATCGCCCTGACCGTCTGGGTGGCCCGCACGCTCAGCCAGAACGGCCGGATCTTCCTCGCCGACGTGCTGCACGGCAACGAGAAGCTCGCGGACGCCGTGAACCACCTCCTGGTGGTCGGCTTCTACCTCGTCAACCTCGGCTTCGTCGCGCTGTACCTGAGCGGCGACGACACGATCGCCGACACGCGCGGGGTCTTCGAGGCCCTGTCGACCAAGCTCGGCGTCGTGCTGCTGGTGCTCGGCGTGATGCACCTGGGCAACGTGTACGTGCTCAGCCGGATCCGGCGGCGCGGGGCGATGGAGCGGGAGCAGCTGCCGCCGGTCGCGCCGCAGGACTGGGTCGCCCCGTCGGCCGGGGCGTGAGCGACGTGACGGGCACGCGCACGCGTGCGGACCGGGACGCCGAGCGCGTCCCGGTCCGCGGGCTCACCGTCCTGTACGACGCCGAGTGCTCGCTGTGCACCTTCCTGCGCGACTGGCTGCTGCGCCAACGCCAGCTGGTGCCGCTGGACCTGGTCCCGGCCGCCTCAGAGGAGGCCCGGCGCCGCTTCCGAGCCCTGGACCACAGCGCCACACTCGACGAGATCACGGTCGTCGGGGACGCCGGGCAGGTCTACCGGGGCTCCGCCGCCTGGGTCGTCACCCTGTGGGCCCTGCGTGAACACCGGCCGCTCGCCCATCGCCTGAGCACCCCGGCCGGCGCGAAGCTCGCCAAGGGCGCGGTGCTGGCCGCCGCCAAGTGGCGCGGGGCGCAGCAGGCCGGGTCGCCGGGGTGGAGCGGGCGGGTCTACCGGAGCTCCGACGGGTGGTCCTACGGCCCCAGCCTCGGCTGGACCTACAGCCCGCCGGGCTGTGACGGCGGCGCCTGCGCCACTCGTTAGGCTCTCTTTCCGTGCCCGCGAAGAACGACGGCCCCGGCGACGGCGCCCCTCCCAGCAAGTCCGAGCAGACCCGCGCACTGATCCTGGAGACCGCCATGCGGCTGTTCCAGGAACGCGGCTACGACAAGACCACGATGCGGGCCATCGCCAAGGAGGCCGGGGTCTCCGTCGGCAACGCGTACTACTACTTCGACGGCAAGGAGCACCTGATCCAGGGCTTCTACGACCGGATCGCCGCCGAGCACCAGGTGGCGGTCCGCGAGGTCCTGGCCCGCGAGACCGACCTGGAGGCGCGGCTCGCGGGGGTGCTCACGACGTGGCTGGACATCGCCGCGCCGTACCACGAGTTCGCGGTGCAGTTCTTCAAGAACGCCGCCGACCCGGACAGCCCGCTCAGCCCCTTCTCGCCCGAGTCGGAACACGCGCGCGTGGAGGCCATCGGCATCCAGCGGCAGGTGCTGGCCGGCGTGAAGACCAAGGTGCCGGAGGAACTGCGGGACATCCTGCCCGAGTTGATGTGGCTGGCCCAGATGGGGCTCGTCCTGTACTGGATCTTCGACCGCACGGAGGGCCGCGAGCGCAGTTACCGGCTGGCCGAGCGGGGCGCCCGACTCACCGCGCGCGGGGTCGCGCTGGCCCGGTTCCGGGTGCTGCGGCCCCTCGTACGGGAGGTGCACGAGCTGTTCACGGACTTCCTGCCGGGGATGACGAACGTGTTGCCGGATCCCGGCAGGAAGTCCTGGGACAGTCCGGTCAGTTGACCGCGTCCCACCTCGCTGCTCTCCGCCAGCTCGACGTCGTACACCAGCGGCCCGTCCGCCACGGTCAGGCGGGGCGTACGAGGGCCGTACGGTGTCGCGATCCGCTCACGCCTGCCGTGACGCCAGTTCGATCACCGTGATGTCCGACGGTGCGCCCACCCGCGTGGGCGGCCCCCAGGCGCCGGCGCCGCGGCTGACGTACAGCTGGGTGTCGCCGTAGCGCTCCAGGCCCGCGAGGGTCGGGTTGGCCGCCCCCGCGATGAAGTTGAACGGGAACATCTGGCCACCGTGGGTGTGGCCGGAGAGCTGGAGGTCGACGTCGTAGTCGACCGCCTCGTGAATCTGGACCGGCTGGTGGGCGAGGAGCACGCACGCGCGTGCCGGGTCCCGGTCCCCGAGTGCCCTGGCATAGTCGGGGCCCTCGCCCTGGTCCTCGCCGGACACGTCGTTCACGCCGGCCAGGTCGAAGTGCGCCAGTTCCGTGCGGGCGTTCTCCAGCGGGCGCAGCCCCAGGCGGCGCACCTCCTCGACCCACTGCTCGGCGCCGGAGAAGTACTCGTGGTTGCCGGTGACGAAGAAGGAGCCCTGCCGGGCCTTCAGCTGGGCCAGGGGCGCCACCGCCGGGCGCAGGTCCTGCACGCTGCCGTCCACCAGGTCGCCGACGACGGCGATGAGGTCGGGCTGCGTCGAGTTGATCGTGTCGACGACCTTCTGCGTGAAGCCCCGGCCGAGGACCGGCCCGAGGTGGATGTCGCTGACCACCGCGATGCGGTAGCCGTGCGCCGCGCGCGGGAGCTTGGCCAGCGGCACGGTGACCCCCTTCACCTGCGGGCCGCGCAGCACGCCGTACGTGCCGTAGCCGACGGTCCCGACGGCTGCCGCGGCGGCGGCACCCGCGACGACGCGGGAGACGAACAGGCGGCGGGAGGGTTCCTGGAGCGGCCGCTGCGGCTCCTCCGCGGCGGACGGCTCCTGGGGCGTTCCGGGCATCGCCGGCTCCGTCCCCGCTCCCTTCGCCGCCCCGGCCGCCGCCGGTATCGGCGCCGGCTCCGCCACGGGCTCCTCGGCGGACCCGCGCCGCCGCAGGAACCGCAGCAGCAGCGGTCGTACGACCTCGCCCGCCGCCACGGCCATGAGCAGGTAGATCGACACGGCCAGCCACATGAAGCCCGGCCAGGCCAGCACCTGCTGGAGCCAGAAGGGCGCACCGGTCCGTTCGGCGACCAGCGCGCCGACCGCGAGCGCCCAGCCGCCGGCGATGAGCACCGCCCCCGCGCGCCGCGCGAGGCCCGGGCCCCGGGTCGTGTCCCGGAACAGCCGGCGCCAGACGTACCAGTTGCTCACCACCAGCACGCCCACGGCGAGCAGGGCGACGAGCACGAAGACGATGGCCACGATGAGGGTCCCCCTGGTTGGTGTTATGACGTCCGGCGCAGTGCGCGCAGTCCGCGCAACCCGATGGCCCCGATGACCGTCCCCAATACGAAGGAAACGACGGCGAGCAGCAGGTGCACCCAGAAGTACGCGGTGGGGTGTCCGTCGTCGAACGCGAGCCCGCTGCTGTCCTTGACGAGGTTCTTGACGAAAGTGATCCAGATGACCCAGCTCCACACCCCGAAGGCGAGCAGGAACCAGGAGAGGGGGCGGCTGAGTTTCATAGGTTCAGTATCACCGCCACCTCTCTGGTTCCGTGTCCGGGGTGGGGGCGGAGGCGAGCATTCCGACCGAACGGCATGTACGTTCTCGATCGTGCCCGCACCTCAGAAGCTCTCCAGGCGATCCCTGCTGGTCGCATCCGCCGTCGTCTCGTCCCTCGCGCTGACCGCGCCCGTCGCCGCCGCCAAGCCGAGCCCGCCGGCCAGTCCGCCGGCCACGCCCCCGGCGAAGATGTCGACCGTGGGCGGCGCCCGGCTCGGACTGCCGGGCACGCAGGTCAATCTCGCCGGCGGCGTGCCGGTGCTGCCCAAGGACGTCACCGCCCGCTCGTGGGTCGTCGCCGACGCCGAGTCCGGCGAGGTGATCGCCGCGCACAACGCGCACTGGCGGCTGGCCCCGGCGAGCACGCTGAAGATGCTGTTCGCGGACACGGTGCTGCCGAAGTTCCCCAGGACCCTCAAGCACAAGGTGGTCCCCTCCGACCTGGCCGGCCTCGGTTCCGGCTCCAGCCTGGTCGGGATAAAGGAGGACGAGACGTACACCGTGCACGACCTGTGGCTCGGGGTCTTCCTGCGCTCCGGCAACGACGCCGTGCGCGTGCTGTCCGCGATGAACGGCGGCGCCGAGGCCACCGTCAAGGAGATGAACGAGCACGCCGAGGAACTCCAGGCCCTCGACACGCACGCGGTCAGCCCCGACGGCTACGACGCCGCGGGGCAGGTGTCGTCCGCGTACGACCTGACGCTGATCGCCCGGTCCGGGCTGCAGAAGAAGGACTTCCGCGAGTACTGCTCGACGGTCACGGCCAAGTTCCCGGGCGGGACGAAGAAGGACAAGAAGGGCAAGACGGTCCGTAAGTCCTTCGAGATCCAGAACACCAACCGGCTGCTGTCCGGCGACTCCGACCTGCCGGTCTACCAGGGCATCGCGGGCGTCAAGAACGGCAACACCACCAACGCGGGCGCGACCTTCACCGGCGTGGCCGAGCGGAACGGCAGGGTGCTGCTCGTCACGGTCATGCACCCGGAGAAGAAGGAGCACAACGAGGTCTACAAGGAGACCGCGCGGCTGTTCGACTGGGGATTCAAGGCGGCCGGGAAGGCGCAGCCGGTGGGCGACCTGGTGCCGCCGAAGGGCGCCGAGGAGGCGGGCTCCCAGCCGGGTTCGAACGCCTCGGGCGAGGCCGGGGGCGCCGGGGGCAGCGGCGGTGCGGAGACCGGGTCGAAGCCGGTGGCCAGCTCGGCGGCCGGGGACGGCGCCAGCGGCATCGGGGTCGCGCTCGGCATCACCGGCGGGGTGCTGGTGCTGCTCGGGGCCGGTGCGTTCCTGGTCAACCGTCGCTGGCCGCTGCCCGATCTGGTGCGCCGCCGGACTCGTCCGTGAGCTCGGCCGCCTTGCTCCCCGTCGCCGTCCACGCGGCGCAGAACAGGACCAGCTTCGCGGTGAAGTTGATCCACAGCAGCAGGGCGACGGGGACACCGAACGCGCCGTACATGCTCTTCGCGGCCACACCCTGTATATAGCCGCTGAGCAGCAGTTTGAGCAGTTCGAAGCCGACCGCGCCGGTCAGCGCCGCGACGACCAGGCGCCGGCGCGGCGGCTCGACGCCGGGCAGCAGGGTCAGGACGTACAGCAGGAGCAGGAAGTCCGCGAGGGCAGCGATGGTGAACGCGGCGACGTACAGCAGGGCGCCGCCCCAGCCGCCCTCGCTGATGCCGAGCTGCCGGGTGATCCAGCCGACCATCGCGGAGGCGACGGCGGAGGCGGCGATCGTGACCAGGACGGCGCCGCCGAGGCCGACGAGGATGCCCGCGTCCTTGACCTTGCGCAGGACGGGGTTGCCCTCGTCGTCCGGCAGCTCCCACACCGCGCGCAGGCACTCGCGCGTGGCGCCGGCCCAGCCGATGCCGGTGACCAGCAGGACAGCGCCCGCGATGAGGCCGACAGTGCCGGCGTTCTGCACCAGGCCGTCGATGTTCAGCTGGTCGGAGATGCCGGGCACCTGCTCGGCGATCTTGTCCTGCAGCTCGTTCTGCCGCTCGGTGCTGAGCGTCGCGGCGGCGATCGCGGTGGCCATGGTCAGCAGCGGGAACAGCGCGACAAAGCTGGTGAAGGTCATCGCGGCGGCCAGCCGCGTCCACTTCACGCGGTCCAGCCGCTCGTACGACCGCCACGCGTGCGTGGCCATCAGCCGCGCGAGCGCCGGCCCTACGACAGGGAGCTTTTTCAGCCAGTCCATGATCCGTCCCTGCCCTCGCTATGGAAGACCCATGTCCGAGTGCCCCGGAAGAGCAGAGTGTGGCCACCGTCGACACCCGGCACTATAGAGCGACATCCCACTAATCACCCGTTTCGGTGAGTAATCGAATGTTTCATAATGAATCGCCCACATAACGGCGATACGGTCACCGCCATGTCTGCCGACACCGTTTCCGTCACCGGCTGGGGCCGCACCGCCCCCACCGCCGCCCGGCTGATCCGCCCGCGCACGTACGAGGAGGCACTGGCCGCCGTCCGGGAGTGCGGGGCGCGCGGCGGCATCCCCAGAGGCCTGGGACGGGCGTACGGGGACGCGGCGCAGAACGCAGGCGGTGCCGTGTTCGACATGACCGGCCTGGACCGGGTGCACGCCATCGACGCCGACGGCGGCACGGTGCTGTGCGACGCGGGGATCTCGCTGCACCGGCTGACGGAGGTGCTGCTGCCGCTCGGCTGGTTCCTGCCGGTGACGCCCGGCACGAACCAGGTGACCGTCGGCGGGGCGATCGGCGCGGACATCCACGGCAAGAACCACCATGTGTCCGGCTCGTTCTCCCGGCACGTGCTGTCGTTCGAACTGCTCACCGCCGACGGCGAGATCCGCACCGTACGCCCCGGCACGCCCCTGTTCGACGCGACCACCGGCGGCCTGGGCCTGACCGGCGTGATCCTCACCGCCACGATCCGGCTGCTGCCGGTCGAGACGTCCCTGATGTCGGTCGACACCGAACGCACCACGGACCTCGACGACCTGCTGGCCCGCCTCGCGGCCACCGACCACCGCTACCGCTACTCGGTCGCCTGGATCGACCTGCTCGCGCGCGGCGCGGCGACCGGCCGCGCGGTCCTGACCCGCGGCGACCACGCACCCCTTCAGGGCCTGCCCGACGGCACGCGCGCGCGTAGGGACCCGCTGGCCTTCCGTACCTCCCGCCTCCCGGCCGCCCCCGCGTTCGTACCGGAGGGCCTGCTGACCCGCACGACCGTGGGCCTGTTCAACGAGCTCTGGTACCGCAAGGCACCACGCGCGCGTACCGGCGAACTCCAGAAGCTGGCCAGGTTCTTCCACCCCCTGGACGGCGTGCCCCACTGGAACCGCGTCTACGGCCGCGGCGGCTTCGTGCAGTACCAGTTCGTCGTCGGACACGGCCGGGAGGACGCCCTGCGCCGGATCGTGCGGCGCGTCTCCGAACGCCGCTGCCCGTCGTTCCTGGCCGTCCTCAAACGGCTCGGGGAGGCCGACCCGGGCTGGCTGTCCTTCCCCGTGCCCGGCTGGAGCCTGGCTCTGGACGTCCCGGCGAACCTGCCCGGTCTCGGCGCCTTCCTCGACGAACTGGACGAGGAGGTCGCCACGGCCGGCGGCCGCGTGTCCCTCGCCAAGGACTCCCGCCTGCGCCCGGACCTGCTCGCCGCGATGTACCCCCGGCTGGACGACTTCCGCGCGCTGCGCGCGGAACTGGACCCACGCGGGGTGTTCACGTCCGACCTGTCCCGGCGCCTCGGACTCTGACGGTGACCTCGGACTCCAGACCTTGTCGCCCCACCCTCAAGGAGCTGTCGTGAAGGACGCCTTCGGCCTCCCCCAGTCCCTGCTCGTCCTCGGCGGTACGTCCGAGATCGCGCTGGCCACCACGCGCCGCCTGATCGCGCGCCGCACCCGCACCGTCTGGCTCGCGGGCCGCCCCTCCCCCGCCCTGGACGAGGCGGCCGGGCACCTGCGCGGACTGGGCGCCGAGGTGCACACCGTCGCCTTCGACGCCCTCGACGCCGCGTCCCACGAGGCGGTGCTCGGCAAGGTCTTCGCGGAGGGCGACATCGACATGGTGCTGCTCGCCTTCGGCATCCTCGGCGACCAGGCCCACGACGAGCGGGAGCCGCAGGCCGCCGTACGGGTCGCGCAGACCAACTACACCGGCGCGGTTTCGGCGGGCCTGGTCTGCGCCCGCGCGCTCCAGTCCCAGGGCCACGGCTCCCTGGTCGTGCTGTCCTCCGTCGCCGGCGAGCGGGCCCGCCGCGCCGACTTCATCTACGGCTCCAGCAAGGCCGGCCTGGACGCCTTCGCCCAGGGCCTGGGCGACGCACTGCACGGCACCGGCGTCCACGTCATGGTCGTACGCCCCGGCTTCGTCCGCTCCAAGATGACCGCCGGCCTGGACGGATCCCCCTTCGCCACGACCCCGGAAGCGGTCGCCACGGCCGTCGAACTGGGCCTGCGCCGCCGCTCGGAGACCGTGTGGGTGCCCGGCGCGCTGCGCATGGTGATGTCGGCGCTGCGGCACCTGCCGCGAGGGGTGTTCCGGCGGCTGCCCCTGTGATCACCGGGGCGTGCGCTCACCGCGCCGGCAGCGACCCGCGCTCCGCATGCCCCGCCTGCGGCGGCACCACCGCGCTGCCGAACGGGAACTCCCGCAGCTTGCGCCACACTCCGTCAGCACCCTGCTCGTAGAGGGCGAAGCCGGTGCAGGACCAGTCCGCCTCGTAGTCGGCGAGCTCCTCGTACGCGCGGTCCATCGCCGCCTCGTCGATGCCGTGCGCCACGGTGACGTGCGGGTGGTAGGGGAACTGCAGTTCGCGTGCGACGGGCCCGGAGGCGTCGCGGACCTCCTTCTGCAGCCAGGTGCAGGCCTCGGCGCCCTCGACGACCTGCACGAAAACCACCGGCGACAGCGGCCGGAAGGTGCCGCTGCCGCGCAGCCGCATCGGGAACGGCCGGCCGGCCGCGGCCACCTCGGTCAGGTGCGCCTCGACGGCCGCCAGCGCCGCGTCGTCGAGCTCGGTCGGTGGCAGCAGGGTGACGTGGGTGGGGATGCCGTGTGCCGCGGCGTCGCCGAAGCCCGCGCGCAGCTGCTGGAGCTCGCTGCCGTGAGGCTCCGGGACCGCGATCGAGACACCGATCGTTACGGTCCCCACGTCGTCTCCTGTCGTTTCAGTTGGTGAAGCTCGTCCGGTTGGTGATCAGGAGTGGCCGCGGTTGCGGCCACCCGGTTATCGACTGTACGGCCACGGCCCTGCTGCGGGCAGGCGCAACCGGAGTGATGTGCAGCGCTGTGTGGTGGTACGGCCCGTCGCCGTGGCCCGGGGTCAGTGCTTGGCGGGCAGGAAGCCCACCCTCTCGTACGCCTGGGAGAGGGTCTCCGCGGCGACGGCACGCGCCTTCTCCGCGCCCTTGGCCAGGATCGAGTCCAGCGTCTCCGGGTCGTCCAGGTACTGCTGGGTGCGCTCCCGGAAGGGCGTCACGAACTCGACCATGACCTCGGCGAGGTCCGTCTTGAGCGCACCGTAGCCCTTGCCGTCGTACTTCTGCTCCAGCTCGGCGACACCTGCCCCGGTGAGGGTGGAGTAGATGGTGAGCAGGTTGCTGACGCCGGGCTTGTTCTCGACGTCGTAGCGGATGACGGTCTCGGTGTCGGTGACCGCGCTCTTGACCTTCTTCGCGGTGGCCTTGGGATCGTCGAGGAGGTTGATGAGGCCCTTCGGCGTGGACGCCGACTTGCTCATCTTGATCGACGGGTCCTGGAGGTCGTAGATCTTCGCCGTCTCCCTGAGGATGTACGGCTTCGGGACGGTGAAGGTCTGGCCGAAGCGGCCGTTGAAGCGCTCGGCGAGGTCGCGGGTCAGCTCGATGTGCTGGCGCTGGTCCTCGCCCACCGGGACCTCGTTGGCCTGGTAGAGCAGGATGTCCGCGACCTGGAGGATCGGGTACGTGAACAGGCCGACGGAGGCCCGGTCCGCACCCTGCTTGGCGGACTTGTCCTTGAACTGGGTCATGCGGGAGGCCTCGCCGAAGCCGGTGAGGCAGTTCATGACCCAGGCGAGCTGGGCGTGCTCGGGGACGTGGCTCTGGACGAAGAGCGTGCAGCGCTCCGGGTCGAGGCCGGCGGCCAGCAGCTGGGCGGCGGCCAGGCGGGTGTTGGCGCGCAGGTCCGTCGGGTCCTGCGGCAGCGTGATCGCGTGCAGGTCGACGACCATGTAGAACGCGTCGTGGGTCTCCTGCAGGGCCACCCACTGGCGGACGGCGCCGAGGTAGTTGCCGAGGTGGAACGAGCCGGCGGTGGGCTGGATGCCGGAGAGCACGCGCGGACGACGCTGCATGGCGGAGCCATTCCCCTGAGGGCGGTGGTGGGCGACGGGTGGGCGGTCAGAGGCCATGCTGCCCATTCTCTCAGGTCCCCCGGACCGCTCCGGAACGAGTCGGAAACAGGTGGGAACCGATCCGTCTCCGGCGGTGTAACAGGGGTTCGGCTGCTCTCGGAGCCAGGGCCTCCTGCGCGTGGCGGCCCGACGAGGAACCGGGCCGCCACGGCAGGAACTGATCGGGCCGTAGGCCCGCTCGGCGAGGGGAGCGTCAGCCCAGGTCGATCTCCGGGTAGAGCGGGAAGCCCTGGAGGAGGTCGGTGGCGCGGTGGGCGATCTCGTCGGCGATCTTCGCATCCAGGACGTGCTGGGCCTTGGACTTGGTGCCCTTGCTGGTGGTGCCGGGCTCGGCGGTGGTCAGGACGCGGTCGATGAGGGCGGCGATCTCGTCCATCTCGGCGGTGCCCAGGCCCCGGGTGGTCAGGGCGGGGGTGCCGATGCGGATGCCGGAGGTGTACCAGGCGCCGTTGGGGTCGGCCGGGATGGCGTTGCGGTTGGTGACGATGCCGGAGTCCAGCAGGGCGGCCTCGGCCTGGCGGCCGGTGAGGCCGTAGGAGGTGGCGACGTCGATCAGGTTGAGGTGGTTGTCGGTGCCGCCGGTGACCAGGGTGGCGCCGCGGCGCGTCAGGCCCTCGGCGAGGGCACGGGAGTTGTCGACGATGCGCTGGGCGTAGTCCTGGAAGGCGGGCTGCCGGGCCTCGGCCAGGGCGACGGCCTTGGCGGCCATGACGTGCGGGAGGGGACCGCCGAGGACCATCGGGCAGCCGCGGTCGACCTGGTCCTTGAGGGAGTCGTCGCACAGGACCATGCCGCCGCGCGGGCCGCGCAGCGACTTGTGGGTGGTGGTCGTGACGATCTGGGCGTGCGGGACCGGGTCGAAGTCGCCGGTGAGGACCTTGCCGGCCACCAGGCCGGCGAAGTGCGCCATGTCCACCATCAAGGTCGCCCCGACCTCGTCGGCAATCTCGCGCATGATCCGGAAGTTCACCAGACGGGGGTACGCCGAGTAGCCGGCGACGATGATCAGCGGCTTGAACTCGCGGGCGGAGGCGCGCAGGGCCTCGTAGTCGATCAGGCCCGTGGCCGGGTCGGTGCCGTAGGAGCGCTGGTCGAACATCTTGCCGGAGATGTTCGGGCGGAAGCCGTGGGTGAGGTGGCCGCCGGCGTCCAGGGACATGCCGAGCATCCGCTGGTTGCCGAAGGCGCGGCGCAGCTCGGCCCAGTCGGCCTCGGAGAGGTCGTTGACCTGGCGGACACCGGCCTTCTCCAGGGCGGGGGCCTCGACGCGCTGGGCGAGGACGGACCAGAAGGCGACGAGGTTGGCGTCGATGCCGGAGTGCGGCTGGACGTAGGCGTGGCGGGCGCCGAAGAGCTCCTTGGCGTGCTCCGCGGCCAGCGACTCGACGGTGTCGACGTTGCGGCAGCCGGCGTAGAAGCGGCGGCCGATGGTGCCCTCGGCGTACTTGTCGCTGAACCAGTTGCCCATGGCCAGGAGCGTGGCCGGGGAGGCGTAGTTCTCGGAGGCGATCAGCTTGAGCATCTCGCGCTGGTCGGCGACCTCCTGGCCGATGGCGTCGGCCACGCGCGGCTCGACGGCGCGGATCACGTCGAGGGCGGCACGGTAGGCGGTGGAAGCGGTGGACAGGGGCTCGGCTGACATGGAAACGGACCTCCGGACGTTGCGTTCAGCGTTCACGGTACGGCCCAGGCGCACGGCACTCGGTGCCGGACGCGAGGCCCGGCGTCGCTGGACAGAGGGTCCAGGGGCCGCTCCCCGATGGTCGCTCCCATCCCAGCACGCCAGTCACGGCCCGCGATCAGCCTACCGGGCGGTCCCGGCGCGGGGGCGCGGAGTCCACCATGCGAGCGTTGAGAGGGAAGGAACTCAAGCTCGTCAGGACACGTGGGCAGTAAGGGGGCTCCCCCGCGTGCAGCGATGCAGGGGAGGCCGCGACGAGCGGCAGTCACCGCAGGCCAAGCCGTAACCATTGTTGGGGTGGACCACAGCCGGTCGGTGTACGCCGTGGTGTCGTCGCGCGGGGCGATGAGGTCCTCGTAGCCGTCTCCGGTCCAGTCACCCCGGTGAGTGACTCCGCTCCAGGGGACGCTGCTGGCCGTACCGGAGGCGTCGGTGACGGTGCCGTCGCCGGAGCCATAGCGCAGGCCGAAGCACGAGCCAAGGCCCAGGCCATCGCCCGAGCCAAGGCCGCAGAAGCCGAACGTCGCAAGAAAGACGGCATCTTCGGCAACCGAGCTCCAGCGTGGGGCCAATGGGTCGGCAACCACTGGGAGGACATAAAAACTTCCTCGACGTTCGTCGGGTTCGCCCATCCGAAAGACCTCGACATGCTCCACGCCATCTTCGCCGCGCCCTGTCCGACCACGTTCTGCCGTCTCGATGAACTCGGTCTGGAAGCCGTTGGGCAACGCCTTGAGCCGGGTCAGGCGGTGATCGAGTGCCGGGTCGCCGAGCCGCGTTCACCGATTAGCGGCCAGCACTGCGGCGAGGCCTTCTTGCAGATCTTTGACGAAATACTCGGGAACCTCCAGCGACGGGAAATGTCCCCCGGTTTCGGGGGACCTCCATCGGACGATGTGCCGGTACCGCTCCTGTGCCCAGGGGCGCGGACACTTCTCGACGTCGCGGGGATACATAGTGAGTGCTGACGGGACGTCGACCCGAAGTTCGGGGTCCAGCGAGTTGTGGCTTTCGTAGTAGATGCGGGCCGCCGATGCGCCGGTCCGCGTCAGCCAATACAGGGTGACGTCGTCAAGAACGCGGTCTCTGGAAATCGTCTCGAACGGGCTGTCTTCGGTATCTGACCACTCGGCGAACTTGTCAAGGATCCAGGCAAGAAGCCCGACCGGTGAGTCGACGAGCGAGTAGCCGATGGTCTGCGGTCGGGTCGCCTGCTGCTTCGCGTACGCCGCGCGGTGGCGCCAGAAATCGCGGGTTTCCTCGGTCCACTTGCGCTCGACCGCCGTCAGCCCGTCCGTTGTCAACCCGGGCGGTCCCTCCGCGAACGTTGTGTGGATGCCGAGAACGTGCGCCGGGAACCTGCCGCCGAGAACCGTGGTGATGTTCCCTCCCCAGTCGCCGCCGTGGGCTGCGAACTTGCTGTAGCCGAGCCTTCCCATCAGTTCCACCCATGCGGCCGCGATCTTTTCGGTTCCCCACCCGGTGGTGGCCGGCTTGTCGCTGTAACCAAAGCCTGGTAGCGACGGGACCACGACGTGGAACGCCGGCGCGTCTGCATCTTTCGGATCTGCCAGCTCGTCTACTACATCGATGAACCGAGCAATGCTGTCTGGCCAGCCGTGCGTCAAGATCAGAGGAGTGGCATCTGCGCGCGCGGATCGGCGGTGCAGGAAGTGGATTCCCAGATCATCAATGGTCGTGCGGAACTGGCCGATCCGGTTGAGGCGCTCTTCGAACGACCGCCAGTTGTACCCGGTGCGCCAGTAGTTCACGACATCGACGAGGTCGGCGAGAGGAACGCCCTGTTCCCATCGGCGAGGGTCGGGCGCGGCGCGATAGACCGTCTCAGCCTCCGGTAGCCGCGCCGCGGCCAGTCGCGCGCGCAGATCGCCGAGGTCAGCGTCAGTCGCCTGGGCTTCAAAGGCTTGCACGTCGCTGGTTGGACGGGGCATGAGACCTCCTGGCCATCGTGGAACCGGCTACGACCTATCGCGAACCGGCTAAGACGGTTCTAGCAGTTCTCCGAGCGACGCTGCAACCGGCTAAGGTGGTTCCATGCGTGCTGCGTTCCCTGACTTCCGCCTTGGCAACGTGCTGGCGACCAGCTTCACGGGGACCCTGTCGGAGCGTCATGGCAACACTGTGGAGCGCATTCCCACGCCGCACCGACTCGTCGACTGGCTGGCAGTGAACGGCCTCGCCGTGGACTCCTGCACCACTGCCCAGCTCGACCTCGCTCGGGAACTGAGGGAGTCGATTCACGCCGTCGCGACAGCGGCCGCGATCCAGGAAGCTCTCCCTGCATCTGCTGTCCAAGTCATCAATGACTGCAGCGCTCAGGGTCGGGCCGCAGCGATCCTGACGCCCGAGGGCAAGCGGCGCTGGCGGCTCAGCTCGGCTTCCTGCGTGGAAGATGCCCTCAGCGTGATCGCCGCGGACGCGATCAGCATCATCGCAGGCGAACGAGACGGAAAATTGGCCTTGTGTGCATCACCAACCTGCCAAGCCGCCTTCTTCGACACCAGCCAAAGTCGCACTCGCAAATGGTGTGACATGAACACGTGCGGGAATCGTCAGAAGAAAGCGCGCTTCAATGCCAACCAGCGCAAAAACCCCAGATCAACGGAGTGATCTTACCTCGGTGCACCGCCCCACGACCCTGCTGGTGCGGGTACGCCGCTTTCAGTGCGACTCGTGCGAGAGGACGTGGCGGGACTGGTACCGATGAGTACGCGACCGGTCCGAGGGCGTAGTGGCGGGACACCATCCAAGCTGGCCGCTGCTTAGCTTCATGGACTCAGGCATCCTAGTATCCTGCGCCGAAAATTACGATCTTAAGTAACTGGCTTGTTTTGCGGTCGGAGGGCGAGTTTAGCGAGGTAGTCGGCGAGTGA